>NZ_CP028092.1:657109-1314219 GCF_005491705.1 Pontibacter sp. SGAir0037 | reverse complement strand
AGGATGTTTTACTATCTGTTTTTGAAGGAGTGCCACATATCGAGATATCTAATGCTAGTTATACAGAGGCTGCCACCGTGAGTGATTTACTGTCTGATATTACGCAAGGGCAGATTTTCGAATCAAAAGGTGAGGCAAAACGCATGATCAAAAACGGAGGCGTGAGCATCAACCGTCAGAAAGTACAGGGTCCGGACGACCAGGTAAATTATGAGTTACTGCAGCAGAAATACCTGGTGATACAGAAAGGCAAGAAAAACTATTTCCTGGTTTCAGTTAACTAATTGAAATAAAGCTAATTAATTAAAAAAGGCGATCTGTAAACAGATCGCCTTTTTTATTGATTCTTAATGTTTTCTTACTTCTCAGTGCTGTTTTTCATGTCCTGCACTTCCTTACGGATGTCTTGTGCCATGTTTTTAAGATCCTGCATACCTTTACGTACACGAGTACCAGCAGCAGCATTATTTTTGTCATAGAACTTTTCGAAGTCGGCTTCTAATGACATTACCAGATCCTTTAATTTGCTGAAATTGCTATTCATTCGAGCTTTTATTATAGTTAAACAATTGTTTTAGTAGCTCCAATTTACAAATTAAATGATAACATGCAAAGATTAAGAAAATTTAATATATGCGTTTTAAGCAGATTAAGCGGTAACTGTAGACTTGGAGTACAAGCCTTTATCCAACTTTTGTGCAATTTTCTCAAAAGCTTCAATTGTCTCCTGTACATCCTCCAGTGTATGTACTGCCGTTGGTATAAGGCGCAGCATGATCACATCTTTCGGTACAACCGGATACACCACGATAGAACAGAAAATGTTGAAGTTTTCACGCAGATCCAGCGTTAACTGTGTTGCATCCGGAATCTGACCATTCAGGAATACAGGGGTTACAGGTGTTTGTGTGGTACCGATGTTGAAGCCTTTCTCCCGTAATCCGCCCTGAAGTGCATGCACTATTTTCCAAAGATTATCCTTCAGCTCAGGCTGCGTGCGTAGTAACTCCAGGCGCTTTAAGGCACCCACCGTAATAGGCATCGGGAGCGACTTGGCGAAAATCTGAGAGCGCATGTTGTAGCGCAGGTACTCTACAACCTGCTCATTGGAGGCCACGAAAGCGCCAATGCTGGCCATAGACTTTGCAAAGGTAGAAAAGTAAACATCAATACCATCCTGCACTCCCAGGTACTCTCCTGTTCCCGCACCAGTTTTACCCATTGTACCGAAACCATGCGCATCGTCTACGAACAGTCTGAAATTGTATTTTTCTTTTAGTGCCACAATCTCATCCAGTTTTCCGATGTTCCCGGACATACCAAAAACACCTTCTGTTATCACCAGAATAGCACCTCCTGTGTTCTCAGCCCAACGTGTAGCACGGTCCAGCTGCTTTTTAAGGCTGTCAATGTCGTTATGAGAAAACACGAAACGTTTGCCCTGGTGTAAACGCACACCGTCTATAATACAGGCGTGTGATTCGGCATCGTAAACAATTACATCGTGGCGGTCAACCAATGCATCTATGATAGACACAACACCCTGGTAACCGAAATTCAGTAATAAAGCATCAGGCTTCATTACGAAATCGGCCAGTTCAGACTCCAGCTGCTCGTGCAGATTAGAGTTACCAGACATAATGCGGGCACCCATTGGGTAAGCCATACCCCATTCTGCAGAGGCCTCAGCATCTACTTTACGCACTTCTGGATGATTTGCAAGGCCTAAATAGTTGTTTAAGCTCCAGGTAAGTACCTCTTTTCCTCTGAACTTCATGCGTGGTGCGATCTCCCCCTCTAACTTCGGAAATGTAAAATAGCCGTGTGCATAGTGGGAGTGGCTTCCTAAAGGACCTCTGTTGGTCAACAACTTTTCAAATAAATCCACTTTGAGTAATGGTTTAGTTTAAGGGATAATTTATGATCAAGCTTTCGCTATATGTAAATTGAACTTAGTTCGGTTTAATGCACCGCAAATTTATGTTATTCTAGTGTCATATACAATTTATATCCGAAACAGACAAAGCTTTTTAGTTAAGCAATTTTTAAGTTTCGCCTCAAAACTGTTTCTTTGAAGACTAATCAACTATAGCTGCTGCATGAAAAACATCAAAAAGATACTGATTGCTAACAGAGGAGAAATAGCACTGCGCGTGATGAGATCCGCTAAAGAAATGGGAATCAGCACGGTTGCCATATACAGCGAAGCCGACCGGAATGCGCTTCATGTGCGTTTTGCCGATGAAGCTGTATGTGTAGGTGGTCCAAAATCTAGCGAATCTTACCTGAGAGGCGATATTATTATAGATGTATGCAAGCGTTTAGGGGTGGATGCCATTCATCCCGGTTATGGTTTCTTATCTGAGAACGCGGCATTCGCTCAGCAGGTAAAAGAAGCCGGCTTAATTTTTATTGGCCCCTCTCCCGAAGCCATCGAACTGATGGGAAGCAAGCTGGCTGCCAAAGCTGCTGTTGCCAGGTACAACATTCCGATGGTACCTGGTACCGAGCATGCCATAACCGATATAGAGGAAGCAAAACTAATTGCGGCTCAGGTCGGCTTTCCGATCCTGATTAAAGCAAGTGCCGGTGGCGGTGGTAAAGGCATGCGTGTAGTAGAGGATATCGATTCTTTTGAGGAACAAATGCAACTTGCTGTCAGTGAAGCAACTTCTGCCTTCGGAGATGGTTCTGTTTTTATAGAGAAGTATATTGGCTCTCCCCGCCACATCGAAATACAGGTATTAGGCGATACGCATGGCAATATAGTACACCTGTTTGAGCGTGAGTGCTCTATACAACGCCGACACCAAAAGGTAATTGAAGAAGCACCTTCGGCAGTTCTTACACCTGCCTTACGCGAAGAAATGGGTATGTGCGCTGTGAATGTGGCCAAAGCATGCGACTATATCGGAGCCGGTACCGTTGAGTTTCTGCTGGACGAGAACCTGAATTTCTACTTTCTGGAAATGAATACCCGCTTGCAGGTGGAGCACCCGGTTACAGAGCAGATAACCGGTCTTGATTTAGTTAAAGAACAAATTAAAATAGCAGAAGGCAAACCCTTACCTTTTAAGCAGGAAAACCTCGAAATAACAGGTCATTCCATTGAGCTGAGAGTGTATGCAGAAGATCCAGCCAATAACTTTTTACCTGACATAGGCCGACTGGAAACTTATGTTCGCCCGCAGGGATTAGGAGTGCGTGTGGATGATGGATTTGAACAGGGCATGGATATACCTATCTACTACGACCCAATGATTGCGAAGCTGGTTACTTTTGGCAAGAACAGGCAGGAAGCCATTGAAAAGATGATTCGAGCAATAGATGAATACCAAATTACAGGAATAGAAACCACCCTGCCCTTTGGCAAATATGTACTGCAGCACGAAGCCTTTGTTTCCGGTAATTTCGATACTAAATTCATACAGCGTTACTTCACACCCGATGTGCTAAATACCACAGCAACAGACGATTCTGAGGATATAGCAGCTGTTTTAGCAGCAATCCTATTGCAGCAGCACAAGCAGTTACCTGCTCCATCTGCTGCGGCTCTGAGCGATACTAGCTCTGCTTCAAACTGGAGAAAGAATCGCTTGAAATAGTGCATTAACCTATACGTAAAACAAAAGCGGCTGCCTTTTCAGACAGCCGCTTTTGTTTTGTAATTACCCACAACTAAATTACCCACAACTAAACCAGGTCGAACAGGTTTCTGACTCCAACATAGCGCTCTGTGGTAAATCCTTCGCCGTAGGTTACGCCAATAGCATGCCCCATTTCAAGCGCACGCGCCTCTACGAATTTCATAAATTCCGGAGATGAGATATAGGTATTGGGAGAAGTATCATCCGGGTTATAGAACTGAGACCGGAAAGCTTTGATTGTCTCCAGTTTCTTTTCCCAATACGGCGTTACATCAACCACCAGATCAGGTTTGATAAAGCGGTCCTGGATGAAATGGTAAACCACTTTAGGGCGCCATGGCTGCTGCGGCTGCCCGTTTTCATCAAACGTAGGCACCATTCTTAAACCGGAAATAAAGCAAGATTCAGAAACCAACTGAGAGCCTCTGCCATGATCAGGATGCCGGTCATATACAGCGTTCATGATAACTATCTCGGGCTGGTACTTTCTGATCATCTCAGCCACCTTAAGCTGATGCTCCTTGTCATTTTTGAAAAAACCGTCGGCAAACTGTAAATTTTCCCTGGCCGAAATACCCATGATACGTGAAGAAGCTTCGGCTTCGGCAGCCCTAACTTCAGGCGTACCGCGCGTTCCCAGCTCACCTAAGGTTAAATCTACGATACCAACTTTTCTGCCTGCTTCAATATGTGCGATAAGGGTACCTGCACACCCTAATTCTATATCATCAGGGTGAGAGGCAAAAGCAAGTATATCTAATTTCATGTTGTGCTTGATGTAAACTATCTTACCCGCAGTTTACGACCTACTTTTAAGGTGGTTCGGGTAGAGATGCCGTTTAGCTTTGTTAGTTGTGATACATTCACCCCGTATTTCTTCGCAATGCCTGACAAGGTATCGCCGCTTCTAACGGTGTGATAGGCAGCGCGTCTTCCGCCACTGCTTGAAGAAGAGGATGATTTATTATAATAATTGAATAAAGCCGCTGTGATCTGGAAGTTCTGGTCTTTTATCAGGTACTCGGGGAAGTTATACATTAACTCCGGGTCCAGCGGGTTGCCCTGGTAACGTACCTCATAATGAAGATGCGGACCGGTACTGCGCCCGGTGCTACCGCCCAGTCCGATCATTTCACCCGCTTTTACAAATTGGCCGGGCTGTGCCAGTGCCTTGCTCATATGCCCGTACAAGGTTTCCAGACCGTTGTAATGCCTTACCACAATATAATTACCATAGCCACCGCCGTCCCACTTATTGATTCTTACAACACCATCAAAAGCGGCATAAACAGAGTCTCCGGTATTCAGGTCTATATCAGTGCCATAGTGCCACCGGCCCCACCGGCCTCCGAAATGGCTGGTTATAGGTGTTTTATCTAACGGCATTTTATAATCGCGCTTAGAGCGCGGATCATACAGGGTAATATCCACGGTATCCTTCAGCTGGCGACCATCCATGCGGTACGGATTAATGGTGCGGGTATCCCAGATCGCATAATAACCTGCAATTCTGATCCAGGTGGAATCCACAAGCATCTCCTCCGATATCTCAACTATATGCTGCTCTCCGAGGTCTAGCTCCGAAGTATCTTCGCTAACGATAGAAAGCTCCTTTTTCGGGTTAAAATAAATGGATTTGCCTGCATCGGACTCATCTTCCGGAAATTCTTCATACTTGATAAGTATAGTGGTATCCGGTTTCACATAATCAATTTTGGGCGATTTGACCTTAAATAGATCCTTCACCTTACTTTGTGCCAACGCATTGGAGCACGTTAATGTACCCAGCAACATAAAGGCAAAAAGGAAGGGTGCTTTAAATTTAGACATTCAGATAATATTAGGCTATGCAGCGTTATCAATTTCACTGCCACTTACACAAACAGCACAACCATTTTTTGATTTACTTCTGCAACGCAATGAGCTCATCGAATAGTATGTATAAACACGATGCATCTGTAATTTAATGCAGGTCATTGGCAGCTAAATAGCGTTCTGCATCGAGTGCTGCCATACAACCGGAACCAGCCGCCGTTACAGCTTGCCTATAGGTAAAGTCCTGCACATCGCCACATGCAAACACACCATCGATGTTTGTCTTAGAACTGCCCGGAATAGTTCTGATATAGCCGTTCTCATCCAGGTTCAGGTAATCTTTAAAGATATCGGAGTTGGGTTTATGACCGATTGCAACAAAAAATCCAGACACTGGAATTTCTCTCACCTCATTGGTTACTACGTTTTTTACACGCACACCTTCAACTGCAAAATTACCCAGCACTTCATCTGTTACGCTATTCCAGAGTATCTCAATGTTCTTGGTTTTCTTTACTCTTTCCTGCATAATGGTAGATGCGCGCATCTCTTCGCGGCGCACAATCATATACACCTTGTTACACAGGTTCGCCAGGTAAGTTGCTTCTTCGGCAGCTGTATCTCCGGCTCCTACTATAGCCACATCCTGGCCTCTGTAAAAGAAGCCATCGCAAACGGCACAGGCAGATACGCCACTTCCGTTTAACCGGGCCTCAGACTCCAGTCCTAACCATTTAGCAGACGCACCTGTTGATATGATTACCGTATGAGCTTCAATTACTTTCTGATCATCTATAATTACTTTATGAGGCAATGAAGAGAAGTCAACAGAAGTTGCTATTCCGTATCGGATATCTGTTCCGAAACGCTCTGCCTGCTTCTTGAAATCTTCCATCATTTGAGGACCATTGATTCCATCAGGATAACCCGGATAGTTTTCGACATCATTGGTGATGGTAAGCTGACCGCCAGGCTGCAGTCCTTGATATAATACAGGTTGAAGACCAGCTCTGGATGCGTAAATAGCAGCTGTATAACCGGCGGGTCCGGAACCTATAATCAGGCATTTAACTCGTTCTATTTCCATGTTGGTTGGGTACTTATCGAAATTTGGATGCAAGTATACAAAAAATATGCTCCTCTGCCTGCATTCTGTCCACGATAATTGGTATTCCTGTATCAGTTACAGCCTTAGAAGCCTTTTATTGCAAACTTATCTACTTATTACACTAATTTGAGCTGTTTCCGGTAAAGGGGAATAACAGGTTGAACAAAAGTATCTTCTATGTTTTGTACAAAAGAAAAAAGCCTGGCTTAGGGCCAGGCTCAGATTCTATTTCCAGTAAAATTAACCTAAATAAGGTTTCAGAGCTTTACTTCTGGAGGTGTGGCGAAGTCTTCTGATCGCTTTCTCTTTGATCTGTCTTACACGCTCACGAGTCAGGTTAAACTTCTCCCCGATTTCCTCTAAGGTTAACGAGTGTTCTCCGTTTAATCCAAAATAAAGTGTAATTACATCAGCTTCACGCTTAGTTAAAGTAGATAGCGCACGCTGTACTTCTTTACGAAGCGAGTCATTCATCAAACCTGTGTCCGGCGACTCTTCATCTTCGTTTTCGAGTACGTCTAACAGGCGGTTTTCTTCACCTTGCACAAATGGAGCATCTACGGATACGTGGCGTCCTGATATTTTCAGAGTATCTACAACCTCTGCGGTTGTTAACTCTAATACTTCAGCGATTTCTTCAGGAGAAGGCTCACGCTCAAACTTCTGCTCCAGTTCAGAGAAAGATTTAGAGATTTTGTTCAGCGATCCCACTCTGTTAAGCGGCAAGCGCACAATACGAGATTGCTCTGCTAATGCCTGCAGAATAGACTGACGGATCCACCAAACGGCATAAGAAATGAATTTGAAACCTCTGGTTTCGTCGAAGCGTTTGGCAGCTTTAATCAAACCTAAATTTCCTTCGTTAATAAGGTCGCCCAGTGACAGGCCTTGGTTCTGATATTGCTTGGCAACCGATACTACGAAGCGCAGGTTGGCTTTTGTTAATTTCTCAAGCGCAAACTGATCTCCTTCTCTAATCCTCTGTGCTAGCGACACCTCTTCATCAGGGGTAAGCAAATCAACTTTACCAATCTCTTGCAAGTATTTGTCGAGGGATTGGCTTTCGCGGTTAGTAATCTGTTTGCTTATCTTGAGTTGTCTCATCAGAGTAGTATATTATTGCAAAAATTGTTAAAATTTCTATTTCGGCTCGGAGTGGTAACACGATAAAACCGCGCAAAGTTCTTACATCTGACAAATAAAATCAAGAACAGAGGCGGTAATGATAAAATAAAAAACTCCCAGAGGCGGTTTAGCAGAGCCAAACAGTCTCCGGGAGAAAAAATTACTTATTGGTTCTGCTGAGGAGCTTCTGGTTTAGGTAAAGCAGCCTTGCGGGATAATTTAAATTTACCAGTCTTCTTATCGATATCGATCAATTTAACTTTAACTTCCTCTCCTATTTCAAGCACACCTTCCATCGTTTCCAGGCGCTCGTGCTTGATTTCAGAAATGTGTAGTAAACCATCTTTGCCTGGCATAAATTCTACGAAGGCTCCGTATGGTTGAATTGATTTTACTTTACCGATGTAAGTCTCTCCGATTTCAGGCTGTGCCACAATGCCTTTGATTTTAGACACAGCTCCGTCCATAGATTCCTGGTTGCTGGCAAAGATATTGATATGGCCTTTTTCATTTTTCTCTTCGATAATGATAGTGGCACCGGTATCTTTCTGGATCTGCTGGATTACTTTACCACCTGGTCCAATAACAGCACCGATAAACTCTTTCTCAATAACCATGTTGAATGAACGTGGTGTATGTGGTTTATAGTCTGCGTTAGGAGCCGCAATAGTTTTGTTCATCTCGTTCAGGATATGCATACGGCCTTCTCTTGCCTGAGCTAAAGCCTGGCTTAGTACGTCATAAGATAAACCTTGCACTTTAATGTCCATCTGGCAGGCGGTAATACCTTTACTTGTACCAGCTACTTTAAAGTCCATATCACCTAAATGGTCTTCATCACCAAGAATATCGGAAAGAACGGCAAAGTTACCTGTCTTCTCATCTGTGATAAGTCCCATGGCAATACCCGAAACAGCATCTATTACAGGAACACCGGCATCCATTAACGCTAAGCTACCGGCACATACCGTTGCCATAGAGGAAGAGCCGTTAGACTCCAGGATATCAGATACTACCCGGATTGTATATGGATTCTCTGCTTCAGGAGGAAGTACTTTTTTAAGCGCTCTTAAAGCCAGGTTACCATGCCCGATCTCACGACGGCCAGGACCTCTGTTTGGCTTCACCTCTCCTGTTGAGAAAGCAGGGAAATTATAGTGTAATAAGAATTTGTTAGAACCTGACACCATGGCGCTGTCAATCATCTGCTCATCCAGCTTTGTACCAAGGGTAACAGTTGTTAAAGATTGTGTTTCGCCACGGGTAAAGATTGCAGAACCGTGCGTTGCCGGCAGGTAGTTTATTTCTGACCAGATCGGACGGATTTCATTTAACTTACGGCCATCCAGACGAACGCGATCGTTCAGGATCATGTTACGCACAGCCTCCTTTTCCACATCGTGGTAGTAGGTCTTGATCAGGTCAACATTAAACTCATGCTCTTCACCTAAAGATTCGATGAACTCTTTCAGAACAGAAGCAAATCCTTCTTTACGCTCTGCTTTGTTAGCACGGCCTCTTTTGGCAACCTCATATGCTTTCTGGTAAGTAGCTTCATAAACTCTTTCGCGCAGCACTTCATCATGAGTTTCATGAGAATATTCACGCTTGGTAAGCTTATCAACCATTTCAGTAAGTTCTAACTGCGCCTGGCACTGAACTTTAATAGCCTCATGCGCAAAGCGGATAGCCTCCAGCATTTCCTCTTCAGAAGCTTCGCTCAGCTCGCCTTCCACCATGGCTACACTATCCATAGAAGCACCAACAATCATATCGATGTCGGCACGCTGCAATTCAGAGGCCTTCGGGTTAATCACCAGCTGTCCATCTATACGTGCTACGCGCACTTCGGAAATAGGTCCGTTGAATGGGATATCGGAAACGGCAAGTGCTGCAGAAGCAGCCAGCGCTGCCAAGGCATCAGGCATGATCTCTGTATCAGCAGAGATCAGGTGTATGGTCATTTGTGTTTCAGCATGATAGTCGTCCGGGAACATAGGTCTCAGAATACGGTCTACCAGGCGTGACACCAGAATTTCGTAATCAGAAAGTCTTGCCTCTCTTTTCAGGAAACCTCCGGGAATTTTACCTGAGGAGGCAAATTTTTCCTGATAATCAACAGAAAGCGGCAGGAAGTCTACCCCTTCGCGGGCATCTTTATTAGAAACAACAGCTGCGAGTAACATGGTGTTACCCATTCTTACTACTACAGATCCGTCGGCTTGTTTGGCTAATTTACCAGTTTCAATAATAATTTCCCTGCCATCAGGGAGTGTAATCGTTTTCGTAATCGCGGTTTGTGACATCTTCTTGTATCGTTTATAGCATCAAAAAAGACAGCAATTGCCCTTTGCAAAGCTGTCGGTACTGGCAAAAAAGGGAGGGAATCGGGGGCACTAGAAAAAGATTAGGGAATTCCTGTAACGAAATTCCCTAACACCATCATTTATTTTCTGATACCAAGCTCGCTAATAATAGCTCTGTATCTCTCAATATCGTTTTTCTGGAGGTAGTTAAGAAGTCTTCTTCTTTTACCTACCAGCTTTAAAAGGCCCAAACGGGTTGCATAGTCCTTTTTGTGAGTCTTAAGGTGCTCAGTCAGGTCGTTAATGCGTGTTGAGAAAAGCGCGATTTGTGACTCCGCAGAACCAGTGTCTGTTGCAGACTTTGCAAAGCCGTGCTTTTCAAAAATTTCTTTTTTCGCTTCAGTAGTTAATTTCATTGGGTATAATAAATATCAATCTGTTTATTTATGGCTTGATACCTGTATAAGCCGCAAAGTTAAAAAATTCTGATCAGAATAAAAAATTATTCTAACATCTTCTTTAAGCTATATCTTAGATTTTGTTTCTGAGCAGGCGGGTCATGAGCTTTCTCCAGAAGTCGATTTCCAGCAAACTGGAGTCGTTCTGAGCCTGGTACAGGAAAAACAATCCGATTGGCAGCAGGATAGCATTAGCGGCCCACATACCTGCCCCTACTTCTACCAATCCTTCGCGTGACCATTTTTCGCCCAGCATCCCCATTACATAGAGCAGGATAAAGAAGGCGATGGATATAATAACCGGCACACCCAAACCTCCTTTTTTAATAATGGCGCCTAAAGGTGCGCCTATCAGGAACATAATCAAAACGGCGGCAGACTGGGTGTATTTCTTCCAAATTTCAATTTCATAGTTGTTGGCTTCGCGCTGGGAATTAGCGACACGATCAACATAACTGGCTGTATAGCTCTTGATGTTGCGTGCCTTGTTGGTTGCACTGCTTAATACGTCAGGCGTTATTCCTCCTATTTTTTTTGCCAACACAGAATCCGGAGCCGGTGCTTTGTCTTTTACGCGTATACCATTCTTTACATCGCCTGTATCTGCTTTAAAATAAGAGTAGTACGGGTCGATGCTTGGAGCAAACATTTGCTTGTCGCGGCTTACCATGGTGCGCAGCGAATCTGTGACCACATGCAGCTGGTCAATGTTCTTCATCATCTTGTTATCGGAAAAGAGCTCCTTTTGCGTTCTGTCAAGATTAAATGACGACAATGGAAAAACAATTTTGCTTTCTTCGAAATTCTGCCGCACAAACTGTTCGTTGGCCGATCGCATGCCCATACCAGCGCCTCTGCCCTGGTCTACATAGGTATTACCTTTAAAGAGCTCTAAAACCAAGTATGTATCGTTATGCTGGGTATACATCTTACCGGAATCGGCCAGAATAACAGTGGTGTTGGAGCCTCCCTTGGAGTGGTCATAGATCATCACGTTCCGGATTCCGCCCTCCTCCAGCTTTTCATTGATCTTTATACTGTAGCCTGGCAGCCCGTTGTAGAAGGCACCTTCCTTAAAGTTCATGGTGGGTTTTTTATGGCGAATATCCCAAAGCAAGCTATAGGCATTCAGGTTAGCTTTCGGCACCATCAGGTTGTTGAAAAAGAACGCTCCCACGGAAAAGAGAAATACCAGGATAAAAACAGGGCGCAGAATACGCGGCAGTGCAATACCAGAGGTTTTGATGGCAGTAAGTTCATGGTGTTCGCCCAGCGTACCAAAGGTCATCAGTGAAGACAGTAGCACTGCTAACGGAAGAGCTACAGGAACCATGTTAAGGCTAAAGTAAAATAACAGCTCAGCGAATACCTCCGCACCCAGGCCTTTGCCTACCAGTTCATCGAGGTACTTGAGCATATACTGCGTAAGCAGAATAAACTCCACTACAGCAAATGTTAAAAAGAACGGCCCCAGAAATGACCGTATGATAAGCTTATCTAATTTCTTCATCTTTAACTTAAGAGCCAATCAGCAGTCGTCGTATTGCCAATAAGCTTTGTTCGTAACGCATCTGCACCAAAAATCGTGCAAAGATAAGCAGTGGAATGAAGAAGAAAGTTTATCCGCCTACAATTTCCCTTAAATTCTGGAGCAAATACTCCCAGAGCTCTGATAGCTCTTCCACATCCTCTTCGTCAGTATAATCTACAACCTTTAAAAACTGCTCTTGTGTCAGCTCGCTGGCTTCAATGGAAAAATCGATATAAGAGGCATCGTGAATCTGATTCTTTTCATCATCCAGAAAAAGGAATCGAACCGAGCGGTTAATGCGGTGTCCCGTAAGAATGGCATAATGGTTCTGCCCGTCCCAGACAAAATTGTACACCTTATCCTCGTTTACTTTTACATCATCGCAAAACCACTGGGCAAGGCCGCTGGCAGTACTCAGGTAAGGATAAAGTAGCTTTGCTGAGGCATTGATCGGGTATTCCCGAACAAACTTGGTTTTTGCAGCTCTCATCATAATATCTTAGGTATGGAAGTTATTGAGTAAGTATAGTATTAATTTCTGACTGTATAAACATTTAGAAAATAAAATATTTTTTTTTGCGTGTTCTTGTTGCGAATACAAAAATTAATCTGCTATATTTGCACCACAATTCGGCGGGGTAGCTCAGATGGTTAGAGCGCAGGATTCATAACCCTGAGGTCGGCAGTTCGATTCTGCTCCCCGCTACAAAGCAAAAAAGCTTGTAAGTGTAAACTTGCAAGCTTTTTTGCTTTGTAAGCCTCTGAATAAAAAAGCCTGCTTACCCGGCATTATACCGGACAAACAGGCTTCCCGCTTTTACAGGTAAGGTACAGGAATCGCTATTTTTTTCCTTTCTTTTTCTTTTTGCTGTTATTAGCTTGGTTTGCCTGTACGTGCTTTTTCTTTTGCTGCCCGGGCGCAAACGCTTTAGCCGATTGATGACCATATATTTTCTTAGCCTGTCCCGGAGGCAAAGAAGTTCTGGTGACTGTGCCAGGATACTTTTTACCTGCGACCGTATTGGTTCGGCAACTGTTTAAGGCAACCAGTAAAGCAAGCGCAAGGCTCAATCTCACAAAAATAAGTCTGCTCATTTCGATGTATATGTTAAGTGGCTTAAATAATTTCTTTTGCTATATAGCCTTTCTACTGCATAAGCAACTATACTGCCAAAAGCATTACTATCTCTTTTATTTTAAGTTTTCTATAACAGGTATGGCCTGCACCAGACTTCTGCTAGGTATAGGTTTCTTATGTCGCCATTATTTAGATACCCACAGCACCTCTTTTAAAGCAACCATTTTAACAGGCATAAAACGAACAGGCCACAGGTACAGCGGCTTACCGCAACTACTGTACCTGTGGCCTGATTACAATATTATTTCAGAAGTACCTACTGTACCTTCTCAAAATTATAAAGCCCTAACACCTCGCTTGTCCAGGCCCTGACTTCCTCAGTTAACTGCGGATCTTTTGCCATAGACCTGCCATAGGTCGGGATCATCTGCTTTAACTTCTCCTGCCATAGCGGCGTTTTTACTTTATCCTTAAAGCATATTTCTAAAAGGCTTACCATAATCGATACCGCCGTAGAAGCACCTGGAGAAGCACCTAGTAAAGCGGCTATAGAACCATCAGCTGCACTTACCACTTCTGTGCCAAACTCCAGTATTCCGCCGTGTTTCGGATCTTTTTTGATCACCTGTACCCGTTGCCCGGCAACTTCCAGTTCCCAATCCTGCATCTTAGCATCCGGGAAATAATCGCGAAGTGCCGCTAAACGATCTTCCGGCGACTGACGCACCTGGTTAATCAGGTAGCGGGTAAGTGGGATGTTTTTATAACCGGCAGCCAGCATGGGCTTCAGGTTGTTCAATTTAACAGAAAGGGGTAAATCCAGCAGAGAACCCTGCTTCAGGAACCTGGTAGAAAAACCGGCATAAGGCCCGAAAAGTAATTCTCTTTTGCCATTGATATACCTGGTGTCAAGGTGCGGAACAGACATAGGCGGAGATCCAACAGCCGCCTTTCCATATACCTTTGCTTCATGTCTTTCAATTATATCCTGGTTCACGCATTTCAGCCACTGACCACTTACCGGAAACCCGCCATATCCCTTGCTTTCAGGAATACCGGATTTCATGAGCAAAGGCAAAGAACCGCCACCTGCACCAATGAACACAAACTTAGCCTTCACTTTTCTTTTTGCGCCGGTAGGAATATGCTTCACCTTCACGGTCCAGTTGCCATCGCTGTCCTGTTTCAGCTTACGCACCTCATGGCTAAAATGCAAGTTTACTCCCTCCTTTTCCTGTATATGATTAAACATGCCACGGGTAAGTGCCCCGAAGTTTACATCTGTACCAATAGGCATGCGTGTGGCTGCCACTTTTTTACCATCATGGCGGTTCTCCATCACTAAAGGCATCCACTCACGAAGCACCTCATGATCTTCCGAAAACTCCATGCCGCGGAACAAGTGCGACGATTGCAGCGCTTCATACCGTTTGCGTAGATAATCCACGTTTGCATCTCCCCAAACAAAACTAATGTGCGGAATGCTTTCTATAAAGTTCAGGGGCAGCCGTACAGAGCAATGCTCTACCAGGTAAGCCCAGAACTGACGGGAAACATCGAAAGACTCTGAAATTTTCACAGCTTTCGAAATATCGATACTGCCATCTGGCAATTCAGGTGTGTAGTTTAACTCGCAAAAAGCCGCGTGTCCTGTACCTGCATTGTTCCAGGCATCCGAGCTTTCAGCAGCTGCGACGTCAAGTCGCTCAAATATTTCAATTTTAATATCAGGCTGTAACTCCTTCAACATCATGCCGAGAGTAGCGCTCATTATACCAGCACCAATCAAAACAACATCAGGAGCAGCCTCATAAGAGTCATTGTTTTTTAACATATTCATTCATCAGCATTAAAAAGGTACTAGTTATTAAATAAGAACTACTACCTGAAATTAAACGATACGTTTTTTCACGTTTTTTGTCGGGAAAGCGAACTGTTTTTATTGAGCCTGGTGCAAATGAAATGGTCTTTTGGCAACAGGTATTCAGCTATTGTACCGCCAATGAAGATTTTAAGATGCCATTAACGATATAATTTGGCCGCAAAACTAAAAATATCTGAAGCAAAAACAGTATGCATGAAGAATTTTTTAAGTTTATTGCTGTTTTGCCGTATAATTGTTTCAGCTTAAGACACCTGGCTTATTGCGTTTAGAACTGCTATAGCTTATTTTTAGCGCCTCCTGAAACATTTACCTAATATTATAAGTCAGGTAAATTTTATAATTACATTTTTTGAATAAAGCTATGTCGGCTTTAAAAACAACTAATGCTTAAAACTGTTTAATTCCGACATAGCCGCTTTATGTAGGGTGCTGAATTCTATCACATTAAGCGACTTATTTAAAATTTTATATAAAAGCAGCAACAAAGCAGAATCGATCCTGTGTTATGATTGATTACTCACTTTTTAATACTGACTGTTTTTATTTTAGATCTAATCACTATAACCTGAATAATATTCGGTATTTTTAAAAGATAGAAGTCTGCCAACACTATGAAAGAAAAGAAAATATTCATTATTGATGATGATGAAATCAGTATCTTCCTTTTAAAGGAATTGCTTTTGACACAATCCATCGGTGACAATGTTTTTACTTTTCTTTTTGCAGAAAAGGCACTGGAAGAAATACGTATCGCTTTGGATACCGACCCTGCCCAGCTGCCGGATATTATTTTCCTGGATTTGAGTATGCCCCAGATGAGTGGCTGGAATTTCCTGGATTCTCTCAGGTTCTATGAAGACAGGATGAAGGGAAAGTGTGTCGTGTATATCATGACATCCGCTATCGATATATCCGAATACAAAAGATCATCAGAATACAAGCTGGTTGGCGGCTATTTTAACAAACCCATTGAAATGGATGCCCTCGATATCATCAGGAAAGATATTTACTCCCGTTAAGCTGCAGTTCTTCTGATAGGAAGAACAGACTGCCTGCATACTGTAAAACATTAAGCGCTGTATTCAGTTTAAATACCAGGCAACCGAAAGCTGCCTATATTAATTTTCTTTAATACGGCAGATTAGTGTTGGTCTAATTTTATTGTTTATACATTTTTCCATAATTTCGCTTTTATTAAGAGATAAAACTACAGACATAAAAAAAGATAAACATGTCAGATACCGCTGAACTAATTTTAGAGGGTAAATCCTACAAGCTACCAATCGTAGAGGGTACCGAAGATGAAAAAGCAATCGATATTTCTTCTCTGCGTGCAGAGTCTGGATATATTACGCTGGACTCCGGTTATAAAAATACAGGAGCAACTAAAAGTGCTATCACTTTCCTGGACGGAGAAAAAGGTATCTTAAGTTATAGAGGCTATCCGATTGAGCAGCTAGCCGAAAAATCGAATTTTATCGAGGTTTCTTACCTCCTGATATACAGAAAATTACCAACGCAGCAAGAACTGGACGAGTTCAGCCACAACATCAAATTTCATACGCTTATTAACGAAGATATGCGTAAAATTCTGGATGGCTTTCCGTCTACTGCTCACCCAATGGGTATTTTGTCTGCGCTGGTAAGCTCTCTTACAGCTTTCTACCCTGAATCGCTGAACCCGAACCAGACAAAAGAAGAAGTGGATCTTTCCATTATCCGCTTAATGGCAAAGCTTTCTACCATTGCTGCCTGGTCGTACAAAAATTCAGTTGGGCATCCGGTAAACTATCCTAAAAACAAGCTGGATTATTGCTCTAATTTCCTGCACATGATGTTTGCTTATCCTACTGAGGAGTATGAAGTAAACCCTGTTGTAGTTGATGCCATCAACAAGCTTCTGATCCTACATGCCGACCACGAGCAAAACTGCTCTACTTCTACAGTACGTCTGGTAGGCTCAGCAAATGCCAGCCTTTACTCTTCAGTATCTGCGGGTATAAGTGCTCTGTGGGGTCCGTTGCATGGCGGTGCCAACCAGGCTGTTATCGAGATGCTGGAGCAAATTAAAGCAGATGGAGGCGACTCGAAGAAGTTTATAGAAAAGGCAAAAGATAAAAACGATCCGTTCCGCTTAATGGGCTTCGGACACCGCGTATACAAAAACTTCGATCCAAGAGCTAAGATCATCAAGAAAACGGCTGATGAAGTGTTAACAGCTCTTGGTATACATGATCCGATTCTGGGCATCGCCAAAGAACTTGAAGAAGCAGCCCTTACTGATCCATACTTTGTAGATCGTAAGTTGTATCCTAACGTGGACTTCTATTCCGGTATCATTTACCGTGCAATCGGTATCCCAACCAACATGTTTACGGTTATGTTTGCTCTTGGCCGCCTACCGGGCTGGATTGCACAGTGGAAAGAAATGCGTGAGAACAAAGAGCCTATCGGTCGTCCTCGCCAGATCTATACTGGTTCTACAGAACGTGATTATGTTGCTATAGAGAAACGCTAAGCTAGGCGGACCTTCAACAGCAAAAAGAAAAGGCCGGCAATTTAATTAAATTGCCGGCCTTTTCTTTTTGCTGTTTTTATAGCATAATTTACAAAATAGTCATTTCGATGCGGCGGTTTAACTGCCGGTTTTCGTCTGATGTATTAGGTTTTACCGGCTTTGTTTTGCCATAGCCTTTCGAGCGTAGCCTCTGGCCACTAACCCCATTCGAAGTCAGGTAATCTGCTACCGCCTTGGCTCTGCGTTCTGATAAAAGCTGGTTGTCCTTATCTGAGCCTACATCATCTGTATGCCCGGATATTTCGATCCTGAGCTCGCTGTTCTGGTTCATAAACCGGATCAGTTTATTCAGTTCCGTCCTGGAGTTTTTATTCAGGTCGTATTTTCCGGTATCAAAGAAAAGGTTGTTCAACACAACGGCCGCTCCTGCTTTTATCGGCTTCAGGTATACATCCAGCGCTACAGGACTTAAGGCCTTCGATGAGGTATAGTCAAAGTTGAGGCTATTCATCATATAGCCAGTTGCGTTCACATAAAAGGCATACTGTTTTCCTTCCGATAACACAGCGGTATATTCTCCAGTAAGTTTATCAGACTTAACCTGCTGCATCAGCGAATCTGTCTCTAAATCGTATACCTGTACCACCGACTCAAGCGGCTTCCTGGTGCTTTCGCTAAAAACCCGGCCTTGGGCGTAGGTACTAGTAAGAGAACTCTTCCATTCCGCTGGCACCTCAAATCCGAAAAGCTTGATTCTTATGTTTCCGGTTGCTGCACCCTCCTGCCTTGAGTAAAATCCAATGCTATTATCCGGAGAGATAAACAAGGAGCCTTCGTCGGCGTGTGTGTTTAACGGGTATCCCAGATTCTTTGGTGTCTGCCACTGCATCTGCCCGTCAAGGGAAGTCATAAATACATCTAAACCGCCTAAACCAAGGTGGCCATCGCTTACAAAATATAAAGTAGAGCCACTGCCATGAATAAATGGTGCCATGTCTCTTTCTGAAGAGTTTACTGTTGGCCCCAGGTTAACAGGTGTCTGCCAGGAGCCGTCGTCATTTAGCTTTGTTACCCAAATGTCTTCTTTACCTATGCCCCCGCCTCTTGTAGATGTAAAGTAAAGCGTACGGCCATCTGCAGACAAGCTTGGCTGCGACTCCCATGCCTTCGTATTAACGGGTGAACCAATATTCTTCGGTTTACTCCAGTCGTTCCCAGTTCTAAACGAAATATACAAGTCACAATCACCCTGACTGTCGGGCCTGTTACAGGAAGTAAACACAAGTGTTTTGCCATCCCCGGAAATAGCTGCCGCGCCTTCGTTCGCAGTGGAGTTTATGGCATCCGATATAGAAACGGGCGCCTGCCACTCCCCCTCCTGGCGCTGACTCACATAGATATTTTCATCATGATCCGGCCTGGTACCCGCCCGGGCAGTATACAGCAGCTGTCGTTGATCTGCTGTAGTAGACGGGAAATACTGAAGTGAGAAGGCATTAACGGTAGCAGATAATTCCACAGGATTGAAAGCAACAGGTTGCTGCATTGCCTGTAGTGCAAACTCAGTGGTTTTTAATTGATTCTGCACATATTCCACCTGCCTGGTACTCTTAGGTTTCGCCTTCAGATAAGCGTTATAATTGTTCCTGGCTTCCTGGTAATTCCCCCTGTCAAAGTACAGTTCAGCTACATCGAAATAACTGTTGGCAAAAGCAGGGCTATGTGGTGCAACAGCCATTCCTTTCTGTAGCTGGTCAAACATAGCCGCTTTATCGCCCATCATTTTGTATAGGTTAGCCGCTTTAAAATAAGCTTCTGGAAAATTAGGGTCCTTTTTAACAGCTTCATTCAAAGCAGCGAGGGCACGATCAAAATCCCGTGCTCTGATATATTCGTCTGCTTTGTTAAATAAAGACTCCGCTTTCTTGGAAGTGGTATTCAGGCTTCGGTTCTGGGCAACTAAAGGGATTGAGGTAGTAAACAGTATAAGCCAGAAGGCAAACAGCAGTCGTTGCATCATGTAATGTTTTGTATTTGTATAGGTGTGCAGTTGTTCAGAGCACAGGGTTCGATATTATTATGACGTATAGTACTTAGATAGCTCACATTATGTTGGCTTTGCCACTAAGCCTGTTCAGGTGGAGGCCTTCAGGCAAAAAAGCAACAGAACACATTTCTTATCTTAACAAGACCATCATCAGGTCGTAAAAAAGAGGCAGCAACTACCAGCTCTTTACCTTTAAACCTCTAAGTTAAAAGCTCAAAAAAGTGTAAGGCAAATAAGCGGTTATTTTGCAAAATTCAAACAAGAAGGTATAGCCAATATGTTCCGGAAAGGCCTAAAACAACAAGCAAAAGCAACTGATATAATTACAACACGAAGCAGTATTTGGCTGAACAATAGAATTAAAATAGGAACAAGTAAAGGAATTAAATTAAATCAGCTTTGATTTTTAATAAAAACGCGTAAAATTTAGTATTTTATTAAAATTAATGCTGATATTGACGGCACTTAAAGACATGAAACAATCTACCGCTATATCTCCCGCACCTTACCTATTAAAGATAGGTACATGTGGCGCTGCCTGCACAACAGGTATTTGTTTCATTTCTACAATTACCCCCTAGGGGGTTAAGTATACATATCGTCCTTTCTTCTTTATGCCCTTTCTGGCATCGTGCTTTTTTTTCATTGTCCTTAATCACATTGCTATGCTGGTTTTAAAATTCGGAGGTACTTCCGTCGCAAATGCACAGGCTATCTTACAAATAGCCTCTATTTTAAAAGAAAAAAATTACCCCGACCGTGTACTGGTAGTTGTTTCAGCTATGTCAGGAGTAACGGATATGCTTATTTCCTGCTACCAGAAAGCTACAGAACATGATGATACTTATCAGGATGTGCTGACACAACTGGAAGCAAAGCATATGGAGGCGATTGAGCAACTCATTCCGATCAACCATCAGATTGAGATCAAAGGAAAGCTTAAGCTGATGCTTCGGGAATTGGAAGACCTGAGTAAAGGAATCTATCTGCTCGACGAAATAAGCGATAGTGTGAAAGCGCGCATCATGGGGTACGGAGAACTACTTTCATCAGCTATAATTTCTGAGTCGTTCCAGCACAAGGAATTAACCAATACTTTAATTGACAGCTGGCATTTTATTGAAACAGATAACAATTATCTGAATGCAAAAGTTAATTTAAGGTCTACTTATCAGAAGATACAGGACAGTTTCCCGCATACAGCTAGCCTAGTAATTGCACCCGGCTTCGTAGCCCGATCGCACACAGGTAAAGCAACGGTACTTGGCCGTGGCGGCTCCGACTACAGCGCTTCTCTATTTGCTGCAGCGCTTCATGCTACCAGGCTGGAAATATGGTCGGATGTGGATGGTATGTATACCACTGACCCACGTAAAGCAAAATCAGCTTATTCTATAGAAGAATTAAGCTATAAAGAAGCGATGGAACTGGCTTATTTCGGAGCAAAGGTACTGTATCCGCCTACCATAGCGCCACTTATTGCTGCCAAAATACCTTTGGTATTAAAGAATACGTTTAACCCTTCACATAAAGGTACCTTAATATCAGATAGCCCTGCACCTGGCAAGCATCTGATTAAAGGGGTGTCCTGTGTCGACCATATTGCCCTTATTACCTTAAGCGGAAGCGGTATGGTGGGTGTGCCGGGCATGGCCGTTCGTATGTTTAAAGCGGTGGCTAGCGAAAACATAAATATCTATTTCATCACTCAGTCCTCATCGGAGCAAAGTATAACCATTGGCTTGTCTGACCTGGAGGGAAAAAGGGCGCTGGAGGCATTATCGGAAGAATTTGCCGAGGAAGTAGCATCCGCCACCTTGGATCCGTTAAATTTAGAAGCACCTATGAGTATTGTTGCCTTAGTAGGTAACGGTATGATTCAGCAGCCGGGTATTGCAGGCACTATTTTCTCGATACTGGGGCAGCACCAGATTAATATAAGGGCCATAGCACAGGGAGCTACAGAACGTAATATTTCATTGGTAGTGAAAAGCGAGGATGCGGCAAAAGCTATAAACGTTTTGCACGATAGCTTCTTCCTTTCCAGCTCGAAAGAACAGAACCTGGCTCTGGCATAACGAAGAAATCATGAACAAGAAGGAATTTGTAAAAGCATTTGCACCCGCTACTGTAGCAAACGTTTGCTGCGGCTTTGATGTGCTGGGGTTTGCCCTGGAGCAACCCGGTGACGAAGTTTGGGCCCTTAAAACACACGAGCCTGGCATTGTGATCTCTGCAATAGAAGGCATTACAGGTCTGTCAGCTGATCCTGAAGAAAACGTAATTGGCGTAGTAGCACAGAAAATGCTCACCGATTTACAGGTGGAGCATGGGCTTGAACTGCAGTTGCACAAAGGTATGCCCGTTGGCAGCGGACTAGGTAGTAGTGCTGCCAGTTCGGCGGCGGCGGCCTTTGCGGTAAACGAAGTACTCGGGCAACCTTTTACAACAGCAGAACTGGTAACCTATGCCATGGAAGGCGAACGCAAAGCCTCCGGCTCGGCACATGCCGACAATGTGGCTCCCTCTCTGCTGGGTGGTTTTGTACTGGTAAGAGATTACGAGCCACTGGACCTGGTGCCTCTTGGCGTACCGGCAGCTTTATACTGCACCATTGTTTATCCTCAGATTGAGCTGAAAACTTCTTTGGCAAGAAGCATCCTGAAAAAAGAGATCCCGCTTAAAAAGAGCATCAGGCAATGGGGAAACCTGGCCGCCCTGATGGCAGGCCTCTTAAGAGCAGATTATGGTTTAATAGGCAGAAGTTTACATGATGAAATATTCGAGCCTGAACGTTCGGTGCTCATCCCACTGTTTAAACAGGCCAAAGAAGCTGCTTTAAGCTCGGGTGCCCTAGGATGCGGTATATCTGGCTCCGGACCTTCTATTTTTGCATTATCTGCCTCAGAGGAAACAGCTGAGCAGGTGAAAGTTGCTTTTGAGAAGGTATACGCAGAAAGTGGCATTGCCTTGAAAACCTATGTGTCGCAGGTTCCTGAACAGGGAGCCCGCCTGGTAGAACAATCCATCTTACAAACCGCTCAAGCATGAACTACTATAGCACCAACCGCCAAGCAGGCACTTTAAGTTTTAAAGAGGCCGTTATAAAAGGTTTACCCCAGGATAAAGGCTTGTTTTACCCGGAACAAATTCCTGTTTTACCAGCCTCTTTCTTCGAAGCCTTGCCTGGCCTGACACTTCCTGAAATTGCTTATAAGGTTTTAAGTCCTTTTACCACACCTTCTATCAGCGAAGAATACCTGAAAAGCATTTGCGAAGAAGTCTTTACTTTTCCTGTTCCTTTAGTAGAAGTTGAAAAGGGAATTTATGCGCTGGAGCTGTTTCATGGCCCAACCTGTGCCTTTAAAGATGTAGGTGCCCGTTTTATGTCGCGCTGCCTGCAGGCTTTTGCCGCAAAAGACAGACCTGTAACAGTATTGGTCGCTACCTCCGGAGATACAGGCAGTGCCGTGGCCAATGGCTTTTTAGGTGTTGAAAATATTGAGGTGGTAATACTCTATCCCAACGGTGGCGTAAGCGACATCCAGGAAATGCAGTTTACCACGCTGGGGCAGAATATCAAAGCTGTAGCAGTAGAAGGTGTATTCGACGATTGCCAGGCCCTGGTAAAGCAAGCTTTTGCCGATGAAGAACTTGCCAAGGAGATGCAGCTTTCTTCAGCCAATTCTATTAATGTTGCGCGCTGGCTGCCACAAATGGTTTACTACTTCCACGCCTGGGGGCAGTGGCGTAAGCTGAACCCGGAAGCAGAATCAGCAGCACTGACGATATCTGTGCCCAGCGGTAACTTCGGAAATATTGCAGCAGGTCTGTTAGCCAGGAAAATGGGCTTACCGGTCCAATACTTTGTAGCAGCTACAAACAGAAACAAGATTGTGCCGGATTATCTTCAGTCAGGCGTATATACACCTGCGCCATCGGTGGCAACTATTGCCAATGCGATGGATGTAGGAAGCCCTAATAATTTTCCGCGTATCCTGGAGATGTTTCAGAACAGCCACGAGTCTTTAACACAGGTAGTGAAAGGTTACTGGGCCGACGACGAACAGATAAAGTCTGTAATTCAGGAGGTACACAAGCAGCTAGGATATTTAATGGATCCACATGGGGCCATCAGTTACTTGAGCCTGAAGCAATACTTACCTGAAGTTAAAACCGCAGGCATTTTCCTGGAAACAGCTCACCCGGCTAAATTTAAAACAAGTATAGAGGAAATTGTAAAAGAAGAAATTGCACTTCCGGAGCAGTTACAGGCTTTCCTTAACAAACCCAAGCAAAGCATTGTCATACGAAACAACTACCAGGAGCTGGCAAACTTTCTGCAGGAACAAAGCAAGGTAAACGCTTGACCTCCTGATAAAAAACAGCGGCTGCTTATACTTATAGTTGAAGCGGCCGCTGTTCTTAATATAACACTATTTCGTGTAAACTTCTCCCTTTGCAGCGCTTAAGGTATTCTTCAGCAACATGGCAATAGTTAATGGTCCTACACCACCCGGCACAGGTGTAATATAGCTACATTTAGGTGCCACTTCCTCAAAATGAACATCCCCTTTCAGCCTGAAACCTGATTTACGGCTAGCATCCGGAACACGAGTAGTACCTACATCAATCACAACGGCTCCTTCCTTAACCATATCAGCGGTAACAAACTCAGGCTTGCCAATGGCAGCAATAATGATGTCGGCTTGTCGGGTATAAGAAGGTAAATCTACTGTACGGCTGTGGCAAAGGGTAACGGTACAGTTGCCAGGGTAGGCACTCTTTGCCATCAGAATACTCATAGGCGAGCCTACAATATTACTGCGACCGATAACCACACAATGTTTACCGGCGGTTTCGATGTTGTACCGCTGTAACAGCTGTAAAATACCGGACGGTGTTGCTGGCAGAAAGGCCGGTAAGCCTGCCACCATGCGCCCAACGTTTATCGGGTGAAAACCATCCACATCCTTTTTGGGGTCAACAGCTTCCAGTACTTTCTCCGGATCAATGTGCTTAGGCAGGGGCAGCTGAACTATAAAACCATCGATTTCAGGATCTAAATTCAGCTCTTTAATCTTAAGTAAAAGTTCTTCTTCTGAGATCGTTTCCTCATAATGAAACAAAGAAGAGGCAAAGCCCACACGCTCACAGGCTAATACTTTATTATTAACATAAGTTACAGAACCACCGTCATTGCCAACAAGTATGGCAGCTAAATGAGGTACTTTACCACCGTTAGCTTTAATTTCTGTAACAGCAGCAGCTATTTCTTCCTGAATGGCTTCAGAGGTTTTCTTACCGTCGAGCAGAGTCATCTATTTTAGTTATGAGTTATGAGTTAAAAATATAAGTGTGCAGGAAAAAGAAAGACCGGCACCTGATTCTTTTACTAATTGCTTCTGATGAGTAACAAGAATACTATTAAAGCAACAAGCCCCGACGCGCAGGGGCACATCGGGGCTTGTTGTTTCTAGTCGAGTTTGAGCACGGCGAGGAAGGCTTCTTGTGGAATCTCCACGTTACCTACCTGGCGCATACGCTTCTTCCCTTTCTTCTGCTTTTCAAGGAGCTTTCGTTTACGGGAGATATCACCGCCATAGCATTTGGCAAGTACGTTTTTACGCATAGCCTTAACTGTTTCCCTGGCAATGATCTTTTGCCCGATAGCAGCCTGAATGGCTATTTCGAACATCTGGCGAGGTAGCAATTCTCTAAGTTTCTCACATAAGCGCTTGCCCCAGTCATAGGCTTTATCGCGGTGTACAATGGCTGACAAGGCATCCACCTTCTCCCCATTCAGCATCACATCCAGCTTCACCATGTTCGACTGGCGGAAACCAATCAGTTCATAGTCAAGGGAGGCGTAACCCCGGGAGATGGTTTTCAGCTTATCAAAGAAGTCGAACACAATTTCTGCCAGCGGCATCTCAAACGACAACTCCACGCGGTCGCTGGTCAGGTAAGTCTGGTTTTTCAGAATACCTCGTTTGTCCATACACAACGTGATGATAGGACCAACGTATTCTGCCTTCGATATGATCTGGGCTTTAATGAACGGCTCTTCAATATGATCGATGTAATTAGGTTCAGGCATCTCGGAAGGTGCATTTACCTTGATCAGATCGCTTTTGGTAGTGTAAGCATGAAACTGCACAGACGGCACGGTTGTAATTACCGTCATGTCGAACTCACGCTCGAGGCGCTCCTGTACAATTTCCATGTGCAGCATGCCCAGGAAACCGCACCGGAAGCCAAAACCTAACGCAGCAGAGGTTTCAGGCTCCCACACCAGCGAAGCGTCGTTTAGCTGCAGCTTCTCCATAGAAGCCCGCAACTCCTCATACTCGCTGGTCTCTACCGGATAAATTCCGGCAAATACCATAGGCTTCACATCTTCGAAGCCCTGGATGCCCTGTGCCGGACGCTCCACATGCGTAATGGTATCTCCTACTTTTACTTCTTTTGCATTCTTAATACCAGAGATAAGATACCCCACGTTTCCGGCTTTCATCTCATCCCTGGCTTCCTGGTTCAGCTTCAGAACACCGATTTCATCGGCTTCGTAGGTCTTGCCCGTATTAATGAATTTTACCTTCTCTCCTTTTCTCAGGCTTCCGTTAAAGATACGGAAGTAAACTTCTATACCTCTGTAAGAGTTAAAAACAGAGTCAAAGATCAGCGCCTGCAGAGGTGCTTCAGGATCACCTTTCGGAGCTGGGATACGATCACAGATCGCATTCAGAATGTCTTCAATGCCTATTCCTGCCTTGCCGGAAGCATGTATGATATCTTCTTTATCACAGCCAATCAGATCAATGATCTGGTCCGACACTTCTTCAGGCATGGCATGCGGAAGGTCTATTTTATTAAGCACCGGTATAATTTCTAAATCGTTACCTATAGCCAGGTACAAGTTAGAAATAGTCTGTGCCTCTATACCTTGGGAGGAATCCACAATCAGCAAAGCACCCTCACAGGCTGCGATAGAACGCGAAACCTCGTAAGAAAAGTCCACGTGCCCGGGGGTGTCGATCAGGTTCAGAACATAGTCTTCGCCTTTGTAGTGGTAGTTCATCTGGATGGCGTGGCTCTTAATGGTAATACCACGCTCCCGCTCCAGGTCCATGTTATCCAGTAGTTGGTTTTGCATTTCCCTCTCTGCCACCGTTTGGGTAAACTCCAGCAGGCGGTCGGCCAGCGTACTCTTTCCGTGGTCGATGTGGGCAATGATGCAAA
Organism: Pontibacter sp. SGAir0037; assembly: GCF_005491705.1. Lineage (NCBI taxonomy): Bacteria > Pseudomonadati > Bacteroidota > Cytophagia > Cytophagales > Hymenobacteraceae > Pontibacter > Pontibacter sp. SGAir0037. The sequence goes on along the minus strand of NZ_CP028092.1, from coordinate 1,287,459 downwards.
AATTACGAATGTTCTTCATATGCTATAAATACGAGAACAAAGTTAATAATATTCCTTTCAATTTAATTCAAAAGCGCATGCCCAACCTCATAAAAAGTGGAAATAAACAGAAAAGCCTACACCAGCAGGTGGCTGTACTTGGTCTGCCAGCCCTCTTGCATCTTTTGTACTCCATACGGCACGTGTTGGATAAACAGGGCTATGCTTAACATAACTTTTCAACCTGAAACTAATATTTAAAGCTGTAAACGCAAGGCCAGCTTTGCGGTACGCAAACCATAAGACAGCACAGTCTCTTGCTTTGCTTGCCTCCTCCATACTTTTTAGGTTTTTTGGAAAAGCAACTCCTTTACAAGAAGGTTGACTCTGACAAATAATATAGTTATGTTAGCATGTTAACGGTAAATAAACACGCTGTAGAATCACTCATTTTGAAGAGGACGGAAGAAGATTGCTCTTTCACAATCTTCTAAGCAGATTTAATTTAAAATACATAATACCCTATGCCTACAGGTACAACTGAACAAGATCTTTTAAATGAAATTGAAATCCTGAAGGAAGAACTGAACTTACTTCGGCAAGAAAATGAGTTTCTGAAAAAGGTTATAGACGAAGTTCCTGCTAATATTTACATCTCTGATCTGCAGGAAGGTGTGATTTGGTGCAACAAAACCAACGAAGAAACATTGGGCTTCAGCATGGATGAAATCCGGGAAATAGGTGGTATGGAATACATGCAGAAAATTCTTCACCCGGATGATTTAAACGTGCCTGATGACAGCATCAACCACTATAAAAACTTTAACGGACCAGAGTATGGCGGAATTTTCCGGGCAAAGCATAAACTGGAGCGGGAGTATAAATGGTATATGGGTTGGGCCAAGGCATTTAAAAAGAAGGCAAACGGCGAAATAGTTGAAATTGTCTGTGTAGATGTTGATATGAACCGCCAAATGAACACAGAATCCCAACTGATCAGCGCCCTGAAAGAAAACCTGAAACGAAAAAATAAACTTCTCCTCAACAGCCTCCGGAAAAGAGAAGTGGAAATTCTGCATTTGATCTGCCGGGGAAACAGCACTAAAAAGATCTCAGAGCTATTGCACCTGAGCAGCCATACCGTTTCTACCCACCGCAAAAACATTCAGAAGAAATTAGGGACAGCGAATGTAGCCGATCTGGTTGCGTTTGCAAGTGAAGCTGGCTTGGGTTAGTTCTCCACCTATAGGTTATGGTAACCATTAATGAAGTTTTCCGGGCTTTTTCCTGTTCCTCTTTCTTGAGAAATTATAAGCTATACCGCAAAGCAAAACGGTGAAAGTCAGCAGAAGTAAACCAATATTCGAGTATTCCATTTCTCTATAAGTTTATTGACAGTACAATTTTTAATTTGAATATAACAAATATCTATAAATTTTCAAATTTATGATTCGGGAAGCGCTCAATGATCATATAAATCAGTGCTTAATCACTTTTTAACACTCACATACAAGCTGTTCGCGCGTAGGTAACGTATATTTCAAGGCAAAAAGGCCGGTATTAACTATATTTGCACCAAACTAAGCTAAACTTTCTTAAAATTCGATGTCATTTACTAAAGTTGAACCATATAAACCTGTGCACCACATCCGTGTGGTTACGGCAGCCTCTCTTTTCGATGGTCATGATGCTTCCATCAACATCATGCGTCGCATCATACAGGCCTCAGGAGCCGAAGTAATTCACCTGGGCCACAACCGTTCGGTTCTGGAAATAGTGGATTGTGCCATACAGGAAGATGCCCAGGCTATTGCCCTTACTTCCTACCAGGGCGGACACCTGGAATATTTTAAATATATGTATGATCTGCTGAAAGAGAGAGGTAGCAGCCATATCCGCATCTTTGGCGGTGGTGGAGGCGTTATTTTACCCTCTGAGGTAGAAGAACTGCATGCTTATGGAATTGCCCGCATTTACACGCCCGACGATGGACGCTCTATGGGACTTCAGGGCATGATTAACGATATGCTTGAAAAATGCGACTTCCCGACCGGAAAAAATCTGAACGGCGAAGCAAAGCATTTAAAAGAAAAAGACCCGAAAGCGATTGCCAGACTTATTTCAGCCGCTGAAAACTTTCCAGAAGAAGCACGAGCCATTCTGGAGGAAGTAAAAGAGCAGGCTGGCCTGGTAAAAACTCCGGTTCTTGGAATTACGGGTACAGGTGGTGCCGGCAAATCTTCGCTTGTAGATGAACTGGTTCGTCGCTTCCTGCTGGACTTCCAGGAGAAGAAAATAGCCATTATTTCTGTGGACCCTTCCAAGCGTAAAACAGGTGGTGCTTTATTAGGTGACCGCATCCGGATGAATGCTATTTCTAACGAAAGAGTATACATGCGCTCACTGGCCACACGCCAGAGTAACCTGGCACTTAGCAAGTATGTGCAGGACGCTGTAGACATTGTAAAGGCTGCCAGCTTTGATCTGATTATACTGGAAACATCTGGTATAGGCCAGTCTGATACAGAGATTATTGAGCATTCTGATATGAGCCTGTATGTGATGACACCGGAGTATGGTGCCGCCACACAACTTGAAAAAATAGACATGCTTGATTTTGCCGATATTATTGCGTTGAATAAATTCGACAAGCGCGGTGCCCTGGACGCTCTACGCGATGTGAAAAAGCAATACAAGCGAAATCACCAGCTTTGGGATGTGAAAGACGAGGATATTCCGGTGTTTGGCACCATTGCTTCCCAGTTCAATGATCCGGGCATGAACCAGCTTTATAAAGCTGTGATGGCTAAAATAACGGAGAAAACGGGCATCGCATTTAGAACCAGCCTGGAGACATCCAATGAGATGTCGGAGAAGGTGTTCATCATCCCTCCCAGCCGAACCCGCTACCTTTCGGAAATTGCTGAGACCATCCGCAGTTACGATAAATGGAGCCGCGATCAGGCTGAGGTGGCCCAGCAGCTGTATGGAATCCGAAAGTCTATAGAAGCGGTTCAGGGACTGGAGATAGAAGACAAAGACAGGCTTTTAAAGCAACTGGAGCAAGCCTATACAGAGATAGAACTTAATCTGGACGGTCAGAACAAAAAGATACTGGAGAACTGGAAAGAGAAAGTACAAGCTTATAAAAATGAGTTCTATGTATTTAAGGTTCGAGACAAGGAAATAAGGATAAAAACACATACCGAATCGCTCTCACACCTTCAGATACCGAAAGTCGTAACTCCCCGCTACGAAGCATGGGGAGATTTGCTGAAGTGGAACCTGCAGGAGAACGTGCCTGGGGAGTTTCCTTATACAGCAGGTGTATTTCCATTCAAACGCGAAGGAGAAGATCCCACCCGGATGTTCGCAGGCGAAGGCGGACCGGAACGAACCAACAGGCGCTTCCACTATGTTAGCCTTGGAATGCCGGCCAAACGCTTATCCACTGCTTTCGACTCAGTAACGCTTTATGGCGAAGACCCCGACTTCAGGCCAGACATTTATGGCAAAATAGGCAACTCCGGTGTTAGCATCTGCTGCCTTGATGATGCTAAAAAACTTTACTCCGGCTTTAACCTGGCTGATCCCAAAACATCGGTTTCCATGACCATCAATGGTCCTGCTGCTATTCTGACAGGCTTTTTCATGAATGCAGCCATCGATCAGCAATGCGAATTATACATCAAAGAACATGGCCTGGAATCAGAAGTTGAAGCTAAAATAGAAGCTATCTATCAGGAGAAAGGTATTGCCCGGCCACAATACCAGGGCAAGCTACCGGAAGGCAACAATGGCCTCGGACTTATGCTCTTGGGAGTAACAGGCGACCAGGTTCTACCAACCGATGTATACCAGGAAATTAAGGCACGAACGCTGGCCTCTGTAAGAGGTACGGTACAGGCAGATATCCTGAAAGAGGATCAGGCCCAGAACACCTGCATCTTCTCTACCGAATTTTCGCTAAGGCTGATGGGAGATGTTCAGCAGTACTTCATCGAGAAGAATGTACGCAATTTCTACTCTGTCTCTATTTCAGGTTATCATATTGCAGAAGCGGGAGCCAACCCGATTTCACAGTTGGCTTTTACACTGGCAAATGGCTTTACCTTTGTAGAGTATTATGTAAGCCGTCGCATGGACATCAATAAATTTGCACCGAACCTGAGCTTTTTCTTCTCCAATGGCATCGATCCGGAGTACGCTGTGATTGGCCGCGTTGCCCGTAGAATCTGGGCAAAAGCCATGAGACAGAAGTACGGTGCCGATGCCCGATCCCAGATGCTGAAGTACCACATCCAGACATCAGGTCGCTCGCTGCATGCGCAGGAGATAGATTTTAATGATATACGCACGACGCTTCAGGCACTGTATGCGATTTACGACAACTGTAACTCCCTGCACACAAATGCCTACGACGAAGCCATAACAACTCCTACAGAGGCTTCTGTGCGTCGGGCTATGGCTATACAGCTGATCATTAACCGGGAGCTTGGTCTGGCTAAGAACGAGAATCCACTGCAAGGTTCCTTCATCATCGAGGAACTCACCGACTTGGTTGAGGAAGCTGTTCTGGCAGAATTTGATCGCATAACAGAACGTGGAGGAGTATTGGGCGCTATGGAAACCATGTACCAGCGAGGCAAAATTCAGGAAGAAAGCCTTTACTATGAAACCTTGAAGCACACAGGAGAATATCCGATTATTGGTGTGAACACCTTCCTTTCTTCCCAGGGCTCCCCTACTGTTATTCCTACAGAAGTGATCAGGGCAACAGAAGAAGAGAAACAATACCAGATCACGATGCTACAGGCTTTGCAGCAACGCAACACTGGTACATCTTCCCAGATGTTATATCAACTGCAACAGGTAGCTATCAACAATGGTAATATTTTCGAAGAAATGATGGAAACGGTAAAATATTGCTCTCTCGGACAGATTACAAACGCTTTATTCGAAGTAGGCGGACAGTACAGGAGGAATATGTAGTACGAGCATCACGTTGATTTTAAGAGGCTTCGGAAACTGTTGTACCGGAGCCTCTTTTCGTTTATGAACAAATCATCTCTGCTCAGTTCAGCTTCTGAGTTCTGTCAGGACCTCTACCTCTTTCAGTAGACGTGCAACAATAAAGTAAAGGAACAGCACTATTCTATCTGTTAACTAAAACTTAATAATCTTTACATCATAAATTGCACAACTTTCATGGCTATATAGCGTTAGTAAAGCAGGTTCTACTTCAAATAATTTTATATATGAAACGCTTATCTACTATATCATCACTATTCCTTTTAGGCACAACTGTTGGCTTTTTTATCAAAGACTGGCTTACGCCAGCAAATGTAGCGTTGCAGGAGGAGGAAATACACCTCTATCTATAATTTTTTTATAAATATATAATAGTGATTACTCACTATTAAAACTTAAAAATTAATTTAAAGCACATCCTATTTACTTACTTATTAAAGTATGGTAAATAGGATGTGCTTTAAATTATTAGTGCTATCATACAATGCCTTATCGTTCCTGCCATAAAACTAACCATTGCTTTTAGTTTCCGTTTTCAATAATATAGCTAGCTTTGCACAAGGCAATGCCTCAGCAGATGTAATATAAATAAGCACCCACAGGTGAAAAACCATTAACTATGGATTTGAAAAGCACAAAAGACAAAATCAGCTACATTATTGGCCGCGATATGGCTGCTAACCTTGCAAAACAAGGTATAGAGATAGACGCAGAACCATTTATAGCTGGTCTGAAAGAAGTTTTAGCTGGCCAGCCTTCGTCTCTTTCACAGGCAGAAGTACAGCAGGCTATGATGGCCTTACAACAGGAGATGGCTCAAAAGCAAAGTGCCAGCGGTTCTCAGAATCAACAGGAAGGCGAAGCATTTTTAGCTGAAAATAAAGGAAAAGAAGGTGTAAAAACATTGCCAAGTGGTTTACAATACCAGGTGCTGCAGGAAGGAAATGGCAAATCTCCTTCTGCTTCGGACAAAGTTACTACTCATTATCATGGTACTCTTATAGATGGCACTGTGTTCGACTCCAGCTACGAAAGAGGACAACCGGCCACTTTCCCGGTGAATGGCGTAATTGCCGGCTGGACAGAAGCCTTACAACTTATGAAAGAAGGAGCAAAATGGCGTCTGTTCATTCCTTCTAAACTGGCCTACGGCTCACAAGGTGCGGGTGATGTAATTGGCCCTAACACAACACTTATTTTTGATGTAGAACTTATTTCTGTACATTAAGACAGACATAGGCAACAGCTAGAAGGGCGTGCTATCTACTATAGTACGCCCTTTCGACTTTAGCAGTAACTTTAACTGTAGTACCTGTTGTTACAAAATTCAAACAAAACTATATTATACACGTTGTAAATCATTAATCTTACACTAAACATTAGCTACTTGTATGGGAAACGACCATAATGAAGGTAAAAAATTTCTAGACAGTGTACTTCAGTTTTTTGACCACGCCGCCAGCTACTCCCGTTTAAATCCAGGAATTATCGCTCAGATCAGAGCCTGCAACAGTGTTTACAAAATCTCCTTCCCTATCGAGGTAGATGGAAAAGTAGAAGTTATAGAAGGGATAAGGGTACAGCATAGCCACCACAAACTCCCATCGAAAGGAGGTATACGCTTCAGTATGCAGGTAGATGAAGACGAGGTAAAAGCCTTGGCCACTCTCATGACCTTTAAATGTGCTGTTGTTGACGTTCCGTTTGGAGGCGCCAAAGGTGGTGTTAAAATAAACCCGAGAACCAGCACTGTTAAAACCTTAGAAAAGGTAACCAGACGCTACGCCGCAGAACTTATTAAAAAGAACCTCATTGGTCCGGGTATGGATGTTCCGGCACCTGACTATGGTACAGGTAGCCGCGAAATGGCCTGGATTGCCGATACCTATCAGGCGCTGAAATATGGTGAGACAAACGCTTTGGGCTGTGTAACCGGTAAACCAATTGGCCAGGGAGGTATACGGGGACGCGCTGAAGCCACAGGCCTGGGTGTTTATTTCGGCATCAGAGAGCTTCTGGAAGATACAGCCCTCCTGAAAGGAAAAGGCTTGGAAGGAACAAGCATGGAAGGCAAGCGCATTATTGTACAAGGTTTAGGAAACGTAGGATACCATGCCGCTTTGTTTTGCCAGCAGGATGGTGCTTTGATTACCGGTATAGCCGAACGCGAAGGAGGTATTTTTGATCCGAACGGTATAGATGTAAAAGATGCCTTCAGGCACAGAAGCGAGACCGGCTCTATCCTGAATTACAAGAATGCTAAGAACTTTGAGAACTCTGTTGAGCTGCTAGAAGAAGAATGCGATATCCTGCTTCCTGCGGCCTTAGAAAATCAGATACATATTGGAAACGCTGCCAATATCAAAGCCAAAATTATAGCGGAGGGTGCTAACGGACCTATTACACGTGAAGCAGAACAGGTGCTGCTTCAGAGAGGCATTATTATTATTCCTGACCTATACCTGAATGCCGGCGGTGTAACCGTTTCCTATTTCGAGTGGCTTAAGAACTTGTCGAACGTAAGGTTTGGCAGAATGGGTAAACGTGCAGAGGAGGCTAATTTCAGGCGTTTAGTAAATGCTATAGAGACTTCTTCCGGCAAAAGCTTGTCTGATCACGAAAGATCGCTGCTTATCCATGGTTCAGATGAAATTGATTTAGTGCGCTCTGGTTTAGAAGACACCATGATCAATGCCTACCATGAAATCAGAAATGTGATGGATCAGAAAGGCATACCGGATATGCGGACAGCCGCTTTCTTACTGGCTATTGAGAAAATCGGGGTAAGCTACGAAGCGCTTGGCATTTTCCCTTGATCCAATTTCAAGCAATTACCAGGAAGTCAGGATGCAGATAAAAACAATGCTGCATCCTGGCTTTTTTGTATAGCACCTATCCAATCCCAGGCTTCATCGATGTCAGTAAAATAGTTGAAGTTAACATAGTCCGGCTGTTTGCTGCCAAAAGAAGCATGGTAGTTTTGAACGATGGCCTTAAAATGCCCTTCAGAAAAGACGACAGCAACATAAATGCTGTCCTTCAGCACCTCAAACACGCGCTGGTAATACGAAGAAGTTAACCAGGTCTCCTGTTCTCTTGTTAAGGCTCCTACTCTACTTAAATCGGTACAGTAATGCTTTACCCGATACTGCTTTACAGCAAGCTCCAGCACTTTGTTGTAAGCAGATTGAAATGCCTCCATAGATACTATACATTTCCATTGCAACAGAACACCCTTGGTTTTGGAGCAATAGCTGATAGTAACAAAGGAATTCTCTTCAAGCAGCATAGGAAATAAAAAGGAATAGAGTCTCTTTCAAAAATAATAAAGGGCCATTAGTAAAGCAAAAAACATCAACCAATCTTCTTAGAAAGATTTAATTCCACAGCCACCGCGTTGCGTGTTATGGAAGGCATACCAGAAAATATATCTTGTATTCTTATGCCACCTAAAGCCACACTTGCAACTTTTAAAACCTTATAAGTAGTACTTTATCTGAATTACCTGCATCAATAAACTACAACCAAGGCATGGTCATATAAAAAAATTCATATCGTTCATCATATTTAAGTTAAAAGAAAATCTGCTCCTTCTCATTAGCCTCTACTTGCACATTATGTATATACTGCCTTCGGTGCCTCCTTACAATAAACCTTTTAAGGCTTAAAATTTGTTATAGATCTATAAGAGCATGTTCATATGTAATTGGATACATGTTACTGTGCCTGATTTGACCTAAAGCTAAAACCATGAAAAAATTAATTGCCCTGGTTCTTTCGCCGCTACCCCTTCTGTATTTTTCACTTGAAAGTGAACTTGACAAACCGCTACATCTTCACCCGGATAAACCGGCGTCTAAAGTAGAAACAAATATGGTTGCCTCTGCCGGAGAGCTAAATACCGATTTTTCAGGATTTAGAAGCCCTGACTCTGACAAAGACGCCAAAAGCAGAAGAAAGCAACTGGTTCATTTTGCTACACAACTAATCGGGAGCCCTTACATTTATGCAGGTACCACTCCAAACGGATTCGACTGCTCCGGCTTTACCACCTATGTGTACGAAAACTTTGGTATAGACGTAGGCAGATCATCGGCCATGCAATCCGGCGACGGTATCGAGATTGATCGCTCAGAAGCCCGACGCGGTGATCTATTGATTTTTACAGGTACAAACCTACAGGTAAGAGAGCCTGGACATGTTGGCATTGTAATTTCCTCACCAGGAGAAGACACAATTAAATTCGTTCATTCTTCCTCTAACGGAGGAGTTAAAATCAGCTCTGTAGAAGGCACCCGTTATAATGACAGGTTGCTACAGGTAAGAAGGGTTTTCTGATTATAGCTCTTTTTTTCATAACCATCCCCTTTTTTCACGTAGAGCATTATTACAAAACACCTATTGGCACTTTTCACAGGAATCGTGTCAATAGGTGTTTATGTTCAACATCAAATAAACTATAATGCATCCGTACGTGATTAATTCTGTAAATGCCCTTGTTTTAGTGGCGGCAGGGCTTTTAAGCTATTTTCTTGATGTTACAAAACCGCCAACGGCTCTTATACCTCCTGCCATTGGATTCCTGTTGCTGGCTTGCAGTTACCATTTAAGCAAGAGCAACCGTTTTGTATTACATACGGTTACTGCCCTCACTGTGCTTTTAGCGACGCTGCTGTTACTTCAGTTAGATTTCAGCACCTTCTCCTGGTCTTGGTCGGAACTGCTGCTCCTGTTGATGGGGATTAGCTGCCTGGTAACAGCAGTTGCGCTGATCAGCAGCTACTTCAGAAAAGCATAAAAATAAAATGCCTGATGCAGCCCGTCAAGGTACATCAGGCATTTAAAAATCCTTCTTGCCATAGTAAGCGATAATCTGTTGTTCAGGTTATCATCTAAAAGACCAGAAAGGTAATAAGCTATCTGCGCAAGCAGTAGCGACTACTGCTTACTAAGCCTGCTCACCTTTAGAGTGAACAAAATTACCTAGGCTTACTAAGACGACCGATGGATTAGACATAGCACCTCCTTTCTCTTTAGTCCGACATACACTTTGAAAGAAGGGGGTTAAATACCTTCATAAAACTCAAAGCCGTAGCACTCGCTACCGTTATTATAAAGATAAAAACAAACAGATAAGTTCACAACAATGAGAAATAAATTTTAGGACTTTTTTTAATACTATGTTGTGCTCCAATAAAATACACAAGTCCTGAATATAACTTTTCACCTATCACTGTAATAAAATCAACTCATAATCAGCAACTTAAATTCCAGGTAATTATTCCATGTCAATTTTTTGCAGGTAAAACGAATGGCTAAACAATAAAAATCAGCTAAATGAGTTAGCTGTTGAAACAGGTTTGAACAAAGGGTAAGCTGAAATTGGATAGATATTTGTATGAGATTAGGGAAAATTACCTATATTTAGTTACAGATCTAATCTAAAAAAATCACCTCATGAAAAAACAATTGTTAACTCTTGTAGTACTAATGCTGTGCACTACATTTGCCTGGGTACAGAAAGCGTCTCCGATCGGTGTCTGGACGAATGAAGAAGGAAAAGCTAATTTTGAAATCTATCAGTGCGGGGATAAGCTTTGTGGTAAAATCGTCTCGCTTAAGGAGCCAAACAGAAATGGAAAACCTAAAACTGATATCAATAACCCGGACGCAAAGCTAAGGTCTCAACCTTTGCAGGGCTTGGTTTTTTTGAAAGGCTTTGAATTTAAGGGCGACAACAAATGGGACAATGGTACTATTTATGACCCGGAAAGCGGCAAGACGTACTCATGCTACATGAAAATGAAAAACAATAAACAAATGGAGGTGAAAGGCTACATAGGCATATCGCTTATAGGCCGTTCTCAAAACTGGACCAGGATAAACTAGTATACATCAAAAAAGGTTGGCAATGCTGCCAACCTTTTTTGTTCTAACCCTTTACCTTTATTTAAACTGTATCCAGTTAAAAAGGTTGTAGTTTCTTATGCTTATTTTAAGCACCAGTATTATAAAACCTGCTTAATGGTATACGATTTTCCCCTGAACTGAAAAGTTTCTCCGGTTGTTTTGCCTTCCATGGCTTTGTACAGCGGCGACATACCGGAAATAGCGTAGTAGGACTCCCCTTCAAGCTTTATCTCCCCCAGGCTTACACCAATAAAATAGTTCTGCAGATCGGTTTGAACAATTGCACCAAAAGAAACATCGGCATTTGTTTTAGTAGCGTTTATTCGCTTTAAAAGTGCCATAGTTGTCAGGAGTTCATCCAGTTGCCTGGCGTACAAATCCCGTTGAATCTGGCAAGCCTCCCTAAAAGACTCAAATTTATCTTCCATGGCGCCATGATGTTCGTTAGCACTTTCCTGTGCATCATCCATGGCGGCCTTTGCCGCATTCATTTGGTTAGTAAGAACTCTGGAGCATTCCTGTAATAGTCTCTTCTTAAGTTCAAGCTCTTGTGTTAGCATTTCAGTGTCCCGGATCATATCAGTATAGCAAAGTATGTACAAATTGAAGCTGATAAACTCTTGTTAAATCAGTAAAACACATGTTGATTTTGTATGCGAAATATTAACTGCTTCAGAAGGCGCCTGTTCAGAAATTAGCCCTAACCTGTTATTGCAGTTTAACAAAGTCCTAAACGAAAATTATGGGTACATGTTAATATAATTTTAAGTTTTTTTCAAGATAAGTACAGGAGTCTCTTACAACAGTACAACTTACAGCTGCATTTCAGGAAAATGATTCTGAACGATAGTTAAAGTTTAATTATAATATAGTTGATTCAGGAGTTTTAATTATCATTAATTTTAAATATTTTTCATAAAGAATTATAATACTGTTTTTTCTTAGATCGGAAGAATGAGGCTAAGTATACTTCTCCTGCTTTTTGGCTTTTTCTTAAGCTACTATTCACATGCCACCCATATAGTGGGCGGTGAATTTGAGCTGCAGCATAGGTCCGAAAATACTTACAGGCTAACCATGAACCTGTATTTTGATGCCATTAACGGAAGCCCTGGGGCTTTAGACCAGGAGGTAACTGTTAGGATTTTTGAGAAAGCAACCAATACATCGATGGGCTTTGTAACAATGCGGCTTCGTTCAAACACATCAGTGCCTTATACCAGCCCCGACTGCTCCATTGGTCAGCTCCAAACGCTTAAGTTGGTTTATTACCAGGATATTACGCTTAACCCTGCTAACTTCAGGCATCCCGATGGGTACTATGTTGTCTGGGAGAGGTGCTGCCGTAACAGCACAATTCAGAATATACGTTCTCCTGAAGGAGCCGGTCAGGTTTTTTACATGGAGTTCCCACCGGTTGTTAAAAATAATCAGCTCTTCATCAATTCTTCGCCAAGATTATTTCCTCCGCTAAGCGACTATGCCTGCCTGAACGAATTGTTTTATTACGATTTTGGTGGCACCGACTCTGATGGCGATTCGCTGGTATACGAAATGTCGACGCCCTTGAACGGTTACAGTTCTGCGGTTGCCGGCAATGAGAGGCCTACCCCCCGGGCAAGGCCTTACCCTGAAATAACCTGGCTCAGTGGCTATAGTACCAACTCTCAGATATCGGGAGATCCAGCTCTGAATATAGATGCTGAAACAGGACGATTAGTAGTAAAACCTACCCGATTAGGATTGTTTGTTTTCGGCATTAAAGTTTCTGAATACCGCAACAAAATAAAAATCGGAGAAGTAAGGCGCGATTTTCAATTGCTGGTTGTCAGGTGCAATCCAAATGCATCACCTGTCGTTATGGCTAAAGAAAAAGATGAAAAATCTTTTTACAACGAAAACAAAATTTTACGTGTCACTCCCACTTCAGAGCGTTGCCTCGACATTTACTATACAGACAGCGACAGGCGCTCCCCTCTTTTCCTGACTGCAAGACCTGTAAACTTTAACAACAGCAACTACACGTTATCTGGAAGCACCAGCGGAACAGTAAACACAAGTACTATCCAGGATTCTCTTAAAGCCACCTTATGTTTTGATGAATGCTTTAATACGGATGGCAAAGTTTACCAGATGGATCTGATCGTGCGCGACAACGGCTGTAGCCTGCCGCGACAGGATACCCTCAGAATTAGCTTTATTATTGAACCCGTACCTGATGTCCCACCCACTGTATCGTTAACGACCCCAGATCGCATCATTTATGTGCGCGAAGGCGACGTTGTTAATTTTAACGCCATTGGTGACGATCAGGATAACAGCCCCATAAGCTTAACTGCAGCGGGAAAAGACTTCGATATGGGCAGCCAGAAAATTACTTTTCAGAATAAAACAGGAACAGGCCACGTAGAATCTCCTTTCCGTTGGGAGATAGATTGTAACGCGCTGCAGAAAGAATCTTATCAGATAGAATTTAAGGTTACATCTGATGTTTGCAATGCAGCAACTTCACGAACAGAGATTGTTGAAGTAAGAACCATTTATGAAAACAATGCGCCGGAAATCTCTACTGATTTAACCACGTTTGTATTTGAAATGGAGCTTGATGAAACGTTCGATGCCAACTTCTTTGGAGCCGATGTAGATCTGGATCAGCTCCATTTATCGGCCGAGGGAGAAGGTTTTAGTCTGGCTGATATGGGAATGACGTTTAATGCCACACCTGGAGCAGGTACCGCAGAAGGGAAATTTTCATGGATAGCTAACTGTGCCGCATTTTTGCAGGGAGAAGACATAAAAGTGAAGATAAATTTAAATGAAGGGGCCTGCATTCCTGCCGACAAGAAATTTATCATGCTACAGTTTAAGATAAAAGCACCTAAGCTAGACGATTACATTCCAGCTAATATTTTTACCCCTAACGATGACGATAAGAACGATTATTTTGAAATGCCTGATTTACCAGTTGAGTTCTGTACAGCTACTTTTAAAAATATCAGAATCTTTAACAGGTGGGGCAAAGAAGTATACTTTAGCGAAAACAGTAACTTCCGCTGGGATGGCAAAGGCGTAAACGACGGAGTTTATTTTTATGTAATTGATTTTAACACCAAACAATATAAAGGTTCGGTTACATTAGTGCGTTAGTGTGGAGCTAGGCCATAAACAAGAATACCACATATAAACCAACCCACAGAAATCCCATAAAATGCCAGTAGCTGCGAAGCATTGCGATTTGCAGGGTACGATAAGGATCCCGGATGTACACAAGGCTTCTCACTCCATCGGCTGCTACATGTAATGTTTTAAGGAAGAGAAACGACAGGAAAATTAAACCTCCGAGCAGGTGCAGAATATGTAAAGCAGAAATCAGGTACAGGTAAGTACCTGATGCTTTACCCTTGAAATTCAAACCTGAATCAGACACCTCATTCCATCCCAGAAACTGTGCTCCAATAAAGAGGCATCCTAATACCAGTGTATAGCCTAAATAACGGGCCATTTTCTTTAGTTTGTCCTTTTTATACAAACCTGGTATCTTACTGATGGTATAACTGCTGAAAAGTATCAGGATAGTGCTGATGCTAAAGAACCTGGGAAAATGGAAAGTCTCTGACTGAAAACCGCCAGTTCGGGCAAATGCTATTATCAGAATGAAAAAAAGAACTCCAATCCCGATCATGCTTAAATAAAGCAGCATCCTGATCGGGTGCATCTCTTCTATTTTACTGAATGCAGAATACTGCTTCGCTCTAACCTTATTTTTTTTATCTGAATCCATTGCCTTAAATCGCACCTTGCCTGATGCAGTTCCCCCTGTGTAAATACTACTTCATTAACATTTTCAGTATATAACATTTATACCTATACTACCTCTCTATAGTTTTAAAATTAGAGCCAAAAGTTTATGTAATAATCATTAAATAATTCTTTTCCTCCTGAAACGGCTCTTTCAGATGAAAACCTCAAAAATGGCAGTAAGAAAACAAATAATCAATCTTACTAAAGAACAAAATTGCAAACTAATTATGCTAAAACTGTTCAGTACCTTTCTCAAAGAGTTTTCTATTAAGTTAGCATGAAAGGCATCATTTTGCAATTAATGGTTCGCCATAGTTTAAAAATTTGCGTTAACTAGTTAGGTGCTAATTCTTTTATATGTATAAAATTATACTTTTTATAATCGGAGGATTCTTCATTCTGATCAATACCTCCCAGGCTCAAACCGGTCCCGCCTTTACTAACGGAAATACTATATTAATTTCTATAGAAGGAAGCGAAAGAAATTATGAGTTTACCTCTCAAAGCATGCTGGTGCGCTATAACAGGAACACTCAGAAACTGGAGTGCATTTTAAATATCAGCACCTTGGAAGCAGCAAACAATGCGAGCCCGCTATCCATGATACAGGACATCTTCTACCTTGCCCGATTCCCTGAACTTTTAATAGAAATTGAAGCGCCTGTAGAAAAAATCAATGCCGGCAATCTTTCAACTGAAACAATGGGCAGGCGCACAAGAGTTTTTTTCCAGGATGTAATTAATGAACAAATACTGCCGATTTTGTTTACCCCCGAAAACCAGGCCTTAATTTTTAGCACCTCATTTGATATGCTATTAGACCAGTACCAGGTTCAGCTTCCGGCAAAGTATATGCCCATGCTTACCGGAAGAATCATGGTTAGCATCCAGAATGCACGGTGGCTGGATAACAGGCCTCACTAAAGCTTTAGGATAAGCATACATTCTCTTTTTCAGGTTCATGTTATTGGCTATATTTGCTTAAAAATTACTGCCTTATGAAGAAGACATACCTGGTACTTTTTGCTGTTGCTGCTTTAGTAAGCTGCAACAAAGCCAACACGCTCTCCGATGCCACTAAAGAAACAGGTACCACTGCAGTTGCTCAGCCTGCAGCAAGTAACTATGGAATGACATTCTCCGAAACAAACGTGCTGACAACCTCTCAACTTGCGGAACTGGTAACTGAACAGGATTCTTTACAAGCAACTGTTACAGGTGAAATTTCCTCCAGCTGCCAGTCTAAAGGCTGCTGGTTAGATGTAAAATTAGCCGATAACCAGACCATAAAGGTCACCTTCCGGGACTATGGCTTTTTTGTACCGGTAGAAGACTTATCCGGCAAAACTGTTGTTTTTACAGGTACAGCTAAACGCACGGTAACATCTGTAGAAACACAACGCCATTATGCCGAAGATGCAGGTAAAACACCAGAAGAAATAGCTGCCATCACCAGTCCTAAAGAAGAACTAAGCTTTGTAGCTGATGGTTTAGTTATTAAATAATTAAAGCTTATATCAAAGTATTGCTTTAAAAAAAGAAGGGGCTACCTTAGATAAGGTAACCCCTTCTTTTTTATCTGCTTCTGCAAAAGTTACTGTTTAGAGACTCTGTAAATTGCGCCATTGGTATCATCAGAAACGAGCAGGGAACCATCGGCATGTACCGCTAACCCAACCAGCCTGCCGAAGTGAGAGCGGCCGTTATTAATGAGGAAGCCTGTTAAAAAATCTTCGAAACCAGCCGGTTGCCCGTTCGCAAACCGCAGTCTCACCACCTTATAGCCCACCGGAGAACTTCTGTTCCAGGAGCCACGCATGGCAATAAATGCATTATTCTGGTACTCAGCCGGAAACTGGCTTCCGGTATAAAATACCATTTCCATTGGTGCTGCATGTGCCTCCATGTACAGTAAAACAGGCATTGTTGTTTTCTGGGCATACTGCTGATAAGTTGTATCTCCCTGTGGTCTGTCCGAAGGGTTATACTTTCCCATATCGTAGATGTAGGGCCAGCCATAATTTTTACCTTCTTCAATCTTATTCAACTCTTCTTTCTGTTCATGATCTCCTAACCAGTCTATGCCATGATCCATACCCCACAGCTCACCAGACTGCGGATGCCATCCGAAGCCAATCGTATTCCGGAGCCCTCTGGCAAATATCTTTCTATCCGATCCATCTGGCTCGGCTCTTACCATAGTTGCGTGTTCCGGATTAGGTTCTGGGCAGGAATTACAGGTACTGCCAATGCTAATGTACATTTTACCGTCTGGTCCGAATGCAATGGTACGGTTCGGATGCTGCCCTCCATCGGGCAAATCGTTTAGGAGCATTCGGGGCTGTGAAAGAGTACCATTTGCATTTATATCAGCCACATATAGCTCTTTAACTGATACTATATAAAGTTTTTCTTCATGTATAGTCAAACCATGTGCCTGACGGATATTGGCTACAACTTCTTTTCTTTCTGCCACACCATCTCCATCACTGTCCTGCAGGAGCATAACCTCCCCTGCTTCGCGATCAGAAACATACACGTAGCCGGAGCTGTGTGCTACAAGTATGCGTGGTTTTCCTATATTCTCAGCAAATTTATTTACTGCAAACCCGGCAGGCACCTTTAGCTGCTGCACATTGGCATCTGTTGCAGGTTCAACACCAGGACGGAACACATAGCCGGAAACTTGGGTGCTGGTAGGATCATCGTCTGTTTCGGGAATCATCCAGTCCCAGAAATTTTCATCATCAGAGTTGCTACACCGGATTGCAACTACAGATAACAAAATCATTAAGCAAGTAAAAGTCATCCATTTTTTCATAGCATTGGTTATTTGGTATTAGCGGTAAGTATTTACACTATTATACTTTTTATATATAAAATATAACGAAATACCCCCAAGTTAGTTTAAGCAAATATTACATCTGCAAGCCATTCATGGTATTAGCAGTTCTAAAAACTCAATGCCCATGCTTTCGCATTACATGTATTGAAAGCTTAGAGCTATTTAAGTACATTTACCGGCGGAAAATCAAGTTAAAATGGCTATAGAAAAAGACCCTGCTTCCGAAATCCAGGAGCTTGTACAAAGAATAAATTACCTCAACTACCAATACTACCAGAACAGCATCTCTGAAGTCCCAGACTATGAATTTGATATGCTGCTTAAGAGGCTTCAGAAACTGGAAGAGCAGCATCCGGCTCTAAAGTCACTCAACTCTCCTACACAACGGGTTGGCGGTACTATTACCAAGAGCTTCCCGACTGTTTTTCATAAATACCCGATGCTTTCGCTAAGCAATACTTATTCAGAAGAGGATCTCCGCGAATTTGACAGGAGAGTTAGAAAAGTTGTAGGAGATGAGGTGGAATATGTATGTGAACAAAAGTTTGATGGTGTGGCAATTAGCCTAACCTATGAAAACGGAAGCTTTATACAGGGTGCAACACGAGGCGACGGCACAAGAGGTGACGATATCTCTGCCAACGTCAGAACGATAAGAGATATTCCGCTTCACGTACATGGCGAAAATTTCCCGGAGCTGTTTGAAGTACGCGGAGAGGTTTTTATGCCTTTGTCAGTTTTTGAGCAGCTAAATTCAGAGCGCGAAGAGGCTGGCGAACAATTGCTGGCTAACCCCAGAAATGCAGCATCCGGAACACTAAAACAACAGGATTCAGCGGTGGTGGCAAGCCGCAAATTAGGCTGTTACTCCTATAGCTTCCACGCCTCTCCCAATCCTTTCGATTCGCATTCGGAAAGCCTGCAGGCTATACAGAAATGGGGCTTTAAGGTATCAGATACCTGGCGCAAATGCAGTTCGATAGAAGCTGTACTCGACTATATAAATGAATGGGAGCAAAAGCGCCTGGAGCTGCCTATCGCTACCGATGGCGTTGTGGTGAAGGTAAACAGTTATGCCTTGCAGGAAGAACTTGGCTTCACCGCCAAAAGTCCGCGCTGGGCCATTGCATATAAATATCCGGCTTTGAGTGCCGCCACACAATTACAAGGTATACAGTACCAGGTAGGTCGTACAGGAGCAGTAACACCTGTCGCGCTGCTCCAGCCTGTTCTTTTGGCCGGTACAGTGGTTAAACGGGCATCTGTGCATAATGCCAACGAAATTCAGCGCCTCGACCTGCGCTTGGGCGATACAGTGTTCGTTGAAAAAGGAGGCGAAATCATACCTAAGATTACGGGGGTAGACTTGAGCAAGCGCCCTGCTGACAGTATAGCCATTAGTTACCCAACCACCTGCCCTGCCTGTGAAACACCATTATTTAGAACCGAGGGCGAAGCAAACTTTTACTGCCCGAATGAGAAAGGATGCCCACCCCAGATCAAAGCCAAACTGGAGCACTTTATTTCCCGCAAAGCCATGAACATAGATGGCCTGGGGCCTGAAACCATAGAACAGCTTTACCAGAAGGGCTTAGTGAGGAATGCGGCTGATCTTTACGACCTGCAATTTGAGCAACTGATGAGCCTGGAGCGTATGGGTGAGAAATCTGCCAATAACCTGCTGTCTGGCCTGGAGAAGTCTAAAGAAGTAACATTTGATAAAGTATTGTTTGCACTGGGAATTCGCTTTGTAGGCAATACAGTAGCCAAAAAGCTGGTAGAATATTTTCCTGATATAGAAGCTTTACGAGGGGCTTCTTTCGAAGAGCTTATTGCTGTTAATGAAATCGGTGATCGAATAGCCAACTCCATTATCGCTTATTTTAATCAACCGGATAACGTGCAACTGGTGGAACGCCTGAAAGCCGCAGGACTTCAGTTTAAATCAGAGTCCAGTGCTCCTGTTCTGGAAAGCGAAACACTGGCAGGCAGCACTTTTGTTATTTCCGGTGTTTTCCAAAGCGTTAGCCGCGATGAGTTACAGCAACTCATCACATCTCATGGAGGGAAAGTTGTAAGCTCAATATCTGCAAAACTATCTTACCTGGTTGCCGGTGATAAAATGGGCCCTTCCAAACTCGACAAAGCTACAAAGCTCGGAATCAAAATTGTATCAGAAGAAGAGTTCCTGGCAATGCTGAGTTAATTAGGAAGTATAGGTAATAAGGCATAAAAGAAGGCCGGTTGCAAACAACCGGCCTTCCGCCTTACAAACAACTAACAACTTCAAAAATTTAATCTTTCGCTTTTCTAATTCAGCTAAGGATGACCAGGTACAAGAAGTTACTTATTTCTGAGGAAGCAAAATAAAATATACCAACTGCTGTCTTTTCAGGACGAACAGTAGCTCCGGCTTTATCTTTAAATTTGTTCGCTTTATAGTTTAATCTTTGATGTTCGTCTAAGTCCTGCGACTGAATATTATAATGCCACTATAATTCATTAACTTTAAGATTAGGCAAGTCTGTTAAGCTCCGCTTCAGGTCAGGCCTGCCTATGAATGAATAAACAGCATGAACTGGACAGCAACCCCACTTGCTTTGCTTGAACTTTCTATGAAGAAATGGTATCAGATTACCCTACATTTCATATGTTGGCTAGTCATTATTACCATCACACTATACTATCTGCAATCGAACCAACTGCTCAACTTTAATAAGTTTGTTGATGTTACGATTGCGCTCTCCTTTTACGCCGTTATCTTTTACTTTAACTGGTATGTGCTTATCCCTAACTACCTGGCACGAAACCGGATACTACTATACATAGCCCTGGTGCTGGCTACCCTAGTGGTTTTTGCGCTGGTTAGGTCTCCACTGGATTTTTACGTTTTCAAGGAATTTAACCCTAACATGAAAATCCTGTACAGCTATGAACGCCTGGTGCAGTACATGCTGGGTGGCTTTATGGTTATTTTTATCAGTTCGGCTTTAAAAGTAACGGGTAACTATATCCGTAACGAACGGCTTAACAAAGAATTGGAAACTCAGAAACTTACGGCTGAGCTGGCTTATTTAAAATCTCAGGTAAACCCACACTTCCTGTTTAATACCTTAAATAACATATACTCACTGGCTTATAAACAGTCGCCAGAAACGCCAGATGCCATCATGAAGCTTTCGCTCCTGATGCGTTACATGCTGTATGAAAGCAACGACACCTTAGTCAGCCTGGAGAAGGAGGTAGAGCATATTCATAATTTCATTGATCTGCAAAAACTGCGGCTGCGTGAGCACACTAGTATAAAATTCAACATAAAAGGAAGTTTAGCTGGAAAGTCCATTGCCCCTATGATGATGATGACCTTAGTTGAAAATGCCTTTAAGCACGGCTTGGTCAGCAAAAATGAAATTGGAATAACCTTTAACCTGGAAGTGAAAGAAACCTGCCTGCAGTTCAGCACGATCAACAACATCAGCACTCATAAAAAGAAGGATTTTGGAGGGATAGGTCTTGAAAATTTGCGCAGGCGCCTTAACTTGCTCTACCTAAACCGCCATAAACTCTCTTTTGAAGAAAAAGAGGGAGCTTTTTATGCTACGCTGAAACTTTACTTCCAACCAATTAAATAGAACTATGACAATAAGATGCTTAGCTGTAGATGATGAACCTTTAGCACTGGATATAATCGAAAGTTATATTAGCAAACTTCCTTTTTTACAACTGGTGAAAACATGTGCCAGTGCTACCGAAGCCATGCAGGTTTTACAGGAAGAAAAGGTGGACCTGATGTTCCTGGATATAGAAATGCCGGAGCTGACGGGTATACAGTTGCTGAACATCATGAAGAATCAGCCACTGATTATCTTCACAACAGCTTATCCCGACTATGCACTCGAAGGCTTTAACCAGGACGCCGTCGATTATCTTTTAAAGCCCATTCCGTTTGATCGCTTTGTGAAGGCGGTTAATAAGGCGCAGGAAAGGCTGCAACGATCTGCCAAACCAGCTTTAGAGCCAGTTCCTGTTCCTGCCGCCGCCCCTGCCCACGAGCACGAGTTTATGTTTGTAAAAGCAGACTATAAAACGATCCGCGTCGATTTTAAAGATGTGCTCTGGATTGAAGGTCTGAAGGATTATATCATCATTCAAACAACAGATCAGAAAATAATAACCCTGTTGTCGATGAACAAGATGATGGAGAAACTGCCGGAATCCAGATTCCTGCGCGTGCACCGTTCTTTTATTGTTGCACTTCAGAAAATAGACAGCATCGAAAAAAGCAGAATCAGAATCGGGAAAAAAGAGATTCCGATTGGCGAGGTTTACAAAGACCAGTTTGTGAAATGGGTGGAAGAGAATAACATTCAATAGTGTATATCATTCAGGCTATTCCAGATTCTGTATAGCTAATTCTCACTGGCGAAAGCAAAATTCCTTTTTAGTATTTTTTCGTTTTAGATAAAAAAAAGCAAACTTGCATGCTTGCAGAGAACAACTTCCTGCATTTTAAAATTAGCATGACACAGGATATTTTCAGAGGTACAGGAGTGGCGTTAGTAACGCCTTTTAAGGAGGATTTAACAGTAGATTTCGATGGTTTGCTTAAGCTGTTAGACTTTACCATCAGCGGAGGTGTAAACTATTTGGTTGTTAATGGCACAACGGCAGAATCAGTAACCACTACTACTGCTGAGAAAGCAGAAATATTAAATTTCATAAAAGAACATGTAGCGGATAGACTGCCAATAGTTTATGGTATTGGCGGAAACAGCACGCACCAGGTGATTGAAACAATTGCCAACACAGACCTGGATGGTGTTGCTGCTATTTTATCAGTTAGCCCTTATTATAACAAGCCTTCTCAGATAGGCATATACCAGCATTACCTGCATATTGCCAATGCCTGTCCTGTACCGGTTATCCTCTACAACGTTCCCGGCCGTACGAGCAGCAACGTAACAGCAGATACAGTCTTAAAACTTTCTGCACATCCCAATATCATTGGCATAAAAGAGGCATCAGGCAACATGGAGCAGTGCATGATAATTGCGAAACACAAACCTTCGGATTTTTTACTGATCAGTGGAGATGATTTGTTAACCCTCCCCATGATCACCTTTGGAGCAGTAGGTGTTATTTCTGTACTTGCCAATGCCTTTCCTGAAAAGTTCAGCAAAATGGTGCAGCTGGGCCTATCGTTTGACTTTGCTCCGGCACATCAGTTACTGAACGACTTTGTGGATATTAACCCGCTGATGTATGAAGAAAGTAACCCAGTAGGTGTTAAAGCTTTGCTAGAACGTTTTGGTGTTTGCAAAGCCAGCGTCAGGTTACCGCTTTTAGAAGCAAGTGCCGGTCTGAAAGATCGTTTAAACAAACTTATTTAAATACATAAGTGATTCCGAAAACCTCCTGCAGACGAGAGCTGTTCGCTTTACCCTCTCCTGCAGGAGGTTTTTATTTTAACAGCTTTACCTATATTAGTTCATCAAACTATTTATACATGATGCGCTACCTCCTATGCTTTCCGCTTCTCGTGCTGTTTTATAGTTGCAATAACGATACTTCTTCAACAACTATAACCGATCACATGGTTATGGTAGAAGACTCAACTGCAGAAAATTCAGATGATGAACAGGCTGAAGACAGTTTATTAACTGAAGCAGAAACAACTATAACCGTTGACAGCTCAAACCTGGCTCCTGAGCCCACTGGTAAAATAAAACTGTTGCTAGAAGGTACATTTCATAAAGATGAAGTATGGCAAGGTGTTCAGCAAAAGAAATGGCTGGCATTGGTTTTTGAAGAAGGTCAATATGTCCTTAAACCTGTTCAGGCGACTGTTAAAACGGTTTATGATCCTGCTCACGATCCTGATAGTCTTCATATATCAGGTAGAGCTGTAAGCAGCAGCAGACCGGGTACCATAGTACTTCTGACTGGGTTAAGTAATCCGAACCCTGGAAAAATAGATACCGTTGCCTTGGAGCGGGATGTGCTGGCACCAGGACATAAAATATCCTTTAAAACCAGCAGAGGCACCTACCAGCTAACTGCTTCTGGTGACAGTGCAGCAGTAGAAGGTACCAACCTGTTTAAGATACAAAATTACAGCTGGAAAGTAAGTGGTAACAAAGCCGGATCAAAAGTTACCCAAACCCTTGCCGAAGACCATTCATTTGAGAATGCCATTTATGTTCTACTTTGGATGGGAGACTTGGATGGGGATGGCGTACAGGATATAATCGCTGATCTTTCAACCAGCAGAGCCAGAAATAACATTACCTTATTTCTCTCCTCTATGGCTGGCAAAGGAAAGCTGTATCATCAAGCAGCTTCCTTTGAGTTTACCAGTCATTAGCTCAATAAGCCGCTAATGAATAGCTCCTGCAGCAGAAGGGTCTGCTTCGTAAAGCCCACCCTTTGCCTGAATCATTTTTTGGCCAAACCACAAAATCAGCAATGCCAGTAATGCTGATGCAGCCATTACACCTGCCATAGGTACAGCAGAATGATTGCTGAAAACACTTAAAACAACAGTTGCCAATGCACCAATACCCATTTGAGAGGCCCCCATTAAAGCGGATGCACTTCCGGCATTTTTACTGAAAGGAGCTAATGATAGGGCTGAGGCATTGGGAAAAGTAAAGCCGAGGCAACACAAAAACAGGAATATACAGGCTATAGTAGAAAACAAACCTAAAAAGCCTAAAATTGTTCCGGCCAAAAGAACTCCACCAATTATCAACTGGCAAACCAGGGCGGTAATAATAATCTGTTCGCTCCTGAACCTGCGCAACATCACACTGTTTACCTGGCTTGCTCCAATTAAACCAATAGACAGAAAAGCGAAAACCCAGCCGTATTGCTTTTCATTCACCTGAAAAATTTCCATAAATACCAAAGGAGACCCTGATACATAAGCTAACAAGCCTGCAAAGGAAACTGCCCCAGAAAATGCATAGGTATAAAATTGTGGTTCTTTCAGAACAGCCATAAACTTACCGATCATCTGCTTTGGAGCAAGTGAATAAGTCGGATCGGGCTGGCTGCTTTCCGGTAAACCAAAATAAACGGCTAATAGTATGGCGGCAGCCATTCCGGCCAGGATCAGGAAAACTGCTTCCCAGCCAAAACCTGCAGTTACATAGCCGCCCACAGTCGGTGCTATCATTGGTGAAACGCCAACGACAAGCATTAGCAGCGAAAATACTTTAGCGTTATCCTGAACCGGAAACAAGTCACGTACCATAGCCACAGATGCTACCGCAGCGGCACAACTACATATAGCCTGAATAAAACGAAGTATAACTAAAGCATCTATTGTTGTGGCAAAAGCACAGGCCGTTGAAGCTATAACATAGCCGCAAAGACCTATATAAAGCGGAACTTTCCTTCCAAACCTATCCATTAAAGGTCCATACAGAAACTGTCCGGCTGAAATACCTATGAAAAAACTCGACAAAGAAAGTGAAACCTCTGCTACTGTCGTACCCAGATCTTTGGCTATTGCCGGGAAACCAGGCAGGTACATATCTATTGAAAAAGGGCCTAAAGCCGTTAGCGTTCCTAATATCAGTATAAGCGTAATATATCTCTTGCGGGTCATATGCGTTTTTTATGGGGCAAAGTTACTCATAAAACTTTTACCTGAGGGTAGCACTTTGGCAGAAGAACACATGTAACTGGTTGTCAAGCCCTAATACTGTAGTGAAGAAAATTATTTAAATTATACACAAATCACATATATTTGCATATCAGCAATTTACAGCTATGTTTGTTTCAGCGTTTCCCCAGCTTTAGCAAGAGCTACCGCTCTTACTTGATGTAAAGAGTACATTGTTCTGTACCACCCGTTTTCCTTTCTTATACTTTAAAAATGGCAACAACAAAAATAAAGCAGGAAAGCCCTCGTGGCATATTTGCTGTAATAAAGCAGTCACTGCAGGGTGGAGAAGCTGATTACACAATTGGCAGCATCAGGAAATCAGTTATTTTGCTGGCCATTCCCATGATGCTGGAGATGATCATGGAGTCTGTGTTTGCCTTAGTTGATCTTTACTTTGTAGGTCACCTGCACAACAGTAGTTATGCTATACAAACTGTTGGGCTTACAGAATCGGTATTAACAATTATTTACTCTTTAGCAATAGGAATCAGTATGGCGGCCACCGCTGTAGTTGCCAGGCGGGTTGGAGAAAAAGATCCTTCCTCGGCCGCAAAAGCAGGTATGCAGGCTACCATTATTGCCATAGCTCTTACAACGCTTATCAGTATTACAGGCTATTTATTTGCAACTGATATTCTCATACTGATGGGTTCATCGGCTGAGGCCGCTGCCTATGGCACAACCTTTATGCAGATTATGATGGGAAGCAGTGTATTTATCATGCTACTCTTCCTGATTAACGGAATTTTCAGAGGAGCTGGTAATGCTGCCATAGCGATGAAAAGTTTATGGGTTGCCAATATCATTAACATTATCCTCTGCCCTATTCTGATTAACGGCTTTGGTCCTGTACCTGCTTTTGGTCTTACAGGTGCAGCCATGGCCACCTCAATTGGCCGCGGACTTGGTGTATGTTATCAGCTATACTACCTGTTTAGTGGTAAAAGCATTCTTAAAATGCAGTTAGCTCATTTCTTACCAGACTGGGAACAGATAAAAGTATTGGTTCGCATTGCTGCGCCTGCTGTATTACAATTTGTCATTGCCTCCTGCAGTTGGATCTTTCTGGCTCAGCTGGTAGCAACTACCGGCGGTGATCATGGTTCAGCAGGTTATCAAACAGCACTTCGCTTGCTAATGTTCTTTATGCTGCCTGCTTGGGGCTTAAGTAACGCTGCGTCAACATTAGTAGGGCAGAATTTAGGAGCCAAGCAGTTGGCAAGAGCTGAACAAGCTGTTATAAAAACAGCTAAATACAATGTGATTTTTATGGCTGTTATTACTTTAGTAAGCCTTGCCGGTGCCGATATTTTGGCCTCATTTTTTACAAATGATATGGAAGTCCAACAAATAGCAGTTCAGGCCATCAGGATTATGAGCATCGGGTATATCTTTTACGGAATTGGTATGGTACTTATAAATGCTTTTAACGGTGCCGGTGATACCTGGACACCAACTTGGATAAACTTCGGAGGTTTTTGGCTGTTTCAGATTCCGTTAGCGTACCTGCTTGCCAGGCATTTTGCGATGGGCCCTACTGGTGTATTTATAGCTATACCCGTTGCCGAAACCGCGATTACTTTAACAGGTTATTGGTTGTTTAGAAAAGGAAAATGGAAAAAAGTTGTTGTATAGAATTCTTATCTGTTTTTGTTCTTCTTTAGTTATTTACCTTCTGCATTGAGATAATTATGAGTCATAATATTTTAAAACTATCAATATTCACATTAATTACACTTACAGTAGTTGTTTTCGGTGCTATTGTACTTGCTGATCCATACTTTTTTACTCCTGCTAAAAAATTATACAAAACCGGTGCGGCCAAAATGGAAGAAGGCCTTATTGGTGGTAGTCCTACTGCTTATACTGAAGCAGCTATTTATTTTGAAGCACTTGTAGAGAAGGGAAATATAGATAAGGATACATTTGACAAGCTATACTGGTGCTATAGGTTCGGCAAAAAACACCTTGAAGCCGAAAATGTAGCTAGTAGAGCTCTAGAAATTCATCCAGGTGATATAGAGTTTCTGTTTCACAGAGCTGAAAGCCGCCTAGAACAAGAAAAGTATCAGTTGGCAATTGAAGATTACGATTTGGTAGCATCGAAGAGTAAAAACTTCAAGTATTTGTATGATGCTTATTATAGCCGGGGTGCAGCCAAATTTAAACTTGGAAATAAAGAACAGGCTGAAGCAGACAGAGCTTTAGCTGTTAAAATTGCTCCACAGCCTTTGGAAACCTATGAAGAGCATTTTGAAGAAAAGGAAAACAACATTGATGATAGTATGTTTTCAGATGAACAGACGTCTCTTTAGGTAATCTTTTACCGTGCTAACTATATTCAGAAAACCTATCTCGACTGTGTTTCCTGCTATGACCATCTGCAAAAACAGTACAGTTTGACACTGTATTTGTAACTGTTTTACTGGATGCCGGTTTCAGCGTGTGGTGTGTGTGGAATGAAAAAAGGGTTACCCTTTGTGGGGGTAACCCTTCGTGATGTGGTTGGCGGCCACCTACTCTCCCGGGTGTGACCCCAGTACCATCGGCGCAGCCGGGCTTAACTTCTCTGTTCGGGATGGGAAGAGGTGAACACCGGCGCCATAGCCACCATTGCCGTCGCACGGTTGCTGTCCGTGCCTGATGCTGTGGTGTGTCTTTGACCTTGTGGGGGAGAGGGAAAGGGGGGGAAGCGGCGGGCCGTTTCCGGCCTCCTGGAGAACGCGCCCGGGCAATTAGTACCGCTCGGCTTTGCCGTCTCCGGCTTTACACCTGCGGCCTATCGACGTGGTCGTCTCCCACGGCCCTTCAAGGGAGATCTCATCTTGGGGCGGGTTTCGCACTTAGATGCTTTCAGCGCTTATCCCGTCCGAGCGTAGCTACCCTGCGCTGCACCAGGCGGCACAACAGGTCCACCAGAGGCTCGTCCATCCCGGTCCTCTCGTACTAAGGACAGAGCCCCGCAAATCTCCGACGCCCGCAACAGATAGGGACCGAACTGTCTCACGACGTTCTGAACCCAGCTCGCGTGCCACTTTAATCGGCGAACAGCCGAACCCTTGGGACCTTCTCCAGCCCCAGGACGTGACGAGCCGACATCGAGGTGCCAAACCTCCCCGTCGATATGAGCTCTTGGGGGAGATCAGCCTGTTATCCCCAGAGTACCTTTTATCCTTTGAGCGATGGCCCTTCCATGCGGAACCACCGGATCACTATATCCGCCTTTCGGCCCTGCTCGGCTTGTGGGCCTCACAGTCAAGCCCCCTTCTGCTATTGCGCTCTGCGCACGGTTACCAAGCGTGCTGAGGGAACCTTTGAAAGCCTCCGTTATTGTTTTGGAGGCGACCACCCCAGTCAAACTACCCGCCAAGCAATGTCCCGCTCACGCGGTTAGGCTCCAAGCCACTCAAGGGCGGTATTTCAAGGACGGATCCGCGACGCCTGGCGACGCCGCCTCTTCTCCTCCCGCCTATCCTACACATGAGTGACCCAGAGGCAATGCTAAGCTGTAGTGAAGGTTCATGGGGTCTTTCCGTCCCGTTGCGGGTAATCGGCATCTTCACCGATACTACAATTTCACCGAGCTCACGGCTGAGACAGCGCCCAGATCGTTACACCATTCGTGCAGGTCGGAACTTACCCGACAAGGAATTTCGCTACCTTAGGACCGTTATAGTTACGGCCGCCGTTTACCGGGGCTTCGATTCAGAGCTTCGCCTTGCGGCTAACCCCCCCTCTTAACCTTCCGGCACCGGGCAGGTGTCAGGCCTTATACGTCATCTCTCGATTTGGCAAAGCCATGTGTTTTTGTTAAACAGTCGCCTGGGCCTTTTCACTGCGGCTTCTTGCATCGCTGCAAGGAAGCGCCCCTTCTCCCGAAGTTACAGGGCCATTTTGCCGAGTTCCTTGGCCGTGATTCACTCGAGCACCTTAGGATTCTCTCCTCGACCACCTGTGTCGGTTTGCGGTACGGGCGGCGCGCCATTTAAACGCTTAGCGGGTTTTCTAGGGAGCCTGCTTAGGGACGATCTCCGCCCCCGGGGGGTTGGAGTACTTTCCACTTTCGGCTAGCCCGGCGTGCTTGACGACCGGCCCAATACCTACGGTGTTAAACGCACTATTCCGTCAGTGCGCCGTCCTTTCACTTCTCCGTCACCGCATCGCTATGGCGCGCCGGTGCTGGAATATTAACCAGCTGTCCATCGACCTTAGCCTTCGCCTCGGCCTTAGGACCCGACTAACCCTGATCCGATTAGCGTTGATCAGGAAACCTGGGTCTTTCGGTGTGCGGGTTTCTCGCCCGCATTATCGTTACTTATGCCTACATTTGCTTTTCCAAGCACTCCAGCGCCCCTTGCCGGGACGCCTTCGCCGTCCTTGGAATGCTCCCCTACCAGTATGACCCGTGTCATAATCCGCGGCTTCGGCGCCTCGCTTGATGCCCGATTATTATCGATGCCCTGCCGCTCGACCAGTGAGCTGTTACGCACTCTTTAAAGGAATGGCTGCTTCCAAGCCAACCTCCTGGCTGTCCGGGCAGCTGGACCCCCTTTGTTCAACTTAGCGTGGACTTTGGGGCCTTAGCCGGCGGTCTGGGTTCTTTCCCTCTCGGCGCGGGACCTTAGCACCCCGCGCCTCACTGCCGCGTATGTCAAGTGGCATTCGGAGTTCGTCAGGATTCGGTAGGATGTGACTCCCCCTAGTCCTATCGGTAGCTCTACCTCCACATGACTCCACCGCGACGCTGCCCCTAAAGGCATTTCGGGGAGTACGAGCTATTTCTCAGTTTGATTGGCCTTTCACCCCTACCCACAGGTCATCCAAATGCTTTTCAACGCAAACTGGTTCGGACCTCCAGTTGGTTTTACCCAACCTTCATCCTGCCCATGGGTAGATCACAAAGTTTCGCGTCTACCCCCCCTGACTCTGCGCCCTATTCAGACTCGCTTTCGCTGCGGCTCCGCGCCTCCAGACGCTTAACCTTGCCAGGGAGGAGTAACTCGTAGGCTCATTATGCAAAAGGCACGCCGTCACCCCACACAGGGGCTCCGACCGCTTGTAGGCGCACGGTTTCAGGTTCTCTTTCACCCTCCTATTCGGAGTGCTTTTCACCTTTCCCTCACGGTACTGGTTCACTATCGGTCTCTCAGGAGTATTTAGCCTTGGCGGATGGTGCCGCCGGATTCAGGCGGGATTCCTCCGGTCCCGCCCTACTCAGGATTCCACTACGGCCAATCAACTTGCGCTCACGGGGCTATCACCCGCTCCGGCCTGCCTTCCCAGGCAGTTAAGCTTCGTTCATTGGTCCGACGGCGTGGTCCTACAACCCCAGCCCTGCCGTGACAGCGCTGGTTTGGGCTCCTGCGCGTTCGCTCGCCACTACTTGCGCAATCATTGTTATTTTCTCTTCCTCCGGGTACTTAGATGTTTCAGTTCCCCGGGTTCGCCCACCCGAAGGTGTAGTGCATCTTCAATGCACTGGGTTGCCCCATTCGGACACCCGCGGATCAAATCGTATGTGCCGATCCCCGCGGATTTTCGCAGCTTGTCGCGTCCTTCATCGCCTCTGAGAGCCTAGGCATCCCCCGTGCGCCCTTCTCTGCGTTCTCGGCCGCCCCACAAGCGTGGGGGCGGCCCGCCTCTTCTCTTCCGTCCCGGCCCTAAGGCCGGAACGTCCTTCTTTCTCTCTCTCCCATCATGTCAAAGAACTTTCCCCAGGGCACAAGTCCAGAGTCCAGAGCCAAGAGTTGTCTAACCCTTCACCCCGCTCTCTCTCAGGTACCCCAAATAGTAGCCTATGCCTGCTGCATAGGCCGTGATCCGTGTGGAGAATAACGGAGTCGAACCGTTGACCTCCTGCGTGCAAAGCAGGCGCTCTAGCCAGCTGAGCTAATCCCCCGGCTTTTGAGTTAAGCGTTATGAGCTAAGAGCGATTCCTAATTCATCATCCTTAATTCCTAATTCTACTTGCCAGGCTGCGCCTGGCTCGTGGGCCTGCGTGGACTCGAACCACGGACCTCTACATTATCAGTGTAGCGCTCTAACCACCTGAGCTACAAGCCCGCGGCGCGGCCTTGTGCCGCATCCTTCTTTTCCTTTTTGAGGTTTCGCAAGAGACACCCGGCAAACGGGCAAGACGGTCGGAAAAGGGCCCGGAGCCGTCTCTAGAAAGGAGGTGATCCAGCCGCACCTTCCGGTACGGCTACCTTGTTACGACTTAGCCCCAGTTACCAGTTTTACCCTAGACGGCTCCTTTCACGGTCACCGGCTTCAGGTCTCCCTGACTTCCATGGCTTGACGGGCGGTGTGTACAAGGCCCGGGAACGTATTCACCGCGCCGTTGCTGATGCGCGATTACTAGCGATTCCGGCTTCACGGAGTCGAGTTGCAGACTCCGATCCGAACTGAGACGCACTTTTTGAGATTGGCACCCTATCGCTAGGTAGCGACCCTCTGTATGCGCCATTGTAGCACGTGTGTAGCCCTAGGCGTAAGGGCCATGATGACTTGACGTCGTCCCCGCCTTCCTCGCTTCTTGCGAAGGCAGTCCCTTTAGAGTCCCCGGCTTGACCCGCTGGCAACTAAAGGTAGGGGTTGCGCTCGTTGCGGGACTTAACCCAACACCTCACGGCACGAGCTGACGACAGCCATGCAGCACCTTGCTTTGTGCCCCGAAGGGAAGCCCCATCTCTGGGGCCGTCACGCGCATTCTAGCCTAGGTAAGGTTCCTCGCGTATCATCGAATTAAACCACATGCTCCACCGCTTGTGCGGGCCCCCGTCAATTCCTTTGAGTTTCACCCTTGCGGGCGTACTCCCCAGGTGGGTCACTTAACGCTTTCGCTTGGACGCTGGCCGTCTATCGCCAACATCGAGTGACCATCGTTTACGGCGCGGACTACCAGGGTATCTAATCCTGTTCGCTCCCCGCGCTTTCGTGCCTCAGCGTCAGTTGCAGGCACAGCGAGCTGCCTTCGCAATCGGGGTTCTTCATGGTATCTATGCATTTCACCGCTACACCATGAGTTCCGCCCGCCTCTACCGAACTCAAGCCCGCCAGTATCAACGGCAGTTCCGGGGTTGAGCCCCGGGATTTCACCGCTGACTTAGCAGGCCGCCTACGCACCCTTTAAACCCAATAAATCCGGACAACGCTTGCACCCTCCGTATTACCGCGGCTGCTGGCACGGAGTTAGCCGGTGCTTATTCACACGGTACCGTCAGTTACCCCCGCAGGGGCGTTTTCTTCCCGTGTAAAAGCAGTTTACAACCCAGAAGGCCTTCTTCCTGCACGCGGCATGGCTGGGTCAGCCTCGCGGCCATTGCCCAATATTCCCTACTGCTGCCTCCCGTAGGAGTCTGGTCCGTGTCTCAGTACCAGTGTGGGGGACCATCCTCTCAGAACCCCTAGCCATCGTCGCCTTGGTGGTCCGTTACACCGCCAACTAGCTAATGGCACGCATGCCCATCTTCCATCGCCTCAGCTTTAACAGCAGGGTGATGCCACCCCGCTGTCTTATGCGGTATTAATCCACCTTTCGGTGGGCTATCCCCCTATGGAAGGCAGGTTGCATACGCGTTACGCACCCGTGCGCCACTAACCCAGGAACCGAAGCCCCTGGACTCGTTCGACTTGCATGTATTAGGCCTGCCGCTAGCGTTCATCCTGAGCCAGGATCAAACTCTCCATTGTAAAAGTATTACTTAATGCAGCATCGCTACCGCAAATGTGTTCGTCCGACCCCGAGCCCCTTTGTTTCCGGCGCTACCGCCGGTAGCGCCGCCTTGCCCTGTGTTGCTGTCTGTCTCTTGCAATCTCTCAAAGAACTTGCCGGGAGGACTTCCTCCTCCCGCCTGCGGCAGCCTTCCCTGCCGTGTGATGCACTGTGTCGCTCTCGCTTTACTGAGCCCCTTTCGTTAAGGGAGTGCAAAGGTAAGGACTTTTTCTAAAACCGCAAGCAAAAGCGAGAAATATTTTTTTCTCTTTTTTGCCTGCCCTTCGGCGTCGCAGCCTCTGGCCCTCACTTCCGAACCTGCCGTCCGAAGCGGATGCAAAGGTAAGAACCTTTTCCCGCTTTGCAAGCGGGCAGGCAACTTTTTATTTTCGGTCCCAGAAGCCCTGCAGCCCCTGTTAGCCAAACCGCTCCTGCCGAACGGGGAGGCAAAGGTAGCAATCTTTTCCCGCCCCGCAAGCAGAGAAAGCTTAAAATACTTCCTATTGACGCTCTTTGCTATTTAATGAACTCAGAACCAGCAGATTTTTTTTCATAAGCGCCGCTGCTTCTGCATTCAGCGAGAAGTATAACAACGAGTGCAGATTGTATAGTTTCCTTTTAAAAGGAAATCAACTACGTTCTCTATTCATCCTGAATCTATCCAAACCCGCTCTTACATTCCGGCTATAAAGCAGTACGATGAGCAGGTATATAACAGAATTAAAGGGATTCAGCTTGGATAAAGCTATCCAAAGCAGATGTATTGTAGTAACAACTGTTCGTCAACGAAAGTAGCAGCATCTGCATTAAAATTAAGTAACACCTATACTTCATGTATCGTAAAGCATAACTCAAATAAATATTATGTCTCCTATATCTTATATCTTCCAGGACTGGGAAGTTAACAAGGGTAATTTAAAGGGCAGGCTTGTAATGGTATTGTTCCGGCTTGCACACCCCGCTTCCATCAACAAAGTACTACATCTTCTCTGGCTTCCGTACCTCGCCTTTTATAAGGTACTGGTAGAATGGTTCCTCTGCATCGAACTCCCACACTGGACAACTGTGGGTAGAAACTTTTACCTGGGGCATGGACAGGCTTTGGTTGTAAACGGCTGTTCGGTTATCGGTGAAAACTGCTTCTTCAGACATAGCACCACAATCGGGAACATTCGAAAAGACGATGGCTCCTACTCCGGCTCTCCCATTATCGGCAATAATGTTGAGTTAGGTTCTAACGTTTGTATTATCGGAGAAATCAGAATTGGCAACAACGTAAGAATCGGAGCAGGATCAGTTGTCGTTAAAGATATTCCTGATAACTCTATTGCAGTTGGAAATCCGGCACGGGTAATCAGAACGATAGAGCCTGCAAAAAAGGATCTGCAACTCGAGCCACATCTTTCATTTTAAAAAAATACCTGTCGAAAGCAGTACTTCAGCTTTAAAATTGCACCGTTTCCTTGATAAATGAGAGAGATGCGTTGGCAAGATTATTATAAAGGCTCAGCTTTAAAATGCTGAGCCTTTATTGCATTTACGAGAGACCAAGATAAGTTACTGGTAAACTGAAATTTATAAAGTGCAGTAAAATTAAAAAATTAATAGTTAAACCTAGAATCTTAGAACGCAATCTAAAATAATTGTACTTAAATTTACATCTGATTAATTGTATTTCAGCGGCAGGTTATTTAGCGTAGGTCGCAAGATTAATTGAGATGAAAAAATTATGGCCGCCCCTGCTGTTTCTACTAATGCTGGCTGTTGATTTACAGGCACAGGATAAGCTTACTGATAGCCTGCATTTCGCTCTTTCAAAAGCCGCCAACGACACTTCTAAAGTTAATATCTACTGCAGCCTTAGTAAACAATATGTTCTTACTGATGCGAAGAAAGCCATCGAACATGCTACCTCCGCCAGAGTTCTTGCTAAAGAACTAAACTTTCCCAAGGGAGAGGCAAAAGCCTTAAACCTGCTGGGGAGTTCTCAGCTTGTCTTAGGAAATTATAATCTGGCTCTTAACGCAAACTTTGATGCACTAAAAATAGGCGAAAGAACCTCCGACACAAGCATTATTGTTGATTCTTACGCAGGCCTGGGTATTATGTACCATAAGATGAACGATCTGGAACGTGCAATCAAGTACTGTACAGATGCCGCATTTTATGCACAACAGAGTGGTTATAAATCAGGTTTGGCCCGGGCTTATAATAGTATAGGTGTTCTGTACCAGGAGAAAAAAGAATATAAAAAAGCACTCCTCTACTATGAGAAGTCTGCTAAACTGGAGAAAGAAATAGGCGATCAGCGAGCACTTGGAGTAGCCTTACTGAATATAGGTGATTTGCACCTTTACCTCCATGATCCTGCAGGCGGTCTGCCATACTTGTTTCAGGCACTAAGCATCACTGAGGCCATACAGAACAAAATGATCGAGGTAACCACTTTGAAAGGCATTTCAAAACTTTACCTGGCCATGAATGAGCTTCAGGAGGCTCTTAGGTATGGAAAAAGAAGCTATGAGTTGGCATTAGAAACAAATTCTAATAAGAAGATAGCAGAGACAGCACAGCTGCTGCACCAGATTTACGCCAGGCAAAAGAATTACGAACAAGCCTATGCTTATAGTGTTGCTTACATAGAATATAACTCCAAACTGGATTTAGATAAGCAGAAACAAATCACAGCAGAGACCACTGCAAAGTATGAAACAGAAAAGAAAGAGCTTGAAAACCTGAAATTAAAAGCAGAACAGAAAAGGCAAGCCATGGCCATCTTGCATCAGCGTGTCATACTGGCAGGCGGTGTAATTATTATTTTGCTGATGCTTGGACTGGTGCTGGTGCTCTTTTTCAGTAGGAAGCGCATAAAAGAAGCTCACCTGAAACTACAGGAGGTGAACAGCCATGTGCAGGCTAAAAATGTGAAGATAAGCAGGCAAAAAGCAGAAATCCTGACTCAGTCTAAGGTGCTCAGAAAGCAGAATGAGCAACTGGAGGAGCATAGCCAGTTTAAGAACAAGGTGTTTTCCATTATTTCACATGATTTAAGGGCGCCGTTTCTTTCCGTGAAAGGAATATTAAAGCTTGTTGAACGGAAATCTATGTCAGAAAAGGAGATCAAACATATTTTCTCCCTTTTAAGCAAAGACATGGATGTGTCGCTCACTATGCTTAACAACCTCCTGATCTGGTCTAAAACCCAAATGGAGGGTAGCAGCCTGCAACTGCAGCCGCTTGAACTATATCCCATTATAGAAGAAAATATACAAGTGGCAAGTCCGCATGCAGAAGCGAAGCAGATCAGGCTGCAGCATGAAGTAGAACCTGCTCTGTTTGCCCTGGCCGATAAAGAAAGACTCAATTTTGTGCTGAGAAACCTGTTGATGAACGCCATTAAATTCACTCATGAGGGCGGCATCATTAGGGTAAAGGCCAGCTCTTCCGAAGCAGCGCTGTCTATTTCTGTTATTGATAGCGGTAAAGGCATTGCAGCGGCAGATCTGCCAAAGCTTTTTACCGACCAACGCTATACGACACTCGGTACGGCCAAAGAAAAAGGAACAGGACTTGGGCTAATGCTGTGCAAAGAGTTTGTAGATAACCTTAAAGGAAGTATCACAGTTGAGAGTGAAGAAGGTATAGGCAGTACTTTTACATTTACCTTGCCCAAATCTGTTATAGTAGTTGCAGAAAAGCAGCACCAGGATTTACTTGAGGTTTAATAAAGCCTGCCCTAGCTTTTA
Organism: Pontibacter sp. SGAir0037; assembly: GCF_005491705.1. Lineage (NCBI taxonomy): Bacteria > Pseudomonadati > Bacteroidota > Cytophagia > Cytophagales > Hymenobacteraceae > Pontibacter > Pontibacter sp. SGAir0037. Next base: position 1,250,761 of record NZ_CP028092.1, on the reverse strand, counting down.
AGCAGAATTATAACTATCGATCCTACGATCATGATGGCAGAACCAATTAGCTTTCTGGCTATATTCTGCTCTTTAAAAATCCTTAGGCCTAATAACATACTTACCAAGGTGTAAAGTTGGAAAAGTGATAACGAAGTTTGAATAGACTAACTTCAGCAAAGGTATAAAAAGTACGCCAGCTTTAGTTTTTCGGTACAAAGAACTGTTTTAGCGTTTTCTCTAAAAGGCTGTTCCCTTCCCCGCTTTTGCAGAGAAGGGAACATGAAGTAAAATCTATCTATACTTAAGAACCTGGAGAAATTTTCCAGAGTTCTCCTTTAGACTCGTCTGTTACAATATAAAGGGCACCATCCGGTCCCTGCCGCACGTCCCGAACCCGCTGGCCGCGATCTTTCAGGAGATGCTCCTCCCCTGTTACCCTGCCATTCTCGATCTGAAGTCGTACCAGGTGCTTATTGGTAAGCCCGCCGATAAATAGATTACCCCGCCACTCAGGAAAGGCATCACCAGAATAAAACTGAGCTCCAGACGGTGAAATAACCGGGTCCCAGTAATATACAGGATCTACATATCCTTCCTTGGTCGTAACAGCATTCGGAACAGGCTCACCGGAATATTCTTCGCCAAAGGTTACCAATGGCCAGCCATAGTTCTTGCCCTTCTCTATCAGGTTTAATTCATCCCCGCCCTGCGGGCCCATGTCTACTGTCCATAGTCTGCCTTCTGCATCAAAAGCTGCCGCCTGCACGTTTCTTTGTCCAACGGTCCATATCTCTGGCAAAGCTCCCTCCTGCCCGATGAAAGGATTGCCTGGTGCAGGCTTACCCTCTGTAGTGATACGCAACAGCTTCCCCATGTGGCTGTTCATTTGCTGTGCCTGGGGCCTGATTTCTATATCCGAACGCTCTCCTAAGGTAACAAAAAGATGGCCATCAGATCCAAAAACGAGTCGGGAACCGAAGTGCTTGTCGCCGTCGTAGGTTGGCATTGCCTGAAATATTACCCGCACCTGCTCCAGGCTTTTACTGTCTTGGGAAAGCACGCCTCGCGCTACACTGGTGGCGTTACCTCCTGAACGAGGCTCCGAAAAAGTCCAGAAAATTGTGCGGTCGGAGCTAAACTCTGGACTAAGAGCCACATCCAGCAGCCCCCCCTGTCCATCGTCGTCAACTTCCGGTAAGCCCGCCAGAGGCTCACCAACTTCTCCTGTGGCAGATATGATACGCATCCGGCCCGGCTTCTCTGTAACCAGCAGGTTTCCGTCGGGCAAAGGTTCTACAGCCCATGGATTCTCAAGCCCCTCTGCCAGAACATCTACCCTATAAGCTACTGAAGAGGTTATAGCACAAGCTCGGGTCTGGCCTTCGAACGTTGGCCGCTGTTCAGGGGCATTCGCCTCCCGTGTCTCCAGCGGTGTGCAGCCATTAGGAGATGCAGGTGTATCTGCAGTTCCGTCCTGATTTGCGTTGCGGTTACAGGAAAAACTAAAAGAAGCCAGAAAAATCACTGAAAATATACTTACCTGAAATTTGCGCATGGTTATGTGCTTTTTGTTTGGTTGATGTACTTTAAAAAGTAAGTGCCTCATTAAGAATGCACTCCTAAGTTTATGTTACCATTTTTTTACTCTATTGTTTTAGATAAGGTTTAAAATCTATTATCAAACCACATAGATGGGCACCAGATTTACGTGCGTTAGGTCTAATGTCCCCATATCCTGAAGAACACCTCTATAAGGAAATTGCGGTGTTGTTTTTAAATTAATGCAGTAAACACAAAAAATTTCCTTGGGAATAGGCCGGTAATATATAAAATTGCACTTTCATACTATCGAGACAAAGAATGAAGGTTTTAAAGTTTGGGGGCAAATCATTAGGTAATGGCGAACCGATAAAAAGTGCTGTTGAAATCATTAAAAAAGAAAAAGATGCAAATGCCATTGCACTGGTTGTTTCTGCACGTGGGCAAAGCACCGATCTGCTGCTGGAACTCTACAGGAAGGCTGTAGCAGGCGAAGCTTTTGAGGAAGACCTTGAAAAGTTTTTCGGCTACCAACGTGTGGCAGACTTATCTTTAGAACTAGATACTTTCTATGCAGAACTAAAGAGCCTGCTACAGGCCATGCAACTGCTGGGGATCGTAAACGACAGAATAAGAGACAGAGTAGTTGCTTTTGGAGAAGTAATAAGTGCTATAACCGTTGCCGAACTACTCAGAAAAGAAGGCATAGAAGCTGTTTTTGCAGACGCACGCCAGTTGCTGGTAGCCAGCTGCCACTTAAATGATGTTGCCGTAGATTTCGAACGCTCCAGAGAAAAGACAAATCAGTTTTTTAGCACGTTACAAGCTGAGCAGGTGCCTGTAATCACAGGTTTTATAGCATCCGACCCTGAGGGTAATACCATTACGCTTGGAAGAAACGGGAGCAACTATACCGCTACGCTTATTGCCAGCTTTATAAAAGCAACAGAAGTACAAAACTGGACAGACATAGATGGTGTGTATACTGCAAGTCCGAAATACGTAAAAAACGCGCAGAAAATTCCTCATCTGAGTTACCGCGAAGCGAATGAACTGGCTAATTTCGGAGCCAGGGTGCTTCATGCCAAAACCATTCTGCCCCTTGTAGAAAGCGGAATACCTTTAAAAATATACAGCAGTTTCGCCTATGGCCGGGAAGGCACCCTAATTGACGAGCAAGGTTCGGGTAAAGGAATAAAGGCTGTTTCTACCATAGAAGATGTCTCGTTGGTAAGCATAGAGGGGCGCGGTCTTCTCGGAAAGGTAGGTATTGATGCCCGTATTTTCAGCGCCCTTAGCCGTAACAACATAAGTGTTCGGCTTATCTCACAGGCCTCTTCCGAAAGAGGCATCGGGTTTATCATCAACAAAGAAGATGCTGTTTTAACGGAACAGGTGCTTCAGGCTGAATTTAAGGAAGAGTTGCAGCTGAAAGACATTTCCCGGATTCAGATAAATAATGAAATGGCTATTATTGCCATAGTTGGCCGCCATAACTACTCGCTCGAAAAAGCCATCTACGGGCTTAGAAGAAACAAAATATGGATGCACCTGATCAGCAACAGCATTAACGGGGAGCATATTTCGCTGGTAGTAGACAATAAGTCTTTGAAGAAAGCGGTGAATGTGGTGCATAACCAGGTTTTCGGGGCAATAAAAACACTGAACCTGTTTGCTTTCGGCAAAGGCAACGTAGGCGGCAGGTTACTGGATCAGATCATTGAAACAGGTGACGATGTAATTAAGAGACGTAATCTGCAAATTAATATTGTAGGTGTGGCCGACTCAAAAAAAATGGTTTTTAATGAAGATGGCTTCACCGGGAATTGGAGGGAAAAGCTTGTCCAAAGCGAGCATGCAAATGATTTCAGGTCGATCATGCAACTTTTAAAAGAGTCTGGCTTAGAGAACATAGTTATAGCCGATAATACTTCTTCGCAGGATCTTACCGAACGTTACCCTGAAATTGTAAATAGCGGCTTCGACATTGTTGCCTCCAACAAAAAGGCTAATTCAATTTCGTACAGCTTCTACGAAAACCTGCGTAACGACCTAAAGCGAAGAGGAAAGCTTTTCTTTTATGAAACAAACGTAGGCGCAGGCTTACCTTTGATAGACACAATCAAACACCTGCACAACTCCTCCGACAAAATCACCAGGATAAGAGGCGTGTTTAGCGGTTCGCTGAGCTATATTTTCAACAACTATTCTGTAACAGACAAAAGTTTCTCCACTATACTCTCAGAGGCCAGAATGAAAGGGTATACTGAGCCGGACCCCCGGGAAGACCTAAGCGGACTGGATGTGGCCCGAAAGCTGATTATTCTGGCCAGAGAAGTCGGTTTAAAAACAGAACTGGAGGATGTTGCCGTTGAAAACCTGGTACCAGGCACGCTTGCTGGTATTGGTGCTTATGAGGAATTTATTGCCGAAAGCAACACACTGGATACCTATTTTGGAGAAATAAAAGCTGCATTAAAAGAAGACGAAGTTCTGCGTTATGTAGGCGATCTGGATGTAAATGAAAACAAGCTGACGGTTTCGCTTGTGAAGGCAAGTAAAAACTCTCCTCTAGGCAATATCCGGAATGCTGATTCTTTGTTTGAGATCTACACTGAAGGCTACGCTACACAACCTATTATTATACAGGGGGCTGGAGCCGGCGCAGAGGTTACAGCCAGAGGAGTTTACTCAGATCTACTGCGAATTGGCGGCCATTACTGAGATCAGTACTAAATCTATACGACCGTTTTTAAAGGTAAAGCCTGACCCACTGATGAGGAAGGGGCAGGAGCTTTACCTTTACAGGCAGAATTTTTATAGCATAGTGCCAGATAACGACTTCAGGGATATATCCTGAGCTTGATTATAAATTGGCAGTGAAATTATAAAAGTACTTCCGGAACCCAGTTCACTTTCCACCCAAATTTTACCTCCTTGGGATTCAATGAATTCTTTCGAGATGGAAAGGCCAAGTCCGGAGCCACCTTTGTACTGTTCTTTACCCGGTATCTGCACAAACTTCTGAAATATTTATTCGTGATAGGAAGCGTCTATACCTGGTCCGTTGTCGTGTACTTTAACCAGTACACTGTCATCCAGGTCTTCTGTTGTTACTGAAATCACGTTACCTTCGGGGGAGTAGCGCACAGCATTGCTAAGCAGATTCAAGAGCACCCAGGTTGTCTTCTCAACATCAGCCGACACATTGGTGAGCCGGTTTTCGATGTTTACCTCCAGGCGCAGTTGCTTCTGTAAAAGCTGTAAACCTATAATTTCCTCAGCATAACTCACAATATTGGCAATGCTTACCTGCTGTATGTTCAGCAGAATGTTACCAGACTCCAACCGGGAAACATCAATCAGCTCTCCTACCATTTTCTGTAGCCTGGTTGCCTCTTGCTTTATTGTTTGAATGATGCTTTGCTGCTCCTTATTCATTCCACCCACTCTTTCGTTCTGAAGCAGCTTTAAACTGTAACCGATGGAGGCCAAGGGTGTTTTCAGCTCATGCGACACGGTAGCCAGGAAGTTAGACTTTGCCTGATCAAGGCGCTTAAACTCACTTACATTGCGCATCGAAATCACATACCCGTACAGTTCACTCTGCTCCTTCAGCTCGTTGTAAGAAACAATTTCCAGAATGTTTTTACGGTAATAAGCGTCCTCATTTCCCTCCGTCACGGTCAGCACATGATCGTCGCTTGTTCGCCCGATCATAATCTCCTTTACCAACTCGCGGTACAGGTCGTTCTCGATCTCCAACTCCTGCGATTGCCGCCCCACCAACTCTTTGCGTTCCTTTCCTAATAAATGGCATGCCACAGGATTAGCTTCGATTAGCTGCAGGTTCTGGTCCAGCAGTAATATACCTTCGTCCAGGTTCTGCAGAATGAGTTAGATTCTTCTTTTCTCGGTCATTATTTCGTTGAGGTTAGAGAACTCGTACTCCTGCAGCTTCTTTAACATGCTATTATATACCTTCGCCACCCGGCTAAACTCGTTACGCCCCTGCACCGGAAGCCGCTGTGTGAAGTCCTTATGCGAAGCCGCCTGAATAGACTTGATTAACCTGTTGATGGGATTGGTAACGGTGTTGGGCACTGTCAGTAAAAATACGAGCGTAAGCAACAGCGCAACTGTTAAAGCAATAAGGTTATAGAAACGGGTCTGTTCTGCAAGGCGTTGCGCTTTATCACTCTTTGCTACCATGGCATCCATGTTCATACTGAGCATCTGGTCTAACTGATCGCGGAGCATGCGGTAGCGCGGCAGCAATCCGGCATTATAAACTTCACGGCCAATGGTGTCATCCAGCAGCAGTAGTTCATAGCTTTGAAAACCTTCTGCTATTTCACTTACCAGCTCCCTTTCTCCCGGCTCTGTAATGTTATTACGTTCCCCCAGCAGGCCCTTCTCAAACACAGCTATGCCTTCTTTTATCTCCTGCCTGTATACCTCCGGCGTAAGATCTGTGTAGACTAACTGCTGTTTAGCGGCAGCCATTTTATCTAGTGAGGATATCATCCGCTTGCCCAGTTGCAATGTATACAGGTTAGCTTTTAGAATATTACCGGCTGCACTATCCAATTTGTTGATGTTAATAACAGAGTATACTCCTACAGCCAGCAGGAAAACCAGAATTGTCAGGTAGCCAAGGGTTATTTTCGTTTTTAATTTCATAATGCAAGATGCAAGGCTCTTTGTTAAACACTCACCAAATAAATATCCAGGTCTAGTCCTGAGGAGGAAACAGAGCGAATGATGCGGCGGGTCTGGCTCTTTTTAAACCAGTTCCACACGCTCTTTCGCCCTGTTGCACCACAAATAAGCAGCGAAATCTGCTTATTCCGGGCCACCTGCAGTATCTCTTCTGCCACATTGTTTCCTTTTAGCCGAATGATCTGCCCTCCCAGCTGTGTAGCCAGTTGCAGGTTGTTGATCAGGTGCCGCTGCTTTGCCAGGCCAATAGCATCCATACTTTCTTTGGGCGTCTGCACGTATACAACATACCACGTTGCCCGAAAGTGATCAGCAAGCCTGGATGTCTTGCGGATGATTTCACTGGCGGCTTTTTCGTTGGTGTTGATGCAGGCCAGCAACTTGTCCAGGTTCTTGCGCGAGGCTAATGTTACTTCTTTATCGATGCGCTGCATCAGCTGAAAAGACACCTCCCGCAGTGCCAGTTCACGTAACTGCAACAGGTTGTCTTTCTGGAAAAAGTTTTTCAGGGCCGCCTCTACCTTCTGCCGCTCATAAATTTTACCCTCAGTTAACCTGTTCAGCAGTTCATCAATCGTCAGGTCGATGTTCACGATCTCATCAGCAGCCTTTACAATCCGGTCTGGCACACGCTCCGACACCTCTACGCCTGTAATCTTCTGTACCTGGTAGTTAAGGCTCTCGACGTGCTGTATATTCACAGCGCTAATCACGCTGATGCCTGCATCAATGAGTTGCTCCACGTCCTGCCATCGCTTTTCATGTTCGGAGCCAGGCACATTGGTATGCGCCAGCTCGTCTACCATCACCACCTCCGGCCTCCGTTGCAGTACAGCCTGCAGGTCGAACTCCTCCAGCATTTTGCCTTTATAAAAAACCGATCTTCGTGGCAGAAGGGGTAGCCCCTGCAGCTGCGCCTCTGTTTCGGCACGCCCATGTGTCTCCACATAACCGATCACTGCATCCACGCCATGGGCCAGCAGCTCCCGTGTTTCCTGCAACATCCGGTATGTTTTTCCTACTCCTGCTGCCAAACCAATGTACAGCTTAAAGCGTCCTTTCTTCGACTCCTGCAAAAGCTGCAGAAAGCGATCTGCAGATTGGCTGTTCTCAGATTTCTCTCTACTGCTCATGTTTTGCCAAGATACTGGAAGTACAAAAGTATAAATCCCGACTCATGCAGCTTACAACCGGATGGCAAAAGAAGTAACCAGGAGCAGGTTATTATCTTTAGCGCCTTCTTCTCCCACAAAAATATTGTTCTTGGCCTTGTAACCACGGGCTTCTATACGCCACAGGAAATTTTGGGCTGGGGCAAAGTCAAAATTAAGAGAGGCACTGGAGGCTTGAAAACCTGCAGGGCTTTGCGTGGAGATAATGATTTGGTTTTCATCATTATAATGTTCTACACGACCAGCCAGCGCAAATGTATCGCTTAACCGGTAGCGTGCCAGCAGCAAGCCCGCATACCAGTTGCCCTTCGCGTTGCTGTCCCATAACTCCTGTCTGCCATAGTCTACACTTGCAGCCACGTTAAGCCTGTCAGAGAAAGTATAGGCAGTATAGAAGTTATGGAAATAGCGCCTTTTAGCATCGGTGTCATCCGGTGCTTCGTTGCCATAGTAGTTATTATAGCTCATCACGAGTTGGCCTGTAGGTGAATAGCTGATGCCGAAGCCGAGTGATTTGGCATCGTTTGTTTCCTGTATGTTCTGCCAGCCGTTCAGCACCAGGAACTTCATGGTTACCTTTTCCGATACTTCAGCCGTCAGCTGTGCGCCTGTTTCATAATAAGGAGAGTTTTCAGCCATTAGGGCACGGGTGTAAATTTCGTTGTTGATGGAAAAAGTGCTTTCGTAGCCGATATGAGACGGCAGAATGCCCATGTCCAGCCACACACCATCAGCCAGCTTCACGCCTGCGTTTGCCTGTGCAATCAGCCGTGTCAGCTCATTAGGCTCAGCAGCGTAGTTAGACTGTACATAGGTTCCGGTATGCAAGGCCAAGGCAGCGCGCACTTTATCGGTGGTGTAGTCGGCCTGCAGGAAACCCCAGTTCAGGCTAAACTCATTGTGGCGGAATGCCTGTGTGGTATAGAGGCGGTCTTTCTGCAAAGGCTTTGAGAAATCATAGGCATAGTATACATCCACGCCGCCACTCAGCTTAAAAGGCTTTATCACTTCTTCCAAGCCTAGTGAGTCGACCGTTTGTGCACTTGCGCCAAAGGTTACGAATAAAAATAGAGCTAAAAGTATAGCAAATAGATTTTTCATGTGATTTATGTTTTTTTCATGCCACCACTTTAAGCGTAGAGGTAAAGGAGGTATCGTATGAAACCACCAGTAACCCTGACGCTATACTTGAGGCATAATATTGTTTATTTGAAGTACAAGCTGCAAGCCCGCACCAGAGGTTAGTTTACTATTGCTTTGCGCTTAGTTCATCCAGGGCCACATTTAGCTTCAGTACGTTTACTTTCTCCGGACCAAGTATACCCAGTAACGGAGCTTCCACCTGCTCCTGCACCAGCGCTTTCACTTGCTCCGCGGGCAGGTTCCGCACGCGGGCAATACGCTCTACCTGCACCAGCGCCCCCTGAGGCGACAGGTGCGGGTCCAGGCCGCTACCAGAGGCGGTCACCAGCTCTGCCGGTATTTCCTCGCGCTTTACTGATGGGTTGTGCTCCATGAAAGCATCTATACGTTCTTGCACCTCCGCCAGGTATTCCGGATTAGACGGGCCTTTATTAGAGCCACCGGAGCCGCCGCCGTTATACTCCACAGCTGAGGGACGGCTGTAAAAGTAGCGATCTTCGGTGAAGGACTGGCCTACGTTTTCGAAGCCTACCACACGACCATTTGCTTCTATTACCTTACCCTCACCCCTGTTCGGAGCCGCCACTTGGGCGATAATCCGGATCGAGAGCGGGTAAAGAAATGTAAAGAAAGCTATACACAGCACTGTCAGGGTCAGACTCTGCTTCAGAATACTTCCTGCTCCCATTTTTACAGGAGCAGTATGATTTGCTGTTCCTTTCCGGAAGCCTTTTTCTTTTACTTTAGTTTCCATTATTAATTAGCAGCAATTCTGCCTTCTTTTTTAATTCTTAGTTTACCATTACACTATCTCTGGCAAAAGGCCAGGTATCAACTTGAGGCCATTAAGTAATGCTTTTATTACTCTAACCGCAGAAAGACACCTAACTTGTTTACCTTGTTCTTTCGTTGGTTGGATAAGCATGAGGATGTCTGCAGATGGCGAATACCGCATTGGTGCTACACGCCTAGCAGCACCAGCAGCATATCTATAGCCTTAATACCACCGAAAGGCACGAGCACTCCGCCCAAACCATACATGAGCAGGTTGCGGCGCAGCAGCGCACTTGCCCCAATCGGTTTATAAGCAACACCACGCAGCGCCAGCGGAATCAGGATGGGTATAATGATGGCATTAAAAATTACAGCCGAAAGTATAGCCGACTGTGGGCTGGCAAGGTTCATGATGTTCAGGCCCTGCAGTGCAGGTATAAAGGCAATAAATAGAGCAGGCACAATGGCGAAATATTTGGCCACATCATTGGCAATGGAAAAGGTGGTGAGCGTACCGCGGGTGATAAGCAATTGCTTTCCTATTTCCACAACCTCTATCAGTTTAGTCGGATCGTTGTCCAGATCTACCATATTGCCTGCTTCCTTGGCTGCCTGCGTACCTGAGTTCATAGCTACGCCCACATCCGCCTGTGCCAGGGCGGGAGCATCGTTTGTGCCGTCGCCCATCATTGCCACCAGTTTGCCGCTGGCCTGCTCGCTACGGATATAGTTCAACTTATCTTCCGGTGTTGCTTCGGCAATAAAGTCATCTACACCTGCTTTTCCGGCAATAAACTTAGCGGTTAGCGGATTGTCACCTGTTACCATCACGGTTTTCACACCCATCCTGCGCAAACGCTCAAAACGCTCCTGTATACCAGGTTTAATGATATCTTCCAGTTGAATTACCCCCTGCACTACCTCGTTTTCGGCCACTACCAATGGAGTACCGCCATTGGCGGCAATATTTTCAATAGTTTCCGTTACATGCGGGTGCATAAAATAGCCTGCGTTCTCCGTCATTTTCCTGATGGCGTCGAAGGCGCCTTTCCTGATGCGAGTGCCGTCGGGTAGGTTGATGCCGCTGGAGCGTGTTTCGGCAGTAAACTTAATGAAGGATACCTGGCTCATATCAGGCTGCGGCACGTTAAGCTTCAGCTCCTGGGCCAGCTCCACAATAGATTTGCCTTCGGGCGTTTCGTCGGCGAGGGAGCTGAGCACAGCCTTCTGCATAAAGGCATCTTTGTCTACGCCCGGTGCCGGATAAAATTTCGTGGCTCGGCGGTTACCGATGGTAATTGTCCCTGTCTTGTCGAGTAGCAGCACATCTATATCACCAGCCGTCTCCACAGCTTTACCTGATTTGGTGATCACGTTGGCGCGCAAGGCTCTGTCCATACCTGCTATGCCGATAGCTGAGAGCAAGCCTCCGATGGTCGTCGGAATCAGGCACACAAACAGCGCAATAAGAGCGGCAATAGTAAGCGGTGCGTTCGCATAGTCGGCAAAAGGCTTCAGGGTAACGCATACCAACAGAAACGTCATGGTAAAACCTGCCAGCAGGATAGTCAGGGCAATCTCGTTAGGAGTTTTCTGACGGCTTGCCCCCTCCACCAGCGCAATCATCTTATCCAGGAAAGACTCACCTGGTGCCGTAGTCACTAGTACTTTTATCTGATCTGAGAGCACCTTGGTACCGCCCGTTACAGAAGATCGGTCACCGCCTGCCTCTCGTATCACCGGGGCAGATTCTCCCGTTATAGCCGACTCATCAATAGAGGCAAGACCTTCTACAATTTCACCGTCTGTAGGTATCACCTCTCCCGCTACTACCATAAACACATCTCCCTTTTTCAGTTGAGAAGAGCTGATTTCTTTTATATTTCCTTTTGCGTCAATCACTTTAGCAGGTGTCTCCTCGCGCGTTTTGCGCAACGAATCAGCCTGTGCCTTACCTCGTGCTTCGGCAATGGCCTCTGCAAAATTGGCGAAGAGCAACGTTGCAAACAGGATCAGAAAGATAGCGATGTTATACCCTAAACTACCTTGTGAGGTATTGCCGCTAAAGAGCAGGTACAACGTTACCAGCAGCATCACAAACGTACCCAGCTCCACGGTAAACATCACCGGGTTTTTAATCATGATGCGGGGATCAAGCTTTAAAAAGGATGCTTTCAGCGCCTGTTTTACCAGCGGTCCTTCAAACAGTCCGGTTTCATTATTTTTGGTTGTCATGTTATTAAAATTTAAGACGCGCACAGGGCCGTCAGGCTATTGCCGTTAAATCGATCCAGCTTACCTTCAGGTCTACTGCTTCTTTATGCTGCGTCGTTTTGGTTTTTAGTAGATGGAAAAGTGTTCAGCTATCGGCCCTAATACCAGCGACGGGAAGAAAGCCAGGGCAGCCACAATCCAGATCACGAAAAATACCATCAGGCCAAAAGTAGCTGTGTCGGTTTTGAGCGTGCCTGCTGACTCAGGTAAGAAACGCTTTTGAGCCATGATACCGGCTATCGCTACCGGACCAATAATGGGCAGATAACGGCTCAACGCCAGCACGATGCCTGTTGTGATGTTCCAAAAAGGCGTGTTATCGCCGAGGCCTTCGAAACCAGAACCGTTGTTTGCTGCAGAAGAGGTATACTCGTAGAGCATCTCGGAGAAACCGTGAAAGCCGGGGTTGTTGAGCCAGCCCACCGATGGATCCTGCACAAACACATAAGCCGCCAGCGCGGTACCCGAAAGAATAAGGAAAGGATGCAGTAAAGCAATTAAAATGGCAATCTTCACCTCGCGGGCCTCGACCTTCTTACCCAGAAACTCTGGTGTGCGGCCAACCATCAGACCGGAAATAAACACAGCGACGATGATGAAGACAAAGAAGTTCAGAAAGCCCACACCTACGCCGCCGTAGAAGGAGTTGATCATCATGCCAAGCAGAGTATTCATACCTGAGAGTGGCGTGAGCGAATCGTGCATGGCATTAACAGAGCCGTTAGAGGTAACCGTTGTACTCACAGCCCACATACCCGATGCCGCTGCCCCTAGTCTCATTTCCTTGCCTTCCAGGGAGCCCAGGTTTTGGTCGATGCCCATGCGGGAAATGGCAGGATTCCCGTTCATCTCAAAGTATACAGTAGTCGTCATCAGCATCAGAAAGCCAATCGTCATCACACCAAATACCATCCACCCAAGGCGCTTGCGCTCCAGGTAAAAGCCAAGTGCAAAAGCAAGTGCAACCGGTATAAGGATGATCACCATGTTCTCTACCATGTTGGTCAGGTAAGTCGGGTTCTCGAGCGGGTGCGCGGAGTTTACACCAAAGAAACCCCCACCGTTTGTACCCACCTGCTTAATGGCTATCATAGCTGCAGCAGGTCCTCTCGACACCTGCTGCTCCTCTCCTTGCAGAATAGTGATGCTTGCCTTTCCCTCGAAGGTCATAGGCGTACCTTGCAGCACTAGGATTATCGCCACCACCATACTTATAGGAAGCAGAATACGTGTGCAGCTTTTGATAAAGTAGTTAAAGAAGTTGCCTAAGCGCTCGGTGCTGTGGCTGCGCAGCGCCTGGAAAACCACAGCACAAGCAGCCATACCCGTTCCGGCTGTAACAAACTGCAAAAAAGTCATCACACCTAACTGCGACAGGTAAGAAAGGCCTGTTTCGCCGGAATAGTGCTGCAGGTTGCAATTCACCAGAAAGCTTACCGCTGTATTAAAAGCCAGGTCGGGTGACATGGAAGGGTTGTTGTCGGGGTTCCAGAAAGGATGATAGCTCTGCGTCATGAGCAGGAACATGGCCCAGAACAACCAGATCAGGTTGATGCTCAGCAGCGCTACCATACTTTGCTTCCAAGTCATTTCGCGGCGGGCGTCAATGCCGCTTATCCGGAAGAAGAGGCGCTCCAGTGGATCCATAAAATCCAGCCAGGTTCTCTCTCCTTTATATACTTTTGCTATGTACTTGCCCAGCGGCAGGCCGAGGACCACCGTAACCAGGAACATGGCTATTACTCCAAGTATATCTGTGTTCATGCTAAATGTGTTAAAGTTTCTAAAATTTCTCTGGCTTCAGCAACACATAGAAAAGGTAGCCGAAGGTTAAAAGGCTTGTAATGAAAAGTGCTGTCATGTTATTGAGTGTTGAATTAAACATTGTCAAAAAAGTCGATGGATTTGTAGAAGAGCCAGAAGCAGGCAATGCCCGTTCCAAGCAGTAAGATGGTCATCAGCACATGATTCATATGATTATTCGTTTTGTTGTGCCAACACATAGCCAAACCAGATGCCAGGAATTATAACAGGAGCAACCACCAAACATAACACACATTTAGTCAGGTGCTTTTATACTTTAGCAGCAGCAGAGGACAGTTTCATAAAAAAGCCGACCCTACCAAAATGGTAAGGTCGGCTTTTCATATCGGTAAGCACATTACTCAACTCAGGCCATACTCCTGCAGCTTTCTGTAGAGGGTGGTCAGGCCAATGTGCAGCCGCCGGGCAGCTTCGGTTTTATTGCCTCCGCATTGTTCCAGTATCCGGAGAATGTGGTTGCGTTCTATAGTGCTCAGGGAAGTATCGCTTTCAGCAGCTTCTGGCGAAGGTGCTGCCGTCCAGAACTCTGCCGGCATGTGCTCTGGTGTCAGTGTATCTTCATCGGCAAGTATAACGGCCCGTTCTATCACATTTTTGAGTTCGCGTATATTTCCTTTCCAGGGATAGCTCTTCAGCTTTTGCATAAACTCTTCGCTCATGCCCTGCAGGCGACGGTTCATTTTAACATTATACAGTTGCAGAAAGTGATGTGCCAGCAGAGGAATATCAGCCTGCCGTTCCCGCAGCGTTGGCACACGTATCTTAAAGACCGACAGGCGGTAATAGAGGTCATAGCGGAAATGCCCTGCCTCCGCCTCTGCCTTCAGGTCACGGTTGGTGGCAGCTACAAGGCGCACGTTTATCCTGACTGGCTTCGTGTCACCCAGTTTGGTGAAGGTTTGTGTTTCGAGCACACGCAGGAATTTGGCTTGTAGCTCTGGCGGCATCTCCCCGATTTCATCCAGAAACATAGTGCCTCCGTTAGCCTCTTCAAACAAGCCCTTTTTATCCGCTATAGCACCGGTAAAGGCACCTTTTTTATATCCGAAAATCTCGGACTCCAGCAGGTCCTTAGGAAAAGCACTGCAGTTAACGGCTACAAAAGGTTTGCTGCGCCGGGGGCTTGTACTGTGAATAGCCTGCGCAAAAAGCTCCTTCCCTACGCCTGTCTCTCCCTCCAAAAGCACCGTAGCATCTGTTACAGCTACGCGCGCTGTTAGTTCCTTTGCCTGCTTTAGGGCAGGCGTATGACCGATAATGGTGTCGAGCGTATTTTTAGGCTCTACCTGCTTCTCCAGCTCAGCCACCCGTTTGCGAAGTCTGGCTTTATCTGCGGCCCGCGCAACCGTAACGAGGAGCTGCTCGTCATTGTCTCCCTTTGTGATGTAATCGAAGGCACCCAACTTCATAGCGTTCACGCCGTCCTGTATTGTGCCGTAAGCTGTCATCAGGATCACCTCGGGCAGCGGGTATTTCTCCTTTACCTTGCGCAGGATGTTCAGTCCGTTATCATCCGGAAGCTTTACATCGCTTAGCACTACTTCTACCTCATCTGAATGGCTCTCCAGCAGTTCACAACCTTCGCGGGCCGTTCTGGCTTGCCATACGTGGTAGCCTTCCAGCTCCAGCACACGCGCCAGCACCTGGCGCAGGTTGTTTTCGTCATCTATAAGCAAAAGGGCAGCAATAGATTGCATAGGAAGTTCATCTTGTTCCAGGCAAAGCTAAAAGTTATACATCAGTAAAAACAACACTTCAACCATTATAAATTCTAAAGTAATGCCCTTTAGCACATTACCTTTTGCTGTTAAGCCTTGCGAGGAGCTGCGGCCTCAAAGAAGAGAGCCAGCCGGTAAAGGTAGTTAGCCTACTAGAGCATAACCTGTTCGCCTGATCAGGTCCAGTACAGAACAGGCGCTTCCGGAAAACGGTTTTTTAGCTCAGAGTAGAAGAAGCTGCGCAGCATGTTCATAGTCGCTGTATTGTAGACGTATTTTTTGCCGCCAAACTTATTGTACTTGAGGGACCGGTTTGCTTCATCGAAGTCGATCTGAGTATTGGGGTACCACTCCTGCAGAAGGGCTTTGGAGCCGGGTGTAAAGCGATGGCTGATCAACTCAAAGGTTATTTCACACGGGAAATCAAGTGTCTGTTCCAGCCTGTCCAGCAGATGTGTATACTGCTCCTCCCAATCCGGAACAGGCATGATAGGGGCAATGACTAATCCTACTTTATATCCTCCCCCGCCTTCTGTTTTCGGAAACGCCAGCTTACGGATAGCTGCCAGCCGTGCTTCCATCGAAGCAGTGCCACCTTCCATACGTTTAGAAATAAAGTCTGTGTTAAGGCTGATCCTGGGTTGGGTATTGCCATGGTGCGGAAGGGAGAGCAAACCATCAACCTGATCGAACTTGGATACCCATCGCAGATGCATGTTTTCCTGCTCTCCAAAGAAACGAATGGTTTCGGCCAAACTACCTGTCAGGTGCTCTATGCCCAGCGGATCGGTATAGCAGCTTGCCTCAAAAGTAGTCAGGTCCTGCTGCCTTTTATAGTTTACCAGGTTTGAAAGAATGGCCGGAAGGTTTGCAAACGCACGAATAACCGGTGGCCCCTGCAGGCTTCCGGCCAGGTAGCAGTACTGGCAGTGGGCAGGGCATCCTTCCGCCAGGTGAAACTGCCAATCAGCCGACGGGGGAATCGGCTGTAACTTAAGGGCACTAGGAGGCGCAGTGACAATGGCCAGTGTACTTTTCGCGTTGCGGTAGGTTTCGCGCTCATCCTCTCCTCGCAAGCCGGTAATGCGGTTATTCTTTAGTTCCTGCACCGGTAGTCCTAAAGTCTGCACCCTTTCATAAATCTGCTGCCCCCAGGGTTCTTCTAAAGCAGCGGGCGTGATCAGTACCTGCTTAGGCATCCATAGCTTTGGCTTGTGCTGGTTTGTTCTCGTACCTGTCTCTTCCTTCAGTGCTACTTCCATGCTAGTTTCTTTATTTTACTGTGATTGCACCTATGCAAGTACCTGCCCACCAGGTAGAAAAGGTGCTGTAAAAAGAACAAAAAAGCATGCCTTATAATTCAGGAATAAACAAATCAGGCACATTAATAAATTACTAATATTCAAATACTTAAGATTAAATATTTGTAAACTGTGCAGGTCCTGGGGCTGTTATAACAGGGTATGCAGAAATTTAATCCGACAACTGTTTTCTATACCCCGGATGCCTTGAATGAGCGCGGGAAACAGGTTTTACGCACCTACCCTGATGCAGCTCAACAAGAGCTTGTGCAGCATAACAGGCTGCCTGCACTGGATGGTAACCATTACCAGGTAAAGTCAGATGTGCTGGTACTGGGGCGCTTAAAGACGTTGGTGTGCAGAGGGAGTGGCCGAAGTTCTGATTTCATATCACCAAGCCTGGCCAACGGTTGCTTAGGTGCCTGCGCCTACTGTTACGTAGACCGAAACAAAGCGGTAAATCCTATTACGCTATTTACCAACACAGAGGAAATACTGCTGGCAGTAGACAAGCACGTGCAGAAACAGGCGTGGCCGAAAGTGCCTAACCAGACGCATGCACAGTACTACACCTACGACATTGGCTGTAACTCTGATGTTTCGGTGGATGCTGCGATCTCTGATGGAGTGCAGACAGCGGTTGATTTCTTTAGGGAACATCCGAAGGCATTTACCACCTTCGCTACCAAATTCGTGAACCGGGAAATGCTTTCCTATGATCCTCAGGAAAAAACACGCATCCGCTTCAGCCTCTTACCCCAGCAGGTGAGCAAGCTGGTAGATGTGCGCACCGACAGCCTGGCGAAGCGTGTGTCGGCTATTAACGACTTTTATCACGCGGGTTATGAAGTACACCTGAATTTCTCTCCGGTTATTGTGTATGAGGGCTGGCTGGAGGATTACAGGGAGTTGTTTGAGCAGCTAAACCAGGTAGTACACCCGAAACTGAAGGAGAAGATGAGTTGCGAGGTAATTTTCCTGACACACAACCAATGGCAGCACGAGCTAAACCTGTCTATCAACCCAAAGGCGGAAGAACTGATCTGGGCACCTGCTATTCAGGAGACCAAGAAAAGTCAGTTTGGCGGCATCAATGTAAGGTACCAGTACCAGCTGAAGGCACAGTGGATCCGACAGTTTGAGAAACTGCAGCAGGAAGTAATGCCGTGGTGTTCTATCCGCTATATTTTTTAGAAGTTAGTGCTGGTGATGCTTATTTTCTCCTACTTCTTTTAGGAAGCAGTGACTGATGATAACCGAAGGTAACAAAAGCTAGAATGTATGAATGCATCATAGCTTAACGTTATGCGCTACTTTAACAAGTTCTAATAAAGTTTATTTGCCAAATGACAATTTGTTTGTGATCAACTTCAGCTACCTTGTCTGAATGAAAGCACTAATCAACTATATTCTACAGTTTGGCAATTTAAACCAACAGCAAATTGACCTTATCATGAGTAAGGCATTAGAACAGGAACTACCTAAAGACGCATATTTCTCTGAAGCTGGAAAAGTTGCCCGACAAGTTGGATTCGTGACAGAAGGCGTGATCCGGGTTTGTTACTATAATAACAAAGGCGAAGAAATCACGAAATATTTCATTGACGAAAACAACCTTGTGGTAGATATAGAAAGCTTTAATAGTGGTGTTTGCTCCTCTGCTTATGTGCAGGCAGTTACGGATTGCAAGCTTGTTATTTTCAATAAAAAGGATTGGCAGGAACTTTTGGATACTATCATCGGATGGGAGGCAATTGTACATAAGATCATTGCAAAGGCATTAATCCTAAAAGTGGAGCGAAGAAGCCCTCTGGTTACAGAAGAGGCCACTGAACGCTATCTGAAGTTTCTGGAAATATATCCGAATGCTGTAAACCGCATTCCCCTCTCTTATATCGCCTCCTATTTGGGCATAACACAATCCTCGCTCAGCAGAATCAGAAAAAATATTAAATAGTTCTTTTTGCCAAATGGCAAATGGTTTCATTTTTATGCGAAGCATTTTTGCACTGTTAACCTTAAACATGACAAAAATGAAATCAGTATTAATTACAGGAGCCAATAAAAGTATTGGCTTTGAGTCAGCTAGACAACTGTTACAAAAGGGCTATTATGTTTATTTAGGAAGCCGAAACCTGGAGAATGGTTTAGAAGCTGTAGATATCCTTAAAGCCGAAGGGCTTACCAATGTTGAGGTCATACAAATTGACGTCACTAATCAGCAATCAGTTGATTCTGCCCGCGTTGCAATAGGCAAAAGAACAGACGTGTTAGATGTGCTGATCAATAATGCCGGGGTCTACGGGGTTAATCCGCAGAATGCGCTTAATGCAACAATTGACAATTTTAAAAACGTCTATGACACAAATGTGTATGGTGTGGTAAGAACCACTCAAGCGTTTATAGATTTGTTGAGACATGCGCATGAGCCCAGAATTGTAAATGTAAGTTCAAGCGTAGGGTCTCTGTCTCTTCAAAGCGACACTGGTTGGCAATTCCATGACTTCGCCAAATTTGCAGTTTATGCTTCTTCAAAATCGGCGTTGAATATGTACACCATTACGTTAGCTTACGAATTACGCGACACTGCCTTTAAAGTCAATGCTGTTGATCCGGGTTATACAAAAACTGACTTTAATTTTCATCAGGGCACAGGAACCGTGGAAGAAGCTGCTTCCCGAGTTGTGAAATATGCCTTGATTGACCATAACGGGCCAACGGGAAAATATTTCAGTGAAGAAACCAATCCTGAAACCGGAGAAATTCCCTGGTAAAAGCAGCACATTTTCCAGCAGCCTCCCCGTGAGTGATCTTGCTCACGGGGAGGCTCTCACTTCGCCAAACCTACGCAACGGGCTTTGGCTGCACAAAATCCATAGCGGCAGGCAAATGAATTAGCTGATTATACTGATACAAATGATTTCAATAATAAATCCTGACCAGGAAATTGTGACTTTGAGAGAGTTAGACTTTCCTAAAGAAAAAGTTTATCAGGCATGGTCAATTCCTGAGCATAGAATGTTTGGTGGGGCCCTATAGGTACGACTATTACCTACAGGGGGCTACCAGTAAATCAGAAAAGCTGCTTAATTTGCTGTTCTGATTTGCCACAGCACTACTCCTTTTCAAAAATCTTTTGCCGGTGGTTTAGTCCCCAATCCTTCAGGGCATGGATGATAGGAGTTAAGGTATCTGCATAGGGCTCAGGCCTATACAGGATCTTCACCGGATAATCATCCACCACCACCCGCTTAATGAGTTGGTGCTGCTCCAGGTCCTTCAGCTCCTTGGCCAAAACCTTGGGAGTGATGCCCGGAATACTCTCCTGTATATCGGTAAACCGTTCATTACCGACACCAACAGAAATGATAATGGGCAATTTCCATTTGCCATTGATTACGTCAAGTGTGTCTCGAACAGGTTTTATCGTGTTGAGACAGTTACAATATGCTTTTTTTGCTGCCATTGGTCCTTTTGTAGTGGTAATTCACTTTCCTTTAGGAAAGCACTATACAAATGAAAGTATATTATCGTAATTTTACAACCACAATCATTTAGGGACTTCGAAAGAATTCAAGTTGCCATCAATCGCTCAGTTGCCGCTGGAAAACTTAAAAAGGCTTGTTTGACTGGCACTTAACTTTCAGATTACCTGGTTTAAATAGCTATACCCGTTAAACAAAAACGAGTAAGAACTAAGAAAGCATTAAATACCATGGACAATAAAAAGATAGCCTATTCCATTTTAGAACTTGCCATTGTATCGCAGGGGGAAACTATACAGCAGGCCCTGCACAATTCACTGGCATTGGCAAAAGAAGCGGAAGTACATAACTACAAACGCATCTGGTTTGCCGAGCACCATAATTCAGATAACATTGGCAGCAGCGCCACCTCCCTGCTGATGGGTTACGTGGCCGAAAACACTTCTACTATCCGGGTAGGCTCGGGTGGAGTGATGCTCCCGAACCACTCACCTTTGATTATAGCCGAACAATTTGGGACATTAGCTCATTTATATCCAGGCCGTATTGATTTAGGCCTCGGAAGGGCACCTGGCACCGACCAAGCAACAGCTCGTGCTATCCGGTCAGACTTTATGGAAGCGGCACATTCTTTTCCGCAGGAAATAGAAAAGATTCAGCAGTATTTTTCTATAGAAAATAAAGGTGCCAAAGTAAGGGCTCCCATCGCAGAGGGCACCGGTGTTCCGCTGTATGTATTGGGCTCTACGACCGATAGTTCGCATATAGCGGCTGAAAAGGGATTGCCTTATGCTTTTGCCAGTCACTTTGCATCGACACATTTACATAATGCTTTACGCATTTATGAACAGGAATTTCAACCTTCGGAGTTTTTAGAAAAGCCCTATACTATTGCCGGTGTGAATGTGTTAGTTGCCGATACCGATGAAGAAGCAGAGCAGCTATTTACCAGCCTGATCAGAATGTTTGTGGGTGTATTAACCGGATCCAGAGAACCACTACAGCCGCCCACCGAAATGACCGAAGAGTTGAGAGAAATATTACAGCACCCGACTTTACATCAAATGCTGAAATATTCCTTTGTCGGCAGTAAGCAAACGGTAAAAACGCAGATTCAGGAGTTTCTGGGAGAAACGGGAGTGGATGAATTGATCACTGTATCCAACATCTACAATTTAAATGATCGTTTAAGATCTGCCAGGCTTTTTGCAGAGATCATGACGGAAATAAACGAAGGCAGGTAAAAAGGAAGGATGGATTATTTAACAGCAAACGCAGCCCTTTTTATGCCTGCCTATGGTGTGTCACTAGTGCTACTATAGGCTAGTCTCCGAAAGGTATAAAAAGCCGCTCCAGTTAAAACTGGAGCGGCTTTTTAGTAGTCCGTAGGAGGATTGCAGCTCCCATAGAACATAGGTTATTATCAATCACTTAAGTGGTGCTATTTCTTTGACTCCCCGAATCGGGCCCCACATTTAGCTTTCAGTTTGGCTGCAAATGCTAACGTTTAATTTAATTATTTTCAGATTTTCTTCAGACCTGTTTATCAGTAAAAATTACTTGCAAAGAATGTGGTGATTTAGGAAACTCTAAGCTTAATAGCGAAGAGTGTCCGGCCTATATTTCTAATTACTTACGCATATAGGCCTGATGAAGATAGTTCGAGCAGCTGCTATGTGATCTTAATAACCCGTTTTATCTCTCTCCCGTTCGGGAAAGTTAGCACCAACAGGTACATACCGTCAGCCATACCGGAAAAATCTATGGTTGTTCCGGAGGAAAGGCCATGACGTATTGGCTTTACCTGCTGCCCGATTGCATTCACTACCAGTAGGCTGAAGGGCTGCAGGTACGTGTCGGATAATTTACTGTCACTTGTCCGCTTGTTGGATTTGGATGTAACTCGACAAGCGGCTGGCATGATTGCAGTTCAGTAGCGAGTGGTTCCAACCCGTTAAAATAGGACTGTATAAAGTTGGGCAGCCCCCAGGCCACTCCTTCCGTCTCAAAGTTAAATACCCGGTACTGGACATCACAGGCATAGCCCCGCTCGTTGGGTTTATTGATAACCACCACGGTCCTGCCAGCGTCAGGATCTCCCGGAACAGGGTGTCCTCCAGAGCTGACAGCATAGAGCCTGCCGTCCGGTGCAAGCTGCAAATCTATGTATACGCCGTGAAAGCCGGGGTGGGCGGCATCCTGCGGCATGTTAGTGTAAGGGTTGCGCCGGATAATCTCCATGCCGGAGTCACTGACAGCCTGTGTATCTCCGGCTAGCAGGTCAAACTGCCAGATATGGTCCGGTGCTTGGTTGCCTACCCGGTGATCTGTGGTAGCGTAGAGCTTGGTGTTGTCCGGTGAGAAAGAGACGCCATACTGTCCACGCAGGCTGGCGAGCGGCATGTGGTTGGAGAGCCGGCCGGTGGCCGGATCGAAATCAAACAGGTCCAGAGGCCGCTGGCTGTAAAGGACCGCTACGGCCAGCTTTCTCCCGTTGGGCGAAGCCTTCATGGCCCCTTTTATTGCCTCGTCGTATACAGATGCCGGTGCAGTGGCGCCATGCGTGGCTCCTATATGCTGCACCAGGGGGGAGAGATTCCCTCCTCGGTGATAAGGTAGATATAAAATGCATTGCTGTTCCAGGCATGCGTGAGTAGCCAGAAGTCCCGGCCATTACGATGGGGTATGGCAGTTAGCTTTTCAGTAGCGTTCTGCTGCAGGAGAATGTTTTTGTGTGTAGTCACCACGTCTCCCAGGCCATTGTCCAGTTGCATGTCCACGATCGAGCACCTAACCGTCAGGGTGTAGTCCCGCCCCGGATGCGTAATGCAGTTTGCAGGGTGGCTTTCCCCGTATTCAGCTGTGGAGAAGTAACTGGCAAAAACGTAAAAGATGTTCTCTCTGCCAGGGATTGGTAGGATCAGGGCGGGCTGACTGGAAAGGTTGGTGCAGGAAGCCGGGAAATCCTGCCCGTTTGGCATCAGCCGGTGATTCCTGTTCCAGATGTTGCGCCCGTTGGTATAGAACAGGAGCTCGCCTGTGACTTTATCCGAAATGACGGCACTCCCGCCATAGGTTTTCATGGCCCCTGCCGGAAGCGGAACTGGATTGCCGTTGGCGAAATTCATGCCTACCTAATGTCCGAAGTACCAATTAGTAGCTTCTTTTTGGGCATTGGCATGAAAACCAAATAGTAGCAGGAACAAGAGGACAAGGATCCGCATAGCAGTTGCTTTCTACCACAAAATGGGCGTAACACCTAGTACGATAAATAGCCATTTATAACCCTGACAGCTACCACACTAGGTGCTACAAGGTAATTTAATTCTGCGTAACAGTCAACAGGAAATTCTTAGGCCGTTCCCGTACTACCTTTCCCTTTTCCATGAATACTCTGTATCTGGTGTTTCTGCATTGCACGTGCTACTCTTGGGGGAGAAGCACAGATGCCCTGCTCCCCAAGTTCAAAGCTGATCCTGGGGTTGCCAAAGCGGCACTTGCTCAGCTGATACACTTCCTTGATCTGCGCCACTGACTCCTGCTCTTTCTGCTCCCGCAGATTAGCTTTCAAGGTTACTAAAATTAGCCTTGCAGCCAGCCATAATCAAGCTTTACATGGTTGTACAGTCTGTAAGCCACTGGGTCACATTAGATTCGGTTAGTAAATATGACGCACCGAATCACGCTCCTTTGTATCAGGGTAAGATAAATATTCCGGTAGAGCCGGAAATGCAAAAAGCCTGCAAATCTAATATTTGCAGGCTTTTTAATGATTTTAGTTTGATAACTAGTAGTCCGTAGGGGAATCGAACCCCTGTTGCCAGAATGAAAATCTGAAGTCCTAACCCCTAGACGAACGGACCATTTTTTATCATCTGCGAGAATGTTTCCCGTTCAATGATGGTGCAAAGATAAGTGACGTTTTTTTATTTTAAAAGCTTTCCCTTCACTTTTTTCCGCAAAATCATCGTATAGCTTCTTTATCAATAACATAAAAAAATATATTGGTTTTCCCTAATGCTAATCGTAAATTCGCACATAATTTAAAAACCTCTCAAATATAGATGCTATGTCTAAAATAAAAGTTGCAATTAACGGCTTTGGCCGTATCGGCAGACTTACTTTTAAAGCCCTGCTCGAGAAGGAGAACGTAGAAGTAGTAGCAATTAACGACCTTACCAATACCAAAACATTGGCTCACCTGCTGAAGTATGACTCTAACCACGGTAGATTCAACGGAACAGTAGAAGCTTCTGATAACGGTATCATCGTTAACGGAACTGAAATCAGAATTACAGCTGAGCGTGATCCAAAGAACTTGCCTTGGGGTGAACTTGGTGTAGACGTGGTGCTGGAATCTACTGGCCGTTTCGTAGATGCAGAAGGCGCTGGTGGTCACCTTACTGCCGGAGCTAAAAAAGTAGTTATCTCTGCTCCTGCCAAAGGAAATATTCCTACTGTTGTATTAGGGGTAAACCAGAACATCCTTACCGGCGAAGAAACAATCGTTTCTAACGCTTCTTGTACGACAAACTGCCTTGCTCCTATGGCAAAAGTACTCGACGATGCTTTCGGTATTGAGAAAGGTTATATCACAACTGTTCACGCTTACACAGCTGACCAGAACCTGCAGGATGGTCCTCACAGCGACCTGAGAAGAGCACGTGCTGCTGCCCTTTCTATTGTACCTACTTCAACGGGTGCTGCTAAAGCGGTTGGCTTGGTACTGCCTCACCTGAAAGGATCTCTGGATGGTGTTGCCATGCGTGTTCCAATCCCAACTGGTTCTTTAACTGACTTAACCTGTGTTTTAAAGAAACCAGCTACGAAAGAAGAAATCAACGCGGCTATCAAAGCGGCGGCTGACGGTGAAATGAAAGGTATCCTGGAGTACACAGAAGATCCGATTGTTTCTGTAGACATTGTAGGCAACACTCACTCTTGTATTTTCGATGCTGAGATGACTTCAGCAAACGGTACACTTGTTAAAGTTGTTGGCTGGTACGATAACGAGTCCGGCTACTCTAACAGAGCTGCTGACCTTATTTCCCTGATCGGCGCTTAAGTAAGCCTTCCTCTGAAATATTCCTGTAAAGCCCACCTAAAGTGGGCTTTACTTTTTTATACCTGTGTAAAAAATCAGGAACAGTATTGATCTATATCATTATTCTAATGTTTTACGTTAAGTAAATTGTATATAGCAAAAACAACTGTTGCTTCCTTAGAATAAACCGAACCATGAAAAGAATTCTAGTACCCACCGACTTCTCTGATCAGGCCAGAAATGCCTATGAAGTTGCCCTGTCTTTAGCCCAGAGAACTGGCGCTGCCATTAAACTACTACACGTGGTAGAAGTACCCTACCCCACTACCGATTTCAGCGCAACAGGCGACATTATAACGGGAGACGGCATGAGCCAGGTGTACATTCTGAACCTGCTCGAAATAGCCAAAGGCCGAATGCAGAAACTCAAAGAGCTGGCACAGGCGTATGGTGTTGATGTGGTAGACGAGGTGGATACAGATGATATGATCCACAAAATTAAAAGCACCGCTCAAAAAGACCAGATAGACCTGGTTGTTATGGGGTCTAAGGGATCTAGCGGACTGGAGGAGTTCTTTATCGGTTCTAATACTGAAAAAATTGTGCGTGAAGCTAATTGCCCGGTACTTACCATTAAAAAGCAGGAGGCAGACTTTGTTGTTAAAAACATCGTACTGGCATCCGATTTAAAAGTGGAATTAGGAACTGCTATAGAAAAATTTAAAGCGTTTCAGGCTTTATTCGATGCCACACTGCACCTGGTTTACATCAATACTCCAGGCGATTTTGAGCCGGCCGGAAACCTGAAAAAACAAATGGAAGCAACAGCTGAAAAGTATGGCTTGCAGAATTACACGCTCAATATTTACAATGATGCCATAGAAGAAGATGGTATTTTACATTTTGCCCAGGAAATAAAGGCCGACCTGATTATGCTGGCCACGCACGGCAGAACAGGCCTTTCGCATTTATTGAGCGGAAGTATTGCAGAAGATCTTGTAAACCACACCAGCTTGCCGGTACTCACTGTTCATCTGCATTAAACCCGCTATTTTAGACTAATTTAGCATGAGCCAGAACAAAAGCCCATGCACCCTATACAGGTGCATGGGCTTTTCAGTAAAACCAACCTGGTGTTCTGCTTTTTTTACGGGGCTACTGTTTCTAAAAGGATGTAATCTGTTCCTATAATAAATTAATACGTTTACTTTGCACTGGCAAAACAAACGCGATATGCCCGAACAAACACGTATTCGTTTTATAGTTAATCCTAAGTCAGGCACAAAAAGTGGCCTCGATATAGCGTCACATATTAAACTTCACCTCGATCATCAGAAGCATCGGCACGACATCGTGTATACCGACTATGCAGGCCATGCTCCGGAACTGGCAAAGCAGGCAGCGGCGGCGGGTTGCCACATAGTGGTGGCTGTTGGAGGCGATGGCACGGTAAATGAAGTAGCACGCGGCTTACTTAATACAGAAGCAGCCCTGGCGATTCTTCCTAAAGGTTCGGGTAACGGACTGGCCAGGCACCTGAAAATCCCGATGGGCATTCGCGGGGCTTTGCGCGTTATCAACCAGGCTAAAACGTCTACAATAGATAGCGGCAGCATTAACGGCCACCCTTTTTTTACGACGGCTGGCATCGGGTTTGACGCGTACATCAGCTCGGTTTTTGCCGGAAACAAAAAAAGGGGCCTGAAAACCTATGTGGAGCTGGTGCTGAAAGAGGTATTAAATTACAAGCATCTGCCCGTTACTGCTACCATCAACGGCAATACTCTGGTAACGAATTGTTATGTAATGGCCTTTGCCAATGCTGCCCAATACGGCAACAATGCTTATATCGCACCCATGGCCGATATACGGGACGGCCTGCTGGATGTCTGCCTGGTACGTGAGCTGGACTTTCTGAAAGCTATTCACCTCAGCTACTGCATGCTCACCAGGCAAATAGCCAATGCCGATAGTGCCGAATATTTTAAAACGGATGGTGTACTGGTTGAGACAGACCACCAGATCATGTATCATGCGGATGGTGACTTTATAGGAAAAGCATCCCGTTTTAAAGTCGAAATGTTTCCGAAATCCTTGAAAGTGATCTCGCCTGCCTGACTTGTTTCTGTAACAGCTTTTAGCTACTATAAAGGCAGAAATTATTAAATTTGTAACCAGTTGTTAACTGATGTACCGGTAGAGCATCTACCTGCACTATTCCGCAGAGTGGTTTGGCAACTACTTTTAAATTTACAGGAGCAAACGCATGAAAGATAAGAACAAGAAAGGTCGCCAGGGAGTTGTTTATTCTACCAGCTCCGATTTTCAGTATGAATATGAGCAGGACCAGGAACAGGATACTCTTCCTGCGCAGCAGCAAAACCTGAAGGTAATGCTGGATAAGAAAGCCCGCGGCGGAAAACAGGTAACCCTGGTAGCCGGCTTTGTTGGAAAGGACGATGACCTGAAAGAACTGGGCAAGCTCCTCAAAAACAAATGTGGCGTAGGCGGCACGGCTAAAGACGGTGAAATTCTAATTCAGGGCGATTTCCGCGACAAGGTACTGCAGGTGCTGGTGGCAGCTGGCTATAAAGCCAAAAAAGCAGGCGGTTGATTTTCAGCCCCTACTCCATTCCCTCTACTTTCTGCAGATCTTCAGGCGTATCTATACCAAAAGTTTCGAAGGCTGTTACAGCTGTGGCAATTCTGAAGCCGTTTTCAATCCAGCGCAGTTGCTCCAGCGATTCAGCCAGTTCCAGCGAAGAAGGCGGCAACTGAGTTATCTGTTCCAGTATATCGGTGCGGTAAGCATAAATACCAATGTGCTTGTAGTACTGGTGTTGCCTGTGCCAGATGTCGTTCGGTATATTGCGGCAGTATGGAATCGGATGCCGGCTAAAGTATATAGCCTCTCCTGCTTTGTTCAGAATTACCTTAGGTGAATTAGGGTTGAACAACTCTTCGGCTGAGGCAATCTTTTTTATCAAGGTAGCCAGCTGCGTATGCGGGTTCTGCAGGCACGAAGCCAGCAGGTCTATCTGCTCGGGCTTGATAAAAGGCTCGTCCCCCTGGATATTGATTACATGCGTAAAGGTGCGGTCGTGCTGCTGGTAGGCTTCGAAGCAGCGGTCGGTACCACTCTGGTGTTCAGCTGCGGTGAAAATTGCCTTTCCTCCAAAATTCTGCACATGGGTGTGTATACGTTCATCATCAGTCGCCACTATTACCTCTGCCAGGCTTTCAGATTTTTCAGCCTGCTCATAAACACGCTGAATCATGCTCTTGCCATTAATCAGAACAAGTGGCTTGCCAGGGAAACGGGTACTGGCATAACGGGCAGGAATAATGCCGAGTATACTCATAGTGGTATAGCTAATTTTACTGCCTGCCGCTTTAAAGTACAGGCCTTGTTGATTTCAAATATACTACAAGGACAGTCAAATGAAAGGATTTAACTGGTTTTTTAGCGGTGGAATTTTGTAAGCCGCTTGTCAAACGACCAGGCACCCCCTCCTTTCAGCAGCAGGAAAATACTGCCTAAAAGCATAGCCCAATCTGTTCTGCTGCCATGCAGCATTTCCCAGAAACCTTCGTTTAATAGTACCTCCTGCTTAGTAATAAATAGAGCCACCAGCATAATAACGATCAGCGGCACAGAAGCAATGCGGGTAAACAGCCCCATCAAAAGAAGGGCTCCGCACAAAACTTCGAAGGTACCAACCAAGGGTCCGAATGCTTCCGGGTAAGGCAGACCTATTTTCTCGAAACGCCCAGCGCCCCGTGAGGCTGGGAAAAGGAACTTCTGAATTCCTTCTGATAAAAAAATAGCCCCCACCATCAGCCGGATCAGCATGGTAGTACCTGCATCATCGGTTAAAAGCAGCCTTCTAAGCATAATTTTTAAATATCCAGGTAAATGAAATTCTATTTTGCTTCAACATAGACAATGCGAATAGCAGGCATTTCCCTGCTAACGGTAGCTAAACCACAGCGGCGATCAATGGTTTCATCTAACAGGGCATATGTCAGTTCCACCTTGCTCTGCTCCTGCTTCTTAAAGACTTCCGGTATAGCATCTTCATTCTCTGGCTTATACTTTTTGCCATTCATTTCTACTTCAAAGCCGCAGCCATCTACCATGTATTCGCCAGACCAGTATATAATTGCCTCTGCCTTATCAGTTTCATTTTGTTTGCCGGTGTGGCAGGCAGAGCCGAAGAAAACAGCAGTCAGCAAAAAAATATAAGTAAGTTTATGTATCATAGCTATGTTAAATAAGCTGAATAAATTAAAACGACAGGCCCAGCTGCTCTCCTTTTTTACCGTACTCCCACACCTGTACCTGCGCTGTGTCGAAGTAGTACAGAATACATTTTACCTGCTCGTACCCCAGTTGCTTAAACCGGACGGCATAGTGATCGAGCTTGTTACGGTGTTCCGGCTCCGGTGGCGGAAACTTAAACTCTATCAGCACCACCTGCCCATTCGCAAAAACAACCCGGTCAGGCTTATAAAGATAAGCACGGGCATCCAACAGCTCTTTCTCATGCTCCACCACAACCCTGTCGGAGAAGTAAAAAGCCAGTTGCGGATGCTGCATAACCTCCTGTAGCCTGTCTTTTAACGCCGCTTTCTCCCGCTCGCTGATGATGCCTTCGTATACCATCTGGCGCAGCACATCGGGCAGTTGTGCTGCTGTTACGATTCGGGAAAGGGCATAATGCAGCTTTCGGTTTACCTGCCTTTGCTTTGCCTGCGTTTCAAAATCGAACACATTGTTGGCGTGCTGCTTTAGCTGCAGGCGCTGCGCCCAGTCACTGGACCTCAGGTAATCCAGAAAGTAAGTTTGCTCTCCGGAAGCAACCGCTCCAGAAGCTGGAGCCACTCCGCTGGCCAGCTGGTAGCAGAACTGCCCCGGCTGCCACACTTCTTTATAAACCAGGTAACGGTAAAGTATATGGCTGATGTTTCTGGCATCGCCTTCCAGAGCTTTCGCAGCCTTTCTATCGTCCACCAGGTCTCTGCCGTTCCCGATCAGGTAAAGCCTGTCGATTGGCCTTGTAAGCGCCACATACAGCATATTCAGGTTTTCGATAAAGGTCTTCTCGATCTCAGTACTGTACTGTTTATCCAGCACCGTGTTCTCCAGCTTTGAGCTCAGGGTAACAGCCACGCTCCGCATTTTGCCGGTGACGCTCACCTCATCGGGCAGATGGCTCCACATGAGCGCCCTGGTCTGCGGCTCTGTGCTCCAGTCAGCAAAGGGCATAATCACTACCGGGTAAGCCAATCCTTTGGATTTATGAATGCTGGTAATGGTAATAGCATTCCTGTCTTTGGGAGTATTAATGCTCAGTTTCTCTTTCTGCACGTCCCAGTAAGCCAGAAAGTTGTTCAGGTTGTTGCTGTTGTTCAGGCTATACTCCAGCACCAAGTCCAGGAAGCGGAACAGGTACTCGCACTCGTTGTTGTGGCCCATTAAATCGAAAATACGGATAAGCTGCTCCGTCAGCTCATAAACCGACAGGTTGCCGGTTTGCCTTTCCTTCACATCGAATCCTAAAAGGCGCAGCTGGTCGAAGAACACCTGCGGATCAGGGTCATTGGCAATGGCGGCTATGCGTTGCGTCATGTCCGTATCCGGAATTTCTTCCATCGCCACGGCACAGACCAAGTACAATGCTTCAGCTTTCGCCAAGGAATCTGCCGGTCGGTTAAAGACACGGAACAAGGCGATCACCAGGTTTATCACTTCTGCAAACTGCAGGGAAAGCGAGTCCTGTGAAATAATGTCGAACCTGCGCTCTTTCAGAAAATTCGCAATGAGTTTGCTCTTGCTGTTGGTGCGGCAGAGGATAGCAATATCTTTCCAGGTATAACCTTCTGCTTCGGCCTGCCTTACCAGTTGCAGCACCATGTTCAGCATGCTTTCGTCGTAGCTTAGGATTTCCGGGTGCTTATACCCCTCATACAGCTCCTCTGTTCTGGTGCAGGTTTGCAAGTCATATTTATAGTTAGTATCATCCGGATAAGTGAACATGAGCTGTATGTGCCCGCCATGCTTGCCGCTGCCGGGCGGCACCTGTTGCTTGAACTTATCGTCGTAAATAGAAGCAAACATGCCGAAATGCTGATGCTCTTTGCTGATGAAGGTGAACAGATCGTTGTTAAAGTCGATGATCTCGGCACGGCTGCGATAGTTGGTATTCAGATCATCAGGTTGCAGGGCATGGTTTACCGATTCATAGCGCTCTTTAATGAGCTGGCCGTGCCGGCGGTTCTGGTACAGCTTTTCTGTATGCTGTTTGTACAGGTGAAGAATCTGCTCCATTTCGCCCCCTCTCCAGCGGTAGATCGCCTGTTTGGCATCTCCCACCACCATACTGAAATGACCGGAAGCAAGGGCATTATCCACCAGGGGCAGCAGGTTATTCCATTGCAGTACCGAGGTATCCTGGAACTCATCAATCAGGATATGGTTATACTTCTCGCCCAGCCGCTCATAAATAAAAGGTACCGGTTCCTGCAACACAATATCGATGATGCGCTTGTTAAACTCCGAAATATGAACGGTATTCTTATCGCGCTTAATCTCCTGCAGGCACTTTTCCAGCTCATTTAACACCGACATTTTATACAGATGCGGCACTACTGCCTGTATTAATGTAAAAGTACCGGCATATTGCTCTTTTATCCCTTCTATATGCTCATACAGCTCCGCCAGCTGCAGCTTGATACTGTTGATCTGATTTTTAGCGGCTGCCGTTGCTTTTCCGCCATACCATTTATCATCTGCTACAGTAGTGCGGGCAAAGCTATTGCCATAGCTCAGGTCCACCTGCTTTAACCAGGTGCTGAAGTAGCTGTATATCCCTGTTTTGCCTCGGAAAAGATCATCGGGAGAAACACCGGCCTGCTCTATTAACTGCAGCGCCTGCCCGGCCGCCTCCTGCACAGCCGCCTCAACCTGTGCCTTTGTCTGTAGCAGTTGCTCGCGTATGGTTTTAAAATCCTCCAGGCTAAGCGCCTGCAGATCTGTTACAGCTTCGTAGACCTGCTCGTTCAGCAGGTTGCGGGCAAAATCGGCCAGATCGTCGGATAGCGTATTCCAGCTCTTGCCTTCGCGTGCTTTCTCCAGGGCATACTGTTCCAGCGTTTCCGATAACAGGTCGTCGCGGCTGTTCGTTACCTTATCCAGCAGCAGCGACACCGCCGTGTTTACCAGCGTCTGCGAATCCAGGTCTACCTCGAAATTATAGGGTATATTCAGCTCCCGTGTAAAAGCCTGCACAATCTTATTCACGAAGCTGTCTATCGTGCTCACGCTAAAGTCGCTGTAGTTGTAGAGAATCTGGCTGAACACGTTTGCAGCCCGCTGCCTGACCAGTTCTTTGTCGAAGCCCTCCTCCGGATACTCTTCCTGCAGATCGGCAGTGATCCCTTCCAGCAACTGCTCGCTCTTGCTTTTCTCCTTTTCCGGCAACTGCTGATCGTTAAAGCTTCGGAGGGCGGCCAGTATCCGTTCTTTCATTTCAGCGGCAGCATCATTAGTAAACGTAATAGCCAGAACAGAACGGTAATAAGCCGCATCGGGAGTGTGCAGGGCAAGCTTCAGGTATTCCTTTGTAAGGTGATAGGTTTTACCCGATCCGGCCGAAGAAGAGTATATTTTAAAAATTGAAGGCATGTAGGAAGCTGTTTTTATCAGAACCTTTAAAGATACCCACAAATTTGCATCAGACAGACTAAAAAAGGAATTAGGCCAGGAAAATTAAACTGAAATAGCCGTGCCTGCAGCACGAATATCAGGCTGCAGGCACGGCTATTTCAGCTATAGCATCAGGTAAAGGAATGCCTAGGCGTACATGGGCACTGGCTGAAGATCAGGTTGTGGTGAAATAACTTTGGCTTTATTCATGCTGGAATGAAAGATAATCCGGGCCATCGAGATAGAGTAATCCGTCATGATACACTGCTGCTGTTCGGCACTCATGGCGGCTGCTCCGTTACCCATGTTAAACTTGTTCAGTTCAATTACCTCGTCAAAACTTTGCCGGAGCATCTTTAAGGCCTTGTAGCCGGGCTCGTTCAGCAACATCGGAATTACCTGGCACACGGCGTAACCACCCTGTGCTCTTTCGTCGGCAATCATTTTACAAAGCGATTCAACTTTAACTTTATCTAAATCAGAAATAATGACAAAGAATACTTTCTTTTGCACCGCAGTACGTGCAGGGCTGCTATGCCAGATCAGGTTTCGCTTAACAGAAACTCCCTGCTGAAAAGTATCATCTTTCAATATCTTGTTCTGTATCTTAAATGCCAGTGCGCCGGAGGCAATCAGGTGAAAATCGTTGCCCTGAGAAGAAATTCTGGAAAAGTGTAACATAAGCGGGTAATTAAGGTTAGCGGTTTTCTGATGATGAATACAATTACCTGTAAGGCCTATCCTCCTGTCGCACCAGTTAAAGTGCGCAACAATTTGCAAGAAGCCTTTAAGAATACTTTTATTAAATCCTTTTGTGAATATCGCCTGAAGTGTATAGGGGCTGCTGTATATTCCAATATAGACTTACTACGAAGAAGAGTCGGTTTGGTAGCAGCAGAAGGTAAAATAATGGTGAAAGCACTCTGATGGCGGACAAACTATATTTTTTCGGTAGCAGAAGTAATAGGCCCGCTTCAAGCATGGCTGGCGGTCTGCACCTGTTTAGCAGATAGTGATGCGCCTTGGCAATTAAAATATTTTTTTAGCTAACCTGCGGTGCAGAAGCTGTTTTATCGGCTTTTTAAAAATGATTAGGAGCTACTAGTAGTTTATACCGATTATTATTTGTAATTTTGCACCCGATTTGGAATCAGTCTGAATTTTACTGATAACTGGATGTGCCGTCACATAAAGAAGCCCTGGTTGTTTTTAGTTCTTAGTCGCTCTTTTATCGTAGAGAAAGGTTAATTACAGGCTGAACCAGATATGTCATAATCCAATTATTAAGTAATTTAGATGAACAAAATCAGATTCGAAGAGCTTCCGCTTTCTGCGGAGGTACAGCGTGCTATCGCTGACATGGGCTTTGAAGAAGCCTCTCCTATCCAAACAGAAGCTATTCCTGTTGTTTTAGAAGGCCGCGACATCATTGGTCAGGCTCAGACTGGTACAGGTAAAACAGCCGCTTTTGGTATCCCAACCATCGAGAGCATTGATGAGAACGACCGTAGTGTACAGGCGCTTATTCTTTGCCCTACCCGTGAACTTGCTATTCAGGTAGCTGGTGAAATCCAGAAACTTATCAAGTACAAACCAAACATTAATATTGTGCCTATTTACGGCGGACAATCTTACGACCGCCAGCTGCGTGCCCTTAAACAAGGTGTGCAGATTGTTATTGGTACACCAGGCCGTGTGATGGACCACATCGAACGTGGTACGCTGAAGCTCGACAAGGTTAAGAAAATTATCCTGGACGAAGCGGACGAAATGCTGGACATGGGCTTCCGTGATGATATTGAATTCGTTCTGGGCCATATGCCGGAAGAACGCCAGACGATCTTCTTCTCTGCTACCATGTCTAAGCCGATTATGGACCTGACAAAGCGTTACCAGAACGATCCAGTTATCGTGAAAGTAGTGCATAAGGAGCTTACGGTAACAAACATCGACCAGGTATACTTTGAAGTGCGCAACAGCATGAAAGGTGAAGTGCTTTCCCGCATCCTGGACATGCATAACATGAAATCGGTTATTATCTTCTGCAATACCAAGCGTATGGTGGATGAACTGGTAACCAACCTGCAATCGCGTGGTTATTTTGCCGATGCCCTGCACGGCGACCTGAACCAGAACCAGCGTTCTAACGTGATGGGTAAATTCCGTAACGCTACACTGGAAATACTGGTGGCTACAGACGTAGCAGCCCGTGGACTGGACGTAGACAACGTGGAAGCGGTATTTAACTACGATCTGCCACAGGACGAGGAGGCTTACGTGCACCGTATTGGCCGTACCGGCCGTGCCGGCAAGTCTGGTAAAGCCTTCTCCTTTGTTTCCGGTCGTTCAGATATGTACAAGCTGAAGGATATCATGCGCTATACAAAAGCAACTATCCAGCTGCAGCAGGTACCTACTTACGAAGATGTAAACGAGCTTCGTACAAACAACTTCCTGGATAAAGTGCGTGAGGTACTGGAAAAAGGCAATCTTACCAAGCATATCTCAAAAATCGAGTCGCTTGTAAACGAAGAGTATACTTCTCTTGAGATTGCAGCTGCCTTGCTTAAAATGAGCATCAAAGAAGTTAAGACCAAGGAAGCAGGTAAAGAAGCCGAAAAAGGACTGGGTACAGTTCGCGAAGGGATGGACCGCTTGTTTATCACTATCGGTAAAAAAGATCGTGTGCACCCTAAAGACCTGATCGACCTGCTCAGCGAAAACAGCTCTATACCAGCCGGTAAAGTAGGCGACATAGACTTGTACGATAAATTCAGCTTTGTAGAAGTACCTTCTGAATTTACTCCGGAGATTCTTGAAAGGGTAAATGGCATCGAAGTGGATGGCCGTTCTATCGTAGTGGAGAAATCTCAGAAAAAAGGCGCGAAAGAAGATAAGCCACGTGGCGGATTTGGTGGAGATCGCGACCGTGACCGCGGAGGTTTCGGAGGCGATCGCGACAGAGGCGGCCGAGGCTTTGGCGGAGGCAGCAGATTCGGTGGCCGCGGCGACCGTGATCGTGATTCTTCCAGAGGTGGTGACCGCAGAGGCGGTAGCGGCGGCGGTTTCCGTAGAAAAAGATTTTAATTTTTTTCTGCCGTTTTATCAAGCAGACACAATTTACAATATTCAGCTATTGAAGCACTTACAGCTAAAATAGCGCCAGACAAATAAGCCAGCTTTATCAGCTGGCTTATTTTTTTGAAAAATATTTACCAGGAACACAACCTTCCTGTACCTGCATCCGTTAAAGTAGTATCATAAAAAGGTTGGAAGATTAAGCTAACTGTTTATTCAGTTAGACTTGATAAGGCTGAGATCAGACGGATCTCAGCCTTATTCTTTTTACAGGCTTCTGTTGCTCTTAACCAGAACAGGCTGTAAAAGAAAGAGGGCTGCTTCAGATGAAGCAGCCCTCTTTCTTTTTATTAAAACTGAATTAAGAATTCTCTCTAGCGGCATCGCGTAACGAACGAATATGATCGTGCGCATTTTTCACATCATGATACTGGTGTTCGATAATAGGCTTCAACTCCCCTGGCAGGTCTTTCTCAAGCGCCTCCCGGTATGCCTTTAGAGCATAATCTTCACCACGCTCGCACTCTTCCAGCACACGCTTCTTATCACGTGAAGTAAGCGCCGATTTCAGATCGATCCAGGCACGATGAGCAGTACCTTCTAACGTACCGGCCTCATTGTCGAGTTTACCAAATTTATGTAACTGATCCTGCAGCTCTGTAATCATGCTATCGCGTTGAACAGCATACTTTTTAAACAGGTCTTTCAGGTTTCTGTCTTCTATATCTTCAGAGGCTGTCTTAAAGCCTTTAGCACCATCTTTACATCTCTCAATAAGGTGATGCACAGTCGAATATACTTCTTTATTCATTTCCATAGTTTGTCGAAATTTGTTTTATACTTATAGGCAGATATACTGTTATTTGAGCTGATTTGTTGCTTTCAGCTATCTCAGGTTATCTTCTCCGGTTCCGGCGCCATAGCTCTGCCGGCCAGGTAACCGGTGGTCCAGGCAGCCTGAAAATTAAACCCGCCCGTAATGCCATCTATGTCCAGCACTTCTCCGGCAAAGTATAAACCTGCGTGCAGGCGGCTCTCCATGGTACGCATGTTCACCTCGCTAAGGCTAACGCCGCCACAGGTTACAAACTCTTCCTTAAAAGTGGTTTTACCTTTAACATCTACCTGCATGCGCAGCAAAGCCTCCACCAGCTTATTAGTACTCTTGGCAGGCATTTCTCCCCATTGTACATCTGCTGGTACTTCTGCT
Organism: Pontibacter sp. SGAir0037; assembly: GCF_005491705.1. NCBI lineage: Bacteria > Pseudomonadati > Bacteroidota > Cytophagia > Cytophagales > Hymenobacteraceae > Pontibacter > Pontibacter sp. SGAir0037. The sequence goes on along the minus strand of NZ_CP028092.1, from coordinate 1,213,787 downwards.
GCATTTGTAAGTGCCTTCCAGAGGCGCTGCGGTAAGCCAAACATGGCATTGCTGCTTACCACCTTCTTCGGGTGTGTCTGCCTGTAAGATTTCAAATGCTCGCGCAGGCTCTCCTCCGTAAAAGCAGGAATCCAGTTGATCAAGGCCGTGAAGGTATATTGCTGCTCATGGAATATTCTTGCTCCCCAGGCAGATAACTTTAAAATCGCAGGTCCGCTATAGCCCCAATGGGTGATGAGCAGCGGCCCCTTGTATTCCAGCTTTTGCCCTGCAATGCGTACTTTGGCATCCGGCACAGCAATGCCCATCAGCTCCTTGAAAGGAGAACCCGGAACATTAAAGGTAAAAAGCGAAGGGACAGGTTCCTGTATCGTATGCCCGAGTTCCCGAAGCCAGTTATACCCTGCCGACTTCGGATTGCCGCCGGTACAGACTAAAAGCTTATCGGCTTTCAAGGACGGCTTGTTGCCCAGGTGCAGCAAAAAACCATCCTGTGTACGTTCTATCCGCTCTACTCCGGTACTGCTTCTGATTTGCACCCCCAGCCGTTTTGCCTCCTGCAGCAGGCAATCGGCAATGGTTTCCGAATTATCTGTAACCGGGAACATGCGCCCATCCGCTTCTGCTTTCAGGGCCACACCTTTAGAATTGAACCAGGCAATTGTTTCGACGGCACCAAATAGTTTTAAAGCTTCTTTTAGCTGCTTTGCGCCACGCGGGTAATGCTGCGAAAACACAGTTGGCACCAGGCAGTTGTGCGTGACATTACAGCGTCCTCCGCCGGATACCAGAACTTTGGCAAGCAGCTTTGATGTTTTCTCCAGCAATATCACCTCTGCCTTTGGATTGGCTTCGGCACACGCAATGGCACCAAAAAATCCTGCGGCTCCTCCTCCTACTATAATAACTCTCATTAAATACAATGCATGCTTATGGTCCGATGCTGTTATGAAAAGAACATCATCGGATCCGGGTATAAAAAAGTATAGGCAAGGTCATGCTTTAGCTCCTGGCTGCTGATGAGCTTGAAGCGCGTTTCCTGCATCTCGTCAAATTCAGGGAGAATGCCTCCCATTGCCAGCGTAGCCCGGGTATAGAAATCTTTGCGGGTGGGATGCCCGTCGGCACAGGCATTATATACCCTGCCCCATTTCTGCTGCTGCATAATCTGCTCCAGAATGCTCAGGCAATCTTCCTGATGTATAAGATTTACAGGGGCATCGCCGTTTGGTACCTGCTTTTTGCCTGCCAGAAACCTGCCGGCTTGCCTGCTCCCGCCTACAAGTCCTCCAAAACGAACAATGGTTGTCATCCATTCGTCCCTTTTTAAAAATAGTTTTTCAGCTTGCAGCATGGCATTTTGAGGGTTCTGCTCTTCTGTAAAAACAGTATCGGCTTCGGTCACACTCCGGTTCAGATCGAGGTAAACAGAGGTTGAGCTAACAAAAAGCACCTTGCTTACAGCTGAGGCAAGCATTGCCTTCCGCAGACTTTGCAGCTGGTCTATGTATAAATGACTCATGCCAGACTTGAGCCGGGGCGGTATATTGATCACCAGGATATCTGTATGCAGGAACTCTGAAAGAACCTCCTCCACTTGCTCCTCCTGCAGGTTAATCAGGTAAGGATAAATGCCTTTTTGCTCCAGGAGTTCCAGCTTCTCCGGAGTGGTAGTAGAACCTTTCACTATTTTACCAGACTGCACCAGGCGCTCAGCCAGCGGTAATCCGAGCCAGCCACACCCGATAATGCTTACATCTGCTTTATCTTTCATTTGTTGTTCTTTTGATACTTCAATAGACCCGGTTCTACTTCCTTCGTTTCAGCACTATAATTGTTGGCCCCTATACTTAACATTTAATTCCTGAAACGGTTTAAGCAAAGCAGCCTGGTTATAGATACCGGTTTTGCTGTCGGGCACACAAAGTAACAAATAAATGAAGTATGATGTCATAATAGTAGGATCTGGCTTCGGCTCTTTAACCGCGGCGGCACTGCTTGTGAAGCGAGGGCTAAGAGTGGCGGTGCTGGAGCAGGCCAAGTATGCAGGTGGCTGCTCCTCCTCTTTTAAGCGGAAAGGCTACTGGTTCGAAACCGGTGCTACCACACTGGTTGGTTTAGATAAACACATGCCTCTGCACTATCTGTTAAACGAACTACAGCTTACGCTGCCGGTCCGGAAGTTAGAAATACCCATGCAGGTTCACCTGCAGAACGGAGAAGTTGTGACCCGCTACCCCCATTTGCCTGACTGGATTAAAGAAGCCGAACGTGTATTCGGAAAGCAGGGGCAGCGTGCCTTCTGGGAACACTGCTACAAGGTTAGCCAAGGCGTGTGGCAAACTTCTTTGGAACAACAGCACTTTCCGATCAGCTCCTTCGGAGATGTGTTGTCTGCAATGAAACATGCCCGGCCACACCAGCTTAAGCTGCTTCCGGGAGCTTTCAGGACGATGCAGGATGTACTAAAAAAGTATGGCCTGCTGCAGAACCGGCTTTTTGTAGATTTCGTGAACGAACAGTTGCTTATTACGGCCCAGAATTACCTAACCGAAGTGAATGAGCTTTTTGGCGCTACTGCGCTTTGTTATACCCTCTACAGCAATTACTATATAGACGGCGGATTGATAAACCTTGTTAAGCCCATCACAACCTACATCAAAGCAAATGGTTCTGATGTATTTTTCAGGCAGAAGGTGACAGCCATTGCCCCCACAGACAAGGGCTACAAAACAACTACAGAGAAGGAAGCATTCGAAAGCAGGTTTGTAGTCAGCGGCATACCTCTCAACAACACTCTGGATCTCTTCAGTTCTGAAGCACTGAAAGCCCGTCAGCAGTCTTACCTGATGCCATCGGAGTTGGTGAACAGTGCTTTTACCATGGGTATGGTATTGAAAGGCATTGCTCCGCCAGCTGTTCTGCACCACCAGGTACACCTGCCCACCGACTTACCTGCCATCAAAAGCAAAAGTATATTTGTCAGCTTTAGCCACCCCGACGATTCATACAGGTCTGCCGCCGGTGAAACGGTGGTAGCCATTAGTACGCACGTTACAGATCCGGCCAACACCTGGATTCACCATAAAGCTGAGATCGAATCTTATATCCTACAGCTGCTGGATAAAAAGGGATTGGTTCCAGCCTCATCTGTTCAGTACAGCCATTCTGCCACTCCTGGTGCCTGGCTCTTCTGGACGCAAAGGGCCTTTGGCATGGTAGGCGGCTACCCACAGTACCGACACATTAAGCCCTGGCAAATGAAAGATGCCCGGTTAGACCATAAAGGCGCTTATGTTTGTGGCGATACAGTTTATCCGGGCCAGGGAATTCCGGGTGTGTGCCTCAGCGGCATTTTAGCAGCAAACAAACTGCTGGGAGATCACTTTCTGTAATCACACTTAAAAATGCCTCTGGTGTCTCGCCAAATAAAAAATCAGCAATTATGAATTAAGAATATCTTTGCCACCCGTACATACCACAGATAACGTTTACATATTTTTTACTTACCATACCCAAAATGAAATTCTCTAAAATACTGGCTTACATGCTTTGCGTGCTGTTGCTTAACTCCTGCGCTGAGGAAGAACCTGTTGCCCCTGCCAGGGATAATAATATGGCCATGGGAAATCCCAGCAATGCAGGCACAGACTACGGCAATTACCTGCTCGAAAAGCCTCAGTATACGCTTTCCTACAGCAGCTACAGGGGCATACCTAATTGGGTTAGCTGGCACCTGAACAATACATGGCTTGGAGAAGCTCCTCGGCAGGATGATTTTCGTGCTGACAACACATTGCCTCCTGCCTTCTACAAAGTAGTTTCGTCTGACTATACAGGCAGTGGCTTCGACAGAGGGCATAACTGCCCTTCGGCAGACCGAACAGCAAGCAACGAAGATAATTCGGCTACTTTCCTGATGACAAACATGATACCACAGGCTCCTAACAATAACCAGCGCACCTGGGCAAACCTGGAGAACTACTGCCGCAAATTAGTTGACCAGGGCAACGAACTCTATATTGTGATGGGGAGCTATGGCAAAGGGGGCACCGGAAGCAATGGTTTTACAGAAACACTGGCCGGAGGAAAGATAACTGTGCCGAACCGCATCTGGAAAGTGGTAGTGGTGCTGCCGGAGGGTACCAACGATGTAGGCAGAGTAAACAGTAACACCCGTGTTATAGCTATCGATACGCCTAACTCAACTACAGTAAATGCTGACTGGAGCAGCTACCGCACCACAGTAGATGCCATAGAATCTAAAACCGGGTATGACTTACTTTCTAATGTAACTACTGGCGTACAAGCTGTTATAGAGGCAAAAGTGGATGACGGCCCGGTGCAGTAAATGAGCAAAATAAAGGCCTCTACTTTTTTTGAAGCAGAGGCCTTTTATTTTGCTCGGGGCCTGTATCAGGTTTCTACCAGAACCGTTTTTAATCCCGCTATAATTTCATCTTCTGTGAGTCCAAGTATCAGCACTGTAATTCTTTGCTCTCCGACACGGTAAGCCTTTACACCTTGCAGGTTATCCTGGAGCAGGTGTAACAGGTGCTGAAAACGTTTTGCCTGCTGTTCATCCTCATGCTTCACCATATTTCTGAAGAAGTAGTCCACCTCTACTGCTTCCATCGGATAGCCTGCCGGCATTCCGGCCAGTTTGCGAACGGTTTCTTCGTTCAATTGGCTGGCATTGTGCTGTTCGTCAAAATAAAACTCAAACGGTTCATCCGTCTCACTCATCATCAGCAGGCCATCTACAGCCTTTTTTAACTCAATTTCTAGTTGCTCTAATTTCATAGTTCGTTTATTTAAGCAGCATTAAAGGTACGGCACCCAAACAGGATATATGCTGAATGCTTATCTTTATTCCATTACCCTGGTTGGTGTTATACGTTACCTTTTAAACAAGATTAAAATAAAAATATGAAAGCAGAACCAATGCTAAAAGAAAATTCTCTGAAAGGCAAAACAATAATTGTAACAGGCGGCGGCACCGGGCTAGGCCGTTCGATGGTAAAATACTTTTTGGAATTAGGTGCTAATGCCGTAATCTGCAGCCGGAAACAGGATGTGCTCGAACAGGCAGCGCAGGAGTTGATGCAGGAAACCGGCGGAGAAGTGCTGGCTGTTGCCTGCGATGTGAGAAAGTATAACGAAATAGAAGCCATGCTTCAGGCTACCTTACATAAGTTTGGTGCTGTAGATGTATTGGTTAATAACGCTGCAGGGAATTTTGTAAGCCCCACCGAACGCCTCAGCCACAAAGCGTTCGATGTGATCACAGATATCGTTTTAAAAGGAAGCTACAACTGTACCTTAGCCCTCGGAAAACATTGGATTGAGAAAAAGCAGCAGGCTGCCATTCTGAATATTGTCACCACCTACGCCTGGACCGGTTCCGGATACGTGGTGCCTTCTGCCTGTGCCAAAGCCGGTGTGCTGGCTCTTACCCGCTCACTTGCCTCTGAATGGGCCAAGTACGGCATTCGCTCCAATGCCATCGCTCCCGGTCCGTTCCCCACAGAAGGCGCCTGGACACGCCTGTTCCCGAAGCAGCTCGCCGACAAATTAGATCCGGTTAAACGCATTCCGGTTGGCCGCTTCGGAGAGCACCAGGAACTGGCAAATCTGGCAGCTTACCTGGTTTCGGACTATGCATCTTTTGTGAATGGCGAGGTGGTAACCATAGACGGTGGCGAATGGCTGTATGGCGCGGGAGAATTCAATTCTTTCGATGAGATACCACAGGAGATGTGGGACGCCATGGAAAAGCAGATGCGCGGCAAAGGCCAGTAGCAAGTGAGGATTAAGCGAATTTGAGGTGCAATGACGGTATAAGCAGATTCCTTATGGCAATTATAACTCTGGATTTCTGCTACTAAAACCCGGCACCACACAGGTTCAAATTATAACCATTTAAAAGCAAAACGAGCCTGGCTTTAGGCCAGGCTCGTTTTGCTTCAGCTGATAAGTTAGAACAGGAAAGAGTTCAACTACCGGCTTTCTGTGAGCTAACTTTCAAATTATTCACTTTAGTGGTTTACATAATTCGGATCGCCACCTTCACCTCCTTCAGGCCGGTAGTTACGGCGAAGCTCGGCCAGTTCCTCTTTGCTGTACGATAGGCGGGTGATAACCACATACAGCACCGGCACAATAAAGATGGCCAGGAACGTAGCGGCCAGCATACCTCCAATTACGGTCCAGCCAATGGTCTGGCGGGCAACCGCACCGGCACCGGATGCCAATGCCAGCGGAACCACACCCAGGATAAAGGCAAGGGAAGTCATGATGATCGGTCGAAGGCGCAGTTTTACCGCCTCTATAGTTGCCTCTATCAATTCCATACCTCGATCTACACGTTCTTTGGCGAACTCCACGATCAGGATGGCGTTTTTAGCGGCCAAACCAATCAATGTGATCATACCAATCTGCGCGTACACGTTGTTGTCGAGCTTTGGCAGGAACGTGAGTGCCAGAATAGCGCCAAACATACCTAACGGAATGGCAAACAGAATAGAAAATGGCACCGACCAGCTTTCATACAAGGCTGCCAGCAGCAGCAGTACCAGTATAATGGAAAGCGAGAAAATGTAGATCGTGCTGTCACCGGCTGCTAACTCTTCCCGGCTGAGGCCGGAGAAGTCATAGCCATAGCCGGCTGGCAGCACCTGGTCAGCTACCTCCTGCAGCGCCTGCAAAGCCTGACCACTACTATAGCCCGGAGCAGCCGCCCCCATAATCTCTACAGAACGGAACAGGTTATAGTGCGAAATAACCGAAGCATTTTCTACAACCTTGTAATTTACCACGGCACTCAGCGGCACCGATACACCCGAGCTGTTGAGCACATAGAACTGGTTCAGACTTTCGATATCCATTCTAAAAGCTGTGTCAGCCTGCGCTACTACCCGGAAGTTACGTCCGTAGCGGGTAAAGTCGTTGATGTAGCGGCTACCCATCAAAGAAGACATGGTGCTGTAAACATCAGAAATAGCTACACCCAATCGCTTCGCCTGCTCGCGGTTTACCTCTACATGGTAGCCAGGAGTTTTCGTGTTGAAGAAGCTATAAGCCATCGCAATTTCAGACCGCTGGTTCGCAGCACCTAAAAATTGCCCCATCACACGCTCCAGCTCTTTAATATCGCCGGCCGTACGCTGCTCCAGCATAAAGCTGAAACCACCCGACTGTCCCAGACCTGGTATGGCCGGAGGAGAAACCACACGTACTGTTGCCTCTTTGATACCGGCAAAGCGTTGGTTCAGGTCAGCCACTACTCCTGCTAATTGCATCGAAGCATCTTTACGTTCCTCCCAAGGCTTCATCTGCACAAAGAAAGTACCGGCATTCGATTTGAAAGAGAAGTTGATCGCGTTCAGGCCCGCTATAGAAGTATAGTTTTTAATGGCAGGAACATCTGCCAGGATTCTACCCATCTCATCCAGCACTGCCTGCGAACGGGTAGCTGAAGCACCCTCCGGTAACTCTATCGCCACAAACAAACGGCCTTCGTCTTCTGTCGGGATAAAGCCTGTTGGTTTTGTAGTGAACAAACCTACTGTGCCTGCATATATACAAACCAGCACGATAAGCACCAGCGGAATTGCCTTGATACTCTTGCGAACACCTACTGAGTAAGACTCGGTGGTTCTGGCAAACCAGTTGTTAAACCTGTAGAAGAACTGATTCAGGCCCCTGGAGTTCTTGTTCACGTTCATCGGCTTCAGCATGAGAGAGCAAAGAGCCGGTGTAAGCGTAAGCGCCACAAAAGCAGAGATCAGTACAGAAATGGCAATGGTGATGGCAAACTGCTGGTACAGGCGGCCTACAATACCCGGTATAAAACCAACCGGAATAAATACTGCCGCCAGAATCAGGGCAATGGCAATAACCGGAGCCGTAATGTCCTTCATCGCTTTACGCGTAGCCTCCCTGGCCGAAAGCTTCTCATGGTCGATATAATGCTGCACGGCTTCCACAACCACAATGGCGTCATCCACCACTATACCGATCGCCAGTACGAAACCGAAAAGCGTGAGCGTGTTAATCGTAAATCCAAGCGGAATAAAGAAGATAAAGGTACCCACAATCGAAACAGGAATAGCCAGAATAGGCACCAGTGTTGCTCTCCAGCTCTGCAGGAACAGGAACACGACAATAATCACCAGGATCAGGGCTTCCACCAGCGTGTGCACCACCTCATTGATAGATACCTGCACAACGGAAACTGTTTCAAACGAAACCACATAATCCACATCGGCTGGGAAGGAACTCTTCAGTTCATCCAGCGTTTTGTATATACCTTCCGCTGTCTCCAGGGCGTTACTGCCCGGTGCCTGGTATAAGAGAAGCATGGCAGAAGGATTTCCGTTGATCTTGGAGATACGGCCATAGTCAAACCTGCCGAACTCTACCCTCGCCACATCCTGCAGGTATACAATAGAGCCATCTTCCGGGTTGGTTCGAATAATGATATTCTCAAACTGCTCCGGAGTTGCCAGACGACCACTTACCGTAATCGGGTACTGAAAAGCCTGCGTGTTTTGCTGTGGCATGGCACCCACTGTACCCGCTGCTACCTGCAGGTTCTGCTCCTGAATAGCTGCGGTCACCTGGTTAGCACTAATACCATACTGCGCCATCTTGTCCGGCTGCAGCCACAGGCGCATACTGAAGTCCTGTCCCAATGCTGTGATGTCACCTACCCCTTCCACACGAAGCAAGGCATCGCGCACGAAAATATTGGTATAGTTGTCGAGGTACTGCACGCTGTGTGTGCCTTTCGGAGAGTAAATACCAATTACCATCATGATACTTGGGTTACGCTTCCTGACTGTTACCCCTAAACGTCTTACTTCTTCGGGTAAAGTTGGTTCGGCTATACTGGCACGGTTCTGCACGTCGAGCGTCGCAATATCAATGTCGGTGCCAATTTCAAACACCACACTCATGTTCATCTGGCCGGTACTGGTGTTGGTAGACGTGATGTAAGCCATACCCGGCGTACCGTTGATCTGTGTTTCTACGGGCGTTGCCACCGTCTGCTCAACTGTCTGCGCATCGGCTCCGGTATAGTTAGCCGATACAGAAACCGTAGGAGGAGAAATCTCCGGATACTGCGTAACAGGGAGATTCATCATGGCCAGCACCCCCACCAGTACGATCACAATAGAGATCACAATGGAGGTGACGGGCCTTCTTATAAATACATCTGATATCATGTTCTAAGAAAGTCTTGCTTAATGGAAATTATCTGCCTGCAGCCGGCTGAGCAGGTGCTCCCTGTGGGCCGCCCACCTGTACTTTAGCTCCCTGGCGAAGGCGCTGCATACCTTCCACTACAATCTGATCGCCTTCTTTCAGGCCTTCACGTACCACAATACTGGCTCCGAACCTGGTTCCAAGCTGCACATTCTGCTGCACCACCGAATCGGCCTGGATGGTATATACATAGAACTCACCCAACTGCTCTGTAACGGCTCTGTACGGTATAACAGGCTGTGAGCCTATGTCCTGGTTCAGCACATTCACATTTACCGTCATGCCGGGCACCAACTGGCGTTGTTGGTTCGGGAACTGCACTCTTACCGTTACCGTACCTGTCTGGCGGCCTATAGCTCTGTCGATGGCAATAAGCTTACCTGGCTGCGGATAAGTTGTACCATTGGTCAATCTTATGGTAAAGAGAGAATCAGGCTGTTGTCCCTGTCTCAGGTTCTGGAAACGGGAGATCTCCTGCTCGTTAATCACAAAGTCAACGGCAACCGGATCTGTAGAAGAAATAGTATTCAGAACAGGCTGTCCGGGCGATACCTGTGCGCCGATTCGTACCTGCGAAATGCCAATGGTGCCATTGAACGGTGCATTGATCACAGAATATTCCAGATCGGTGGACACATTCCTTACCTGGGCCTGTGCAGCCGCTACCTGGGCCTGTGCTGTCTGCACATCGGTGCGGGCATAATCTACCTGCTGCCTGGCAATGGCCTCTCTTTCAGCTAAACGTTCGTACCGCTCCAGGTCCTTTTGCGCACGCGCCAGATTCGCCTGGGCACTTTGCAGGTTTGCCTGGGCCTGCTGGTAAGATGCCTGGTACTTGTTTCGGTCTATCTCGTACAGCCGCTGGCCTTTTTTTACCTCCTGGCCATCCTGCACAAAAATATTGGTGATATACCCGGCTACCTGCGGACGTAGCTCTACTTCGTTCAGCGCCACTACACTGCCCGGATATGTATCTGTGCCTGTTACTTCTTCTGCTTTAACTGTATATGCCGTAACAGGCGCAGCGGCGGCCATCGGATTCTGCTGTTGCTGCCCTGCCTGATCGCCTCCGCAGGATGTAAGTATCACGGAGCATAATGCGGCTGGCATCAGCCATGTATAATTCCTTTTCATTTTTATTTTGTAGCTGATTTAATTAACGTCTATAGTTCCTATTGCCCTTTGGTAATCCAGTTTGCTGGCAAGTACATTAAACAGGGCATTGTAATAATTAAGCTGCGTCGTGCGCAAATCTGTTTCGGCTATAATCAGGTCGACATAAGCCTTTACACCTTCATCGTACTGCAGGCGGATAATTTCATACACCTCCTGCGCCAGTTGCAGGTTATCGCGTAGCGTAATCCAGTCGTTGTAGCTGCTTTTATAGCTTGCTAATGCGGCCTGATATTCTGTATTAATGGCTTTTCTGGCGTCAGCAATGCCTATATCGGCACGTTGTTCCTGTAACTCGGCAATTTTTATGTTCTGAATCCGGCGTGTGCCCTGGAATACAGGAATGGCCACCCGCAGACCGGCTGAAGAAGTAGGGTATGTACGGCTGTAAAGCTCGGAGAATTCGTTATTGAAAAACAACCAGTTATAATTTACATAAGCAGAGATCGTTGGGATGAGACTCCATCTGCTGTAGCTGGTATTCAGGCGCAGCAGTTCGCGCTGTGTCTGCAGCAACCTGAGTTCGATCCGGTTTGCAAAGTCAGGCACAGCTGTCGTATCAATAAGTACTTCCCGCTGCATATTTTCGTACTCATAGGTCAGGTTCAGATCCGATTCCACCGGAAAGCCCATTAGTTGCTTCAGCAAAGCCTGCTTGGCTTTGATGGTTTCCTGAGCTCTTTTGCGGTCGCTGCGAATATTTGCCAGTGTAATGGCGGCACGTTGATAATCGGTTTTATCCACCAGCCCCACTTCAAAGCGGCTCCGCGCATCCTGGTACTGTTTCTCCTGCCTCGAAAGGTTTTCGTTTAATATCCTGATCTGCTCCTGCGAAAGCAGGATATCATAGAAAGCTTTACTTACATCAACAACCGTGTTTATCTTCGTATTCAGCGAGTTCTGATCCAGCTGCTCTCTTCTGAAACGGGCTGCTTTCGACGCCAACAGCAGTTCGCTGCTAAAGATAGACTGGTTAGCCTCTACCAGGAAGTTGGAAGTATATTTTTGTCCCAGCGTTACAATCTGATCGCCGAAAGGCTGCTGTTGCAGCTTAATATTATGCGTACCGCCAAAACTGGCGTTAACCTGGGGAAGCCATCCGGACAGGCTGGCATTAATTTCCCGGTCGCCGATGGTTTCATCAATGGCAGCCTGTTCTACGGCAGCCCTGTTTTTGAGTGCGTATTCCACACACTGCTCCAGCGTCAGGTTTCCAGGTACTTCGCCTGTGCCTGACTGGGCCACCAGCAAACAAGGCACCAACATGCACCCGGTCAGCAAAACCCCCACTCGATTTATAATCTTCATAGTCACTTATTAAACTCTATTTTAGAAAGATCGGCCCTCTTTGAAGAAAAGGCCTGCAAATGTAATGTTTAAACATTAATATAAAACAATGCTTTAATTTTCCATTCCTAAATCAGCAAGGAGCACCACTGGAGCTACTTCTTCTTTAAGGCCATACCATCCCAGAGAATTTCGATAATTTGTTCAAGCTCCGGCTCTTGTAGCTCAATTTTGCCAGCCATTCTTACTTTAGCGGCCGTTAGAATACTCCCATGGGCCAGCACCGTTAAAATTTTCGGATTCACAGGCCGCAGATACTCTTGCTCGATGCCAAGCGTGAAGAAATCGTGTAAGGGCTTAAAAGTATCATGTTCCGGCTTAGGTAATTTCTTATTGTAAGGCGAATTCACAAACTGTTCGAAAAACACAAGCGAATTCAGATTGTTTATATAGAACTCATACAGGCCACGCCATACCCGAAAAAAGCGTACTCTAAAGTCCAGGCTTTCATCGTCCTGTTCGAAAAGGGCGTCCATTATGCGGCCCTTCACGTAAGAAAACAGCTGGCATATCAGCGTTTCTTTGCTATCGAAATAATGGTAAATAGTACCAGCCGCTACATTGGCATGCTTCGCCACCATACTCATCGGAGTACCATGGAAGCCATTCTCTTTAATCAGGTCGAGTGTACTTTCTAAAATTGCTTTCTTTTTATCTGCCAGGTTTTCCAACGCCACATCCTTTTTTGTCTATTGAACATTCATTCGGTCGGCAAAGGTAACACAAAACTTTAAAAGCAAAACCTTTTCATCTAAAATAATTGTAGATACAACTTTTACAAGGGCAGCAGGTGCAGCAGGAATGGTAAAGGGTTTTTGTTACTATTATCATAAGGTTATCAACCATTTACAAAAATCATAAAACATTTACCTTAAGCTATACAGCAGAAGTAAAATATTTATAAGGGTGCTACCGCATGTACTGGCAAATAGAACTACCCCCTGCTGCTTTTGATCAAAAAATATATTGAGTAGATTAGACTCGTGAGAGAACACATATTATTCGTTGATACGGAGACATCGGGTATACCCAAAGACTGGCATGCACCTTATGCCACTAAAGACAATTGGCCCTTTATTGTGCAGATTGCCTGGGTAATCTATACCCGCGACGGACAGTTAATAAAAACCGGCAACTACTACATAAAAGCCAACGACTATACGATAAGCGACACATCTAAAAGTATACATGGTATTACAGAAGATTACCTGCAGGCGCATGGGGAAGAAAGGAAAACGGTAATGCAATGGCTGCACAACGACCTTCTTACGTATCAGCCACTGGTGGTAAGCCATTTTGCCCAGTTGGATTTTCATATGCTGGGGCTCGGCTTTTACCGCAGTGGTTTATCTAACCCGGTTACAGAGCTGCCAACTTTTTGCACCATGACCTTAACCCAGAACTTTATCCTGAGGCCACACCAGAGACTGCTGCGTTTAGGAGAATTATACCAAAGGTTGTTTAACATGCCCCTGGATAACCAGCATGATGCACTGGCAGATGCAGAAGCCACAGCAAAGTGTTTCTTTAAGCTGCTTGAAAGAGGAGACATCAGTGAACGCATTATAGACAGGCAGCAAAAAAAGGAAAGGCTGTCGTATGAGTTAGGCAGAAAAAACAGCAGGCTGCCTTACCTGCTCCTGACTCTGGCTTTGGGGCTTCTTCTTATTTTAATTTTACTCTTTAACTCCAGATGATATGAATGATCGTTTAGCGTTTTTAAAAACTGTTAAACCTTTTGATGTACTGCCGGATGAAGTGCTGGAAGGTGTGGTAGATTTGCTGGAAGAGGTAAAGTATACCAAAGAAACAGTAATTTACCTGCAGGACGTCTCTAAAATGAGAGGAGTAGATATTATAGCGGAAGGTGAATATGAACTCTTCTTCTACGACAGCAACCAGAACAAACGTCTCATTTCCCACAGGCACAGAGGGTCCAGCTACGGAGGCACTTCGGTATTGCTGCACAAAAAGAGATCTATCCGAACTGTTATTGCCAAAAAAGGAACCGTAGTTTATTTCCTGCACCGCAGGCACTTTAAAGCTTTGTGCCAGGCTTATGAGGCTTTCTTCCATCATTTTACAGCTGTGTATGGCAAACGCATGCTCGACGACGAATACGCACACTTTGTTAAACCGTCTACTACCCGCGAAGAGAATTATATAGCCTCAGATCAGCTTTACTCCAGGAGAATAGAAACCGTAGATCCCAAGGAAATTGTGGCCTGTTACCTCTCCACTCCCATCTACGAAGCAGCCAGGCAAATGGCATATCATAAGATCAGCTGCCTTTTTATCAAAGATGAGCAGGAGCAGATAAAAGGTTACGTAACGGATATTACCCTGCGCGATAGAGTGATAGCAAGCCGGTTGGATGCCGGCCGGCCTGTTGCAGATGTGATGGATAATAACATCGTTTCCATTGATAGTCAATCTTTTATTTATGAAGCTATCCTGCTGATGTTCCGCACCAAAACACGGTACCTGCTGGTGAGCCACCATGGTGAATACAGCGGTTTTCTGAGCCGGAACAGGCTGCTGAGCGAGCAGGCGCAGTCTCCGTTTGTGTTTATTCAATCTGTTAAACTGGCACAGTCGGTTGATGAACTGAAATCTAAATGGGAGAAGGTGCCGGAGATAGTATACCAGTTGCTGAACAGAGGCGTAAAGGCAGAAATTGTAAACCAGGTTATTACCACCGTTGCCGATACTATTGCCTTAAAAGTAATTGAAACCACCATAGATGCCCTAGGCACTCCACCCGCCAAGTTTGTATTTATAGTGTTGGGAAGCGAGGGCCGTAAAGAGCAAACGCTGAATACCGACCAAGATAATGCCATTATTTACGAAGATAAAGCGAACGAACAGCGGGAACTGGTAAGGGCCTATTTCCTTAAATTTGCAGATACCGTGTCAGAACGGTTGAATTACATCGGCTTTAGTTTCTGCGAAGGTGGTTTTATGGCAAAAAACCCGAAATGGACCCATTCCCTCTCCCACTGGAAACGCAATTACCTGGAATGGATGGCAGAGTCGAACCCGGAGGCTGTTATGAAGTTTGCCACTTTCTTCGACTGTCGCTATCTGTATGGAGAAGCAGCCATTATGGATGAACTACAAAGCTTCCTTAATGAAGAGCTTCAGAACCCGCTCTATAAGTTCCTGTACCACATGGGTGTTAATGCCTTGCAGTACGAACCGCCGCTTACCTTCTTCAACAATATTAAAACCTTTTCCAAAGGATCACAGCAGGTGTTTAACATCAAGAAAACCATGACGCCTATAGTGGATCTGGTGCGGGTATATGCGCTGCAGCATCGGATCTTTAAATCCAATACCGGTGAACGTATGGCTGCCTTATGTGAAAAGGGTGTTTTTACAGACAAAGAGTACCAGGAGCTGCTACAGGCCTATTATTACCTTATGAGCCTGCGCCTGAAAAAGCAGGCAATGCAGATTATCAATGATAAAGAGCGTCCGGATAATTTTGTAGATCCGAAAAAACTAACTAAGATTGAACAGGTTACTCTAAAGGAAATCTTTAAAGTAATTGCCGACTTCCAGCTACGGATTAAGATTAACTTCACGAAAACCTTGTATTAAACCCAATGCCTCACCTTCCTGGCCGGTTTATACATAAAATTGTGTCGGAAGGTGAGGCTACTTCTGGCAAATTTTGTAGCCCAGGCTCTTCTAACGAAAACCATTTCGGCTAAAAGCAGTTTATAACACAGATTTCAAATTGCTTATGCTAGTTAGAAGAAATTTAACCTGGAGAATGATTCTCCATTATACCTGGAGAGGATTACTTTATTATATATCACTTTCGATTGTTGTATACTTCCTGCACGGTTATTACGAAGTATGGCACCTGCATCTGCCCTTTAATACAATAACTGCGTTAAGCACAGCGCTTGCCATTTTCCTGGGCTTTAAAAACAGCAATGCTTACGAGCGGTGGTGGGAAGCACGGCAGATATGGGGCCTGCTGGTGAACTACAGCCGCGCCTGGACCCGCCAAGTGATTACCATGATCATGCCTTCGGACAAGGCTGATGCAGAAGAGGTAAGGCAGCTACAGCAGCGGATGGTATATAGGCATATAGCCTTTGTGCATGCCTTGCGTGTGTTTCTGCGGAACCGGCACGATTACAACCAGACTTCGCAGGAGGAGCTGATAGAAGAAACAAACGATTATAACGATACTATTGCTTTTTTAACTCCGAGCGAGTTTAACGTCTTCTGCCATAAAAAAAACCCGCCAAACTATTTGCTGGAGCTTCAGGGAGAAGATCTGCGCAGAGCTTACCAGAAAGGCTATATTTCTGATTTTCGCTTTGTGAAACTGGAAGAAACACTGGTGGAGTTCAACAACATACAAGGCCGAAGCGAACGCATTAAAAATACTCCTTTTCCACGCCACTACAGCTTCTTCTCCCGGGTGTTTGTGTTTATACACGCATCGATCCTCCCTTTTGTGTTTGTAGAGGAACTTGGTTGGGCCACTATACCTGTATCTGTCATTATTTCTTTTGTATTTCTGTGCCTCGACCTGGTGGGCGAGCGTATAGAGGACCCCTTCGAAAACAGACTGGAAGACGTTCCGCTGACGGCCTTAAGCCTGGGTATAGAAACCGTAACGAAGGAACAGTGGGGTGATAAAAACTTTCCGGAGAAAAAACCGCCTGTAGATGGTGTGATGATGTAGCGTTTGCTACTTGCATAAGATTATCTTACATTAGATGTGTAAAATTATATCTATGAAGAAAATCTTATTGACAGGCCTTACTGCGGCCATACTTTTCTCCTGTTCCAGCCCTAAATCCGACTCTTCTGACACCACCGTTACGGCAGAAGCCAGTGCTGCTCAGCAGGATGCCCAGGCTTTTATCAATGATTACTCCAGGCAGTTTCAGCAACTTTATACCTCTTCTGCTGAGGCCGAATGGACCTCGAATACACGCATTGTAGAAGGTGACACCTCCAATGCTGCCGTTACACGAAAAGCGAACGAGGCTCTTGCCGCCTTTACAGGCAGCACCGGGAACATCGAAAAAGCCCGCGCTTTAATGGAGCAAAAAGAGCAACTAACTGAGCTGCAGGTAAAGCAACTGGAAACAATACTGTATGCCGCCGCTAATAGCCCGCAGACTGTGGCCGATGTGGTAAAGGCACGCATAAAAGCGGAGACAGAGCAAACTGAAAAACTATATGGCTTCGACTATAGGCTGAACGGAAAATCTGTTACCACCAACGACATCGATAACATCCTGAAAAAGGAGAAGGATGTAAACAAACGTTTAGCCGCCTGGCAGGCCAGCAAGGAAGTGGGTAAACAGCTAAAATCCGGTCTTGTGAACCTGCGCCAGCTTCGCAACCAGACCGTGCAAAGCCTGGGCTACGACGACTACTTCAGCTACCAGGCTTCCGACTATGGTATGTCGCGCCAGGAGATGATGGACCTGATGCAGAAGCTGAACAAAGAGCTAATGCCTTTATACCGGGAACTTCATACCTATGCACGCTATGAACTGGCAAAGCAGTACGGGGTAAAGCAAGTGCCCGACTATCTGCCGGCGCACTGGCTGCCAAACCGCTGGGGCCAGGACTGGAGCTCTATGGTAGAAGTAAAAGGCCTGGATCTGGATGCAGTGCTTAAGCAGAAAGGAGATAAATGGCTGGTGGAGCAATCAGAGCGTTTCTATGTGAGCCTCGGCTTTCCAAAGCTTCCGCCATCTTTTTACGAGAAATCGAGCCTTTACCCTTTACCAGCCGGAGCCAACTATAAGAAAAACAACCATGCTTCGGCCTGGCATATGGACCTGGAACAGGATGTGCGTAGCCTGATGAGCGTGGAGCCAAATGCAGAATGGTATGAGACTACGCATCATGAACTGGGGCATATCTATTATTACATGACCTACACAAACCCGGATGTACCCGTTCTTTTACGTGGTGGGGCCAACAGAGCCTATCACGAAGCTATAGGAAGTTTAATGGGGCTTGCCGCTATGCAGAAGCCTTTTCTGGCGCAGCTAAAATTAGTAGATGCCAACACACCGACAGATGAGGTACAGACCTTGCTGAAAGAAGCTTTAAGCTATGTAACTTTCATTCCTTTCGCAGCTGGTGTCATGAGTGAGTTTGAGCATGATTTATATGCGAAGAACCTGTCAGAAAATGAATTTAACAAACGTTGGTGGGAGCTGGTGAAGCAATACCAGGGGATAGTGCCGCCGAATGAAAGAGGGGAACAGTTTACGGATGCCGCTACCAAAACACATATTAACGACGATCCGGCACAATACTATGATTATGCGCTGTCATATATCATCCTGTTCCAGTTACACGATCATATTGCCAACAACATTCTGAAGCAGGATCCGCGGGCTACGAATTACTACGGCAGCAAAGAAGTAGGTTCTTTCCTGCGCGAAATCATGTACCCAGGAGCATCGGCAGACTGGCGGCAGATGTTAAAAGATAAAACAGGCGAAGAACTGAATGCCCGTGCCATGGTAGATTACTTCGAGCCACTTATGAACTACCTGAAAGAACAGAACAAAGGCAGGAAGTACACTATTTAAGAATTATGAATTAGAAATTATGAATTATGAATTATGAATTGTTGTAAGGAGAACGATAGTAAAGACATGATCAAATAAGTAGCTTGACAAAATTTGTTTCCATTTAAAGACAAAGCATGTTTTAATACTAGACCTTTCCTATCAATTATTTACATCAATAGAGGTGTTGTGTCTAATGTTTTGATACTAGTGTCCTTTTACTTACTCCTGCCTTTATACTCTAAATGAAATCTAATTTAACTATAACATTTAAGGTAAAAGCATTCATAATTCATAATTCATAATTCATAATTCATAATTCATAATTCATAATTCATAATTCATAATTCATAATTCATAATTCATAATTCATAATTCATAATTCATAATTCATAATTCATTTTAGTAGTTTGTTTCAACAGCAGGCACATCTATCAGAATGAATGAGGTATCCTTATCTGCATGAAGCGTAATAATTTCCTGATCTTCCAGTCGCATGTGGTCGCCTGTATCTACTTCGGCTCCATTGATTACAACACGACCGTCAAGCACGTAAATAAGTGTTTTGCGTATTTTAAAAGTCTGAAAATCAATATCTGCTCCTGAGCCCAGTTTACTGTAGTAAACAGTTGAGTTTGAGTTAAGAAATACAACATCTTCCAGTACTTTCTGCCCTGTTGCCAATGGTATCAGCTTTCCTTTTTTATCGAGAAAATCCAGGCTCATTTGCTCGTAGGAAGGTGCCAGAGCTTCTTTGTTAGGTATAAACCAAAGTTGCAGTACCCGCACATCCTTGTCTGTTTCGTTGCTCAAAGCAGTATTGATACCAGTACCGGCTGTTACACGCTGTACCTGTCCTGCTGCCACTTCCTGCTGATTTCCCAGGCTATCCTTGTGCGTAAGCGTTCCATCCAACACAACTACCAGCATTTCCATATCGGCCTGCTGATGTGACGGATACCCGGAGTTAGGCGCTACTATATCATCATTGAATACCCGAAGCGGCCCGAACTGAACATTGGCAGGGTCATAGTAGTCTGCAAATGAGAAAAGATATTTGGATCGGAGCCAGTCTCCTACTTTAGACTCATGACGTTCGGCAGCAGTTATTAATTTTATCATCGTACGTTAGCGTATAATTAGTTAATACCTATAACATGGGGTTTAAATAATATAAAATTGCTATTCTTTACGCATAAAATTTTATCTAGTTAGGAAATGGGCGCTGGAGCAGGAAGAAAGGCGGTTTTAATAAAAAAGTCCTGCCTTTACAGGGCAGGACTTTTTTATGGGTAAAGCGGTGCAACTAATCCACTTTTTTTAATTTTTGTACTTCCTTCTGCAGATCCAGCACGATAGAGGAAAGCTTATCCAGGGAGAGGTCGGCAATCGGGAAAGTAGAACTGATATACGACTTGGCCTCCCAGATCTCCAGCACATCTTCTACATGCAGCTCATAAGGAGAGTAAACAGGGTTATCGGAGTGTAAACGCAGTGTAGAAGCTTCCTGAATTTTGTTAAAGATACGCTTAAACACCACCCCCTCTTTCTGGCTCACGATAATGCAGGGCGTACCGTCTTTAATGGTATTCCATTCTTCTATATAACGACCTACGATTACTGTACCAGAAGCAATTGGCAACATTGAATCACCGCTGATCTCGAATGCTCTGTAGGAGCCTCCATGCCCTAACATGGGCAATTGAAAACGGGGTAGTTCTTCAATAAATTCCGGATCGGAGTAGCCATTGAGATAACCGGCACTGGCTTTATAAGGCACCAGCTCAATATTCTCTTTCTCCTGATTGTCTACCGTAATAGCCAGTACACGAAGTTTGCCGCCTGTTTGGCCTGCACCCGCTTTCGCACCTTTCGCATCAGACACAGACAAATCTGCTGTTATCAGCTGATCAAGTGTTATATCAAAAAGCCTTGCAATATTAACCAGCGTACTAAGTTTAGGCTCAGCTCTCCCCTCTTCGTAAGCACCGATCAGAGAGCGCTTGATATCAAGCTTCTCTGCCAGCTGCGCCTGTGTGTAACCGACGCTTTTACGTAAATGTTTTATATTTGAAGTTACCATGTGCTCTTTTTGCCAATCTTTTTAGTGAAAATTTATTAAAAAGATGAATTTTTAATTTTCTCTTGTAAAGATACGGATTTTTACTAAATAAGCAGCATGTGTTACTAATTTATTTAGTAAAATTTGGCAAAAAAACAAATTTTTTAAGCAACCTTCGTTTTTTTAAATACTGAAAGGGAAAGCCGGATTTTAAAGTACGGGTATTCTTCCTTCAGAAAATCAAACAGGTCCTTTAGTTTGGCGTCTTCTCCTAATACGGCAATAGCCTTGGAAATAGCTTTATATTCGTTCTTAGACACAAAATCTTCTATTCGAACCGGATATCCCTCCTCGTATAAAGTTGCTAGGTGAGAATAAATGGTAACAGGATTCAGGTTTCGCTGAGCTGCAATATCTTCAGGACTTAAGCCTTGCTTATACCCTTCTAAGGTGATCAGGTGCGTCGCACCTTTTACTTTGTTGCCTTTGTTCTGCTCTTCCGTTACAAAATTGATGATTTCGGTAATAAAGTCATGCCCGTAGCGCTCGAACTTTTGAGAACCCACACCGGAAATTGCCAGCATGGCAATACGATTGGAGGGTTTCTCTGCCGCCATTTCCTGTAAGGTGCTGTCAGTGAAGATAACATAAGGCGGTACATTTAACTCATCTGCCAGTTGCTTGCGCAAGGCACGCAGTCGTTCGAACAGCGCATCTTTTATAAGCTCGCGTTTCGGCCTTGCCTTTACAGCTGCCGCCTCTTCCTGCTGTTTTACTTCTTCAAACTTCACCAGCTGCACTTTGCGGCCTTCAAAAAGCACCTGCTTGCTCTGCGCCGTCAGCTTTAAGGTATAGTTCTGATCATACGCCAGCTCCACCAGACCGGCATTCAGCATCTGGTGCAGGTAACGCTGCCAATCCAGAGAACCAACTTCACGCCCTGCACCGTAGGTTTTAATCCGTTCGTAACCTCCCTGCAGTACCTGGCTGCTCCTGGAGCCCCGGAGCACATCAATCAGCAGGCCCATGTTTGCTCTTTCCTGCATGCGGGCTATAGCCGAAAGCGCCTTCTGGGCAATTGTTGTGCCATCGAAGGATACAGGAGGGTTGCGGCATATATCGCAGTTGCCGCAGTCTTTCTCCATTACCTCGCCAAAATACTGCAGCAAAATTCGCCTGCGGCAGATAGAAGCCTCGGCATACTGCTGCATTCGCTCCAGTTTTACCAGTTGCAGCTCATTCTGCTTCTCGTTATTTCCTTCAGAGAGCATGGTGCGCATGTTCATCACATCGGCGTAACTATAAAACAATAGCGCGTCAGAAGCAGCACCGTCCCGACCGGCCCGTCCGATTTCCTGGTAGTAGCCCTCGATGTTTTTAGGCAGGTTATAGTGAATGACCCAGCGCACATTCGATTTGTCTATTCCCATCCCGAAAGCCACTGTGGCACAGACAATCTGCACATCATCTTTCAGAAACTCCTCCTGCGCTTTGGCCCGCTTGGCTGCCGGCATTCCGGCATGATAATAAGTAGCTTTGTAGCCATGGGCTTTTAATTTTGTAGCCAGCGATTCGGTTGCGTTGCGGCTCAGGCAGTACACAATGCCTGGCTGTTTATGCCTCCGCTCCAAGAAATCCGTGATTCTTTTTAAACGGTCTTTCCCGGGGCGCACCATCAGGTTAATATTGGGCCTGTCGAAAGAAGCAACAAACACAGCAGGGTTTTGCAGGTAAAGTTGCTCCTGAATATCTTTTTGCGTTAGGCGATCGGCGGTAGCGGTAAGTGCCACAACCGGTATAGAAGGAAATTGCTGCTTCAATGCCTTCAGCTGCGTATACTCCGGCCTGAAATCGTGGCCCCAGGCAGAAATACAGTGTGCTTCGTCCACAGCAAAAAGAGAAACATTTATTCTTTGCAGGAAAGACATAAACCCGGCTGAAAGCAGCTTTTCAGGCGAAACATACAGCAGTTTAATATTACCGGATAAGCAGGCACTTTCTATTTTGTACTGTTCATCGGAGGCCTGGGTACTGTTGAGGTAGGCAGCCGTTATTCCATTCACCAACAGTGCCTCTACCTGGTCTTTCATAAGGGCGATAAGCGGCGACACAACCACACAAATGCCTTTCATGACGACAGCCGGAACCTGGTAGCAGACTGATTTACCACCACCGGTTGGCATTAAAACCACTACATCTTTACCACCTAAAATGCTGGAGATGATCTGCTCCTGCATGGGGCGGAATTTTTCGTATCCAAAGTAAAGCTTTAGTGCTTCCCGTGCCTCCCTGATATCCATTTACCTGATTACGCTTAATGTATTTTGCTAAAAGTATTTTTACAGCAGTGCCGGAACTACAACCATTGGCTGCTGACCTACTGCTATAGTTGCCAGTCTCAGGAAACTGCCTAACAACCTGCTGCTGGCTCTAGTTTAAAAACAGCCTGAAATTATAGTAAGGTTCTCCTGCTTCCTCTACAAAGATAATCAAATTCTTCTCCATCTTCAGAAGAACCGGCGCTGAAGCGTTCTTCAGAAACCCTTTAGCTGCCGCCTCCCGTATTTTAAAAGCAGTAACCAATAAATAAACTATGAAATCTGAAGAAACGAACGAACTACAACACATCCTCATTAAATGTATTACTGCCTGCGAAGCATGTGCTACTATGTGCCTTCAGGAGGATAATGTGAAAATGATGGTCCGCTGCATTATGCTCGACCGCGATTGTGCCGATATTTGTGCTCTAACATCTCGGTTTGTTGCCAGAAACTCTGCTCATGCCAAACATGTGATGCGGGAATGTATTGAGATTTGCCGCCTCTGCGAAGAGGAATGTCGCAAACACGACCATGATCACTGCCAGCATTGCGCCGACATTTGCAAGCAGTGCGCGAAAGCATGTGAAGAGTGGGTAAACAACCATTAATAGGCCATGCCAGTAAACGCAAAGGGGGGTGCAGCATGCTGCACCCCCCTTTGCGTTTACTGGGAACTTCTTATTTCTGGAATATCGCTTCCAGAATGGCGGTTAACACTGCAAGCACAAGACTGAAAAGCAGCGCCCACAAGAAGCCATCTACTATAAACCCGGCCACCAGTGCATCTGCTATGAGTATGATCACAGCATTGATAACTAGCAAGAAGAGCCCCAATGTAATAACTGTTACGGGTATGGTCAGAAAAATAAGAATTGGTTTTACAATGGCATTCAGCACTGCTAGCACTAGCGCCAGCAGCACGGCGCTCATTAAGCCGTCTATTCTTACACCAGGCAAAAACATAGCCGACATCATAGCAGCAGCTACCGTAATCAAAAACTTAATGATCAATCCCATGTTTATATAGTTAAGAAATAAGGCTTAAAAGTGTTTGGCTTAAGTATCATCACAATTTCCACTTTTCTAGTCCTTAAGTTTTTACAAGTACCCTTTCTAAGCTTCCAGGCGCTTTTGGGAAACAGCCATCCAGTTGCAAAGCTTATACAGCAGGCGCGCTCCTACGTTCCCGTTCCACTCGCTGTCGCCCGGAGCTACTTCGCATAAGTCGAAACCTATAATCTCACGGCCTGACTTTACCAGCGCCTTGATGAGGTATACCGCTTCTTCGAACTCTAACCCACCCGGAACCGGTGTGCCTGTAGCAGGGCAAAGTTTCGGATCCAGCCCATCGATGTCGAAGCTGATATAAACTTTTTGAGGAAGCTGCGCTATGATTTTCTTGCATTGTTTCTTCCATTTATCTCCTTCGTAGGCATTGGCTTTCAAAACAGAATCGTAGAAAACAGTGATACGCCCGTTCGATTGATCAGCCATTTCAGCCTCGCTTTGTGCCAGATCACGAATGCCAACCTGCACCAGCTTCTTTACCTGCGGCAGTTGCAGTGCGTTGTACATAATAGAGGCATGGGAATATGTAAAGTCTTCATAGGCTATCCGCAAATCGGCGTGTGCATCTATCTGAAGAATACCGAACTCCTCGTGCTTTTCGGCCAGCGCGTGCATGAGTCCCAGGGGTGTGCTGTGGTCGCCACCTAATACGCCAACCAGCTTTCCGTTCTCCAGGTGTGCCGCAGCTTTAGCCTTCAGCCATTGCAGCAGCTCCTCTCCTTTTGCGGTTACTTCTGATGTCAGGCGTTCATACTTGGCCCTGTCTGCTTCCGGGCTTCCTGCTTCCAGCCATCCAATGTACTCATCCGCTTTCAGCCTTAAGGCTTCGCTGGTTGAGGCCCATTCCTGCGATATCTCTTCCATTGCAATACCAAGCTTCCAGGCATCTTTAATGGCTGGATCAAATAAATCCAGCTGAGGAGAAGCATCTTTAACGGCCTGTGGCCCTTGTGCTGTTCCGGCGCTATAAGAAACGGTTACCTCCCACGGAACAGGTATAATTACAACCTCAGCTTCTTCAACTCCAAAAGGTAATCCAAATAAACCGCCACTGATATCGCCCACACCGTTTGGGTCGAATCCGGCTATCTTCTGCTCTTTTGTGCTAGTTGGTTGGTTCTGCTGAGTACTCATCTGTAACGTTGGTGGATTTAGAATTTAAAAGCTCCTTCACAAAATTTGGTAGTGCAAAGGCAGCTGTGTGAATGTTTTCGTTATAATATTTAAGGCCCTGGCTTCGGGCAAAACCGGCAGCTGCTTCTCTGTCGTACTGAAGTGGGTGCGAGTTTCCTTTGGAGGAATAAGAGAAGCTCCAGGTTCCTGTCGGATAGGTAGGTATTGCTGCTAAATAGCAATGCACCTTCTCTTCACCAAAAATCTGCTTATACGTGTCGTAGATTTCTACAAACACGGCACTGTTAAAGCGCGGCGATTCACTTTGTGTGATCATTACCCCGTCCGGGGTTAAGCAGCGGTATACCTGGCTGTAAAACTCGGCCGTAAACAAGCCCTCGCCCGGCCCCACAGGATCAGCAGAGTCTACAATTATCAGGTCATAACGGCCATCTTCGCATTCGTTGATGTATTTAATGCCGTCCTCCACTAAAAGATTCAGCCTTGGATTATCGAAAGCAACAGCCGTTTCGGGTAAATGCAATTTGCAGGCTTCAATTACCAACTCGTCGATTTCTACCAGCGTTACTTCTTCCAGTTGCTCGTGGCGAAGCAGTTCCCGTACCGTACCTCCGTCGCCCCCACCAATCACTAAAGCTCTTTTTGCTTTTGTATGGCTGAACATTGGCACATGAGTGATCATTTCATGATAAACATATTCATCTTTCTGTGTGCACATAACCATGCCATCCAGCGTCAGCATATTGCCATAGGCCAGCGTTTCGTAAATTTCCACACGCTGGTAAGGAGAGTCTTTTTTGTAAAGCTGGCGCCCGCTGTGCTTTAAAGATAAGGCAATGTTCTCGTCCCGCTCCGTAAACCACACATCACGCGTAATGGCTCCGGCAACTTCGGGCGGCTTGGGAGACACATCGCGCATGTTCTCAATATTAAAGTCGTTGCGCTTGAGCAGGTCGAGCTGGCCACGACGACACTCCATGGAAGAACCATGTCCTGCCTCGAAAGCTTCTTTTAAATACTTATAAGATACCCACGGATCAACAGAATCCCCACAGGTAAACAGGTCGACAGCAGCATAGCCGTACTCCGGCCAGGTATGAATAGCCAGGTGACTTTCCTGGATAACCACCACTCCGGAAACGCCATAGGGCGAAAAGTGATGAAAGGTACTATTAATAACTGTAGCTCCGGCAGTTTCCGCAGCAGCTACCATGCTGTTTTCTATATGAACTACATCGTTCATAAGCTCAGGAGAGCAATCGTAAAATTCAACTAAAATGTGTCTACCTAAGGCGTTCATTCAGTACTTATAAGTGGAAAAAAGATTTTGTGAGCGCAAAAAAACAAAAACAATACCTATAATCAAATTAGAACCAACGGAACACAGCTGTATTAAGTTATGAATCAATAGCTTATATTTTTATAAAATTGATAACAATGCCCATTCCCTGTTTTTGCGCTTACAGGTAATTTTCATCGTTTAGTTCTTGCTGCACAATCCTATCAACCTTTAGCTCATCCTTCAGGTCTTCAAACACATCAAAGGCATGGTCGATGTTATGGAATTCTACCAGCAGTTGATACCGCGCAACATGGTAAATAAGAAACAATTCAGACTGTGTAAAGCCAGCTTTGGTTATAAAACTGTAGTATTCTCCGGCATCTTGGGTCTCGGCACGGTAACGCTGTATGAGCTTAATCAGAACACTCAGGTTTTTCAGGTAAGGGTTCAGGCTGGTCTGGTAGAAACTGAAATGGTAGATAAAGTAGTCTTTGAAAAAGCTATGAAGCAGCTCCGGAGTTTTAGCGCTTTCCTCCTTCGTTCTCACTTTCTGCGTGAACGAGGAAAGAACTTTTTCCTGGAAGAAAACAAAGAAATTGGTGCCGGACCATTCGCTCTTATTGATGTCGTAGGCTGTGAGCGAATTAATAATATCGTTGTGCTTGTTTAAAAAGCTGATGTAAAGGGTTGAGAAATTCTGTTGCTGAAAGATCTTCTGTGTTTTATGCAGTTCTATGCGCTGTAGCTCAAATTCCCGCTTCTGATAAGTAAGGGTGGCAAAGAAGAGGAATACGCCTGCCAATGCCCACAACGAGCCTACAATTCCGCCGATAAACTCTCCGAATTCACCAAAAACAATACCAACCTCTTCGTTTGCCCCTGTAGCGATCAGCGTGACAAGATCAAACATTATAATGCCCCAGAATAATACAATAGCTCCCGCAGCAATCAGTATATACCCGGTAATCTCATATCTGCTTAATTTGTTTGGTGTTGATGGCAAGGTAATGTCAGACAATTAAAAGTTCTATATTAAAAGTATAAGGGCTACAAAAACCTGGTTTATGTAGCCCTTATACTCAATCGCTTTCCATCATGTTTTTCTTATCGATGCTAAAAGTCCTGATAATATCCAGGATTTTTAGCAGGGTATTGGTGTCGAAAAAGAGCAGCAGCGGCAATTCAACTTTTTTAGAGTTATGGGTGAATTGGGTAAGAACTGTGAAAACCAGCGGCTGGAAAAGCGGATGCTGTACCAGTATATCCTTCAGCGATTCCGCAATATGATTTTTAGGGGCCTTTGGCGGTGATCCGTAGATGCTTGATTTCAATATATTGGCTAGCTGGGTAACCAGGGCTCCAGTAATAATATTGCTTATTTCCAGCAAAAGAGACTCCTGCATCACACTCATTACCCCCTGCTGCACCTCCACCATGTTCAGGCATACCTCAGAAAGCATTTTTATATGGTCATCGGAAAAAAGCATCAGCGTAGCGCCGTTAAAATCGCCTTTTATATCAGACTGTATAATTACATGTGTGTCTTCATACTTGGTTACAAGCTGAATCAGATCTTTCACTTCGATAAGCTGGATATCAGGCACTTTAAGTAAAACCCTGTCTTTAGCTATTACAGCAAAAGAATCTGCAGCTCTGGCCAAGCCGATGTTGAGGATTTCTTTAATGATATCCCGCTCCAATTCAGTCACATGAGGCTCCATCATAGTTGTCATGTTAGTAGATTATTATGTTTTGTACCTGCTTCCTGCCTCCTGCTAATAAAAAAGCGTGTGATTGCAGGCACATCTAATACCAGGCACACTTTGCCTGTTCCTAATAATGTTACTCCGCCGTAAATATCGATTGTATCCAGGGGTTTGCTCAGGGGCTTTACAACAATATCCTGCTGCCTGTAAAACTTATCTACAATTAAGCCGAGCTTCCTGTTATTGTACGATACAATCACAATGTTCTGCACCTGCCCTCTCAGCTTGGTTTTATTTCCGAGGTGCATCGTGGTCATATCTGCATTCAGCAGCTCATTCAGGTAGATGATCGTTACGGTCTCACCTTTAACCTCGGCTACTAATACATCTCCCACTTCGTGCAGCTCATCTTTGTCCAGTGCTATCACAGATTCTGTATGCATCAGCGGAATAGCATAAAAAATCTCATCTACTTCAAAAAGCAATGCTCCTTTTACCGCAATCGAAGTAGGTAACTGCATGGTAAACGTAGTACCCTTTCCCTTTGCAGAGTCTACATAAATTCTGCCACCTATCGAGTCGATGGCATTTTTTACGACATCCAGGCCTACACCCCTTCCTGAAAACTCGGTTACTTCTTTC
Organism: Pontibacter sp. SGAir0037; assembly: GCF_005491705.1. NCBI lineage: Bacteria > Pseudomonadati > Bacteroidota > Cytophagia > Cytophagales > Hymenobacteraceae > Pontibacter > Pontibacter sp. SGAir0037. The sequence continues at coordinate 1,185,216 of NZ_CP028092.1, read as the reverse complement.
GCTAACGAAAAACCGGGTTCGAACAGAAAAGAAAAAATTTCTGTGTCAGACAGATCGTTCACCACATCTGCTGCTACCATTTGCCTGTCTACGGCAGCCCTTTTCACCTGCTTCAGATCAATGCCTTTGCCATCATCGATCAGCTTAATGATTACATTGTCGCGATCGTTGCGGGCCGTTAACGCTAACTGGCCTGCCTTTGGCTTTCCTTTCTTCTCACGGTCTTCCGGCTTCTCTATGCCGTGGGTAATCGCATTCCGGACCAGGTGCAACAGCGAATCGGTAATAATCTGCAGAATATTCCGGTCTATCTGGATATCCTGCCCCGCCAGCTCCAGATCCACCTCCTTTTTCTCGGCGGTGGCCACATCCCGGACAATTCTCGGAAACTTGTTAAACAGTGATCCAACACTAACCAGCCGTGCATCCATCACGCTGTACTGCAGATCTTCCGTAATACGGTACAGGTGTGAACTTACATTTTTTAGCTCATCATTATTCAGGTCGCGGCTGATCGAAAGGATACGGTCGCGGTCGATCATCAGCTCACCCACCAGGTTCATGAGGTGGTCCAGCTTTTTGATCTGAATATAAACCAGCTCTGAAAGCGAAAGGTTTTTAGTAGTATTATACTTCTGAACCTTCGCCAGTTCAATGGTGCTGTCCGACAGACTATCAACTATAATATCCAGGTTGCGCAGCAGCACTGGGTCCGGATTGCCATAGTCGGGATTATCTATATTAAAGATCAGCTCCCCCAGCAGGTCTATACCATCAAATAGTACGGTTACAACTTCGTCGCTAAAACTAAGCTCTTTGTTCCGGATCAGGCTGAACGCTGTTTCCAGCTTGTGCGACAGATCAGAGATTTGCAGATAGCCAATAGCTTTTGCATTCGCTTTCAGGTTATGAAGCAAACGGAATATCTCCGCCAGGGTTTGATCGTTCTGCGGCTTTCGCTCTAACTCGCTGATATGCCTGTTCAGGGCATCAAAGTACTCCAGCGCCTCAGCTAAAAATATTTCTTTATATTCCTGTTCTCTCGATTTCATCTAATGCCGCCAGTTAAACTGACCTCATGCAGCGGTGCCTGATAATTATTTATAAAACCTGGTATTTCAGACAGTGACAATACTTTATGTATATAGCCACCCTCTATAGCCGATTTGGCCATACCGAAAATAGCTGATGATGCTTCGTCCTGGGCTATGATAAGCCCGCCTCTTTTCCGGATCAGGCTGGCACCTAAGGTACCGTCTTTCCCCATACCTGTTAAAATTACGCCTATTACGTTTTTAACAGCACTCTCAGCTACAGACTTCATCAGCAAGTCAACTGATGGCTGGTCTTCTGCTACGGTGGGCTCATGCGTAAAACCAACCTTCAAGTTCGCTTTACTACCCATCACAGACTGCATCACCATATTGCGGCCGCCCGGTGCCACTATTATTTTACCTGCCTTCAGGCTCATGCCAGCCTTTCCCTCCATCACACTCAATGGCGTAAGCTCCTGCAGTCGCCTGGTGAAAGATTTTGTAAACTGAGCAGGCAGGTGAACTGCAATCAGAACAGCTGCCTTTAAATCCGGCTTTAGGTGCTTCACAATAGCCTCTATTGCCTGGGTGCCTCCGGTAGAGGCGCCAATAACAAATACAGTATCTACTGCACCTGCCCTATGCTTGGCTTCTTTTACGGTTAAGCGGGCTTCCTGCAGCAAATGCTGCATAACCACCTGCATATCCCGTTGCTCAGAATGCCGAACAGCCTTTACTTTCCGGAGTACCTCATCCTGTATAGACCTGTAGTTTGGTCTGAAAACACCAGGCTTTACGATCAGGGCATACACACCTAATTGTATCACCTGCTGTACCAGCTCCAGCGTCAGTTTATGTTCATCTACCAGTAAAAGTACAGGGGTAGTAAACAGGTTAAACACCTTTTCCAGGGTAGTCAAGCAATTACTACCGGGCATATCCATATCAATAATTGCAACATCTGTCCGGACAAGGCTTAACTTTGCCAGTAAGGCCTCTCCGTCAGCTACTGCCCCTACTACCCGGATATCATTCTGAGAGCCAAGGATATCTTCTAACACCAACCTCCCGTAGCTTGATTTATCTGCTATTAAAACATTTAAAATACTCGCCTGCTCTTGCACTAACCTTCCCTCCAAAATTTACTCCTGAAAAACTGAAGCCGGATTATTCGCTTTTAGGTTCTTCAGCCAATACTTTACTGACTACTTCCAGTACCTTTTCTTCTGAAAAAGGCTTTACAATATAGGATTGGGCACCATATTCCATTGCTTCGTTCACGATCACCTCCTGGCCGACAGCACTTACGATAATTACTTTCATGTCTGGCTGCTCACCTTTAATACCTTTCAGTACGTCGAGACCTGTATTATCAGGCAAGATAACATCCAGTGTAATTAAATCAGGTTTTGTTTCTTTTGCCAGTTCCAGCGCTGTTTGTCCGTTCGGAGCTTCGCCTACCACTTCGTAACCTGCATCAGTCAGCATGTTCTTCAACATAGTGCGCATGTAGAAAGAATCATCTACAATCAGTATTCTTTTCATATATATGGAGTTGATACTTTAAATGTGTCTTTTTTATCCTGCCAGCTCTTTTATCTCATCATGGGTAAGTATTTTGTACATATCCAGGATAATAATCAGGCGGTTGTCTACTTTGGCAATACCTTCAATATAGTTTTCATTGACATTGATATCCTGCAGAAAAGCAGGTGATCTGTCGATTTTGGAAGAGCCAATGTTCATAGACTGAGGCACCTCTTTTACTACTACCCCAATACTGTATTCTTTGGCTTCAATTACCAGGGTATAAGTGGTGTTGGAGGCGAGTACTCCTTCTTCTGCAACAGGTCTTATGCCAAACCGTTCCTCCAGATCCATAATGGCAATAATATCGCCGCGAACATTGGCTACACCCTTAATGAAGTGCGGCGTGCGGGGCATTCGGGTAATACCTGGAGTTACCGTTACCTCCCGCACCTGCTCTATCCGGATAGCGTATTCTTCGGCTCCGAGCTTAAAGACAATGATGTGGACCATTTCTTCCACAACATGCTTTTTCGTCTCTACTTCCTTTTCTTTAGAAGTGAGCGCAATGGCAGTATCTACCACCGGCTCTTCTTCTGTCGCTTTTTCTTTCTCCTTTTTCATCCGCCAGAAATATTATCTCAGCTTGTTATCTCCAGATTTGCCATTACCGGTTGCTTGTCTGCTATTGCCTGTCAGCTGCTTTACAGCGTTGCGGCTGGGAATAGAAGTAAGCCTGCGGTTATTGCCATTGCTGAAAACAAGGTTTCCATCAATAAGTTTAAAGGCAGAGATACTGATCTGCAGGTCGGCCGCAATGTCGTTCAGGTTCTGAGAAGAAGAGGTAAGTTCCTGCATCGAAGCCGACAGCTGCTTAGCTGTACTTGCTACCTGCTGTGTACCCGAAGCGGTCTGCTCGGCAATGGCTACCACTTCTTCCACGTATTTCACAACGTCGCCAATAGAAGACTTCTGTACTTCTGTTGCCGTTAAGATATCCTGGGCTGTACGAAGTGTTTCACCACTTGATGCCGCAATGTTTTTAAAGGCTCCGGAAGCTTCAAAAGTTGCATTCTTACCTTTCAATACACGGCCTTCCATGGTAGAGATCGCTGTCGCGGCAGAGGCAGTATCTTTCTTCACATCGTCTACCAGTGTAGATATTTCATTTGCCGACTTACGTGATCCTTCGGCCAGTTTCCTGATCTCTTCGGCAACCACCGCAAAACCTCTACCGGCCTCACCTGCTCTGGCCGCCTCAATGGCAGCATTCAAAGCAAGCAGGTTAGTCTGGGCAGCAATGTCGGTGATTACACCCAATGATTTCGATATTTCCTGAGAACGGGCACTTAGTACCTCAATAGTTTTAGAAGTAAGGGCTGCAGAGCTGGAAATTTCTTCCATGTTCTTCACCACTTCCGCCACTGTTTTAAGACCTAACTGCGAGGTTTCCTCACCCAGTAAAGCTGATTTGTTCACAACTTCAGCACGGTTGGCCGTTTCTTTAGTTGCTTTCATGATCTCTTCTATCAGCTTAAAGGCCTGATCCGTTTTAAGCGCTTGGTTTTGTGCACCTTCAGCCATTTGTTGCATTGCAAGGGCCACATCCAGCGTTACTCGGTTCATTTCCAGACCTTTGCCGGCCATTTCTTCAGAAGAGCTACCTACTACCAGCGAAGAATCATTGATTTCACCCAGCAGGGCATTCAGGTTATCTACTGCCAGGTTCAGGGCGTTGGCCATATCCAGAATATCACCGGCTGTATGGGCCTCCACTTTCTGCGTAAGATCACCTTCAGAAATGGCACGCACTACGCGGGAAACTTCCAGTACTGGCGTTACAATCGACTCAAGCAGGTCGTTAAGGGTATCTACCAGTTCTTTCCAACTGCCGCCCACTCCTTGTAAAGTAGCACGCTCTGTCAGCTTACCTTCCACACCTGCTACTCTGGCCACACGGCTTACCTCTCCGGCTAGTCGGTTCAGGTCAATCACCATGGTGTTGATCGTCTCGGCCAGCTCCGCAACTTCGCCTTTCGCTTCCAGTTTCAGTTTCTGCGTCAGGTCACCTTTCGATACTGCTGTTACTACATTTACGATACCTCTTACCTGTGTTGTCAGGTTAGACGCCATGGTGTTTACGTTATCGGTCAGGTCTTTCCAGACACCGGCCACACTCGGTACATTGGCTTGTCCGCCCAACTTACCCTCGGTACCCACTTCAAGTGCCACACGAGTTACCTCACCGGCAAACACATTCAGGTAATCAACCAGCTGGTTGATATTCTCCTTCAGTTCACCCAACTCTCCTTTTACATCCACGGACACTTTCTGGGTCAGATCGCCTTTCGCTATAGCTGTAGCTACTTTGGCAATATCACGCACCTGGTAAGTCAGGTTGCTGGCCATGGTGTTTACATTATCGGTCAGCTCTTTCCAGGTACCACGTACTTTCGGCACGTTTGCCTGACCGCCCAGCTTACCTTCTGTACCCACTTCACGGGCCACTCTTGTTACTTCATCAGCAAATATGTTGAGCGAGTCCACCATCTGGTTCAGGTTCTCTTTCAGATCAAGGAGCTCACCTTTCACATCTACCGTTATTTTCTGCCTTAAATCACCTTTCGCCACTGCCGTTGCTACGTTAGCAATATCACGCACCTGCAGGGTCAGGTTAGAGGCCATGGTATTCACATTATCAGTAAGCGATTTCCAGGTACCGGCTACGTTTGGCACCACCGCCTGTCCGCCCAGCTTACCCTCAGTACCCACTTCACGGGCCACACGGGTTACCTCACCGGCAAAGATGTTGAGCGAGTCCACCATCTGGTTCAGGTTCTCCTTCAGGGACAGCATCTCACCTTTCACATCCACATTGATCTTCTGGGTCAGGTCGCCCTGCGCCACCGCCGTTGCCACGTTGGCAATGTCACGTACCTGAGAGGTAAGGTTACCCGCCATGGAGTTAACATTGTCAGTCAGATCTTTCCAAACACCACCAACATTCGGCACCACCGCCTGGCCGCCCAGTTTACCCTCAGTACCCACTTCACGGGCCACGCGGGTTACCTCACCGGCAAAGATGTTGAGCGAGTCCACCATTTGGTTCAGGTTCTCTTTCAGATCCATCAGCTCACCTTTCACATCTACTGTGATCTTCTGAGTCAGGTCGCCCTGGGCCACTGCCGTTGCCACGTTGGCAATGTCACGCATCTGCGCCGTCAGGTTACTGGCCATGGTGTTTACGTTGTCGGTCAGGTCTTTCCAAACACCTCCCACGTTCGGCACTGTTGCCTGTCCGCCCAGTTTACCCTCGGTACCCACTTCACGGGCCACACGCGTTACCTCGTCGGAGAAGATGTTGAGCGAGTCCACCATCTGGTTAATGTTCACCTTCAGCTCAGCCAGCTCACCACGCACATTTACAGTAATTTTCTGTGTTAAGTCGCCTTTCGCTACTGCTGTTGCCACATTAGCGATGTCACGCATCTGGGCCGTCAGGTTGCTGGCCATGTAGTTCACGTTATCTGTTAGTTCTTTCCAGATACCGGCTACATTCGGCACATTTGCCTGACCACCCAATATACCTTCGGTGCCTACCTCACGTGCCACACGCGTTACTTCCGCGCCAAACACGTTCAGCCTGTCCACCATCGCATTTAATATATCTTTTAGATCACCCAGTTCCCCCTTCACATCAACAGATACTTTCTGTGTCAGGTCGCCTTTCGCCACAGCCGTTGCTACGTTAGCAATGTCGCGCACCTGCGAGGTCAGGTTGCTGGTCATCAGGTTTACATTGTCAGTAAGTTCTTTCCAGGTTCCTTCTACACGAGGTACATTGGCCTGTCCCCCCAGCTTCCCTTCGGTACCTACCTCACGTGCCACGCGGGTTACCTCACCGGCAAAAATATTAAGCGAGTCCACCATCGCATTCAGGATATCCTTCAGCTCGGCAATCTCACCTTTTACATTTACAGTAATTTTTTGTGTTAAGTCTCCTTTCGCCACCGCGGTTGCCACGTTGGCAATGTCGCGCATCTGAGACGTCAGGTTGCTGGCCATGGTGTTTACGTTGTCGGTCAGGCCTTTCCAAACACCGGCCACATTCGGCACTTTCGCCTGGCCGCCCAACCTACCCTCTGTACCCACTTCACGGGCCACACGGGTTACCTCGTCAGCAAAAATGTTGAGCGAGTCCACCATCTGGTTCACGTTATCCTTCAACTGCTCAAACTCACCACGCACGTCCACAGATACTTTCTGGGTCAGGTTACCCTGAGCCACACCAATCGCCACTTTCGCAATATCGCGCACCTGCAGGGTCAGGTTGCTGGCCATGGTGTTCACGTTGTCGGTCAGATCTTTCCAGACACCGGCCACGTTTGGCACAGATGCCTGTCCGCCCAATTTACCCTCGGTACCCACTTCGAGTGCCACACGGGTTACCTCACCGGCAAACAGGTTCAGGTTATCAATCGTGCGGTTAATGGTTTCGGCCATCACTTTAAAGTCACCCGAAACAGGAATCTGGAATGTTTCGTCCAGGTTACCCCTGGAAATATTCTTCAGTACTTTACCCACCTCGAGTACCGGAACAGCAATGGAATCCACCAGGCCATTGATGTTATTGATCATATCTTTCCAGAAACCGGAAGCGTTCTCGGCAGAAGCCCGGGCTTTCAAGTTACCCTCTACTCCGGCTACTTTAGAGATACGCGACACTTCGCCACCTACACCACCGATCATTTCCACCATCGAGTTGTAGGCTTCGGCTATTTCCGCAAAAATGTCGTTGTTCTGTTTGGTGAGGCGAACAGAGATATCTCCTTTTTTAAAGGCATCCAGCGCGTAAAGCACTTTATTAAGTTGCTCACTTATATACTCTGAGTTCTGGGGCAGTACCTGCTTCTTTTTAGTATTAGCATTACCAACGTCAGCCATTGTCGCAGTTCCGTTTCTTTCGGCGGCAGGAGTTGCTTCTTTAGTAGCTGTTTCTTGTACGGGTGCATCGGCAGCAGGCGTAGCAGGAGCCTCTGTTATAGTAGCAGTGGGCGTCTTACTTTCTTGCTTGGCTTTTGCAACAGGATTTTTTTCTTGCTTGGCTTCTTCACTTATGAGCTTGTCTTTGCTCAACTTCAGGTTTTTTCCTAAGGCCATATAAGTTTTCTTGAGTTGGGTATCTTCTATAAACCAATCAAAGCTAATGCGAAACCGTAGTTTGTATTAGTGCTTTGCCTGGGTGTTTGATTAATGCGATAATCAAAATTAAAAAATTGTTTTAAAACAACAGCTAATTGCTGTCACGACGCCTCCAAAAACTCGGCTGCCAACGCCTTATAATCCTTTGCCCCGTTCGAAGAGGGATCATAGTCCAGCACACTTTTACCGAACGAGGGAGCCTCTGCTAACTTAACATTTAAGCGTATCTGGCTCTTAAAGATTTTCTCTTTGATGTTTTCCTGCAGGTACTCGAGCACTTCCTGGCTCAGCTTTCTCCTGATATCAAACATCACCACTACGACTCCTTTAATTTTAAGTTTTGGGTTAAAGGCCTTTTTTACCTTGTTAACGGTATTCATTATCTGGTCAAGGCCCTGCAGGGTAAGCACTTCCATTTGTAACGGAACCAGTACTTCCTGCGCGGCAGTTAGTGCATTCAGCGTTAGCACGGAGAGGGATGGAGGACAATCGATCAACACATAGTCAAAGCCTTTCGTTTCAGAAAGTATTTTTTTCAGGAATTTTTCTCTTTCTTCCTGTGTCACCAGCGAAATTTCCACATCCACCAGGTCGTTGGAGCCGGGGGCAACCCAAAGCCCGTCCTTTTCCACCAGTATATCCTTTAGCGCTTTGTTGCCCAGAAAAACATCCGCCAGCGTAGCATCCGGATTGGCTACAGCAAGCGAATAAGAAAGATTGCTCTGAGGGTCAAGATCTACCAGCAACACCTTTTTACCAGCTTTACTCAGCGCACTACCTAAATTAATAGTGGTAGTAGTTTTGCCGGTACCACCTTTCTGGTTAATGACTGCTACAACAGTTGTCTTCATATAGCGATTAAGGTTGCACAAATTTCAGAGCAGATTGCCTGAAAACTGCTAAAGCTATCAAAATTAATGGAAATCTGAAAATATTTATCCATCTGTATATAGTTAGAACAGGAGCCCTTCCATAAGCCGGAATAATAATTATCTAAAAATTAAAGGCTTATAAAGCAGGAACCGGAACATACTTATTTAAATGAGCTAAAATGGGAAAGTAAAACAAATTATTACATATTGCTACTCATTAAGGTGCCGGTCGTAAAATGAACTTCTTCCCATTTTTCGAGCTTAATGGAAACAGCAAGCACCTGGGCCGGCTCCAGGTAACCAATGCGCTTGTCGGTTAAGGTTCTGCCAAGCTGTGTTACACCTGGGTTATGCGATACAACCAGTACATTGGTCACGCTCTCAGGCAAACGGCTCAGGGCACCTATAAGCTGCGACTCCCGCGGATTGTATAAATCCGGATCGTAGGTTATATTTTCGTCTTCGAAGTACAGCCTGCCGGCAATAATACCAGCCGTGGTGCGGGTCCTGTTAGAGGGGCTTGCAAGTATGGCATCTACTTTGCGGAAGTGATCCCGCAGCCATTGCCCGGCAAGATGGGCCTGGTGGATGCCGTCTTTTGTTAGTTCTCGTTCAAAGTCTGGTCGCAGTGGAAAGGGATCACTTGCTTCTGCATGGCGGCAGATCAGAACATTTCTTTGCATATCTTTCGATAGTGGGTACGTATAGATGCTTAGCTGCTATTTGTTCAGATTAAATGTAATATATTTTTTTGTAAAACCATGTTATACGATTGTTGTTGTAATTGTTTAAAAAAATATATGAACTTTGGGCAAATTAATTTTTGTACAGTTCGACTGTAAAAATATAGGATGATTAAAAACTTAGTAATAGTAGAGTCGCCTGCCAAGGCCAAAACGATTGAAGGGTATCTGGGGAAAGATTTTGTAGTGAAGTCTAGTTTCGGCCACGTGCGTGATTTACCCAAGGATAATAATGCCATTGATGTAAAAAATGGTTTTAAACCTACGTATGTCATCTCAAGCGATAAAAAGGATGTGGTGGCACAGCTTCGTAAGCTTGCCAAGGAAGCGGAAACTGTGTGGCTGGCATCGGACGATGATCGCGAGGGAGAAGCTATATCCTGGCACCTGACGGAGGCTCTGAATCTTAACAATAAACAAACACGCCGCATCGTATTCCGGGAAATCACTAAAAATGCTATCCTGAATGCCATTAGCTCACCGCGCGGCATAGACATGGACCTGGTGAATGCACAGCAGGCGCGCCGTATCTTGGACCGTTTGGTAGGTTTTGAACTATCTCCTGTACTCTGGAAAAAAATAAAGACGGGCCTTTCTGCGGGACGTGTGCAGTCCGTGGCTGTACGCCTGGTGGTGGAGCGTGAGCGTGAAATCGATCGCTTTAAGGCCGAATCGTCGTTTAAAGTAACTGCTTCTTTCGATGTGCAGGGTAAAGTTCTGGAAGCAGAATTGCCTGCCAAATTTAAAACGGAAGACGAAGCGCAGGCTTTTCTTCAGGGTTGTGTAGGCGCTGCCTATACAATAGAGAACCTGGAGACCAAGCCTCTGAAGAGGACTCCTGCTCCGCCTTTTACTACTTCTACCCTGCAGCAGGAGGCCAGCCGTAAATTATATTTTTCGGTAGCACAGACAATGTCTATTGCTCAGAAACTGTACGAAGCTGGTAAGATCTCCTACATGCGTACCGACTCTGTTAACTTATCGGAAGATGCCATTCAGTCGGCCTCCTCTGCCATAGCTAACTCTTTCGGTGAGCGCTTTGTAAAAACACGGCGTTTCAAAACAAAGAACCAGTCGGCCCAGGAAGCGCACGAAGCTATTCGCCCAACCGATTTTTCGGCCATGGTAGCCAGCAGCGACCGTAACGAGCAACGCCTGTACGAGTTGATCTGGAAACGTGCCATTGCCTCTCAAATGGCTGATGCAGAAATTGAGAAAACGACTGCGACCATCGGTATCTCAACACGCCCGGATAAATTAGTGGCGACAGGCGAGGTAATTAAATTCGAAGGTTTCCTGAAAGTATACATAGAGTCGAAAGACGATGAAGAGCAGCAGGACGATGATGTAAAAGGCATGTTGCCTCCTTTGTCTATCGGTCAAGCACTTGGTTTACGCCAAATGCTGGCAACACAGCGCTACTCCCGCCCTGCCCCGCGCTATACTGAAGCCAGTCTGGTAAAAAAGCTGGAAGAAATGGGTATAGGCAGACCATCTACCTATGCGCCTACTATTTCTACCATCCAGAAAAGAGGTTATGTAGAAAAGGACAGCCGTGAAGGTAAAGAACGTAATTTCCAGGTAATCACCCTGAAAAGTGACAATATTTCAACCCAAACTAAAACAGAAATAACCGGTGCCGAAAAAGCAAAACTGTTTCCGACAGACATGGCAATGGTGGTAAACGATTTCCTGGTGGAGCACTTCCCGAACGTGATCGACTTTTCGTTCACAGCACGGGTAGAAGCTGAGTTTGATGAGATTGCCCATGGTCAGCAGGAGTGGGAAGGAATGCTTGAGAATTTTTACAACAAGTTCCACCAGCGCATCGAGTCCAGTGAAAGCATTTCCAGGGCCGATGTTTCCGGCGCCAGGGAGTTGGGCACTGATCCTGCTACCGGAAAGACTATTGTGGCTAAGCTCGGGCGGTTTGGACCTTATGTGCAGCTTGGCGAAGAAAACGAGGAAACCGGAGAGAAGCCTGTTTATGCCAGTTTGCGCAAAGGCCAGTTTATCGAAAGCCTTGCCTTAGAAGATGCACTGGAACTTTTTAAGCTGCCGAGGGTGGTGGGCAATTACGAAGAAAAAGACATGACCGCTGCTATTGGTCGTTTTGGTCCGTATATCCGCCACAACAGCAAGTTTTACTCCCTGCCCAAGCACCTGGACCCACAAACAGTAACAGCAGAAGAAGCCATAGAGCTGATTGAAGCGAAGCGCAAGGCCGATGCAGAAAAACTGATCAAGGATTTTCCGGAAAATCCGGACGTACAAGTACTGAACGGACGGTATGGACCTTATATCGTGGTAGGCAAGAAGAATGTTAAAATTCCGAAAGACAAAGAGCCGACGGAGCTAACGCTTGAAGAATGCCTGGAACTGGCAGAGAAAACACCGGAGAAGAAAGGCAGAGGAGGCTTTAAGAAAAAAGCAGAGCCTGCTGACGAGAAAAAACCAGCTGCAAAAAAAACTGCGGCTAAAAAACCTGCCGCAAAGAAGGCAGCTCCAAAGAAGAAGTAACAATACCCTTTCTTATAAAGGCCCGGTAGACGAACTTGAAACAGATTCTTCTACCGGGCTTTTTTTGTTGAACAATAAATTAGATTTGCTTAATATAATATTTTTACTAATTTTATTACTATTAAGTAGCCTGAAGCCAGCAGCTTGTAGTGCTACAATGAAAGAAATACTAATGCTTTTCCTGTTCGTACCCGAATGCTGACCAGGATGAACTCTGAACGCTTTTCACCTTTTTGCTATGAAGAAAAAACTCTTTTACGCTAGTATGGTATTGCTGTTACCCCTGCTAACGGCTTGTCCGATGCCTCCCGAGCCCCAGCCCTTCTCAGAGTATACCCCAATATTGATGAGCCGAAGCCAGCTGGAACAATCTGTTGTAAAAAAGACTCCCCAGCCTATTGTGAATCCAGGCAAGATTTACAGCTACGGGCAGTATATTCTTATTAACGAACAGTATAAAGGCATTCATATCATCAACAACCTCGACAGAAAACGCCCCGAAAACATTGCTTTTATCCAGGTTCCCGGATGCATGGATTTTGCAGTCAAGAACAACATGCTTTATGTAGATAATGCTGTGGATCTTGTCGCTATTAACATTCAGGATATCAATAATATTCAGACAACAAAACGGGTAAAAGACGCTTTGCCTGCACCTCTTTCACCAGACAATCTTCCGAGCGAACTTTTAACTCTCCAGGATGCGCCGGCAGATGCTATTGTAGTTGGTTGGGAACCTAAACAAAAAAAGTAAGATGAAAAAGTTAAACCTCTGTATTTCTGCCGTATGTATCGTGCTGGCCACTTTGCAATCCTGCGAAACCGATTCATCTTCTATAGCGCGCGAAGCAGTATCTCCGACAGGTAAGGGTGGCTCTATGGCCCGTTTTGCAGTAAGCGGTGACTACCTGTACACAGTAGATAACAACAACCTTAACCTGTTCAACATCACCAGCCCTACCGACCCTGTAAAAGAAAAAACCGTTCCTTTGTCTTTTGGAGTAGAAACCATCTTTCCATTTGAAGATAAGCTTTTTGTAGGCACCCAGACAGGTATGCATATTCTGAGTGTTGAGAATCCGGCTTCGCCGCAGGAATTGTCACATTATAGCCACACCTTCAGCTGCGATCCTGTTGTTACAGATGGACGTTATGCCTACGTTACCTTACGAACAGGAACAAATTGTGGAAGGGCCATCAACGAGCTACAAATAATTGATATTCAAAACATCACAAACCCAGTGCTGAAAAGCCAGTACCAGATGGTTAACCCGATGGGACTGGGAATAGATGGCAACAACTTGTTTGTCTGTGATGATGGTCTGAAGATGTATGATGCCTCCAATGTTAATGCGATCACCCTGAAAAAACACTTTAACATCAACGCATTTGATGTGATTCCAGACAAGGGGAATTTACTGGTGGTTGGAAGCGATGGCTTTTACCAGTATCAGTATCTGGGTGAAAGCCTGGAGCTATTAAGCAAAATTACAATTCAGCCATCCTCCTAACGAGAGTTTAAAGCCCCTTTTAATGCACTATAAGCTCAGCCTGCTCATTCTTTTCTGGATGAGTCCTTTGTTCGTTTTCTGTGGTTATGCGCAGTCTGATTCGGTTCAGCACAAGAGCCTGTACATCAAATTCAGCCCGCAGCACCTGGCAGTTAATGCCTACGTTCTTGAAATCGAAAAGGCCGTTAAGCCTGCCGCAAGGCATAGTATTGTTCTTACCCCAAGCCTGTACAATGGAGAGACCTGGTTTACTGATGCCTTTACTTCCAGAGACAGCGAAGCCGAAGATTACGCGCACGTAAAAGGGTATGGTGCACAGCTTATGCACCGGGTCTATAGCAGAGGCTCCTCCCTCGGGCCAAACTCACGCCTGTATGTTTCTTACGGTGTTTCTTACCATCAATTTAACATCGGCTTCGAGAAATTAGGCTGGAAGGAAGAAACTGGTGATGACGGATTAGACTACTATATTTACCGCGCCAGAAACCACGAAGAAAGAATATCCAGAATGGGCATTCTGGGCACAGCCGGCTTACAAGGGCCTGTGATTTCGGATCGTATTGTCGGAGATATTTACGTTGGTGTTACGTATAAAAACAGCCACATCGATACTAATTACACAAAGGTTCGTTATAATGAAAATTACCTGGACTATGGCTATACCGGAGTTCACCTGATAGGAGGCATTAAGATTGGTATAGCATTTTAAGTTAATGTACTTATGAAGAAAAAGCTGGTTGTTTTAACCGGAGCCGGAATTAGCGCAGAAAGTGGTATTGCCACCTTTCGTGATGCCAACGGTCTCTGGGAAGGGCATGATGTAATGGAGGTTGCCTCACCGCAAGGCTGGAAAAAGAACCCTGCGCTTGTACTTGATTTTTATAACCAGCGCCGAAAGAATGCACATGAAGCCAAGCCGAATGCCGCACATCTGGCTCTGGTTGAACTGGAAAAAGACTTTGATGTAACCGTTATCACACAAAACGTAGACGATCTGCACGAACGTGCCGGCTCAAAACGCATTATTCACCTGCACGGCAAGCTCTTTGAAAGTTGCAGCACCCTGGATCCGAAACTTGTATATCCTATAAAAGGGCATGAACTTAAGCTGGGCGACAAGTGCGCACGCGGTTCTCAATTGCGCCCCAACATTGTCTGGTTTGGCGAGCCGGTGCCCATGATGGAAGTGGCAGCAGACATTACGATGAAGGCTGATATTTTACTTGTTGTCGGCACTTCACTGGTTGTTTACCCGGCAGCCAGCCTGGTGGATTATATTTCGGATGACGTACCGATTATAGTAGTTGACCCTAACCTGCCTTACATCCGCCCCCGCAAGAACCTGCATCTCATCGAGGAAAAGGCAAGTACCGGCATGGAAAAAGTAATGCAGTTACTAAAAGAGCAATATAGCCAGCCATAGCACCTCAGGCGCCAGAACTTATCAGGTCGCCAACGATTCCCATTCCACCTCCGGCCTGTACCATAAGCTGCCTTCTTTAATTTGCAAGGGCGACTGAAGGTTGTTGTGATACAGTTGCCCCGTACCCAGGCCATGAGGCATTGCTAAGGGATAGTTTGCCGTAAACTGGCTGATAGCATTCAGTCCGATATTGCTTTCCAGGGCAGAGGTTATCCACCAGCCAATCGCTCTTGCCTCAGCCTCACGGATCCAGGCTTCACTGGCTCTTAAACCGCCTAGCAAAGTCGGCTTCAGTATAATGTACTGTGGCTTGATCTTCTCCAGGAGCCTGATTTGCTCTTCCCGGTGCTGCACACCGATTAATTCTTCATCCAGGGCAATCGGGATAGGAGTATACGCACAAAGCTGGGCCATTTCGTCATATTGTCCCTGCCTGATGGGTTGTTCAATGGAATGGATGTCATATTTGGCTAGCCGCTCCAGCTTTTTGTATGCCTCCTGCGGTGAGAAAGCGCCATTGGCATCTACCCTGATCGCAAGCTTTTCTGCACCGGCCACTTCTCTGATCTGCTGCAAAAGCTCCAGTTCTGTTTTAAAATCCAGCCCTCCGATTTTCAGCTTCAGGCACTCATACCCATCTGCCAGCTTCTTTTCTATCTGTTCCTGCATAAAAGCCTTCTCTCCCATCCATACGAGTCCGTTAATGGGTATACCCCGCTCACCGCTACTAAAGGAGTTTTGAAACAGAATTCTCTGGCCATTGTTCTGCAGATCCAGCCAGGCTGTTTCAAGTGCAAAACGAATGGCCGGCCATTCCTCCAACTCAAGCAAATCAGAAAGTCTGCCTGTTTCATCTAGCACTAAATCTTTTTCACTGCTGATCCGGTGGCACATTTCATGCAGCTTCTTTTCAAGATCAGGCCTGTCATCAATGCTTAATCCTGCCAGGGGTGCACACTCTCCAATGCCAGCTATTTCGGGATTAGCAGTATCAGAAAGCATAAGGTAGTAAGCTTTATGCGTAGAAATGGCTCCCCGCGAAGTACGGGCATCAAATTTAAAACGAAGTTCTCTGGAGATATACTGTAATTTAAGCTGCATTCTTCTTCAAGCTGGGGTTAGACTTAATTTTACCGGTTAAGCGTATGAAATTCTTCAGCTCCTTTACCTGCCCAACCTATTAATCAGACACTAAGATAAACCATTCTCAACGGAATTCCCGTACATAGGGCTAACCACTATATTATTCAACACACCAAGGCCAGGCTATTCAGTTATAAATCATTCTTTTAGATCATGAGCACTCAATTCGCTTCTGCACACGCAGTCACCATAGCTCGTTTCGAACAAATCCGAGCCCGAACAGAGCAGATTTGTCGTCCTCTGGAACCCGAAGACACTGTTGTTCAACCTATTGTTGATGTAAGCCCGCCTAAATGGCATATGGGCCATACCACCTGGTTTTTTGAGAACTTTGTACTGAAGCCCTATCTGCAGAACTATAAATTATTCCACCCCCACTATAGCTACCTTTTTAACTCCTACTATAATTCGGTCGGCAACCGGGTGCAGCGGGATAAGCGCAGCACACTCACCAGACCTCCCCTACAGGACATCTATAACTATCGGGCTCATGTAAACGAGCACGTGGCAATACTGCTTCAGAACTTACCGGATAAACAGATAGCCGAAATTTTACCAATCCTGGAGCTTGGCCTGCAGCACGAACAACAGCACCAGGAACTGTTAATCACCGACATAAAATACATATTAAGCACCAACCCTTTAATGCCTGCATATTTTTCGAAGACAAACCCGAAGACACCGCAGACGAGTGCAACCCTTGCTCCTGCTTTTGCAGATGTTCCGGGCGGGGTTTATGAAATTGGCTATAAGGGCAACGAATTTTGCTTCGATAATGAGCTGGGGGTACATAAAGTACTTTTAGAAGACTTTCAGATCATGAACCAGCTGGTAACAAATGGCGAGTATCTCGAATTTATGCAGGATGGCGGTTACAGTGATTTCAGGCATTGGCTTGACGAAGGTTTTGCCCTTGTGAACACTGAAAAACTGCAGGCGCCGCTTTATTGGGTAGAGCAGGAAGGCGAATGGCATCGGTTCAGTATGCATGGCCTGGAAAAAGTAGACAAAAATGCTCCGGTTTGCCATATCAGCTTTTACGAGGCCAACGCTTATGCCAGTTGGGCCGGCAAAAGACTTTTAACTGAATTTGAATGGGAGGCTGCCAGCCAGGTTCACAAACCGGGAAACGGAAATTTTGTAGAAACAGAATTTCTGGAGCCTGTTGCAGCGGCTCCGACGGCAGAGGTACAACAGCTGTACGGAGACGTGTGGGAATGGACGTATAGTGCCTACCATCCTTATCCGGGGTTTTCTAAAGCTCCGGGTGCCCTTGGAGAGTATAACGGTAAATTTATGCTGAACCAGATGGTACTCAGAGGCGGCTCCTGCGCCACTCCGGAGAGCCATATCCGTACAACCTACCGAAACTTCTTTCACCCGGACAAACGCTGGCAATACAATGGTATCCGGCTGGCAAAATAAAACTTTATGCAAATAAAACATACAGCCCTACCTATAGTAGAACTGGGCCTGAAAAGAGATGTTGCCTCTGATAAGCTGGTATTTGCCCAGGATGTAGCTGTAGGCCTCAGCAGAAAACCGAAAGCCTTACCCTCCCGCTACTTTTACGACAGCGAAGGCAGCAGGCTTTTCCAGCAGATCATGGACTTGCCGGAGTATTATCTTACCCGATGCGAATACGATGTGCTGTCAGAAAACAGAAAAGCCATGGCACAGCGTTTTAGTGAAAACGGTTTTTTTCACCTGATCGACCTGGGTGCCGGAGATGCGCTGAAAACGAAAATTCTTTTACACCAGCTTACTGCCCAGCATCAGGATTTTGAATACGTTCCGGTGGATATTTCCGGAAATGCGATGGAGCAACTTACGGTTAAGCTGCAAAACGAGCTACCGGAGCTGCAGCTACAGACGGTGATAGGCGAATACTTTATGGCCCTGAAATGGCTGCACCAGCATAAGCAGGAACGCAAAGTGGTACTCTTCCTGGGCTCCAACATCGGCAACTTTAACCTGGCTGAGAGTAAAGACTTCCTGCGGAGCATCAGGAGCTACCTGCGCCGGGGCGATAAATTCCTGATGGGTATAGATTTGCGCAAAGACCCTGACAAACTCATACCTGCCTATGATGATGCAGCCGGAGTAACTTCCACATTTAACCTGAACCTGCTGCATCGCATTAACCAGGAACTTGGCGGCAACTTCGATTTGGGTGCTTTCCGGCACTACGCGATGTACGAGCCGCAGGAAGGCGCTATGAAGAGCTACCTGATCAGCGAAAAGCAGCAGCAGGTATATATTAAAGAGATAGACTTAACATTTCATTTTGAAGCCTGGGAAGCAATACAAACTGAAAGTTCCTATAAATATTCTATACAACAGGTACAGGAGCTTGGCAGACAGTGTGGTTTTACATTAGAGCATGTATTTCAGGATAAGAATAACTATTTTGCTGATGTACTTTTCAACGTCGACTAAACATGCAGCACCTTAACCTAGCTTCCGGCACCAGTTTCTTTAAAAGCCCTGAACAGGCCTCGGCAGCCGCTATGGCTGTTTTACAAGAGCGGGAAAACTTTTATAATGCCGCTGAGGGAACAGAAGAGTTGCGAAATGCAGTTGCCGGAAAGTATAAAAACGAAGGAATGGCCATAGAGGCAGACCAGGTACTTATCACCTCTGGCAGTAAATCAGCCCTGCATACCCTGTTTTCGGTGTTGCTGCAAGAGGGAGATGAAGTAGTGATTCCCACACCCGCCTGGTTTGGCTTTCATGAGCTGGTTAAATACAGCAAAGGAAGCTTAGTAACAATACCCACCAGCTTCGCTGACCAGTATAGCCTTAAGCCAGAGGCATTACGGGCGGTACTGCACGGGAAAAGCAGGATACTATTATTAACTAATCCGGCAAACCCTACAGGCCGTATATACAAGAAAGAAGAACTCGAGGCCATACTGGCTGCTGCCTCTGAATTCCCTGATTTATACATTATCTGTGATGAAATTTACGACTATATTACTTACAGCAGGCCTTTTACTTCTATCCTTTCCTGCCAGGGGCCGCAGGAAAGATGCTTGATCGTGAACGGCTTTTCAAAATCGTTTGCCATGACCAGCTGGCGCGTAGGCTATGTTGTTGGTGCACGGGAAATCATCGAAAAATGTATTGCCTATCAGTTCGGGACTTTGTCCGGTATCAGCCCGATTTTACAAGCCGGCGCCTTGGCTACACTACAACACCGCAGCACTATATTGGCAACCTTTCTACCTGTGCTGGAAGAAAACCGACTGGCAGCAATAGAAGCGATGGCACAGATACCGCATGTAACCTTTTTCCAGCCTGAAGGAGCCTACTACCTTTTTCCGGACTTCAGCCACTTTCTGGGTACCCAAACAAGTGCAGGTAAAAAGATTTACTCTGCTATAGACTTGTGTAAATATTTGGAACAGGATTATAGTTTAACACTCTCACCCGGAGATTATTTTGGAGCACCGGGCCATGCACGTATGTCGTTTGCCATAGAACCAGCTGAGCTTCAGGAAGCAATCAAAAGATTAAAACAGGCCCTGGCTGAACTGGAGGCAGATCACCTGTAGTCGTCTCTCTGCTATGCTTGCAACTATTGCGGAAAGCCAGTGGTCTGGCTTCACACAGAGTCAAACTGATTATCCACTATAATTTCGGATACTAGCTGTGCCTGAAAATAAAAAAGGCTAATTTTGCGGGCTCTTTCAAAAGGGTACTGCTATGAGATCAGCTGAATACAAAGAACATTTCCGTAAAAACTTCCTCCTGGCCTATCCGGTCGTGCTCAGCCAGTTGGGGCACATCATGGTAAGTGTTTTTGATAGCTTGATGGTAGGTCAGATCGGTACCATTCCACTGGCTGCTGCTTCCCTGGGTAACAGCATCTTTACGATTACATTGGTCTTTGGGCTGGGCATCTCTTTTAGTATTACACCTTTGATTGCTGCGGCAGAAGGCAGACGCAATTATACGCGAATTTCGCTGCTGCTTCTCAATGCCCTGGTTTCCAACCTGGTGGTAGGCATCTTACTTTTTGTAGTAGGCTATTTTGTTTCACCTTACATCAGGCTGCTTAATCAGCCGGTTCAGGTAGTAGAGATGGCAATTCCCTATATAAAGATCCTGTTTCTTTCCATGGTTCCCCTGATGGTGTTCCAGGCATTCCGGCAGTTTGCAGAAGGCCTCTCCCTCACCAAAGTGGCCATGTATGTTTCCATTATAGCCAACGGCCTGAACGTTGTTTTAAACTATATCCTGATTTTTGGGAAATTAGGCTTTGAGCCAATGGGACTGATAGGTGCCGGCTGGGCCACCATGATATCAAGGGTACTTATGGCCATGATGATGGGAGCCTATATCCTTTATAACAGGAGGTTTGAAGTATACCAGAAATACCTGAAACTCCGCTACCTCTCCTCAACCCATATGTACCGCCTCATTAAACTAGGCATACCTATTTCCATTCAGATGGTTTTTGAAATGGGTGCTTTCAGTTTTTCAGCCATTATGATTGGATGGTTAGGCGCTAAACAGCTGGCAGCACACCAGATCGCCATTAATGTGGCCTCTGTCACTTATATGATGGCAAGCGGCATTGCGGCAGCGGCTACCATACGAGTCGGAAATCAGAAAGGCTTAGGTAACAAAAGAGCCATGCGCCTGGCCGGTACCAGCAGTTTTGTAATGGCAATAGGTTTTATGACATTTAGTGGCCTGCTGATGATTGCAGGAAACAAATTTATTCCTAACTTATACATTCATGATGAAGAGGTTATTCAAATTGCCTCTATGCTACTAATAATTGCTGCTCTGTTTCAGATTTCAGACGGAGTACAGGTAGTTGGTCTGGGTGCTTTAAGAGGTTTGGAAGATGTTAAAGTACCAAGTATCATTTCGTTGGTAGCTTATTGGATAATTGGATTACCTGTAGGTTATTTACTTTGTTTTGTTGCTGATTTTGGTGTAAACGGCATCTGGACAGGTCTCTTAGTGGGCTTATCGGTTGCTGCTATTTTACTATTTTTTCGCTTTAAAAAACTCAGCTACGAGGCAAAAGCTAAATAAGTTACAAATTCGGGCACTTTTTTAAATTTTAAACAGTTCTGAATTTGAAAATAAATTTACCTTTTAGCCAATGGTACTTATTACATTTTTACTCTCTTTCTTTTCGTGGCTTTTTGCGCCTGTACTAAAGCCTGAGTCCAATTTAAAACCTTTAACCACCTCTGTTTCAGCAGATAAAAATCTGGCAAGCGAAAACATTGCCTGGTCTTCTGACCGCAGACTGAACTGGGACGATTTTAAAGGCTTACCGGAAGAAGGCAATCCGCATCATGCAGTTACTGCCGCCAATCTGGCTGTAGATGCCAAATGCAGCAACAATGAATTTGTGTATGAGGTAAAATGTGTTTTCCTGGCTACGCAGTCATGGTCAAAAAATAAAAAATCGGAAAAACTGCTTTACCACGAGCAATTGCATTTCGATTTAACGGAGGTGCACGCCCGCCTGCTTCGCAAAAAGCTGGCTGCTCTGGGCACCACCTGCACCAACATGAAAGACCGAATGAACCCAACTGTGGCTGAAGCTTTTAAAACCTGGAAGGCAGAACAGCTGGAGTTTGATGAACTTTCCCGCCATGGACTGGATGCTGAGGTACAGCAGGTATGGGCTGATAATATTTCGAAGCGTCTTCAGGAGTTGGAGGCCTATAAAAAGATGTAATTTTAGTTAATACCTACATCCACAAGCAGCAACGCATCGCTAGTACTACTAGCGATGCGTTGCTGCTTGTGGAATAGACGAACCTACAGGCTCTATAGAAGATAACATACCTTTTAATCCTCCTGCTCAGGCTCCAGGTCTTTGGTTGCTGGTCCGGTGATAACACGCCCAAATGGATCGAAGCGTGAACCGTGGCAAGGGCAGTCCCAGGAACTTTCCACATCATTCCAACTGACAATACAGCCCATGTGCGTGCAAACGGCTGAACAGGTATGCCTCACACCATCCTGATCACAGTATACAGCTACTTTACTTAAACCTTTACGCATGATACGTCCGGTACCGGGTAATACCTCCTGCGGATCTTTTACCTCACCCGGTGTAACAAAATCTTTAAACTGTGCCGCCACATTCAGGTTCTCCTTTATATACTCTCCTGCTGCTTTCATAGGGCTTCTACCCGGATCGTATAGTGTGGCCCAGGGATTCTCTCTGCCCATTATCAAGTCTGTGATCAGCATACCGCCAATGGTACTGTGCGTCATACCGTGTCCGGAGTCACCTGTTATGATATATACATTGTCAGTGTCACCCGGATTTCTGCCAATATAACCCAGTAGGTCCACCGGCTCGTATACCTGGCCAGACCAGCGGTAGATCACTTCGCCAGCCTCCGGAAACTTCAGTCGCATCCAGCGCTCCAGGTCTCTAAAGCTCGATTCGTAATTCTCAGCCTGCCCCGTTTTATGGTCTCCACCACCTACAATTAACAGGTCTGAGGCAGCACCTTCGTCCAGAGCCTTTCCCTTCAGCAGCCTTACATAATGATACGGCTCTGCCATATCCCAGTAAAGTGCATCAGGAACAGCATCTTTTGCTACCATAGCACCTACTACATACGTGCGGTAAGGGGCTTGCTTGGTATGCATGGTAGCAAAATCGTTGGTCGGTGTGTTGGTAGCAACTACCAGTTGATTAGCCGAAACAGCAAAATTATCTTCAGAGATAACAGTTGCAACCGTACCAGATTCATAGCGCGTTACCTTGGTTTCGGTAAAAATCCTGCCGCCCATATTTAAAAAAGCGCTGCTGATAGCTGAGAGATATTTCAGCACGTGAAAATGTGCCTGGTTCGGGAAATGCAGGCAAGGAAGCCCTGTAAGCGTTTTAACAGGACTATCTTTACGAAGAATCACATCACGCCAGCCTATTTGCTGCACTGCCTCCAGCTCCTTCAGCAGTTCTTCCTCCTCCTGCCGGTCGTTGGCAAACAGGTAGCCGTCTATCCGGGTAAAGTCACAGTCGATGTTTTCCTCCTTTACAATCTCTTCTATTTTATCTATCGCCCGGCCATGGCTCTGGGCCGCCAGCAGTGCCCCCTCTTCGCCGAACAGCTTCACTAAATTAGAATAGCGATCATCGAGTGCATTCGATAAATGGGCAGTCGTTCTGCTTGTTTCCCCCCCTCCTATTTTCTTTGCCTCCAACACCACCACATTCTTTCCCTCCTTGGCTAACATATAAGCGGTAGACATACCCGCTAAACCAGCTCCCACTATACAAACATCGCATTCAATATTTTCAAGTAAAGGACCTGTTTCTGGCATCGTTACGCCCTCTACCCATACAGGTAAACTCGCTCCGGATTCTCTTTTCATAGTATCTATTTTGCAAATTTTACACTTGATTTTACCAATTTTAAAGGAAGGATAATAGATTAGGATTACGGCGTGAAAGGGCTTATGTTGCTGTTTGAGCCTTACAGCTTGCTTTTAGAAGTAAAACGGATAATATTTTGTTAATTTGTGCACCTTAACCCGGGAAACACTTCAAAGTGTTTCCCCAATAAAAACAAATTAAATCAACACAACAAATGAAGCAAGATGGATACAATCACTTGGCAGCATTTTGAGCAAACAGACATCAGAGTAGGCACAATTGTAGAAGTAAATGATTTCCCGGAAGCGCGGAAGCCTGCCTATAAACTGGTGGTGGATCTGGGACCACTGGGCCTGAAGAAGTCGAGCGCGCAGATTACCAGACTTTATACAAAGGAGGAACTGGTAGGTAAACAGGTGCTCTGCGTGACTAATTTAGGCACCAAGCAGATTGGAAAGTATATTTCAGAGATTCTGGTGACAGGCTTTGAAAATGAAAATAAGGATATAGTACTCGCACAGCCCGCGGGCAAAGTACCCAACGGCAGTAAGCTGATGTAAATAATTTAAAACTACTCTACCGGCCGAAGTTCTGTGCCCTCTACTTTTAACTGATTTGGTTGATAAGAAGTACGGGCCTTTACTTCCCTGGCACTGAGTGTATCAATGATCACCTCATACAGCTTGTCCATCTGCTTTACATTGTCCAGGTAAAACTGGTAGGTTTCTTTGAACTGCTCAAGCGTTACATCATGTTGCTCCAGCACCTTGGATTGTTCTTTATTGAAAACCATCAGAGAAGTGTCCGGATAACTGACTCTGTTTTCGATCCGGGCTTCCACGGTATGAATATCAGCTAGAATCTGCACCATTTTGTCCTGAGGAATCAGGTTTTCAGGTCTTTCCGGCTCCTGCTGCTTGCAACAGAAAAAAATCAGGCTAAATAATAAGAAGAAAAGTCTTTTCACGGGTGTAAAATACGAGAATAAGTTCTAATTTTAAAATCTTACGGCAGAGAACAAGTCTATGAAAGAGCTTGTACAAAAGCTTCGAAAATACGAAATACGAATCAGGAAGGCAATTACCACGCAAATGCAAGGCGACTTCCACTCTGTGTTTAAAGGCACCGGGCTGGAATTTGACGATGTACGTGCATACCAGTATGGAGACGATGTACGTTCTATTGACTGGAATGTATCGGCGAAAGGGCATGGCACTTTTGTGAAGACCTACCGGGAGGAGAAAGAGCAGTCGGTGTTTCTGATGCTGGATGTGAGTGCCTCTCAGGCCATAGGCACGGGCAAGCAGAAAAAGCTGGAGGTTGGAAAAGAGATCTGCGGTGTACTGGCGCTCTCGGCAGCCAGGCAGCAAAGCCAGATCGGCATCATCTGCATCAGCGATCAAAAAGAAAAATACATAAAGCCAGCTAAAGGCATTGAGCAGGCCTATACTATTATAAAAGCTTTACATGAGCTAAAACCTGATTCGCTGAAGACAAACCTGGCCTCAGGCATCAAACTGACACTGGATATTATCAAACGCCGCAGCATTATCCTGCTTATCTCTGATTTTATAGATGTGAATTACGAAAAGGAACTAGCCATGCTGGCCAAACGCCACGACCTGATTGTGCTGCAGCTGATGGACGTGCGGGAGAAGAAAATGCCTCCGATGGGAATAGTGCCTGTTTTAGATAAAGAATCAGGAAGAACTATCTGGATGAACACTTCCGGCGAAGAGTTTCAGAAAAGGTACTTTGCCCAGCATACGGAGAATCAGTCGAAAATAATGCGCATCTGCCAGAAATACCAGGCTAACTACTTGGCTATTATGGCAAACGAAGACTATGTTAACCAGTTGGTGAACCTGTTCAGGCTCCGCAATAAGTCTACAAAGAAAAGTGCGTAAGTTATTATTTATTCTGAGCTTATTACCTTCCCTTGCCTGGGGGCAGCAGATAATGAAACCTCTGGGTAGCTTTAACAAAGATACCGTAAAGCTGGGTGAGTTATTTGAATACGCACTGGTATACCGCCATCCGCCGCTACAGGAAGCCATACTGCCGGACTCCAGTTATAATTTTGCCCCCTTCGAACTGGTGCAAAAGAAATTTACACCGACCATAACCAGGGCAGGTATCAGCACAGACAGTGTGGTGTATGTACTGCGCACTTTCGAAACAGCGCCAGTTCAGCAGCTGCACCTGCCTGTTTTTGTGCTGCAAAACGAAGACACTATACAGGTGTTTACAGAAACGAAGGCTGTGGTTCTGGAGCAACAGGTGTTGCAGGTGCAGGAGCCACTGGTTCTGAAATCTGAAACAAACCTGATGCTGGTGCCGGAGCGTTTCGACTGGCCCAGGCTTTTGGTATGGATCGTAGCGGTAGTGGTGTTTTTCAGCCTTATCTGGCTCATCTTCGGAAAGGTGATTCAAACCAACTATAAACTTTACCGCCTGCGTAAAGATTACCTGTACTTTGCATCGCGTTATAATGCTCACGTTGACCGCTTTGTGAAATCCGGTTCTACCCAAAGCGTGGAAAAAGCTGTTTCGCTCTGGAAAAACTACCTTACCCGGTTGGAACGCAGTGCCATTAACTCCTTCACTACCAAAGAAATTGTTACCTACTACAACGATGACGAAGAAGTAAACAATGCCCTGCGCCTGTGCGACAAAGCTATTTATGGCAACGCTTTAACAGCCGCAGATACAGAAACGAAACGAGCACAAACCAAATTGAAGCGCTTCGCAAAAAACAGGTATAAAGTACAGCGGGAATTAATCAGAAATGTTAAAAATAAGCGATAATATGTGGGATTGGCTGAGCCTGGAGTGGTTTACCTACAGCACCCTTCGCTCCTACGACTGGGTGTACCCGCTGGTGCTCTACGCGCTGCCTGCTATTCCGTTGCTTTTCCTGCTCAGGTGGCTTTTTATTTACGACTCCCGCAATAAGCTGGACATGGCAATGTTTGAGCGGCAGGCGCGCTGGCAGTGGACAAGCTTGCTCAGGCATTTGCCTACGCTGGTGTATATACTCTTTATTTCTATGGTGCTGCTGGCACTGGCACGCCCGCAACAGATAAACGAGCAGGTAGAGCAAACTTCGGAAGGTATAGATATTGTGCTGGTATTGGATGTATCGGGCTCTATGGTGCTGGAAGACATAAAGCCCAGCCGCCTGGAAGCGGCCAAGGAAGTGGCGCAGAACTTTATCAATGGGCGTGTGCAGGACCGGATCGGGCTGGTGGTATTTGCCGGAGACGCCTACTCCCTGGCCCCTCTTACCACCGACTACAGGCTGCTGGAAGAAAACATAAAAACCATTGAATTCGGTATGATCCCCAACGATGGTACAGCTATAGGCAGTGCTTTGGCTGTAGCCATTAACCGTATGCGGGATTCGAATGCCAAAACAAAAGTAGCCATCCTGATCAGCGACGGCGAAAACACAGCCGGAAGCCTTGACCCACTTATGGCCGCACGCCTGGCTTATGGCCATGATATTAAAGTATACACAATAGGTATAGGCAAAGACGGGCAAGCATCTTATAAGGATGAAGCAGGGAACACATTAGTGGTGGATACCCAGCTGGATGAAAGCAGTCTGCGGGAAATAGCCCAGACAGCAGAAGGCCTTTTCTTCAGAGCTGACACAAAAGATGCTCTGGAAGAAATTTTCAGGAACATCAACAAGTATGAAAAGACTGAAATCATAGAAAAGCGCTTCAGAGATACCAAAGACTATTACCAGGTATACCTGAAATGGGCCATGCTTTTCTTCCTGATCTGGATGCTGCTGAAGAACACCTTTGTTACCAATGTGCTGGAAGATTAATCGGCGCCTGAACTTTTTTAGCTGATTTATGTAAATGGATGTCATTGATAATTACATATAATTAAATTCAAATCCCTGATAAACCACAAGCACCATGTCCACGATTGCTGATAATATCTTATTCTTTGATGCACAGTTAAAAAATACTCCCTGCCGGCTGGTAGCCGTTTCTAAAACACACCCGGTAGAACTGATACAGGAGGCGTATGATGCGGGCCATCGGTTATTTGGCGAAAATAAGGTTCAGGAGCTCGTAGACAAGCGGGAAAAACTGCCGCATGACATTGCCTGGCACCTGATCGGGCATTTGCAAACCAACAAAGTAAAGTATATTGCTTCTTTTGTAGACACCATTCAGTCTGTCGACAGCCTGAAACTTCTGGTAGAGATAAATAAGCGAGCAGAGGCTCTTAACCGAACCATCCCAATTAACTGTTTCCTGCAAATATCCATTGCCGACGAAGCAACCAAATATGGCATGAGCTACGAAGATGCTGTGGCGCTACTGGAGTCGGAAGAATACCGCAACATGAAATATGCACGTATAACAGGCGTAATGGGCATTGCCACCAATACCGATAACCAGGATAAGCTACGAGAGGAGTTCCGGTACCTGCGCGCGTGTTTTCAGCAGCTGAAAGAAACCTACTTTTTTGCCAACGACGAGTTTCAGGAAATCTCTATGGGCATGACCTCCGACTGGCAATTGGCTATAGAAGAAGGCAGCACGATGATCCGGGTAGGAAGCGGCATCTTCGGCTCGCGCAACTACAGCAAATAGCAGCAGCTTCCAAAAATTTAGCTTAATGCTAAAATATCATTACCTTCGTTTGTAGGAAACTAAACCTGTACAGCAAAATTATGAAAGACAACGCTCCAGACGTAGAAAAAAGATACCAGGACTTTATCAAAGATGTTGTTGCAACCGACAAAGTCTGGGGACTCACACACCAGGATACCTGGGCCACCTCCAGCTCCTATGAGTTTGAAGATGTGGAAGTGATTCTGTTTTGGTCGCAGGAAAAAAGTGCCGAAGCATGTGCCGAAGACGACTGGTCATCTTATAAAGCCGAATCTATTTCTTTGGTAGAATTTTTAGAGAACTGGTGCGTGGGCATGTATGGCGACAATTTATTATTGGGCGCCAACTGGACCTCCAACCTGGTAGGAACAGAAAAAGAGCCTTTGGAAGTAGCATTGGATGTACTGGAAGAACTAAAGGAAAAAGGTAAGACACTGGAATTTACGCAGTATGATAGCCAGGAGGAGTTCGAGGAGCAGGTAAACGAGGCGCTTGAGGGAGAAGGAGAAGAATAACTATACATACATTTCATTATCTGAAGTCCTTTCTTTGGCTGAAGGCCCAGGAAAGGACTTCGGCGTTTGAAGCGATTACGCTTTATTTTTAGCAGCTGTTTGGCCATTGGTAAAGCTTTGTAATGGCCGCTACTGCTATTACCAAATTGTTAAACCTCTGTGGGCAGGTTTCCTTTTCAATCGAATTGATAGATTTTTGTTTTCCTAAAAGACAAACCTTTTTCATGCGACGTATACTACACCTGATCCTGTTTGCAAGCATTACTTTATCGGCCTGTACATCTAAGATGGCACCAACACAGCAATCCGCACCACTTCCTGATTTTGATACCGAAGGGCATAGAGGGGCAAGAGGCCTGATGCCTGAAAACACGGTTCCTGCTATGCTTAGGGCATTAGATTTAGGTGTCACCACGCTGGAAATGGATACACAGATCACCAAAGACAAACAGGTGGTGCTGTCTCACGACCCTCACATGAACCCGGATTATGTGCTGCTGCCAAATGGACAGGAGATTCCGCCCGCTGATAAGCACCGGTACGCCCTCTACCAGATGAACCTGGATGAGATACAGACGTTCGACATCGGCACAAAATTTTACACTAAGTTTCCGGAGCAGCAAAGGGTAAAGTCTTATAAACCTACTCTGGCAGCAGTTATAGATAGCGTGCAGCAATACCTTGCAACCCATAAGCTGCCCCAGGTGTTTTACAACATCGAAACCAAATCCAAACCTGCTTCCGATAATTTGTTGCATCCTGCCCCCGAAGAATTCGTGCGCCTGCTGATGGAGGTGATAGAGGAAAAGCAAATTACGCCTTGGGTAATTATACAGTCTTTTGATGTGCGTACGCTGCAGGTGCTGCACCAGCAATACCCGCACGTGAGAACTTCCCTGCTGGTTGAAAATCAGAAGAGCCTGGAAGAAAACCTTCAGGTGCTTGGCTTTACACCTGAAATCTATAGTCCCTACTATAAATTAGTTACACCGGAATTGCTCCGGGCTTGTCACCAGCAGGGCATCAAGGTTATCCCCTGGACCGTTAACAAGGTTGATGAGATAAAGAGGCTAAAGCAAATGGGTGCAGACGGCATTATTACAGATTATCCTAACCTGTTTCAGCAACTATAAATTATGGTTTGTTGCCCGATTTAGTTCCGGCTGTTGTACCTTTGTGCAAACAGAAACAGTATTTCATATACACCCATGACTCAAAAAGCCATACTTCTTATTGCCAGTGCTTTTGGTGCTTTATCTGTAATGATTGGTGCTTTTGGTGCCCATGCCCTGCGAGGCTTATTGGAGAAAACAGGACGGCTGGATACTTTTGAAACAGCTGTAAAATACCAGATGTACCATACGTTGGCCTTGCTGGCGGTAGGGCTACTGCTGTTCCGAATAGAGCAACCTGCCTTACAGGTGGCTGCCTGGTGCTTCTTTCTGGGTATACTTATTTTTTCAGGTTCGCTTTATACCCTTTGCCTTACCGGCATTACCTGGCTTGGAGCTATTACTCCTATTGGCGGCACATTTATGATTATTGGCTGGGGCGCTTTATTCTATGCCATTCTGAAAGCACTTTAAGTTTAGCTAAGGCCCTGAATAAGAAAGCCCCTGAACAAGTTCAGGGGCTTTCTTATTGATGTTATGATATAAAGATGCCGCTTATTGATTTGCCTTAGCGCTGGCAGCAGCTCCTTTTTCTTTGATATTAGTTACTATGTAAACATATGCAGCACCGTCTGCCGCATTGGAATGCACTGTAATGGCTTTCTTCTGCTGGCCAAGTTTACCGGCACTGTTAAATTTAGCTGTGACAGTTCCTGTTTTACCTGGCAGCACCGGCTCTTTAGTCCATGCTGGCGTAGTACAGCCGCAGGTTACATCCACACGCTCGATTACAAGTGGCTGGTTACCGGTATTTTTAAAGGTGAACGTATGCTCCACCACATCCCCCTGGGTAATATCGCCAAAGTTATGCTCTGTTGCTTCGAAAGTAATTGCAGCTCCGGCTTTAGCCTGAGCCTGAGGTGCGGTAGCCTGTGTTTTAGGCTGCTGTTGGGCTACAGCGCCTCCAGCTACCAATGATGCAAATGCAAAGGAAAGAAGAATCTTTTTCATGCTGTATGATGTGTTATTTGCTTTGGTTACGCTTTTAAAGAGTAATTAGTTTATAAACGTTACAAGATACTAAAATAGTTTGTTAGCCAACTAAAAATTGCGCATTAAAGTTCAGCAGGAACAGCTCCTCAGAAGAGCGGGTAAGGGCTGTATACAGCCAGCGGGCAAACTCCTCGTTTACCATCTCCTCTTTCAGGTATCCCTGATCTACAAACACAGCCTTCCACTGGCCACCCTGTGCTTTATGGCAGGTAAGAGCATAGGCGAACTTTACCTGCAGCGCGTTCAGGTAAGGGTTCTTTTTCAGTTCTTTACTGCGTTCGCGCTTGGTCTTTATATCGGCATAGTCCCGCAATACTTCTTCGTACAGCTTTTTGTTCTGATCGGCAGGCAAAGCCGGAGCATCAGAATATAAAGTATCCAGCATAATCTTCACCTCCTGCTCTTCTGCATCCGGGTAATCTACAAACCGGATTCTAATATCGGCAAATCGGAACCCGTACATGTCTTCGTACCGGATAATCTTGGTAATCTCCACAAAGTCACCGTTTGCCATAAAACCGATCTCTGAATCTTTGGGTAGCCAGAAATAGTTATTGCGCACAATCATCAGGTAATCCCCTACTCCTATCTCATCTTCCGCAAAAAAAATCTGCCTGCGGATATGCTGGTTATACAGATTAGCAGTTTTGTTTGATCTGCAGATAACAATGGAATTTTCTATTCCGAATTTATCGTAGGCGTAGCGCAAACCATCTTCCAGCTTCTCGCCCGTCATTTTATAGATGTCGCGCCAGCCTTTGGTATGCAGCTTTATCTCCGGTTTGTCGTTTTTCAGCTGATTACGCAGGTTCGTGGCATTCATCAGAATACCCGATTGCTCTGCCTGGCGCATCACCTGCTTCATTTCAATTTCCTGCACATGGCACCGGAAGTTGTGCTTCAGATAACCTGCATCCAAAGATAAGCTCAGGCTTTGGTTTACGGGTGGTAACTGGGCCGTGTCGCCGATTAGCAGTAGCTTGTTTGTCTTTTTCTCAAACACATAGCTCATTAAATCCCGCAGCAAACCATTTTCACCGAAACCAGCTTCATCTGATATCATAGAAGACTCATCTACAATGTAAACAGTACTTTCTGCCTTGTTTGGCTGCCGGGTAAAGGCCAGTCCTTCGGAATAAGGGTTTGCCGTCTGGCGGTAAATTTTTTTATGAATAGTGAAAGCTACTTTGCCGCTATAAGATGACATTACTTTTGCCGCCCTTCCTGTTGGAGCCAGCAGCACGTACTTATACCCGAACTTGTTCAGAATCTTTACCAGCGAGGTAACCACCGTTGTCTTACCTGTACCGGCATAGCCCTTGAGCAAAAACACAGCTTTCTCTACCTCTTTAGTTACAATAAACTCATCCAGCTTTGCAAAAAGCTTCGCCTGATCCTCGGTAGGTTCGAAAGGAAAACTGTTTCTAAGTGCTTCTACAGGACGCATGGGGAGTTTGGGAGTTAAAATCTATAAAGAAAGAGAGTCAGGCAATCAGAGAGGTTACAATATTTACGCAATCTTGTTTATCCTATTCCTGATTTTTACCTGATCATTTAAAATTTTCTTTTGGCTGTGCTGAAATGGTAGCCATGGTGGCAGAGGCTTTGGCAATGAGCAGGGGGGCCTCTTCTCCTTTGATGGCGTATACTTCTGATTCGCAGAAGTTGAGCATGCGGCCTTGTTTGATCACATAGCCTTTGGCAATAAGCTTATCGCCGACTCCGGGATGGAAGTAAGATACTTTAAGTTCTGCCGTTACTACATGCTGGTCTTTTGCTACCAGCGTAACTGCTGCAAATCCTGCTACTATATCGGCCAGTGTGGCTATAACGCCACCGTGTGTAAAACCTTTGTGCTGCCGGTGCTGTTGCCTCAGCACCAGTTCTCCTTCCACGCGGCCTTCCTTAATGCTCGTTACATCAAAGCCCATCAGCTTCATAAATTCCTGCCGCTCTAATTTCTCACGAACATCTCGCTCAAAATCGGAATTATACGTTCTAATCATTTTGTAAATTTACCACCAATACTACACGTTACCAAAAATGACGATACTTAACCCGAATGCCGCTGCTTATGCAGACAAAGTTCGCCTGCGCGTTTCCGGCATTTGCATTCAAGATGATAAGCTGCTCCTGGTAAGGCATCAGGCGACCATAGCCAACAACTGTTTCTGGGCCCCTCCTGGAGGAGGCCTGCAGTTTGGAGAAACGGTTGAAGCCTGCCTCCAAAGAGAATTTTTTGAAGAAACAGGCCTGCAGGTGGCTGTAAAGCGGTTTCTTTTTCTGAACGAGTTTCTCCAGCCTCCACTTCACGCTATAGAGCTATTTTTTGAGGTACAGATACTTGGCGGACAAGCTGCTACTGGTTATGACCCTGAATCTCCTGCCGATCAACAACTTATTGAAGAAGTAGCTTTTTTGCCGATGTCTGAGATCAGAAAGATTCCGCAACCGGACAAACACAAAATTCTGCACTACTTGATTAACCTGGATGATCTCTTTGGTATGACACACCAGTTTGCCCGGTAAACTGCTTTTGCCGCCAATTGCTATATTTTCTTTATACTTGCATTGCACAACGAAGCCAATAACCATTGAACAACTCGAGCACTCATTTCCGGCTTGCCCATAAAATCCACGACGAAGCATTTACGCTGTCTGAAGCGACTAAGTGTAATCTGTACATCAAAATCAGCCCGAAGACTATTCGCATCGGAGTGGCCGATACAGAACGAAATAAGTTTGTGGTGTTGGAAGATTACGAACTGATGACGGTTTTTTCGCCTCTGCAGGTAGCAGAGCAATTGAGCCTGATTGCCGAAACCAATCCGCTTCTAAAAGAGCAGCGCTGGCTTCATGTGCGGGTTTCGGTAAGCAATAAGTTCTTTACACTGGTGCCGGTAACGCTATATGATCCTGCACACAAGGAAGACTACCTGCGCCTGCACAGCGACCTGAACCTGCAGCAGGACATTGTGCTTTCGTACCGCCACAGCGATATGGAAGCCGTGAATATTTTTGCCATGGAAGGTGTAATCTACAGAATGGCAGCCAGTTTATTTTCGGAGCGGCCGATACAACATGTGCACCAGACAAGCGCCCTGATGAAAGGAGCTTTGCACCAGACAGGCCGAAAGACGGGCCGTAATGTGTATGTTTTTGTAGAAGAAAATTACCTGACTATATTGGTTGTGAGTGAAACCGGGCTGCAGTTCTGCAATATTTTCCCTTACATGAGTGCAGAGGATTTTATCTACTATGTGATTTTTGTAATGCAGGAACAAAAAATGAATCCAGAGCAGGAAACCATTACAGTTTGGGGAGACATCACCCACGATTCCGGTTTATTCAGCATTCTTACTAAATATATCCGCCACGTGCACCTGGGCAAAAAGCCTATAGACGTAGCTTATAGCTATAAATTCGACGACCTGTTCGAACACCGCTACTTTGAGATATATACCCTGCATTTTTGTGAGTGAAAATGAAGATTTGAAGATTAGGAGATTTTTTAAATTTTTATTCTCCAAATGTACAATACGAATCACGCCTATAACTTTAACAGCCACTCAAAATTTATAACAATAGCAGTTAAACGAAGATGAAGTTAGTTGAATTGATAAAAGAGCTAGAAGCTATTGATGATGAATTAGTAATTTATCATGCGGACATGAAAAAGTACGAGTCAGATATTATTCTGGCATATGCAGAAGATGATGATAATGGGGTTAAAGTTGTGGATGGGAAAAGTTATTCTTACCTGATCGAAGTTTTTTTAGCAAAAGAGTTTGTTGAGGATTGGGTTCAGAGTTTGAGAAAAAATCCCACAGATGATCAAATTGCGAAAAGATTATTCAAATTTGGTATCAATGATGCTTGATTAATTTTTTATTACCTCATCTCCATATTCCAAAATCCACAAATCTTCAAATTAAAAAAGCCATGAAGCGAATCGCAATTTTTCCCGGCTCATTTGATCCTTTCACTAACGGCCATTTAGATGTGGTGCAGCGCGGAAGCAGGCTGTTTGATGAGGTAATTATTGCAATTGGTAACAACAGCAGCAAGCAACGCTATATTCCGGTAGAAAAGATGGTGCACATCATACGCCATCTTTTCAAAGACCAGCCGGCTGTAAAAGTGCAATCCTATAAAGGACTAACAGCCGAGTTTGCCAGGGAAGTGGATGCAAAGTTCCTGTTGCGTGGCTTGCGCAATACCACCGATTTTGAATATGAAAATACAATTGCACAGGCCAACAGGCATGTAAATCCGGAGCTGGAAACGGTTT
Organism: Pontibacter sp. SGAir0037; assembly: GCF_005491705.1. Classification (NCBI taxonomy): domain Bacteria; kingdom Pseudomonadati; phylum Bacteroidota; class Cytophagia; order Cytophagales; family Hymenobacteraceae; genus Pontibacter; species Pontibacter sp. SGAir0037. The sequence continues at coordinate 1,150,261 of NZ_CP028092.1, read as the reverse complement.
TCCTGATTACCTCACCAGCACTGGCAGCTATCAGTTCGTCCATTATCAGGGAAATTCACAAATTTGGAGGAAACGTCGACAGCTTTATACCTTTCCGGATTTCAGAGATTGCAGATAGTGTCTCATAACAAAAGCTATTGAAGTATAAGCTTCCGGTAATACTTCGATCGCTTCCTCAGGAGTCATCCAGCACACTTTTTCTATAAATTCTTCCGCCTGAGGCTTCATCAGGCTGTCGTCGGTACAGTTCATCAGGAACCAAGAAGTTTTCTTAAGAATTTTCTTTCCTTTGAAAGCATAAGAGTGCCAGGTTTTCGGGAGCTTATCCAGCACCTCTACTTTTATGTTACACTCCTCCTCTACCTCTCGCAGGGCACCTTCTTTTACTTTCTCTTTCTTCTCCAGTTTGCCCTTTGGCAGGTCCCAAACCCCTAAACGATAAATCATCAGGATTTTTCCGTCTTTAACGACCAGGCCTCCTGCCGCTTTTACAATTTTAAACTGGTCTTTCAGGTATTCGATCAGCTGCTTTTTTTTATCAGCCACTAAAGTAAGCGACTTCAGCTTTTTGAGCTTTTTTACTTCCATTAGCCTGATGACCCTGTCTACTAAAAGATTGTCGACATCTTTTACCAGCACATTACCTATTAAATCTTTGGAAGAGAATTCGTCTTTGGCATTGAGTACCACATCGTAATGATGTTTCTGAATTTTTTCTTTTGACTTTTTTAGAATAAGAGGAATATCGTTTATAAAGACGTTCATAGATTAGGTGCTTTAGAACAGCCCGAAATTTACACAATAAGATTAATATTTCGCTTTAAAGAAATTCAACGGGCTGAATATTTATGTAACTTCGGCCATGGATTCTACTACTACAGCACATAAGGTAGCCTCTTTCCTGTTAGAAACAGAGGCCGTAAAACTGAGACCCGAGCAGCCGTTTAAGTGGAGCTCAGGCTGGAACTCGCCCATCTACTGCGACAACCGCGTTACGCTTTCTTTCCCGCATATACGCAGTTTTATAAAGCAACAGTTGGCTGAATTGGTTAAAAGTAATTTTTCAGAAGCAGAAGCCATTGCCGGCGTAGCCACGGCAGGTATTGCACAAGGTGCCCTGGTAGCCGATCTGCTGGAAATGCCTTTCCTTTACGTTCGCCCGGAGCCTAAAAAACACGGCATGGGTAACCAGATTGAAGGTAAATTACTAGAAGGCCAGAAAGTGGTTTTAATAGAGGACCTGATTTCGACAGGTGGCAGTTCTTTGAAGGCAGCTGAAGCCGTACGGGCTGCGGGTGGCAACGTGGTAGGTATGGCCGCTATTTTTACCTATGGCTTTGCTCTGGCGGAAGAAAATTTCCGGACTGCAGGCATTCCGCTGGTATGCCTGAGCAACTACAATGCCTTAACCGAAGCGGCTTTACAGAATGGGTATATTGCTGCCTCAGCCATGGAAGCACTGGCCGAATGGAGGAAATCGCCTGAAACCTGGGGCTGATACAGCAGGTTATTGCTAAGTGCTATTTTAATTTAAACTATATATAGACTGCGTCCTAACTTATCGGAAGTTGAAGTTACATCTCTTCTGGAAACAGGACTCACGTATCAAGACACAAGAAGCAAGGCTTATTCTTTTGGTTTTTTCGTAGAACTGTTTCCAGGAAGTTCTGTCGCTGTCTATAATTAATATCCGCATTATGAATAGGATAAACTACATTCAGTGCTTCATTTCTAATTCATAATTTGGAAAAGCTTTAGTTTCATAAAATAAAACAGGTGCGGGAATACCTGAAGGTTGGCTTAAAGCTTCTTCAGGTATTCCCGCACCTGCTATTACATCTTAAGCAAGGTTAGTTTTAAGGCTTGTTTCAATTGATTTAGTGCCGCAACTAATCTTGCCTGTTATCTTCAGGGCTTATCGAAGTGCCCTTCAAATTCTCTTTCTTTTCCTGCCTGGTCAATTACAGTAAAGTGAAGATGGTAATGCCCTGCCGGTGCAGCTGCTATATTGATGTGCTTATGGAATTCATAGGAAGTTTGTCCAACCATGGCTGCATCGTCAAACTCAAACTCTTTCTCCCATGCTCCGTGTACCTCCACTTTAACTTCGGCAATTCTGTTAGGAGCATTAATGGTAGTTTCCACATGAATTTCGTTTCCACCGTCTTCCACTTCAATTTGTAATCCTGAGATAGAAGGCAGGGTGGCATCCTCTTTTATTTCAATTTCCTCATCAATTTCCGCTTTCTGACCTAAATTGTCTGTCACCACTAAATGGAAATGGTAATGGCCTGTAGCTGCTGACGCAGGAATATCGATGTGCTTGTGAAAATCTGCATTTTTTTTCCCAGCGAGTCCTTCCGTATACACCTCATTAAACTCCCAGCCTGAACCTGATTCAGGGTGTATCTCAACACGAACGCTGGCAATAGTGCCAGGTGCCACAATGGCTGCGTCTAAATGTAAGTCGCTTCCGGCATAAGCTATTTTGCTGTTGTTCGACCCGATTTCAATTTCAGTAAAAGCAGGAACCGGTGTTACTTCATCCTCGTCTTTATTACAGGATACCAGCAATACAAGAAGCAACAAAGAGTAACCGAAAAGCTTAAAAGTGTTTTTCATGATAAAATATTAAAATGGTTAATGAAAAAATAAATTCTTCTTTAGAGAATACAGAGGCTATAAGCTTATTCTATTTTGATGCTTAGCCCTTTCAGTGTCTGCCAGCCTTCCTTATCTGTCACACGAATCAAGAAGTGGTAATCTCCGGGATCTACATCGGCCGGCACCTCAATTTCTGTGGCGGCCTGGTACTCTCTTAAGCCTTCCGGTATCGGGTAATTCCGGATGAACAGGAAAGGTGTGACAGGTGTTTTTACTGCCTCCATCGTACATTCCTCTACCTCAGTGCTATGGGTATGTTGGTCGAAGTTGTGGTGAATGTCCAGGCTATAGGAACCTAGCTGCATGTTGTCGCGGAGCAGAATCCGAACGGTAAAGGACTCTCCCCGCTTAATAGTGCTGCATTGAACCGGGAAAGTGTTGGAAGCCGTTAAAATGATTTCAGGATATTCGGTGTCAATTGCATCCTGGTCGTCTTTACATCCTGCAGCTAAAACAAGTACAGCCAGCAATAAGCTGAATAAATTCTTTTTCATGGTACTAGATCTTTGATAGGTTAATAGTGAAATTAGGGCAGCCGGGGTGTGCTGCCGCACACCCCGCCACCGTGCATTAGTTGTCGTCTATCCTAAAAGGAATTGATTTTTCATTGTTTATTTGTTAAATGGTATTTTTAAAGAGAGTACTATGTTCCGCCCAGCTTCCGGGAGTTCAATGAGCCGGTAAAAGCTTGTATGGTTCAGGTAGTATGTATTAAGCAGGTTTCGGGCCTGCAGGCTTAGCTGTAGCGGCTGTTTGTGCAGATGCACTGTTGTTCCCAGTTGTATATTCACAACCTGGTACCCAGGGGTTTTCTTTTCCGGTGGCACAATGTTATCCTGCCTGCTTGTGAGGCGGTAGTCAAAGGAGAAATAGGTGTTATGTAAGGGATGATTTAGCGCCGGAGACCAGGTAAGATTCAGCAGTACCGAAGGTGGTGGCGAAAAAGGTAACGTATAGCCCTTCTTATCTCCTGAAAGCTGGCGTGCATATACGTACTCTCCTAGTAGCTCTGTCCGGAGGCTTCTGAGCAGGTTATAGCTTAGCTGCACTTCTCCGCCATAGCGCATCACTTCGCTTTGAGTGTATGCAAAAACCTGGTTACCAGCTCCGTATAAATAATCATGATCCGGTGTAGGGTTCAGGTATATGTAATTAGTGAAGTAGTTGAAAAACGGATTCACCTGTACCGACCACTTCTCTTCTGCCCAGGTTACGCCCAGGTCTGCCTGGTACGACTGCTCCGGCAACAAGCCGGTGTTGCCCTGCTCATAGCTGAAGTAGTGGTAATTCACCCCGTTGGCTGCCAGTTCTTTGGCAATCGGCATCCGGAAGCTTTTACCTAAGTTGGCTTTCAACTGAAACTTATCCAGATTATAGTTAACCCCGACCGACCACACCAGGCTGTTAAACGTACGGTTCAGGTTATTCGCCCGCGTCAGGTTTCGAGAAATTTCCTCCCCTTCGGGTGTAGTTATATCAGAAGTAAACCAGTCTGTGTACTCAGAGATTTCAATCTGGCCATGGTCGTAGCGCAAAGCAGCGTGCAGCAAAAGGTTGTTTGAGAGTTCTATCTTATCATAAAGAAAGGCACCAGCTGTAACTTGCCTGAAAGCCGGCACCAGGAAGCCCCACCCGCCGATGGTATTATGCTGGTATTCGCTGTTGATGCCGGCAGTCAGCGTGTGGCGGCCGAGTGTCAAATGATCGCGCAGATTAATAGAATACACATGCTTATCGAACTCCCTTTCCAGCTCAGAAGACACAGGCATATCAGCAGGATATACAGGAGGCATATAGCCATGATTGACATACGCACTATACTCCTGCCGGAAATTGCGCTGGTAACCTACTTCCATTTCCATCCGGTGCCCGGGCAATTGCAGCTCGCTCCGGTTAATAATTTTATAGTGATTCACCTGCTGGTTGGGCATCTGAATGTCTCGGCTGGAGCTGTCGTGCAGATCGGTGTTTACACGCCGCGGCTCCAGCCCGTGGGCGTTGGCAAAAAAGCCGCTCTTGCTGTACACGTGGCTGAGGTAAAAAACTGACCTGAACCGGTTACCCAGATATCCGGCATTCAGGTGCAGCCCGGTTTCCTTTCCGGCCGTATTGCGCAGGTGGTTCTTGTATAAACGCACAGGATAATCGTATATATGCACCACATCGGTTGGTACCCGGTAGTCGCCGTAGCGCTGGTAGGTGAGGCGTGTATCGAAAAATAGCTTGTCTTTCCGGTTGTACAGGTTCACTGAAGTACCATACAGGTTGTTGTTGGATTTGCCGATCAGGTCTACCGAGCCACCCAACCCATTATTTTTAGGCGGCTGCACCGGCTTTACGTGAATAACGCCGCCTATAGCATCAGAACCATAGGCAAAAGAAGCGGCTCCTTTCAGCAGTTCCACTTCTTCAACAGCAAACTGATCCAGTTCCAGCCCATGATCGGCACCCCATTGCTGCCCTTCGTGCTTCACCCCTTTATCTACCACCACTACTCTGTTAAAGCCAAGTCCGCGGATGAGTGGCTTAGACTGGCCCGAGCCAATGCCGATGGTACTGATACCTGGTAGGCGCTCCAGCGTTTGCATCATGCTACCGCCCAGGTTCCGGTGTATAAAGTCAGTGTTTACTACCTCCAGGTTCAGCGCTTCTTCCTGTTTCCGAAGTGCCACCTGATCTCCTTGTATAACAACTTCTTCTAGCTCCTGAATCGCCGGACGAAGCCTGACAGATATCTTTTTGTTACTGCTCTGAATAGCTACAGTAACCGTTTGCAGCTCATAGCCTGTGAAAGAGGCCGTCAGTCTATATTCTCCAGCCTGTAAAGCAGTAAAGGAAAAGTTCCCGCTCGCATCACTTTGGGTGGCCATTTCACCAGGGTTCAGCCTTACCGTTACCCCTGGCAGCGGTTTACTGTTTTCATCCAGTAACTTCCCTGACAGGTTCCAGCCTTGACTGTGAGCATGAGTGGCAATGCTAAAGAATAATAGCATCAGAATAAACTTCATAAAAGCAAAGAGATAAGGTAAATTGTAGTAAGAAGGCACGCGCTTTTTCTTCTGTGGAGCAGCATTAAAACCTCGCAAGAACCACGCACTTTTGAAAATAAAATCTTGGATAGAAATAAGCTCTGCAGCAGTCTTTGTGCTTCGCAGATCAGGCGGAACAACAAAGTTTAAACATGCATTTGCTTTAGATCACCCCATGAACAAAGGATCAGCCTCTGTCCCATTATCTAAAACGTGCCGGAACAGGAGGTTAAACCAAGGCAGGTTGTGCCTTGGCAACCGCAAGAAAGAATAGCAATCAGGTATTAAGCCTGGGGAGGTGGGGTAATACAGGTAAGGTCCCGGCTGATCAGCTTATCGTTTTCCGGCCCTTTGGGAATAGTACCTGTATAAAATTCACCTGCAAAATCATATTGCATGATAGGTACAGGCAGCATATCGGTTAGCGCCAGCTGGATGATCTGCGCTGTTTTATCCGCTTCTTTTTCTTCGGAAGCAGCCTCAGAAATCAAACAAAGAGCCGATGCATCAGCAGTATCGGATATAACTTCATCTGTACCATGAGCCAGTACATGCAGGGCAGGCACTGTTATCCTGAGCAACAGCAAACACTGAAGCACCAGTATAAATGAAAGACGATGGTTGTATATATCCTTTTTAGTCATGCTGTAGCACGTTGCTGAAAGAAACTATGTTCAAATTTACCACTTAATTGCATATGCAACAAAGTATCATTTTAAAAATTCTAAAAAAAGATTTCTCCCTCGCCTGCTTCTATTGTTGATTTTGCCTGTAGGTTTCTCTTGTTAAGGCTGTTAGGATTGGCCGCAAACGGTATATATTTTTTACAAAATAGATTAACAGTTTTTAATGATAAACCGGTTAAAGCTACCGCTGACATGAGCTTTGGGAGCACAGGCCATATTCTTTTTTAGCTACTTGCTATATTGCGGATTATTCTCTTTTTTAGATGTAAAAATATCCTTAGCATGAAAAAACTTATCCTCTTATGGATAGTTCTTCTTCTCTTTCTGATGGCTTTTCATATTACTCAACTTAACCTTTCAGATTTGAGCTGGTAAAGCAATAATACCAGCTGCATAGATTTAGTTGCCAATGCACTGGTTATAACATCGCTGGCAGCAAGCTACCGGTGCCTTGCCCGGGAAGCTAAAACAAAGCATACGTAACCCTTATACTTAAACCTATACCTATGTCGAAAAAGACAACCTGTGAAAAAACCTTTTTGCTGGCCGGCCTGTTTGCAGTAGCCTTTGTCTTCCTGAACTCAGGAACTGCCCGGGCCCAGGAGCAGCCAAACTTTACCCGGCAAGATACTCTGCGTGGTTCTGTTACTAAAGAAAGAGCATGGTGGGACCTGACCTATTACCACCTCAATGTTAAAGTAAATCTTTCCGACAGCACCATTAGCGGCACCAATACCATTCAATATAAGGTGCTGGAGCCTTACCAACGAATGCAGATTGACATGCAGCAGCCCATGAACATCAGCAAGGTAACACAGAATGGAAAAACCTTAAACACCACAAGAGACGGCAATGTGTATTATGTACAGCTACAGGAAAACCAAACGGCGGGTGCGGTAAATGCTGTAGTGGTACACTATAGCGGCAAACCTTTGGTAAGCAAACGCCCGCCCTGGTCGGGAGGTATTACCTGGAAACGCGACGCCAATGGCAAGCCATTTATTGCCAACTCTAACCAGGGCGACGGTGCCAGCATGTGGTGGCCCTGCAAAGACCATATGTACGATGAGCCAGACAGCATGCTGATGAGCGTTAATGTGCCGGAGCAGCTGGTGAATGTATCGAATGGCAGGCTACGTGGGGTCGATCAGCAGAAGGATGGTACCAAAACCTACCACTGGTTTGTCTCCAACCCGATCAACAACTATGGCGTGAACATCAACATTGGCGACTATGTGCATTTTGGAGAGAAGTATAAAGGGGAAAAAGGCATACTCGACTGCGACTACTATGTGCTGCGCAACAACTTAGATAAAGCAAAGAAGCAGTTTAAAGATGCCAGCCGCACCCTACAGGCCTTTGAGCACTGGTTTGGCCCTTATCCTTTTTACGAAGACAGCTACAAGCTAGTGGAAGCACCCTACTTGGGCATGGAACACCAGAGTTCTGTTACCTATGGAAACGGTTACCAGAATGGCTATCTGGGCCATGATCTGAGTGGCACAGGCTGGGGCATGAAGTTCGACTACATTATTGTGCACGAATCGGGCCATGAGTGGTTTGCCAACAACATTACCTATAAGGATATTGCTGATATGTGGATACACGAGAGCTTTACCACTTATTCGGAGTGTCTTTTTGTAGAGTATCATTATGGTAAAGACGCAGGTAGTGCCTACGTGATCGGCCAGAGAGAAAACATTGAAAACGACCGCCCTATTATCGGCTACTATGATGTAAACCAGGAAGGCTCAGGTGACATGTATTTTAAAGGAGCCAATATGCTGCACACGCTGCGCCAGGTGCTGAACAACGACGAAAAGTGGCGCGATATTTTAAGAGGTTTGAACAAGGAGTTCTATCACCAGACTGTTGTTTCGAAACAGATTGAAGATTACCTGAGCCAGCACATCGGACGCGACCTGACGCCTGTTTTCAACCAGTACCTGCGCGATACCCGGATTCCGGTGCTGGAGTACCAGGCGAACGGCACCACCTTAAAGTATAGATGGGCCAACGCAGTGGATGGGTTCAACCTGCCAGTGAAGGTAAGCATCGGCGGTAAAGAAACCAGGCTGGAGCCAGCCACTACCTGGAAAGAGCTGAAGGGACAAAAAAAGAATGCGGCTGTTCAGGTTGATGCGAATTATTATGTAACGGTTAAGCAAGTACAATAAAGTAGTTTATGCCAAAACAGAAGAGGCTGCCCGGAAAGTCGGAACAGCCTCTTCTGTGTTTATGGGGACTTAAGTTAAAGTTCGATTGCTTCCTGGCTTACGCCAGCCTTTACGTCCTGTTGCCAATAAGTAGACAGGAAAACATCGAGCTTGTCCATCGTCTGGATTAGCTCCTCTACAGACGGCAAATATACAATCCGGAAATGGTCTGGTTGGTGCCAGTTAAATCCTTTGCCTTGTACCAGCAGCACATGCTGTTCCTGCAGGAAGTCCAGCGCAAACCGGAAGTCGTTCTGAATGTTGAATTTTCTGACATCGATTTTCGGGAACATGTAAAAAGCACCCTTTGGCTTTACACAGGTAATACCGGGTATAGCGGTAAGTTTATTGTAACAAACTTCCCGCTGCTGCCCCAGCCGGCCTGTTGGCAACACCAGGTCGTTCATTTCCTGGTATCCTTCCAGCGCCACTTTAATAGCATGCTGCGCCGGCACATTGCTGCACACACGCAAACTTGCCAGGGTGTTCAGGCCGTCTATATACGATGCTGCCTTCGCTTTGTCTCCGGTTACTACCATCCAGCCAGCCCGGAAACCGGCTGACAGATAGTTCTTAGACAAACCCGCAAAGGTAACAATTACGGCTTCATCCGATAGAGCCGCTGTCGGGTAATGGATGGTGCCATCGTACAGAATCTTATCGTAAATCTCATCCGAGAAAATTACCAGGTCGTGTTCTACCGAAAGTTTTACCAGTTCCTCCAATATTTCTTTTGAATAAACAGCACCCGTTGGGTTATTCGGGTTAATCAGGACAATGGCCTTGGTACGGCTGGTGATCTTACGGCGGATGTCCGCCAGATCAGGAAACCAGTCTGATTCCTCGTCGCAGAGGTAATGCACCGTTTTGCCTCCTGAAAAGTTCACGGCAGCTGTCCAGATAGGATAATCAGGTGATGGCACCAGGATTTCGTCTCCTGTATTTACCAGTGCCTGTACTGCATGCATGGCCATTTCACTCACACCGTTCCCGATAAAGATATCATCGATGTGTATGTTGGCTATTCCTTTTGTTTCGTAGTAGGCTTTAATGGCTTCACGCGCCGAAACCAGTCCTTTGTGGTCGGAATAGCCCTGGGCATGACGCAGGTTGGCGATAATATGCTCTATAACGGCATCGGGCGCATTAAAACCAAAGGGCGCGGGATTGCCTATATTTAACTTTGTTACACGATGCCCCTGCTGCTCAAGCTCTTTAGACTTCTCATAAATAGGCCCACGCAGTTCATAAAACACATCATTCAGCCGCTTACTACGTTCTATCATATCCAATAAAATTTCTCAAAAATAGCATTTTGAATCACATCTCAAACATAGTTCTTCAAAATCTCGTTTCAATTATTGAAATTATTAATGCTGAATGACGTAATCTTTACATTTTTGCAAATTTTAACTACAACGAAAGCGCCAGCCGGGAAACCAGCTGGCGCTTCGTGTTAAAAAGTGAGTTTAGGGATTAATCTAAAGCATCTCTCAGCATCTGAGCATGCTCTAAGTGTTCTCTTAATACAGGCAACGTTGCTGCTGCAAAGTTTCTTAGTTCAGTGTCCTGTAATTCATCTTCTGCCTGTTCATAAAGTGCAACGGCTTCCTGGTGAGCAGCTACCTGCTGTGTCATAAATTCCATGTCAAATTCAGTGCCTGTCATACCAGCCAGCCTATTTCTCATTTCCATTTTGTCTTGTGGCAAAGCAGTGGGTACTGGTAGGTTTTTCTGGTTGGCCATTGCCATCAGTATAGTGCTGGATTCGGTGTGATCGTTTACTATCATCTGGCCAAATGTTCTTACATCTTCACGCTCCGCCATATCCTCGGCCATCTCGCCAGTTTCAATTTCGAACATATCGCTTGCTGCAGCTCTTTGCACAAACTCAGCAGAACTCAGGCGATCTGGCTCCAGAATGTCTCCATCATCATCGTTACAAGCGGAAAAAGTAACAACAAACACCATCATGGCAAGAAGTTTCCAGCTTCCATTAAACACGTTTTTCATAGCTTAAATAATTAGAATAAATATTAACAGGACTTATACTATAGCCGGGCATCATCTTCCTGCATACCTTTTCATGTCCCGACTGTTCTTAAAACGCGAACGAATAAGCTACAGCTACAAAATAAACACCTAATTACCTACGTACTTTCCCGTAATAGCTGCATCTCTATATCCCATTATAGCCTCATGCGGAAAAGGCTGTTTTTGCTCTATATCTTCTATATAATCAGCGATTTAATGCAAAACACAGCCTTTTTAAGCTTTAGGCGTTCTTTGCACAGGCCTGCACCTTAAAATCTCCTGCCGGCAATAGCTGCACTGTATAAAGTGCATCAAATCCTTCGCTGTAAGAAGGTTTCTGCAGCTTTTTCTGCGTGCCATATATTCCACGCTCAGGCACCTGCCACCGACCCAATCGGGTATTATTTCGCAGTATGGCCGCCTGCACACTTGTTTCAAAATAATAACCCACTACCTCATACCGCGCTGACCGGGCCATGTCGATATACCTGCTACGTTCTGCTACAGTCGGATTTGTATTATCTACCACAAAGCGTTGTTGCGTGGCAAGGCAGCTTCTCAGAAAAAGCTGCTCCCGGTAGCGGGTGCGCAATAAATCAAGGCTAATGCGCACATGGGTATTAAAAAAGTTCTCTATGTAAAAGCTGGATTTACCACTAGCCTGTATTCCACAAAAAATGATTGCCTGCATGCCTTCTAGAATTGTCCTGACTTTTCTACTGCTTATTGTCGGGCTTGTTGCGGGGACGCATTGAATTTTATTACAACAAAAAACTAATTTTATTAGTATTAATTGCTAAATATATTAGTAGATACTATATTTGAAACGACTTCTGAAAAAGAAGCAGTACAAAATAAAACTATGGAAAATTTTACCAAGCACCCCTTCCTGCTCTCATCCCCCTTCGAGTTGCTGCCTGACAATTATTTAGAAGCAGTAGAGCTACCACTCGTACATTCCAGAGTAGCAGCTGGATTTCCTTCTCCTGCCGATGATTATACAGTAGAGGTTATAAACCTGCAGAACTTCCTTATAAAAGATCCTGATAGCAGTTACCTGGTAAAAGTAATGGGCAACTCTATGGTAGACGCCCGTCTGCACGATGGAGATATACTGATAGTAGACCGATCGCTCTTAAACCGCTCTATCAAAACGCTGACAGGAAATGTTATTATAGGGAAAGTGAACGGAGAGTTTACGGTAAAGCGACTGATATGCAAAGACCAGAAATATTACCTGCAACCTGCTAACGAGGCCTTTTCAGCATTAGAGATAACAGAGGATATGGATTTTCAGGCGTGGGGCGTGGTAACGTGGGCCATTCATAAAATAAAGCACTAAAGCTCATGAAAAAGCTGTACGCACTGGTCGACTGCAACAACTTCTATGTTTCCTGCGAGCGGATGTTTGATCCTAGCCTGCACAACAAGCCTGTTGTAGTACTTTCGAATAATGATGGCTGTATTATTTCCCGCTCCGAAGAAGCGAAGGCGCTAGGCATACCCATGGGAGAATCTGCTTACAAGGCAAGGCAGGTGCTCGAACAAAACAACGTAAGAGTTTTTAGCAGCAACTATACCTTATATGGCGATATGTCGCGCCGCGTTATGAACGTACTGAGTCATTTTTCGCCGGATGTGGAGATTTACTCTGTGGATGAGGCTTTCCTGAACCTGACTACCCTGCTTACCAACGATATAAAACAACATGCCATAAAACTTCGCAGCACAGTACAGCAGCGGACAGGCATACCGGTATCCGTTGGTATAGCCCCTACTAAAACGCTGGCTAAACTCGCCAACCGTCTCACTAAAAAGCAAAAAGACAAACAAGGCGTAGTGCTGCTCCAGGAGCAAGAGGCTATACGCCATGCTTTAAAAATTACAGCAGTAGGTGATGTGTGGGGTATCGGCCACCGCAATGCCCGTAAACTAGCAGCCTTCGGCATTAGTACCGCCTGGGACCTGAGCCAGGCAACGGATTCCTTCGTTAAGAAACATCTTACAGTAGTTGGTTTGCGCACTGCCAAAGAGCTGCGCGGAGAAGCGTGCCTGGACATGGAAATGGCACCTCCCGCAAAGCGAAGTATCTGCACGTCCCGCTCCTTCGGAAAGGCCCTTACCTCTATGGACCTTATTAAAGAAGCGACAGCCAGTTATGCCTCCAGCTGCGCTGCAAAGCTTCGCAGGCAGCGCACTTGTGCCGGTTTATTAACGGTATACCTGCAGTCTTACCCCGATAAAGATGAGCAGGTATACTATAACAGCAAAACAGTTATGCTGCCTGTTGCCACCAACAGTACGCTGGAACTGGTGCATTACGCAAACCTGGCGCTGCAGCCTCTCTACAGACAGGGCTATCACTATAAGAAAAGCGGTGTTATTGTATCTGAACTTTGTGCACAAGACCACGCACAAATGCCTCTGCTTGATACAATAGACCGCGAAAAGCACCAGCGTATTATGGAAGTGATCGATAAAGTGAATGCACGCTGGGGCCGGGGCACTCTTATATCTGCGGAACAGGGTGTGTACGCGCCAGAAGAGAACCATCCCTGGAAGATGAGGAGCGAAATGCGGTCGCCCCGCTATACCACCCATATAAATGAGATAATGGTTGTGAAGAGTTAGAAATGAAAAAATAAGGTATGCAAACTATGAAAGCGGAAGAATTCTTAAAAGGGCGTGGAGCGCAATACAACCCGGCCAATCCTTACCTGAAGCAGGAATATGTGGCGGCGCATATAGAGGGGCTGGATGAGCCAATGCTGTCTAATTCCAAAACAGAGTTCCTGGTAGAGCACCCGAAGAAAGTGGTAAACAAAGTAGACAGCCCGGACTTGGGACTTGGCTACTCTCTTAACCCCTATCAGGGCTGTGAACATGGCTGCATTTACTGCTACGCCCGCAACACCCACCAATACTGGGGCTATGGAGCCGGGCTCGACTTTGAACGGAAAATCATTGTAAAGGAAAATGCGCCGGAGGCGCTGGCGCAACAACTGGAAAACCCCAACTGGCAGGTTATGCCCATCATGCTGGCCGGCAATACCGATTGCTACCAACCCATAGAAGCAAAAAAGAAGCTCACGCGCCGCATTCTGGAAGTATTGCTGCAGTACCGCCACCCGGTAAGCATGATTACCAAAAACGCACTTATTCTTCGCGACCTGGACCTGCTACAGGAACTTAGCAAATTAGACCTGGTGCATGTGAGCATCAGTATTACCACGCTAAACGAACAGCTACGCCAGAAACTGGAACCCAGAACGGCATCCGCAACAAAACGACTGGAAGTAGTGCGCCAGCTTTGTTCGGCAGGTATACCTGTAAATGTTATGGTGGCTCCCATTATACCCGGGCTGAACGATTCCGAGATTCCAGCAATTATAAAGCAGGTGGCAGAGGCCGGAGCCAGCAATGTAGCCTATACCATGGTACGGCTAAACGGCAGCATCGGCCCCATTTTCGAAGACTGGATACGGCAGGCCTTTCCGGAGAAGGCGGATAAAGTATTGAACCAGATTGCCGACGTGCATGGCGGTCAGCTTAACGACAGTCGCTTTGGTGTGCGCATGCGGGGCGAAGGGAAAATGGCAGAGGCTATAAACAAGCTGTTTAAGATGAGCAGGCAAAAGTTTATGCCTGGCCGCCAGATGAGGCCATACAACTATAGCCACTTCTGTACAAAAGCAGGGAAACAGCTAGGTTTGTTTTGAAGCGAAAAGCGGAGATAACAGCATCTGCTGCTAACTCCGCTTTTTGGGTAGGTTCATTCCTTTGCAGGCCCCATTACCGAGGCTCATATACTATATAAACTATAGAGCGTCTTTAATTTTATCCATCATACCGCCGGCTTCGCCCATCATCTGTTCTTTCTGGGCATGACCTCTTGGGTCTGGTGGTCCAAGCATTGGCTCACCACCCTGTGGCATAGCACGCACAAGCTTAAATTCTCCTTTGCCATCCATAGAAGGTCCGCTGGTCCAGCGGGCTCCCATCATGCTGTCGCCGTCGCCGTCCATATCAGTAATTTTAGTGGAAACGAAAGCATAGTTAAATTCTTTATTTTCTTCCGTTTGAGGGAAAGTATTCGGAATCGGGTGAACACCCTGTAAACCACCCAGTTCTTCCAGCACAGCCAGCCACTGGTTCTGATGCATGGTATCACGCGCAATCAGAAAGGCAAGCATATCTTTCATACCCGGATCATCGGTAGCTTCCCATAGTCTGGTCGCCAGCACGCGGCCGGTAGATTCAGCCATCACGTTGGCATACATATCAGCAGCCAGGTTTCCGCTGCCCACTACCCAGGAACCATTAAAAGGCACACCATTAGCATCTACAGCCATAGCTGCCAATCCGGAAGAAAGCACATGGCGCGGGTTCATACCACCCATTACGGCACCAATTACCTTGTCTTTGGCCATCTCTTCCTGTAAAGAAACCGGAGCTCCCTCCAGGTTAAGCGCAACAGCAGTAGCCAACATCTCAATATGTGAAATTTCCTCAGTGCCTGTCTCTAACAACATATCACGATACTTTTTAGGGCCTCTGGAACCCCAAGCCTGGAAAAGGTACTGAAGACATACACGTATCTCCCCTTCAATCCCTCCTATTGCCTGTTGCAGCATGTTCGCAAAGGCAGGACTGGGTTTTTCCACCCTAACTTTGTACTGAAGCTTGTTGTCATGATAAAACATATATTTTCATAGTTAATGGTTAAACATAGTGTATCATTACGACACAAAACCTTATCTGGTATAAAAATTACACAAAATTTAATTATTAAATTTATAAAGAATTCATATAATGATATGTTCCTATAGTATTTAAACGGATGGCACTTGGCTTGTAAGCAAAAGCACAGGGCGTGTGTAACAACCCATCTTTAAGCCCGGCAAACATTTCAAAAAGATTGAAGTATACGAGAGCAACCAACATTGCACCTCCTGTAGCAACACGTTATTACGATCACATCATTTTATGACAAAAGGAAAAGAAATTGTAGTAAAAAGTTGGCTTGAGCTTCAATCGGCTTTGTTTGATCATTCATGGAACGAAGAAATTGGCCGGTTCCGCTCTTCTTATGTATACAGAGGAGCGGCAGACAAAGGCTATAGTCTGAATACCAGTATTTCACGCATAGGTAAAAACTATGCTCAGCTGGAAACGCATATACTACGTAATTTTAAAAAATACGCCCGTACAGAAACATCACATGCCAACTACTCTGTCTGGAACTGGCTGGCTGTGGCCCAGCACCACGGTTTGCCAACCCGGCTCCTCGACTGGACATATTCACCGTATGTAGCCCTGCATTTTGTAACGCAGGACTTGAAACAATATCACCTGGACGGGGCCGTATGGTGTATAGATTATGTAAAGGCCAAAGAAGAATTACCCAAACCTTTAAAAGACGCACTTTTCGAAGAAGGAAATGTATTTACTCCTGAGCTACTGGAGCCGGTATGTTCTTCCTTAACAGAACTGGCAGGTTTTCAGGATGATCCTTTTGTGGTTTTCCTGGAGCCACCATCCATAGATGCGCGCATTGTGCATCAGTATGCGCTTTTCTCTATGATGTCGAAGGTAAACGGTGACCTGAGTGCATGGCTGCAGAATCATCCGGACATTTATTTCAGGATTATTATACCAGCCGAATTAAAATGGGAAATACGCGATAAGCTGGACCAGGCAAATATTACAGAGCGGGTACTGATGCCTGGTTTGTCGGGCCTGAGCCAATGGCTAAAGCGGCACTACACGCACCTTTACATGAAGGAAGATTTAAATATAGCAGCTAATGAAATAAATGAACCGTAAATGCTATATATTGAGACTAAAATACGCTTTAACGTTAATTTAATGAGCAGCCACTACCCGAAGCAGCAGAACGCTGCCACACAAAATCAGATTACAAACTTCACAAAACAGACATATTTTACCACTGCACTTAAAACAGTACTACTGGGATGCAGTATTGTGATGGCCAGTGCCTGTACACAGGAGAAAGAAGCCAGTCAGGCTACACAAGTAACAGAAGCGGCAAGCCCTGAAACTCCCCCTGCACCTGCACCCGCCGATACAGCTGTACAGGAAGTTGCCGAAGCACCCGAAGCCGATTCTGCCTGGGAGTACCCGGGCCCCAAACCCCTGAAAGGAGCCATACTTCCCCAAAAACGTGTTATCGCCTTTTACGGTAACCTGCTCTCTAAGCGCATGGGCATACTCGGAGAACTGCCGCCGGAGCAAATGCTGAGCAAGCTCGATGAAGAGGTGGCAAACTGGGAAAAAGCAGACTCACTCACTCCGGTACAGCCAGCCTTACATGCCATTGTTGTTACAGCACAGGGAAGCCCCGGAAAGGGAGCCAAATACCGCCTGCGCATGACCGACAAAATGATAGACGATGTACTGGAAATAGCTAAAAAACGTGATGCCATTGTTTTTCTGGATGTGCAGATAGGAAGAAGTACGCTTCAGGAAGAGCTGCCACGGCTCACTCAGTACCTGCAGCTTCCCAATGTGCATCTGGGGGTTGATGCAGAGTTTGCGATGGGAGAAACCGGGGTGCCGGGAAAAAGAGTCGGCAGTTTCGACGCAGCAGACCTGAATTATGCCTCTGGTTTACTTGCAGACCTGGTAAAAGAACACCAGTTGCCACCAAAGCTCTTTATCGTACACCGCTTCACACAGCGCATGATCACTAACTATAAAGACATAAAACTGAGGCCAGAAGTACAGGTTGTCATGCACATGGATGGCTGGGGCAGTCCGGCCCTGAAAAAAGACACGTATCGTCGCTATATAAAAAATGAGCCGGTACAGTTTACCGGGTTCAAGTTGTTTTATAAGAACGATACCAAAAAAGGCCACCGGCTCATGACTCCAGCTGAAATCCTGGCTCTGGAGCCAAAGCCTCTGTACATACAATATCAATAAGAAGAACCCAATGCCTCTGAGGCGTTAGAAGCAACAAATAACCACCGCTGCTTTTAAAAGAAATCCGGTTGCTTAAAATTATAAACTTGCAGAAGCAGGGCTTGTAAATTTTACAAATTTTGCCGAAATTTTAAGCAATCGGATTACAAATAAAATTCCTTAAATATTTTATCGGATATGGAGCTAAAAGGCCTGGATTTTGCGTTATCCTGATGCGGAGGCTAATCACCTCTTTAAATAAATTACAACCAGGCCTATAGCGCCAGTAACCATTAATTGTGGGACGTTATGACGCGGTTCTTTCAGCCTTCAAACCTGGCAAAGTTTGCAGTAAGGTTTATTCAGATTCTTATAGTGTTCCCATTGGCGGTGCTTATAAGTTTTTACTTGCCGCCCATCAGTTTTATAGATTACGAACTGAATTTCCTGCTGTGCATCATGCTGGCTGCTACCGCCTCCATCGTTATCACCAAAATAAGCGCTAAACTTATAGTATTTTTATTCTTTGCTATTTTAGTGGTAATCGGGTTCAACAGCACATTCGACAAGTATTCGATGGATAACCTGACGGCAGATTATAATGCCATGCTGGTAAACATGACCAGTAACCCGCACCGGGTTTCTTATTTTAAACCTATAAAAGGCACATATTTTCAGGAACGCCGGGTTAAAAGCGCTATGCAGCCTACCCACCCGGAGGTCAGAAGTTTTGCTGTAGAGAACTCCACACGCTATTTTCATGATGAGTATTACCGCAAATACGGCAAAATTGTGCGCTACTTCTCGCTGTTTAAGCACATCCGCCTGAACTGGAAGTATGTAAACGATCCCCTCGGGCTGGACTATTACTCCCCTCCTACCGAGAGCATTGGCTTACTGGCAGGCGACTGCGACGATTATTCTATCCTGATGGCTTCCTCTATCATGGCTATCGGCGGCGAGGCGCGTATTATTATAACCAGTGGGCATATGTATACAGAGGTAAAAGTAGGTAAAGCCGAAGATTTAGATAAGATAAGCTATGCCGTACGTACCCTGTTCCCGGACGAAATCAGTGGTGGTAAAATCCATTTCCATGAAACCAATGGCGACCTTTGGATTAACTTCGATTATACGGCAGGTTATCCCGGAGGACCTTTCCTGGAGCCAGAATTATATAGTGTCATCACTTTCAACAAATAAGAATTCCGCGAAAGGAATTACCAGAAAGCCAGGTATACAGCATACCTGGCTTTCTTTGTTTACGGCACCAGAGAAAGCAGCTAATGCAGAAAAGCAGGCCTGAAGTATAGTCAGAATATTAAAAACAGCATTTAAGAGATAGAAGTAACCGTCTGTAAGTAGCTTTGTAATTAGTTTAACCGTACAAGTGCAGCAGCCGCCTTGTTTGTTGGCTCATTATTGTTTAAACTAGCATTAGAAGTGAAACTATAAAAAAACTATGCCCAAAATACTGATTATAGATGATGAAAGGGCCATCCGCAGCACCCTGAAAGAAATTCTGGAATTCGAAGACTATACCGTTGACGAGGCCGAAGATGGGGCTAAAGGGCTTCAGTATATCAGTAAAACCAAGTATGACGTGGTGCTTTGCGATATTAAAATGCCAGGTATGGATGGCATTGAGGTATTGGAGAAGGCAATGGAAATGGTGCCTGACACCCCCTTTATCATGATTTCTGCCCACGGCACGATTGATACGGCCGTTGATGCCACCAAAAAAGGAGCCTATGACTTTTTGCAGAAGCCACCCGATCTGAACCGTTTGCTTGTAACTGTCAGGAATGCCTTGGACAAGGCTAGCCTGGTAACGGAGACAAAAATTCTGAAGAAGAAAATCTCCAAGAACTATGAAATGGTAGGCTCTTCGGCAGCGCTGGATCGTGTAAAGCAGGCGATCGAAAAGGTAGCCCCCACCGATGCGCGGGTATTGATAACCGGCCCGAACGGATCGGGTAAAGAACTGGTAGCACGTGCCATACATGAAAACAGCAACCGTGCCCAGGGACCGATGATTGAAGTAAACTGCGCCGCCATACCTAGCGAATTGATCGAGAGCGAACTGTTCGGGCACGAGAAAGGGTCTTTTACATCGGCAGTGAAGCAGCGTATAGGTAAATTTGAGCAAGCCAACGGCGGCACCTTATTTTTAGATGAGGTTGGCGACATGAGTTTATCGGCACAGGCTAAAGTGCTGCGTGCACTGCAGGAACACAAGATTACCCGTGTAGGCGGCGATAAAGACATACAGGTAGATGTACGTGTTTTAGCCGCCACCAACAAGAACCTTCTCGAAGAGATCGAGGCCCGTAACTTCCGCGAAGACTTGTACCATCGTTTAGGAGTAATTCTTATTCATGTACCACCGCTGAACGAAAGACGGGAAGATATTCCGGATCTGGTGAGCAAGTTCCTGAACGATATCGCCAACGACTACGGCAACAAGCCCAAGTTTATTGCGCCTGATGCTTTAGCCTATCTGCAAACACTCGACTGGCGCGGTAATGTGCGGGAACTCAGAAACGTAGTAGAGCGACTTGTTATTATGAGTGGCGAAACCATTACGCAAGAGGATGCGCAGCTCTATGCCCGCCCTGTTGTTACGTAACCGTTTCGGCAACCTGCAAAAGCGAAGGCCCGGGCTGAATAGTCCGGGCCTTCGCTTTTGCAGAATACTAAACCTTTTCTTTTTGCAGGCAGCAGTTTTTATACTTTGCCCCACTACCACACGGGCATGGTTCGTTGCGACCCAAGCGCTTCCCGTAAGGGTTTAACAGACTGTTGAAGTCCAGTAACTTAAACCTTCTTTTAGGGTTCTGGTGAAAGACCTTGGTAAGCATCTCGTATAGTTTAGGGTGCTTTTCTGCCAACTGATCCGGCTTCTCGAAAAAATACTCGGTTACAACGGCAAAGAACTCAGCTTCAGAGGTTGCGCCATATGGGTTGATGTCAGAATCACCGCTTTTGATGGCTTTTATCTTGCGGTACATCAGCTCCTGCCATGGCCTTACCAGTTCATCGGGCAGGTAGGCATTGGGTGTGCCGTCTATCTCACCGTCGGCCTGGTCGAGCATATGTGCAAATTCATGGATGCCTACGTTCTGGCGATCTTTCATATCGTTAAAGCCACGTTCCAGCGCAGGTTTAGACAAGGTTACATAATGATCGTTCTGAAAAGGATTAACACGCCCTAATACTTCTGATACAGCTTCTCCCTCCTCCTCTTTGAAGCGCTGGATGCTTCCCGGAAACACCAATACTTCACCTAAATTCTGGTATTCCCAATCTCTGAAACCATAAATAGGTATAATAGCACTGGCACCAACGAGTACGCGGGTTACATCGTCGATTTCTGTTTTTATTCCAGTTATGCGCTTTTCAGATAAGAAAAGCTGAATCATCTTCTCAAACCGCTGCTGATCTTCCTCTTTTAAGGTGTGGTAAAAGCCCACCCGATCCTGCAGAATTTTTCTCCAGGTAACCGGAAATTCCTGTGCCAGCACCTTTTGCCGGTGCCGCTGCTTTCGGGTAGCCCAGCGGTAAAACAGGAAGCAGAGCCCGGCAGCAAAAACTATAAAAAATAGATATCCCATGGCAGCTGTAAACGAATTAAAAAGAAGAAGGATGTGGCTACACAGTTAATAAGAGTTGAGAATTGAATATTAAAATCTACCACAATGCTTACAAAAGATATTGCTACTACTTTAGCACCAGCAGACATACGGAATTGTGTAAATAATACCTGAAAATCCTATAAACAAACTTATAACAAATACTATATCTATTCGTTTGATTTAGTAAATTTAGCTTCATTTTCCAACAGAACACATGAAAGACATGCTAAAGAATGGATTAGCTTTGTTTTTACTGGTAGTGGCTTTAAGCTCCTGCCGGAAGGAGCCTAACTTTCCAGATGAGCCCCATATACAGTATCTGCGGGTGGAACAATCGCGCGCACCACTCGAACAGGGCCAGGACCCACGTATCGCCAGGGATATCATTAGTATCGTGATACGGTTTCAGGATGGGGATGGAAATCTTGGTTTATCTTCCACTATCAAAGAGGACACAGAAGCTCCCTTTAACTTCGGCTCACCCTATTACAATAACTTTATTGCAAACCTCCTGATCCGGGAACAGGACCCGAATGGCGGCTATCGATTTGTACCATATCCTTTCCCTGAATTAAGTAGCGAGTTTAATCAGCGATTCCCGAGAGTATCAAATGACGACCGGAAAGAGCCTTTGGAAGGCGAGCTAAAGTATACCACAGAAGCTTTTGACTCAGATATATTTGCTCCTGGCACAGTTGTTAAGTTTGAGCTGTTTATTTACGACAGAACAACACCGGTACCTCATAAAAGCAATGTGATAGTAACAGATGAAATCACTTTATTTCCGGATCTGATATAAAAAAAAGCTACTATAAAACAGAAAGCCCCGGCAGTGCATCTGCCGGGGCTTTCTGTTTATCTATTTAGGTCTTTTAAAACAAAGCAGGAAATGCTTCAGGATCCGCCTCATGCATGATTGCGTATACTGCTTCAAATACATCTTCTGTATTTGGCTTAGAGAAATAATCGCCATCAGAAGAATAGGCTGGTCTGTGAGCCTGTGCCGCAAGGCATACGGGTTTGGAATCGAGGTAACGCCATGCCTCCTGCTCGTCTACCACCTGCTGCATCATAAAGGCAGTACCTCCGCCCGGTACGTCCTCGTCGGTAAACAGTACGCGGTTTGTTTTGCGGATGGAATCCGTGATGCTATGCTCCAGGTCGAAAGGCAACAACGTTTGCACGTCTATCACCTCAACAGAGATTCCGAATTCTTCTAATTGTTTGGCGGCCTCCATCACAATACGGCACATCGAGCCATAGGTAACCATGGTTACGTCGCTGCCTTCCTGCAGAACTTCCGGTTTACCTAGTGGTACTGTAAACTCAGCAATATTAGAAGGCAGGCGTTCCTTCAGACGATAGCCATTCAGGCATTCTATTATCAGTGCCGGTTCATCAGATTTCAGCATTGTATTGTAGAAGCCTGCTGCCTGGGTCATGTTGCGAGGCACGAGCACGTGCATACCTCTTATGCTGTGCAGAATCATACCAATCGGAGATCCGGAATGCCAGATTCCCTCTAACCTGTGACCGCGGGTACGTACAATAACAGGTGCTTTCTGGCCGCCCTTGGTTCTGTATTGCAAAGAAGCCAGGTCGTCGGACATAATTTGTATGCCATACAGCAGGTAGTCCAGGTACTGTATTTCACTAATCGGGCGTAAACCACGTAGTGCAGCGCCAATGCCCTGCCCGATAATGGTGCACTCCCGGATACCGGTATCAGTTACCCGCAGCTTGCCATATTTTTCCTGCAAACCAGCAAAAGCCTGGTTTACATCACCTATATACCCTACATCTTCACCTAAAGCAAATACTCTTGGGTCGCGTTCCAGCATGGCGTCAAAGCATGCTTTGAGCACTTCCCTTCCGTCTACTACAGGTGAGTCTTCCTGATATTCGGCAGGAACTTCTTCTACCAGCAGTGCGGATTCATCGGATTGGCTGTACAGATACGAGTTAAAGCGATCGGCATTTTCTCCCAGTTGCTGCTCGTGCCACTCCACCAGTTCTCTTTTGGCCTGGTTTCTTTCGTGCCTTACATAGCGCAACACCTTCCGCACAGCTCTAACGGCATCGCTCCGGATTGGAGTACTGACTTTTCTCAGCTCTTCTGCTATGGTTGCAATCTGAGTAATATGAGGGCAGGCTGCACTTAAGTTATCCATCAGCCTCAGTGCCTCATCCTGATCTGCTTTTATAGATAGGGCAAACGCGTTCCAGGCATTGCTTCTGGCTACACGCACTGCTTCCTTGGCTTCAGCTTCAATTTTGTCTACTTCTTCGGCTGTAGCTATATTGCTCTCAATAATCCATTCCCGCATCTTTTTAATGCAGTCGTATTCCGCCTCCCAGGCCAGGCGCTCTTTAGATTTGTAACGTTCATGCGAACCGGAAGTGGAATGGCCTTGTGGCTGTGTTACCTCCTCCACGTGTATAAGCACAGGCACGTGTTCCTCGCGGCAAACCTGCACGGCTGCTTCGTACGTTTCGCAAAGTGCAGCGTAATCCCATCCTTTTACCTTGAAAATTTCATATCCCTGCTCTCCTTTGGCGTTACGCTGAAAGCCTGCCAAAATTTCGGAAATACTACCTTTAGTGGTCTGGTACTCAGCCGGAACAGAAATACCGTAACCATCGTCCCAAACCGAAACAAGCATAGGTACCTGCAGTACACCGGCAGCATTAATTGCCTCGAAGAAAACACCTTCGGAGGTAGAGGCGTTACCAATTGTACCAAAAGCCACTTCATTTCCATTAACGGAAAACTGTTTCTCATCCTGCAGAATTGGATTCTCCCGATATAGCTTGGAGGCATAGGCTAAGCCAACCAGGCGGGGCATCTGTCCCGCTGTAGGAGAAATATCAGCACTGGAATTTTTTATCTCTGTCAGATTCTTCCACTTCCCTTCATCATCCAGGGAGCGTGTACCAAAGTGCCCGTTCATAGAACGACCGGCAGTAGACGGATCTGCTTCCAGGTCGGTATGCGCGTAAAGCTGTGCAAAATATTCCTGCAGTGTTAGCTCCCCTATGGCAAACATGAAGGTCTGGTCACGGTAGTACCCCGAGCGAAAATCACCTTCCTTGAAATATTTGGCCATAGCTAGTTGAGGCACTTCTTTACCATCACCGAAAATACCAAACTTGGCTTTCCCCATAAAAACCTCTTTACGACCGGTAAGGCTGGCCTGACGGCTTTCCCAGGCGATACGATAATCGTTTAGGATTTCCTGAGTGCTAATTTTCTGAGAAATAGATGCTTCAGCAGTTTGCATATCTTCTGAATAAAAAGTAAAGTAAAATTTTACATCAAAAGTACATAAGATTCACCTAATATCAAATCTGAAGGGGTTTCGGCCGTACAGTCGTATTTGAAAGAACCTATTGTTTTATAAAAAGATTTTGTATCTTTGTTTTGTACTTTTAAGACTTCTTGCCTTTTAATACACTTTTATTTTACTTTGGAATATGATTAAAAAGCTCTACTTTCTCTGGATGCTTTGTTTCCTTTTTGCCGGTTTCAATGCCTTTGCACAAGGAGAGCTTAAGTTTGAAAAAGAATTGCATGATTTCGGCACATTTGCCGAAGGCATACAAGCTTCATACGAGTTCAGAGTAAAAAATGTGGGTACTCAACCAGTTGTAATTGCAAATGTGCAGCCCTCTTGCGGTTGCACTACGCCAGACTGGACCAAAGAACCTATTTTACCTGGTAGAACAGGCGTTATAAAAGCCGTTTATAACAGTTCTGGGCGTCCCGGCCCTTTTCACAAATCGATAACTGTAACATCAAATGCTGCAAATCCCACAAATGTTTTATATATTAAGGGAGATGTTGGAGCAAAAGATTTAAAAACCAGTTATACCGAGGAACAAAAGTTAAAGTCGCCGCGTTTGGCAGTAGGAAGCACAAACTACAACTTCGGAAAACTTGAAAAAGGACAAAAAGCTGTAGCAAAGTTCATCATTAAAAATACAGGTCGGACGGACCTGATTATACAAGGAATAAAGAATAACTGTAACTGCATTAGCTATAGAATTTCAGAGCCGGCACTTAAACCAGGACAACAAGGAATTTTGGAACTAATGTACAAGCCATCGGTGTTAAATGATCAAAACGAGGTGGTAACAGTTCTTTCAAACGATATAATAATGCCGGACCTCAGGCTTACGCTTAAGGCTACAGTTGTAGAGAGTTTGGTTACAAAGAATATGATAAGGGAAGGCGCAGAGCCAGTACCTTTCAAATAGTTTTTTTCATAGTTTTATTTTGTACTAATGGCAGTGATTTTGTCGCTGCCTTTTTTCATTTTATAAGCTCCCCTACTCCTGTTTACCAGTATTTCAGTGCAATTTTACTTTAGGTACAGCCACAGCTATTTGTGGCTTTTTTGTTTTATATCTGGCGGGATATGGTATATTTGCGCACTTTTTCAAAAGAACTATAAACTAAACTAATAAGCACAAATGATAATTGGTGTTCCGAAGGAAATCAAGAATAACGAAAACCGCGTTGGGGTTACACCTGCTGGTGTAATCGAGCTGGTTCGTTATGGACATACCGTCTACATTCAGGCTACTGCCGGAGAAGGCAGCGGTTTTGTAGACGAGGAGTATGTAAAAGCAGGCGCTACTATTCTGCCTACCATAGAGGAGGTATACGGCGTTGCTGAAATGATTATTAAAGTAAAAGAACCAATTGAATCTGAGTATAACCTGATTAAGGAAGACCAGTTATTGTTCACTTACTTCCACTTTGCTTCTTATGAGCCGCTTACGCATGCCATGATCAGGCAAAAGGCAGTTTGCCTTGCTTACGAAACCGTAGAACGGGCAGACAGAACACTTCCTTTGTTAGTTCCGATGTCTGAGGTAGCTGGCAGAATGGCTATTCAGGAGGGTGCGAAATACCTGGAGAAACCACTGAAAGGCCGCGGCATTTTATTAGGAGGAGTACCAGGCGTTCGTCCTGCAAAAGTACTTATCTTAGGTGGTGGTGTGGTTGGTACAAATGCAGCTAAAATTGCTGCCGGTATGGGTGCAGATGTTACAATTATGGATAACAACCTGCAGCGCCTGCGTTACCTCGACGATATCATGCCTGCCAACGTGAACACCTTTATGTCGAACGAATACAACATTCGTGAGCTGCTTTCTACACACGACTTGATTGTGGGTGCTGTGCTGATACCTGGTGCAAAAGCTCCTCACCTGATTACCCGCGATATGCTGAAAGAAATGCGCCCGGGTACTGTATTGGTTGACGTAGCTGTAGACCAGGGCGGTTGTATTGAAACATGTAAGCCTACTACTCACGAAGACCCTACTTATGTAATAGACGATGTGGTACATTACTGCGTAGCCAATATGCCTGGCGCTGTACCTTATACTTCTACCTTAGCGCTTACAAACGCCACGCTGCCTTATGCTATTCAATTAGCTAATAAAGGCTGGAAACAAGCCTGCGCCGATAGTGCCGAGCTGAAAAAAGGTCTGAACGTAGTAAAAGGTCAGGTAGTGTACAAAGGGGTAGCCGAAGCCTTTAACCTGGACTATGTTGAAGTAGACTCTATTCTGTAAGCAGAATAAAATCAATAAAAAGTGGCCTCTCCACCTCCGGAAAGGCCGCTTTTTTTATGAGCCAACACATGAATCAATTCATGATTCATACTTAAAGGAAGGTATCTGCTGCAACGGCTTATACGCTTTGTTTAGAAAGTCCACCTCCCAGCAGTAATGCTCAAGGCCATTGGTAATGACTACATATGCAGCATGAAGCACCTGGTTGTAGACCGATACCTGCTTCACCACCTCTTGGGTAACAGGTACATGGGCCGCTTTACACTCCACCAGCAGGTGTGGCTTTCCCTGCTGGTTATATACACAGAGATCTGTTCGCTTCTGAAGTTGATTGTATTTAGCTCCCCTTTCAATGCTTAACAGGCTTTTCGGGTACTTCAGCTCGTTGATCAGGTAATGAATAAAATGCTGTCTTACCCACTCTTCCGGCGTTAGAACCACGTATTTTCGTCTGAGTACATCAAAAATCATTGAATTCGCCTCAAATTGTTTAATTTTGTACTCGAATGGCGGCAGGTTCAGTATTTCCATGTCGCAATTTATATTTTTGCCGCCCAACCCAGTAAGATATTCTACTGAACAGGCGGTTTTTTTTTACCTAAATTAAAGAATAGAGAACGATGAAGAGCAAAGAAGAAATTGTTCAGAATTGGTTGCCTCGCTACACAGGTGTACCACTAGACGAATTCGGCGAGTACATCCTACTCACCAATTTTATAAACTATGTGCGCATGTTCGCCGATCGTTTTGGAGTAGAGGTACGTGGCTTAGACAAACCCATGCAAACGGCAACTGCCAATAACATCACCATTATAAACTTTGGAATGGGTAGCCCAATGGCGGCAACAGTTATGGACTTGCTTTCAGCTGTAAAACCGAAGGCGGCTTTATTTCTTGGCAAATGCGGAGGTTTAAAAAAGAAAACCCAGTTGGGCGATCTTATTCTTCCTATCGCCGCCATACGGGGCGAAGGTACTTCCGATGATTACCTTCCACCGGAAATTCCGGCGCTGCCATCTTTCCGCCTGCAAAGAGCGGTTTCATCCATGATCAAAAAACATGAAATGGATTACTGGACCGGTACCGTTTATACAACCAACCGCCGGGTTTGGGAGCATGATGAGGATTTCAAAGAATACCTGCGCCAAATCAGGGCTATGGGTGTGGATATGGAAACAGCTACCATCTTCACCGTTGGCTTTATCAATGAAATACCTCACGGAGCCCTTCTGCTTGTATCAGACAACCCGATGGTGCCAGAAGGTGTGAAGACTTCTGAAAGTGATAAACTGGTAACGTCCAACTATGTAGAAAAACACCTGAGCATTGGTATTGATGCCTTGTTAGAGTTAATTAACTCTGGTGAATCTGTTAAACACATGCGTTTTGAATAAGCACCGTTCATGAATAAAACCTTACGCGCCCTTACAGCAGCGGCTTTACTTTCCAGTGCCCTTTTTAGCAGCTGTACCAGCACCCAGCAAGCCGACCTGGTAGTCTTTAACGGTAATATTTATACTGTAAACGAAAGCTTCGGTAAAGCCGAAGCTTTTGCAGTAAAAGACGGGAAAATAATTGACGTAGGCACTACAGAAGCTATACGGAATAAGTATAAAGCTTCTGAAGAGCTTGATGCTGAAGGCAAAACCATTTATCCGGGATTAATAGATGCCCACTCCCACTTCTTCCGCTATGGTTTGGCTTTACAATCAGCGGACCTGGTAGGCACTACTTCTTATAAGGAGGTGGTGCAGAAAGTGGTGGATCAGCAAAAGCGATACCCTGATGCTGATTGGATTACAGGCCGGGGCTGGGACCAAAACGACTGGCAGGTTAAGGAATTTCCTACAAAAGATACGCTGGATCAGTTATTCCCGGATACTCCCGTTATTCTTAGCCGTGTAGACGGACATGCTGCTTTGGCAAACCAGAAAGCACTGGACCTGGCGGGTATTACCACACAAACCAAATTAGTTGGAGGCCTGGTAGAGGTTGAAAATGGAAAGCTAACAGGCATTCTCATTGATAATGCTGTTGACCTGGTAACAAGCAAAATACCGGCACCGGATGAGCAGGAACAGCGCCAGGCACTACAAAATGCAGAAAGAAATTGCTTTGCCGTTGGCCTGACCAGTATCGCCGATGCCGGCCTCGACAAGTCTACTGTAGACCTGATGGACAATATGCACCAGAGCGGTGATCTGCAGATGCGTATTTATGCCATGCTAAACCCTTCACAGGAAAATCAGGATTACTACTTTAAGAATGGCCCTTATAAAACCGACAGGTTAAACATTCGTTCTTTTAAGATTTATTCTGATGGTGCTTTAGGCTCCAGGGGCGCTAGTTTGCTGCAACCCTACAGCGACAGAGCTGGTCACTATGGCTTCTTACTTGCTTCGGAACAGGAATTTAGAGCCATCGCGGCTTTGCTGAACCAGCATAACTTCCAGATGAACACACATGCGATTGGAGACTCTGCCAACCGGCTTTTGCTGGATATTTACGGGGAAGTTTTAAGTGGCAGGAATGATAAGCGCTGGAGGATTGAGCATGCGCAGATCATTACGCCTACTGATATGAAAAAATTCGGTCAGTTCAGTATTATACCTTCTGTACAGCCTACACATGCCACCTCTGACATGTATTGGGCAGGCGATCGATTAGGGAATGAGCGTCTTAAACATGCTTATCCTTTTAAAGAACTGATGCAGCAAAACGGCTATTTAGCGCTGGGCAGCGACTTCCCGGTTGAAGACATCAACCCTATCTTCGGATTTCATGCTGCTGTTGCTCGTCAGGATGCTAAGAACTATCCAACTGGAGGCTTTCAGATGGAAAATGCACTAAGCCGTGAAGAAGCGCTGAGAGGAATGACCATATGGGCTGCCCGCTCTGCTTTCGAGGAAAATGAAAAAGGAAGTATAGAAGCCGGAAAGTTTGCAGATTTTATTATGGTAGACAGGGACCTGATAACTGTTTCGCCAGAAGAAATGCGTGCTTTGCAAGTGCTCCGCACTTATGTAAATGGCAAATTAGTTTATAAGAAATAATCTTTTAGCATTCTCATTAAAAAGGCCAGCCTTGAACAGGCTGGCCTTTTTAATGAGAAGGCTGCTAATTCATTATCCTAACAGTTCCTTCTTCTACCGCTGGCTCTAAGGACTTCTTACCTTTCACAAAAAACAGGAAAAACAAGCCTACTACAAAAAACACCAGCAAGGCCAGTATGCTGTTACGCATAGAACCCGTCACCTGGGCAATGGCACCATAGGCAAGTGTTCCTAACACAATTGAAATTTTCTCGGTAACATCATAAAAACTAAAAAAAGAAGCATTATCGATGGTTGTAGCCGGAATTAATTTTGAATAGGTGGAGCGGGATAAAGACTGCACGCCCCCCATAACTGTTCCTACTATAGCAGCCAAAATGTAGAACTGGTATACATTATCTGTAAAATAGGCACCAACACAGATGCCAATCCAGACAACAACAGCCCCCATTAAGGCTTTGATATTTCCGAACTTTCTTGAAAGGACGGCAAAGCCATAAGCTCCCGCAATTGCCACTAACTGAATGATCAGGATAGTGGTGATCAGATCTCCGCTTTCCAGTTGAAGTACTTCTATTCCAAAGATTGTTGCTACATACATAACCGTTTGCACCCCCATATTGTAAAAGAAGTAAGCCAGCAGGTAACGCTTAAGCAGTGGCAACTCCTTTACCTGATGCAGTACTTTCTGCAACTCTCTGAACCCATTCAGCACCCAGCTGCCCTTCGGCTTTCGGTGGTGTACATTCGCCGGCAGGTGGTAGAACGAGTACTGAGCAAATCCAAACCACCATAAGCCGGTGGTTAAGAAAGCAATACGAGGAGGCAAACTAGTATTGTCTGCTGCTATACCAAACCATCCGGGTTGCAGAATCATGGCCAGGTTGAAAACCAGTAATACTACACTGCCAATATACCCCATAGCAAACCCCTGGGCACTTAACTTATCATATTGATCTTCTGTAGCAATTTCGGGTAAATAAGCATTGTAAAAAACGATACTGCCACTAAAGCCAATCGAAGCCAGCACAAAGAGAATTACGGAAAAGGTGAAGGTTTCCCTCGTAAAAAAATATAATCCAATACAGGATAGAGAACCTATGTAGCAAAAAAGCCGCATAAATAATTTCTTACGACCGCTATAGTCTGCAATAGCCGTGAGAAAAGGACTTAACGCAGCAATTATTAAAAAAGCAGCAGAAACAGCATATGAAAACAGCACAGCGCTTTCCAGTTCGAATCCTAAAAAAGGAACAATGGTAGACGCTGTTACCGGATCTTTGGCAACAGCGCTATAATAAATAGGAAATATGGTAGATGTTATAACAAGTGAGTAAACAGAGTTAGCCCAATCGTAGAAACACCATGCCCTTGTAATGGTCGGATTATTTTTTTGCATGCGGGAATTTAGCAAAAAAAGAAATTGCTAAGTCAGACGCTTTATTATGTTTTCGAGAATAATTACTCTCCCCTTAATTGCTTCTTTTCCAGAATAGACAAAATATGTTCCCACAGGTATTCATAGGGAATGATTTCAATTTCGGCATAAGCATCTCCAGGGCTTGGTGTATGCTGTAGCCTTTGGTATAGGCTTTGCCCTTTAATTCGGCATTGCTTCGGGTCATAATTTTCGGTCACAGTTAGCATTAAAAGCTTTAGAAAGAGACGACTACGCAAACTAAAGTTATCTTTTAAGTGTGTTAAAATATATTTCTTAAGACTTTCAATCCGATAAATAAGCCCTTCAATATCGGCTTTATTTAGGTACAGAATAAACTGGTAGATTAAAATTGCCACATTAAAGCCTTGTTTATCTTTGCTGTACTCGGGCAATGCCGAAAGGAAAGCGCTGATACTTTGGGGCATATGTTGGTTAGGAAATACCAGATCAAGGTAAGACCGGTATAACATCCACCGTTCTTTAGCAGCGTTGGTAATCTCGGACATAGATGGGTTGCTATTAACCCTGAAAAGTAAGTTCAGAGCTATTTGATACTTTCTTGCGTGAAGCGCCAGCAAGAAGTAGTTTTCCATGTAAGCAAACCAGTTTCTGGATCTTGAATCAAATTCATCCAGGTACTGCTCAGCATACTCTAATCCCTTTTCATAATTTTTTGCCCGCAAATGCGAGTAAACTAATATAAACTTATTATAGCGTGAGTCGAAACGATGAGTATTTATTTTACCTTCTTTGAGCCATTCTTCTGCTTGAATGGCCAGATCAATTACTTTATCGAAGCTACCTTCAAATTCATTAAATAAAAGAAAAAGTCTATAATATGAATTAAAAGCCATATAAGCTTTTGTTTGATCCCAAATTTGTTCAGTTCTACTGATCAAAGATGGCAATTGAGGAAGAAAAGCTTTGCGAGATTTAATAGATTTTTTTGTATTTATCATCACCAGTTGGTAAATCCCAACAGCTTCTCTCTCAAGACTAATTAATTGATAAACGTTTCTTAACTCTTTATCTGTTATTTTAAATTTTTTTAAATCTCCCTTTTCAGTTAACCATGTTAAAATTAATTCCAGTGCTTCAGCTTTAAAACTAGTAAAATCATATTCGACAGCTATATTATATGCTTTTTTTGCAATAATAGAAGATAATTCATTTTCATTCTGTCTTAATAGTACTCTTGCCTGTAATAACAGAGATATGCACTCATGCTCTTTTTCATAAAACGGTTTTGACTTAACTTTACTAAAATCTACAAAAAATAACTTGTTATAAAGTTTTTTCTTCAACCTGTGCTTAAGCATTTTATACTTAACATCATTATTATCAGACCTATAAAAGTATTGTGCTGCTTCATAATCACTTACAAATTCACCATTTTCAAGCTTGATGAGAAATTCAGCTTCTAAACTGCGAGATTTATAATTAACTGGAAGCACAGTTTTAAGATTATGACTATTCTTTACTATTTTAGAAATCTTTATTAGTTCCTCCATTTAAATATTTAATTTTTAATATTATTATCCTAAATGTTACTTTCTTCAATAAATATCAAAATAATATTTAACAAATAGAACAATAAATACTATCAATACTATTTTTTCGCCTTATAAATAAAAGATACTGTATCATTATTTATAAAATAAGAATATTTATCTAAAATAAAATCATAGTTACTTTATAAATCAAACCTTCCTTTTTTTGAGCTGATTATACTACAATATTTGTAGTATAATCAATAACAGAAACAACAACTATCATGGGAGCAATTGTTACAACCGTTCTACTTAACCTAGCTATTCTTCTATCAGGAAATGGAGATGCAAAAGACAAAACTGTAGAAACTACTAAATCTAGTACAACAACCACATCTTCTCAGAGTAGCACTATCTCAACTTTTGGAGGATCAACAACTTGGGCCGATAACGACTAAGAAGTATTCAAATATAATTTTCTCTGTAATGCCTTTTCCCTATATTGCTCCTATCATTATCATATTGGAGCAATATGTGGAATAAGATTTTACTTTTTTTTTCATTCATTATAATTTTCAGCTCTTGTGGCCAATATCAAAACCAGCCAGAAGAAGTAAGGGTGCATATTTCTGCAGACCCAGAAAATTTAAACCCAGTCAGCTATACTAATATACAAGCTGAACAACTCATTAAGTTACTGTATCAGAGCTTATTAGGTGCTGATCTGGAAGATAATGAATTAAAGCCGGTTTTAGCTGAGTCTTATCCGGTGATCGAACGTCGGGGCAGCCTGACGTATATCACGTTTACAATTCGGGAGGAAGCGGAATGGAGCGATGGGAGTCCTGTTCTGGCAAGCGATGTTGCTTTCACTTTGAAATTAATTAAAGCGCCGCTCCTGAATAATGGAAGGCTAAAACCTCAGTTGGAATTTATAACTGATTTTATTGCAGACCCTGCCAATGAAAGAAAATTTACTTTTGTTTGCGAGGGCTTTAGCCCTGAAATGGAATTAGTGGCTGGTGACTTTTTTATATTACCAGCCAAAGTATTCGATCCGAACGGGCTTATGCAACAGGTAAGTATAGCCGATCTGGTTTCTGGAAAGGCCCAACTTGAGCAGAATACTGAATTTAATGAATTTGCTACACGATTCAATGGCTCTGATTTCGCCCGAAACAAAGAGCTTTTAAAAGGTAGCGGCGGTTATGAACTCGATTCCTGGAGTTCAGGCCAATACATCACTCTGAAACGAAAAGATAATTGGTGGGGGAAAAACACAGGTTCAGCCTCCACCTATCTTACCGCTAACCCCTCCAGAATTAATTTTCAAATTATTCCTGAAAATACAACCGCCTTACTCGCTCTCAAAAATGAGCAACTGGATGTACTAAGTGATATTGCCGCCACTGAATTCGATCAATTGAAGCAGGATCAAAACTTTTCTCAGAACTATAACCTGTATTCACCAGATGCCTACGAATTTGTGTATGCAGGACTTAACAGCAGATTATCTAAATTCTCTGACAAAAGAACCAGGCAGGCCATTGCCTGGTTGATGGATGTAGATAATTTTATAAAGGTGACGCATCAAAACTATGCTACCAAAACAATAGGGCCTGTTCCTCCTTCTGCCAAAGAGTTTTACCACACCGGAATAAAACCCTATACGTTCGATAAAGAACATGCCATTGATCTGCTGAAAGCGGCTGGATGGATAAAAGAAAGCCAAGGCTGGTATCAGAATATTAACGGGCAAAAGCAGCAGCTTACCATCGAAATAATTTATAGAGCGGGTAATACAGTATTTGAAAACACCGCCCTTATTTTTCAACAAGCGGCCTCACAGGTAGGGATTCCGGTTTCTTTAATGGCCTTGGAAAGCAGCATGGTCAGCAAGAAAATTAAATCGCATGAGTTTGATCTGTTTTTCCGCTCTTTGCACGGAAATCCCTTTGTCTTTAATTTTAAGCCACTTCTGCATACCTCCTATGCAGAAGTGGGAGGTGCTAATTATACTGGTTTTGGCACTCCTGAAAGTGATTACCTGTTAGATGCGATACTTGCTACCGAAGACACAGAAAACAAGAGTAAGCAGCTAAAACGCTTGCAGGAGATCATTCATGACGAAGCTGCTTTTCTTCCGCTCTACTATCAAAAAGATAAATTAGCTATTCATAAAAGGTTTGGCAATACCAAAGTTTCTGGACTTAAACCTAATTATGATGTTGGTGCCTTTATTTTAAAATAGTAACAATAATGTTGCCATACCTGCTCAAAAGGCTGTTCCTGTCTGTACCTGCACTTCTGGTAATGGCATCATGCGTATTTTTTGTTAGCAGGCTTTTACCAGGAGATTCAGCCTCCGAGTATATTTTGCAGGAAGAAGGAGGCTTATATGGCACCTCCTCCACGCAAGCCAGATTGAAAGCTTACCGACAATATCTTTCCAGAACCGGACAAGACAAACCTCTTTTCTATTTCAGTGTTAGATCAGTGGTAGAGCCGGACACCTTGCATTTGGTTTACCCTGAAGCAGAAAGGGAACTGGTAAAAAAAATTGCCTGGCACTATGGGCATTGGCCTTCTGTAGCAACTTACTACCAGAAGCTCCAGATGCTCAACAAAAGCCTGACACCAGAAGAAAGAAGATTGGTCCAGCCTGATCTTGAGATGCTATACACGCAGGTTAAGTCAGCTAACATCACCCCTGCACTTAAGAATGTAGAGATAAAGGCCTCTTCTCCATGCACTTTAACTGCTGTAAAAGAACTCCGGTCCAGCCTGCATTTACTTATGTTAAATCAGGCTGAATTAGCCTACCTGTTACCCCACATTACCTGGCATGGAACCGGCAACCAGTACCATAACTGGTTTAAGCAACTTTTAAAGGGGGATTTTGGTGTATCTGAACGGGATGGGCGACCTGTGCTCGAAGTCTTAAGTAACTATACAAGCAATACTTTTTTTATTGTGCTGCTCAGTATGGTTATAGCAGCTTTTGCAGCACTGAAGCTAAGCATACTAATGTTGCGGCAAGAGCGGGGAACACTTCACCGCTATTTATCTACGGTTTTGATTCTTATAAACAGTATACCTACTTTTGTGCTGGCGCTGGTACTGCTGGTCCTGTTTGCCAGTCCATCCTTTCTTCAGGTATTCCCGGTTTATGGTTTAGGCTATTATTCGGGTTCTGAAACAGAAATGGGTATAGCAAACCTCCTGTATCAGATGCCTTACATGGTGCTTCCTGTCTGCTGCTTGGTATTAGCAAATTTACCTTACCTGGTTAACCAGTTTTACAGGGCTTTGGCCGATAGTGCACAGAGTGATTATGCCAGAACTGCCCGAGCCAAAGGCCTTGATAAGCGTCAGGTAATCAGGCAACACATACTGCGGAACGCCTTATTACCTATCATAACCTTATTGGCCGATTTTATACCGGCTTTGTTTGCAGGAGCTGTTATCATTGAAACAATTTTTGCCATACCAGGCATCGGTACACTGCTGGTAAAATCGGTTTTAGCCAGAGATCATGCCGTTATAGTAGCCATTATTTTAGCGGTGGCAGTCCTTAAAGTTGTAGCTCACTTTGTTGCCGATATATTTTATACTTTGGCTGATCCCCGTATTCGTTTTCAAAATTCATGAGAACAGTTTTCAGTAACATAGCCCATTTATTCAAGCATAAGGCCATCTTCAGAGTTTGCGTGCTTTACCTTGCTATAGTATTTATTGTCACACTGCTGCTTCCCTGGCTCCCGCTTCCCTATCAACCTAACGAATTAGACTTAGAACATCTTTTTACTTCTCCTTTCAGCCGGGAAAACGGGGGAACGGATACAGCTGTTCATTGGCTGGGTACTGACGGTATTGGGCGCGATGTGTTGGTAAACTTGCTTTTTGGTGCGAGGTCCGCTTTCCTGATCAGCATTCCTGTAATGGTTATTACTTCGCTTTTGGGTTTGCTGCTAGGAGCCTATGCCGGTTACTACGGCGATAATCGTGCTCGCTTAAGTAGAAGCAAAATGCTTATCTGCATTTTGTGGCTATGCTGCTGGCTATATTTCTGTCTGTATCTTCCTGTCAATCTTGGCGCGGCATTAACGCTAAAAAAAGCACTTAGCTGCATCGTATGCCTTTTGGTTCTTACCGTTTTACTCTGGAAATTACTATTGCCATTACTCAATCAGGCCCCCTTTTTAAAGCATAAGGTTTACTTTCCCTTAGATAAAGCTATACTACACCTGATTGAGCTCTTCTCCAGTGTTCCCAGGTTTATACTTATCATCTTGGTAGCCTCTTTTCTACCTCCTTCTCTTTTTTACCTGTCTGTTCTGCTTATACTTACCAGCTGGACCAGTACAGCCAGACTGGCCCGGGCCGAAATGCTACGGGTACGACACTTACCATTCTTTGAAGCCGCTCACAGTTTGGGTGTCAGCGATAGAAGATTGATTATGAAACACGCTCTACCCAATATACTGGCACCAGTTGTAGTGGCATTTATCTTTGGTACGGCAGGTTTAATGGCTCTAGAGTCAACCTTATCGTTTTTAGGTATCGGCATGCCTGCAAATATAGCTAGCTGGGGCAGGATAATTACAGGCATTCGCTCCAACACTGCAGCCTGGTGGTTGGTATTTTTTCCGGGAATGTTTCTGACTATTACAGTTCTTGCTCTTCATACCTGCAGCAACTACCTGCTTGAAATAAACGGCAGGTACACGAAAGGCTAGATGTTACTTTTTGCCTATATCTTATTTTTAAAAATTTATATTTTGGCGTTAAAAGCATCAATTGGGAGTATTGAGCTGAAAAAGGTTACTTAAGTTACAGGAATCAGCATCATATGGCATGTTACTTTCAATACAATATCTTCCTGTGCTTTACCAGGAACATTTCCTACTATTGTATCCAATTAAAAGAAAATCAGCTGGTAAGGCTTCTGAAGCATGCCTTATAATGCGGATGTGCTTATAATAAAATCGTGCCTTAGGCCCGCACGATGATTGGAGATAGTGTGACTTACTATCTAATTGGTTGTTTGTGTTTAGATTAACAATAAGCCCTGTAGTTCCCCTATAGGGCTTTTGTTTCTACCGGAACAACGCTGAATAACCATTCCAGGGCAGTATCTCTTTCATGAAAACTCTGCATCTCAAAATTGAAATGCCTTTCCAGATGCACATAGTCAATGATATTTTCTACCAGAGCCAGGCTTAAAACATTAGGCTCCGTAATCCTTGCAAACCTTGTTACGTCCAGCCGGTGCAGTTCAGGAAGAAAATAATTTTTAATCCAGGCCTGGTCTTCGTGCTTCAGAAAATTAAGCTTCAGAGCGTCTGCTAAAAAGAACTGAGCGCTCTTATGCTGTATAGCCTCTAAAACTGCATTTAATCCCTCCTGTAGCTGATCAGAAGCAACTGAATCATGCCAAACAATTTCAACCATACTTAAGGGCGCACTGTAACGAATGGTAAAATGATCAGTCTCGGTATAGAGCATAGGTTTAGTTGATAAAGTGCGAGGGATATTTGTACCTATAGTATAAGAAGCGTTTAAGATTTGCTACTAAACTTTAATCAGAGTTATACGGACACAACCTTAAAAAGGTGCTATAAATTTTACCATTGCGCAAAAGAAATGGTGATGTTGGTTCTGCCTGACAAACTGTAGCTATAAAATTTCCAATAGAGCTATGGCAAGGTAGCAATTAGTCAGTTCAGGTTCCTTATCGGCTTTTTACCGCCTATGTTATACCTTAAATTGAAAGCCTGCTGGTTATCCACTACCCCCTCCAGCATATGAAGCGATAATGTAAATCTTCCTTCTATATTTCTGAAAGAAATGGGAGTCCAGCTAAGGTCTGTTCTGTTGTAGGTTTTAGCTGTATAAAATCTGTCACCATACATGATGTTGTGCCCCTCTCCTATATAAAGCGAGTTTGTAATTCCGATTCGAAAGCGTTCTGCATGGAACTCAATCAGCATTCCTTTAGGCACTACCCATCCCGTCACGTTTCTTGTTCTTTCAAAAGACATCAGGCCGCCAACGTTTACAGTTAAAGAGTCAAACATCGTATGGTTGCTCCAGTCGAAACCCGCCTTCACAGATAAAGCGCCATTATCCTGCACATTATCTCCCGGAATGGGGATTCCGGGACCGGCATTATGAAACATCATGGCATGATGGCTCAGGAAAAATGCACCTGCTTTATAGTGTCCGGAGAAACCAAATAAAAATGTCTCCCTGTCCAGGTCTGTCTGGCGGCTTGTCCAGTCAATCCACATGGTCTGCCTGAAGCGATCGTTTTCATACTTCAGCAGCATTCCTTCTGTGTTAGGCCTAAAATAGCGTAAGGTATCGTTTAGAATTGCCCGTGGGTAATCAGTTAACAGCCCGAAACGGGGGAATACACCCATATAAAAGTCAAAGTTGTGCTCTTTATACTGGTAATAAAGCACCGGATCAATTTCAGAAAGAAATCGATGTCCGCCGAATTCATACAGGGCATTAAAACCGGCTCTTATGCTGTGCGCATTGTTTAACTGAAGACCTACTTCTGGTGAGAATCTTGCCCCAAAAATAGTTTGAGAAAATCTGCCGGACTTGGCATACTCCCTGTTATCAGCAAAGGTATGCAGGTTGGCATTCCACTCAAAATGTTGTGCGGAAACAGTAATAGCACAAGACACAATCAGGAAGAGAACTAAAAGGAAGGAACGCATTTTATTGAACATTAACTTTAATCATTTTGCTATTTCTGTTGCCCGCAAAGGGGTCCGTTCTGATAGAAAAGAACAGCTTATACTCCCCTGGCTCAGCCGGAGCTTTTACACGCACATTTACCAGTCCTGATTGCTGAGGAGCTACTATCACTCCTTCCAGGGCATTTTCTAAAAGATTTATTTCAACAATTTCACCTTTCAACATAAAACCATACTCCAGGTAACACTTCCATGTACCGGAAGCCTGGTTGCTAAAGTTTATTGCCTCCTGGTATGGATTTTTTATGCTCAAGGTAAGAATTCTTTCCTCTGCCGGGTTCCAGGCAGCAGCCACGGGTTCCACTCCTACAGCTACTTTCTGGTACAACCTGACATTTTGCAGCAAACGGCCATAATGGGTGCCTTTTGCTGTCGGAAAACTATCCTGAGCAACATCAGCTCCATGAGAATGTGGCATCACAAAATACACATCTTTATTTCTCAGGCTGTCTTCTACAGGCCAGTAATCAAATTGGTTTCTCCTGTAATAGCGCGATGTATAGCCCAGACTTTTAACGGTTCTGTTATAAAAGTTATAGTTGGAGGGTTCCTGAAAGCCCTGGTTAAAAACCACGTAGTGGTTCCCGGCCTGCCGGTGCACCTGCTTTGCCCATTCCTCTGTCCCGAAATACCCTCTCAGGGGCTTTAAGTCTTTCAAAAACGGAATTGGCACTAGAAGCACTACCCGGGCAATTACAATTAACAGGATATTGGCTATGGCCAGTTTCAGGAACCAGCCTGGGACAGTTCTGCTACTCAAATATACGTAAGCAAGCACAAACACCGGGGGAAAGGCTAATAACGTCCAGTGCGCTTCGATAGAGCCTTTAAGGGTACTTAACAAGAAGAAGATAAATATGCCTGCGAAATTGAACTTCAATGCCTTTAGCAAATAGTCATCAGCCTTTGTTTTAGCAGCAGCCCAGTATAAAAACCAACCTACCAGCGGACCTGCAATAAGTATCTGCCCTACAATAAAATCTAGTGTAAAATTGATCCGGTATGGTCTAGCCGATCTGTCGAAGAGGTGGTACTGCACCGAAGGATAATCGTGGCTAACCTGCCACCAGATGTGCGGGATGTACAGCAACACAGATACAACTACGATAAGCCAGAATGAAGGTCGCTTCAGGAGTTTGCTGTTAGATAGTATAGTAAAAAGCAGAAGCAAAATGCCATGGTATTTGCTGTAAAGCAGCAAAGCGATAACAACCGAAAGGCACAAGGCTAATTTAATAGAATCCTGCCGCGCATAACGTGCATAGAGGTAAAAAAACAAGATACTAAACAGGAGCAGTGGCGAATCCGGTGTGGTGATAAAGCCATACACATGAAACAGCAGAAAAGAGCAGAACAGCAGGATAAAAAGCACTGCATTTTGCGCATACCTGCTTACCAGCAGCCATAACAGATAAACGGAGGCTGTTGTGGTAAGTATTGTAATTAACCTTAAACCCAGTTTATTGGGAAATATGCTATCGCCTAACCAAATACTTAGCGCCACCATTGGCGGATGATCAAAGTATCCCCAATCCAGAAACCTGGAATAAATCCAATAGTACGCTTCATCCGGATGAAGCTCCATAAAAGAGGCCTGGATGATATTAACGGCCATCCATATAAGCAGAAAAGTTATAATAACAGAGCGAGCAGGCTTTTTACTTACTTTATCCAGGTATCGAAGCATCTGATTCATGTTTGCACAACATGTAAAGATAATTGAACATTATCTAACATTTGCCACAACCGGGCGCAATCAATCAGATTTTATATACAAGGACTATATAGTTTTAACACGTATAAAAGTAATTGACTTAAGAACATTCTGCCTGCTAAAAGCCCAGCTGCATTGCACCTAATAAGAGTCCCTACTCCTGCTCCACGGGTTTGTTGCTGCTAAACCAGAAAGCAATTCCAATTGAAAACCGGCTGTCGTTAAAAGTAACACCCTTGTTTCCATCTTGTGTATTGATGATTACCGGACTTGTATTTTCAGGTTTGATGGTAGATAGAGTAGCCGTTGTCTCTCCTGAAAGTTTTGCATAAAGTAAAGCGGAAGAAAACTCAGCACCAACCGAAAAAGTTTTATTCAAAAAATAGTTAAATCCTCCTAATGCCCCGACGCCGGCCGAAAAGCCAGATGGCAATACAGTGCGTAATATAGTATGCGCCACCATAGCACTTTGGCCGGTTTCATACTGAATTCTGCTCTCTGTTAAAGCAAATTCTCCATGAAGGGTTACAGGAAACTCAAAGCCAGCATAAAACTGCAGCTTATTCTGTGTAAACTTCCAGGCTACTCCGGGAGCAATGCAAACGCGTGTCTGAATACCTGTAGCAGCAAAATCGCTGTTTATGCCTTGGTCATCCGTAAAATCATAATACTCCTTCAGCGATATCCGGGTGGCTCCCAATCTTAAGCGGAGCGACGTTTCATCAGATACATTATAATAGCCTATCACTCCGGCTGAAAGAGAATTTTGCTCTAACGTATGATCATCGAGAGACCCATTATGTGAATTAAACCAACCTACTTTAATATCGTCGTAGTTCAAGCTGTTAAGTTGAAAAGCTATTCCGAATTTCTGTGGTTTATCACCGGTTATATTCTGATCAGTATTAGTTGATTCTATAATTTGCGGGTCATCCTGCGCGTAAGCAACAGGTATGAAAAGCAGGAAGCTTAGTAAAAGAAGTATATTTTTATTCATAGTTTTGCAGCGTTATCAGAGGCTCCTTTCTATCTCACAAAAGTCCAACAATGCCCTCGCTGTTGTATACTGAAACTTGCGATAAAAGTAATTGTATTTATAGAAGAAAATACCGTGTAGTTACTGCCGGATATCTATTTTGCCGCTTTTGCCCTTTTTAAGCTTTACACGTGTTTTGAAAGCCAGAACAAAAGAAATTATATGCTTAAGGCGTTCTTGCAAGGCATTACATTGATTTATAAGCTTATATAGCTACATTTCTCTTTAAAACAAAGTTGCTGGCAACGTTTAGGAAAGATTAATACAAATTGTGGA
The DNA here is from genome assembly GCF_005491705.1 of Pontibacter sp. SGAir0037. Taxonomy (NCBI): domain Bacteria; kingdom Pseudomonadati; phylum Bacteroidota; class Cytophagia; order Cytophagales; family Hymenobacteraceae; genus Pontibacter; species Pontibacter sp. SGAir0037. The sequence continues at coordinate 1,107,707 of NZ_CP028092.1, read as the reverse complement.
TCTGATAATATGTATGAAGACAGGTACGTTTTTTTCAAAAAAAGAAGTACAATTATACATTATTCCAACCACTACCTGCTTATACTGTTTACTGTCTTATAGCCAAAGCCTCTATTATGTAAATGAAATGGCATTCCTGGTAAGGAATGCCATTTCATTTACCACAAAACAGCTTTACCAGCCGCTAGCCAATACATCGACAATATGCATAGTCCTGATAGGCTTATTCTGCTTCTTAATATATGCGTCGATGTGCATTAAACAACTAGAGTCAGTAGAAACAATATAGTCGGCCCCGGTTGCTAAAGCATTCTCTACTTTCTGTTCGGCCATAGCTGAAGAAATGGCTTCAAACTTTACCGCAAACGTACCGCCAAAGCCGCAGCAGGTTTCGTTATCTTCCATTTCCATTAGTTCCAGCCCTTCTACTCCCTGCAGCAATGCTCTTGGACCGGCTTTTATGCCACACTCTCTTAAGGCACTACAGGAATCGTGGTAAGTAGCCTTCCCAAATAAAGCTGCACCAGGAACGCTCACAATGCCGATAACGTCGGTCAGGAATTCTGTCAGCTCATATACCTTCTTTTGCATAGTGCGGTACTTCACCAGGTTCGACGATTTTACAAAAATATCCTGGTAAGCATTCCGTACCATACCTACGCAAGATGCCGAAGGAGCTACAATGTAGTGGGAGCTATCATTTGAAAAATCATCCAGAAATTTATTGGCTACTTCTCTTGCCTCATCAAAGAAGCCCGCATTAAAGGCAGGCTGTCCGCAACAGGTCTGGTTAGGATTATAGTTCACCTCACAGCCTAGCCTTTCCAGCACCTTTACCATGTTCATGGCCGTATCCGGAAAGCACTGGTCTACGAAGCAGGGAATAAATATATCAACAACAATTCTTTTTGCCATAGTTATGAAAATACAGCGCCTGCCTGAGCCATGGCTTTATCAAACGCTTCCTGATCAATATTTAAATTTAAACCGATATTACGGAAGTAATTTATCAAATTTTCTGTAGCCATGTTTCCGATCAGCTCATCATTTGCCATCGGGCAACCTCCAAATCCGCGTATTGCCCCATCAAAACGCTGACAACCTGCCTCGTAAGCTGCCTCAGCTTTTTCCAGCCAGGAACCGGGAGTTGTATGTAAATGTGCTCCGAACTCTATGTCGGGAAAGGCTGGAATCAGGTGCTTAAAGAGGTATGTGATAGTTTCGGGATTCGATACACCTATTGTGTCAGATAAGGAAATGATTTTTACGCCTGACTGGTGCAATGTCTCCGCAAACTTTACCACTGTTTCCGCATTCCAGGGATCGTTGTATGAGTTGCCAAACCCCATCGAAATGTAGGTAACCAGTATTTTTGAATGCTGCTGGCATAGCTCCTGTATGCGGTCCAGTTCCTTTATCGCTTCGGCAATGCTTTTGTTGGTATTCCTTTGCTGAAAGGTTTCGGAAACAGATAACGGGAAACCCAGGTACGTAATTTGCTCATGGCTTACGGCTTCCTCTGCCCCCCTTACATTGGCAACAATGGCTAAAAGTTTTGAGGAGGTGCTTATCATATCCAGGCCGGCCAGCACCTCTGCCGTGTCCTGCATTTGTGGTATAGCCTTAGCAGAAACAAAACTACCGCAGTCAATGGTATCGAAGCCAACTTGTAAGAGCTGGTTTAAATAAGCGATTTTGGTTTGTGTAGGAATGAACTGCTTCAGCCCCTGCATCGCATCGCGCGGGCACTCGATTATTTTCATAAAGAATGTTCAGATCTGTGCTATACCATGGCCTTGTTACCAAATATACTGATAAATTTTATAGCCATCCAGCTGAGGCAGGTATACTTTAAAAAGTGAATTTGGTTTTAGGAAGCCGTGGCAACTATAAAACAAAAAAGGCTTAGCAGTAGCTAAGCCTTTCCGGAGATATTATCTAGTAAATTACTTTACTTTATTGATGATGCTTGTGAAAGCTTCCGGGTGATTCATCGCCAGGTCAGCAAGCACTTTGCGGTTCAGGTCGATGTTAGCCTTTTTAAGGGCACCCATTAGCTGAGAATAAGACATGCCATGCTCACGAGCACCTGCATTGATACGCTGAATCCAAAGTGCGCGGAAATCTCTTTTCTTAGCTTTTCTGTCGCGGTAAGCATACGTTAAACCTTTTTCAACTGCGTTTTTCGCAACGGTCCATACGTTCTTGCGACGGCCAAAGTAACCTTTGGCCATTTTCATCATTTTTTTTCTTCTGTGTCGTGCTGCAACGACATTTACCGATCTAGGCATTTTTTTAAAGTTTTAGCGGCTGGTGATCTTTCCGATCTTCCTTAAACCAGACACTTGGTTCGTACTAATTGATTAACCTTTCTAATTCTCCGGAATTAGATTTGAAGCATCAGTTTCACTCTGTCCATATCAGCTGAGCTAACAAGGCCAGTGTGAGTCAAATTACGCTTCTGCTTTGTCGTTTTCTTGGTCAGGATGTGGCTTTTGAAAGCGTGTTTACGCTTAATTTTGCCAGTACCAGTCAAAGAAAAACGCTTCTTTGCTCCAGATTTAGTTTTAACTTTTGGCATGTGTATATAATTAATAAAACAAATTACTTTTTAGCTGGAGTTGTTACCTTAGGAGAAAGAATAAGAAACATTCTCTTTCCTTCCAGTTTAGGCAGCTGCTCTACTTTAGCGACATCTTCCAGGGCCTGAGCGAATTTAAGCAACAGGATTTCTCCTCTTTCCTTAAACACGATGGTTCTGCCCACGAAATGTACATACGATTTAATCTTAAACCCGCTTTCCAGGAAAGATTTCGCATGCTTCAGTTTAAACTCAAAGTCGTGGTCATCGGTATTAGGGCCGAAACGGATCTCCTTGATCACCACCTTCTGAGCTTTCGCCTTCATCTCCCGCGTCTTTTTCTTCTGCTCGTACTTGAATTTCGAGTAGTCGATAATACGGCATACAGGAGGATTCGCAGTAGGTGAAATCTCTACTAGGTCCAGGTTTTGCTCGTTTGCCATTTGCTGAGCAACTCTCAGCGGATAAACGCCCTGTTCTACGTTTTCGCCAACTACCCTTACTTCTCTGGCAGTTATTTTATCATTTACTCTGTACGGCTCTTCCACCTTTCCGCGTGGGGTGAAGCGCTTGTTACTAGGTGCAGCTATAGTTTTACCTCCTTAAATTAATTTTTACATTCAGGCTGCGAATATCGCAAATAATCTATCAAGAAAAAAATATTTATCTTAATTGTTGATCATCTCGGCAATTTTGCCCTTAAACATGCCGATAAACTCTTCAACTGGCATAGAGCCCAGGTCGCCTTCCCCGTGCCTTCGCACAGAAACCGCGTTGTTTTCCTGCTCCTTCTCACCTACAATGAGCATGTAAGGCACTTTACGCACCTCTGCATCACGGATTTTACGCCCGATCTTCTCATCGCGGTTGTCTACAAAGCCACGGATGTCTTCTTCCTCCAGCCTGGCCTGAACCTGCTGTGCAAACTCCTGGTACTTTTCAGAAATCGGCAGAATAGCAAACTGCTCCGGACTCAGCCACAGTGGGAAGTTACCGCCACAGTGCTCTATCAGTACCGCCACGAACCGCTCCAGGGAGCCAAACGGGGCCCGGTGGATCATAACAGGGCGGGCTTTGCTGTTATCTGCCGTTGTGTATTCCAGCTGGAAGCGTTCAGGTAACTGATAATCAACCTGAATAGTTCCCAGCTGCCATCTGCGGCCCAGCGCATCCTTCACCATAAAGTCGAGCTTAGGTCCGTAAAACGCAGCCTCACCCAATTCTGTTACAGTACGAAGTCCTTTCTCGGTGGCAGCTTCGATAATGGCTTGCTCTGCTTTATCCCAGGCTTCATCGCCACCAATGTACTTTTCCTTCTTCTCCGGGTCCCGCAACGAAATCTGCGCAGTATAATCTTCGAAGCCCAGTGCCTTGAACACATACAGCACCAGGTCAATTACTTTCGTAAACTCTTCCTTTACCTGGTCCGGCCGACAGAAGATGTGTGCATCGTCCTGGGTAAAGCCACGAACACGTGTTAAACCATGCAACTCGCCGCTTTGCTCGTAACGGTATACGGTGCCAAACTCAGCCAGTCGCACCGGCAGCTCTTTATAGGAGCGCGGGCGTGTTTTATAAATCTCGCAGTGGTGCGGACAGTTCATCGGCTTCAGGAAGAACTCCTCCCCTTCGTTTGGCGTTTTGATCGGCTGGAACGAATCTGCGCCATACTTGGCATAGTGGCCGGAGGTAACATATAGCTCTTTGCTGCCAATGTGAGGCGTAACCACCGGCTGATAGCCTGCTTTTGTTTGCGCCTTACGCAGGAACTGCTCTAATCGCTCTCGCAGCAAAGTGCCTTTTGGCAACCAGAGCGGTAAACCCAGACCTACTTTCTCTGAAAAAGCAAACAATTCCAGCTCTCTGCCCAGTTTACGGTGATCTCTTTTCTTGGCCTCTTCCAATCGCTCCAGGTACTCTGTCAGCTCTTTTTGCTTCGGGAAGGTAATGCCGTAAATACGGGTAAGCTGCTTTCTGCTTTCATCGCCACGCCAGTAGGCACCGGCCACGTTCATCAGTTTGGCAGCCTTTATAAAGCCTGTATTAGGCAAATGGGGCCCGCGGCAAAGGTCTACAAAGTTACCCTGCTCATAGAAGGTAATAGTGCCGTCTTCCAGATCTTTAATCAGATCCAGTTTATATTCATCTCCCTTTTTAGTGAAATAATCTATGGCTTCAGCCTTAGACACTTCTCTTCGGGTAAATTCACTTTTGTTGCGTGCCAGTTCCAGCATTTTCTGCTCCACCCTGGCAAAATCATCCTGAGAAAACGTCTGGTCACCTAAATCCACATCGTAGTAAAATCCATTCTCCACAGGAGGACCGATACCGAATTTAACGCCCGGATAGAGTGCTTCCAGAGCTTCAGCCAGTAAGTGTGCAGAAGAATGCCAGAACGCATTCTTTCCTAAATCATCGTTCCAGGTAAGCAACTGCACCCTCGCATCTTCCTCAATCGGACGGGAAATGTCCCATACGGTATCGTTTACTTTGGCAGCTAACACGTTTCGGGCCAGGCCCTCACTTATGCTCGACGCGATCTCCAGGCTGGTTACACCCTTCGGATACTGGCGAACAGAGCCATCTGGTAGTGTGATATTAATCATGCTATAGTTTTATCTGACTATTTTAGTTTATGCCTCTGTACACAGCAGTGCTATCGGTACGAGGCCTTTCTATTTTATACTTTAAACGTTCAATGGTTTGGTATACATACGTATACGTTGGCTCTGCTGCCAGTAAGCGCCTGTATTGTTGCAACGACTTCTGGTACTGGCCTGTCCGCTCATAACTGCTGCCCAGCGTAGACATATACTTGGGAAGCCGGCCATGCGTTCTGCCTATTTTTTCCAGATGCACAATGGCAGAATCGTTTTCGCCGCGGCCATGTAGTGCCAGCCCCAGCTGAAAATGTGCATCTGCAATGGTATCGCTTTTAGCCAGTGCCTGCCGAAAACTCCAGAAGGCACTATCCTGCTTCTGCTCTGCCTGGTAAAGCCTTCCCCGCAGGTACCATAAATAAGCATCCTCCGGACGTGCTGCCAAGGTATTGAGCAGATACGGGCGGGCATCGGCATATTCCTTTCGCCCCATGTATAGCCCTGCCAGTTCCCTTTTAGGTTCCAGAAATACCGGAGCCTGTTTTAAAGCTGATTTGTAATGTGCAAGCGCTGCAGTGCTGTCTCCTTTGGCCACCGCAATTCTACCTTTATAGTATAAAGCGTACTCATCATCGGCCGACTGCTCCATTGCCCGGTTTATATATTCTTCGGCGTGTACCAGGTCGCCTTCGTGCAGGTACAGGTCGCTTAAAAGAATATACAGCGCAGGATTCTGGTAAGAGTTGCGCTCCGCCTGCTTTGCCAGCCGCAAGGCCTCCTGGTGTTTATCCATGATGCGCAGCACCTGAGCCTTCACAAATAAACCTGTCGGGTCATTTTTAGCGAGTCTCAGCCCTTCATTCACATCTTCCAGCGCACTGGCAGCATCTCCGCTTCTCAGGTATACAATGGCTCGCCGCACGTATAAGCTCCCGTCGCGCTTCGACCGTTCGATAGCCTGGTTCAGGTTTGTAAGTTGCACCTGTGGGTTATCCTGTACTTTTTCCAGGTTTACCAGTTGCTCCCGATTGTTCTCCTCCATACGGCAACCCGTAAACGCAACGGAACCAGTCAGGAGCAGCAAAAAGAAAAATCGCCTCATCATTGGTCTCTCATTTCCGGCCTATACCTCGCTTACAGGCGCTAAATTAGCTATTCTTTACATAATTACCGCTTTTTTAAAATAGCGGGCCCGAAATATTAACAAAAAAGCCCGCTTCCGTCGGGGAGCAGGCTCTCAATTTTTTTTTACTTTAGGCAACCTACTTTAGTTGCTCCTGCAGCATTAATTTACAGCGCCTGCTTAGCTCTAACTCCTCTTTCGTTTCCAACTCAAGGGTAAGCGCCTGCTCCAGTGTACTGATACAATCCTGCTTCTTTTTCAGATCCTTATATATAGTAGCCAAATCGAAGTAGTACTGGATGTTTGCCGGATTATACTGTATCGCAAGTTTCATCGACTCCACTGCCCGTATATTGCTGGCGTCGCCACAAACACCGCCAAAAAATAGTTTAGCCGCCGCTTCTTCTGCAAAATTCAGATTTGCCATTTTGTAATGCCATCGACCAAGCAAATGCCACGCAGCCGCATGCCCGTGATTACTCACTACAGCAGCATCAGCAAAAGACTTAATCTGGTTGGTTAAGGACAATCGTTGTTTAGGTCCTGCTACTTTGGCGATGTAAGCCAGTGAGTTTGCCATGGCAAAGTTAGCTTCTGCATCGAAAGGGTGTAATTCATAAGCTTGCTCCGCATAGCTTTTCGCCTTCGAAAAATATTCCATCTTCCGGGTATCGTCGCTAAACCTGTCTCCTATCCGTACATGTAAGATGCTGGCTTTGCACAAAGCCACGTAGTTGTCGGGCTCCATTTTCAGCACCTGCTCATAAAGCGAAAGTGCCTCACTTTCCTTATAATTAACCAACAGGGTCTCTGCCTGCTTCAAAAGGGCTTCATGACCGGATGAGCCATCGGCAAAAGCAGCCGACGGCATCATTCCAATCCATAGCATTATAAATAAAATAGTGTAAAGCCTTCTCATAGATAATTACGGGTATAACAATGTAAATAACCTAAAAGACTTTTCCAAAATTTATTTTAAGAATATAACTATTTTAGAATAAGTTTAACTGCTTCTTTTTCTTCAACAGATTTTTTGGATTATTTACATCTTCTATGTCTTCTACGGCTTCTTCGAACTCAGGTTGTGCCCCGCTTGCTTTTGCAGCTTCATCTGCAAGCTCCTTTAACTCAGAGGGTACCGTAATGGGTTCTTTGCGAACAGCCGGTTTTTTAGATTTGGCTTTTTCTTCGTGAAGTACCTCTTCCTGCTTAGGCATATCAACCTCTACTATTTTATAGTAAGTCAATTTATTACCCATAGCTTTCCAGCCTTTCACATCGATAAACTCACTTAGTAAAAGCTTCTCCGCCTCTTTATCGCTCTTCCTGTCGCGCTTGAACTTAATATCTGCCAGCGGAACCGGATGCGTGGAAACAGCCTCTAAACGGGACCCCTTGCTCTCCGAGATGAATGGGAAGCGTTTGGCAATGGTAGTTGTTTCAATTTTAAAGCGCTTCACGTAGTACTGCTTGTTCTCCCCCTCATAATAGATAGCCGATACCACCAGCTCCGGATCGAACTTCTGCAATACCTTTATCTTCTCAACTGTATAGTGGTTCGCCAGATCAAAGGTGGTCTGTTCGTAGGTGCCGTCTTCGTAAATTACCAGAATCGTATCGTCGGTGTTGAACGAACCCAGGTAGCGACCCCGGCCTTCGGTATTCAAGCGGCCAATCACCTCATCGTAGAATATCTCACGACCGCCTAAAGTAGACTCTCCCAGGCTCTTCTGCACCACTTTTTTAATTGGGTATTTGGTTACTATGTTTCCGTTGGAGCCTTTGCCTTTGATCATCAGCTCGGCAAAGTCGAAATCAAAGACTTTGTTACGGGCAGAGGCATTCGGCGCCAGGGTAACAGTTACTACTTCAGACTCAGAGTTGGGATTAGCAGTGAAATAATGTACTTTAGATCCCTTCTCTCCTTTTGTTAAATCGTACTCTTTATCCCGTGTAATGGATTTCACTGAGAAACGCTTCGCAAATGAAACACCTGATTTACCATCCACATAAACCATGTTATACACCATGTGCTCGTCGTTCTTGTTGTAAACGGCAGCCATGATAATATCTTTCCCCACAAAGGTTTTGTCGGCCACTTTTGTAACAGTGAACTTTCCATCTTTTCTGAAAACAATAATGTCGTCCATATCGGAGCAGTCACACACAAACTCGTCTTTGCGCAGGCTGGTTCCGATAAAACCATCCTTGGCGTTCATGTACAGCTTCTGGTTAGCAATGGCCACCTTCTGCGCAGTAATTACATCAAAAGTTTTGATCTGGGTTTTGCGCTCACGTCCCTGGCCATACTTCTTCATCAAACCTTCAAAGTAGGAAATCGCATAGCGGATCAGGTTTGCTAAGTTATCGTCCACTTCGGCCATCTCCTCTTCCAGCTTCTTAATATATTCATCGGCTTTAAAGGAGTCGTACTTGGAGATACGCTTGATCCTGATCTCAGTCAGGCGAATAATGTCTTCTTCTGTTACCTCGCGGCGCAGCAAAGGCTTAAATGGATCCAGACCTGTGTCGATAGCATTTAAAACCGCTTCCCAGGTTTCACATTCTTCTATGTCGCGGTAGATGCGGTTCTCGATAAAGATCTTCTCCAGCGAGGAATGATGCCACTTGTCCTCCAGCTCCCCTTTGCGAATCTCCAGCTCCCGCTTCAGCAGGTCTACCGTTTTGAAAGTTGATATGCGCAGCAACTCGTCCACACTCAGGAAGTGCGGTTTTTCGTCGATGATGACACAGGTATTCGGAGAAATAGAAACCTCGCAGTCGGTGAAGGCATACAGCGCATCCATGGTCAGGTCCGGCGACACCCCCGGAGGCAGCTGCACGTGTATTTCTACATTAGCCGCTGTATTATCCACCACCTTCTTAATCTTGATCTTGTTGTTTTCGCTCGCTTTCACGATAGATTCCATCACGCCTGTGGTGGTGGTTCCGTAAGGCACATCCCGGATGATCAACAAGGTTTTATCTACCTTCTCGATAGTAGCACGCACACGGATTCTGCCGCCGCGCATACCAGAATTATAGTTCGTCACGTCCACCAGACCACCAGTCGGGAAGTCAGGCAGCAGCTCTGTCTTACGGCCTTTCAGCACATCTATAGAACCTTTGATCAGCTCCCGGAAGTTGTGCGGCATAATCTTCGTAGACAAGCCCACGGCTATACCTTCCACTCCCTGCGCCAGCAGCAGCGGGAACTTTACAGGCAAGGTTACAGGCTCGTTTTTACGGCCGTCGTAGCTCAGCTGCCATTGTGTTGTCTGCGGGTTAAATACCACGTCCAAAGCAAACTTGGAAAGGCGGGCCTCAATATAACGAGGTGCCGCAGCGCTGTCGCCTGTGCGCACATCGCCCCAGTTACCCTGCGTTTCGATCAGCAGTTCCTTCTGCCCCAGGTTCACCATGGCATCGCCAATGGAAGCATCGCCGTGAGGGTGGTACTGCATCGTTTGCCCAATAACGTTGGCCACTTTGTTAAAGCGACCATCGTCCATCTCTTTCATGGCGTGCAGGATACGGCGCTGCACCGGCTTCAGACCATCTTCGATAGCCGGCACCGCACGCTCCAGAATTACATAGGAAGCATAGTCGAGGAACCAGTTTTCGTAAAGACCGGAAACAGGCGTGACGTTATGTATAACTTCTTCTTCGCCATCAGTAAAATGGACGTCCTGCTCTTCTGCTTCGTGATGGTGCAATTCTTCGTTTAAATCGTCGTTATGCATATACTTCCTCTACTATGTCTTTTTCAATCTTCAAATTCTCTATAATGAACTGCTGGCGCTCCGGTGTATTTTTGCCCATGTAGTAGCTCAAAATCTTCTGTATCGTGGTATCCTTGTGCAGGATAACCGGCTTCAGTTTAATGTTATCGCCTATAAACTTGCCGAACTCGTCCGGCGAAATTTCGCCCAGACCTTTAAACCGGGTAATCTCCGGCTTCTTGCCCAGCTTGTTGATGGCCTCCTGCTTTTCCGTTTCGTTGTAGCAATAGATGGTTTCCTTCTTGTTGCGCACACGGAAAAGCGGTGTCTCCAGAATGTACACGTGGCCGTTGCGCACCAGGTCCGGGAAGAATTGCAGGAAGAACGTCAGCAACAGCAGGCGGATGTGCATTCCGTCCACGTCGGCATCGGTTGCAATCACTACGCGGTTGTAGCGCAGGCCTTCAAGGCCTTCTTCAATGTTCAGGGCGTGCTGCAGCAGGTTAAATTCCTCATTTTCGTACACTACCTTCTTCTTCAGGCCAAAACAGTTCAGCGGCTTACCGCGCAAGCTGAATACTGCTTCTGTATCTACATTGCGTGATTTGGTAATAGAACCACTGGCAGAGTCACCCTCTGTGATAAAGAGCGTGGAAAGCAAAGAGTTCTCATGCTTATCCTCGTTAAAGTGCAGGCGGCAGTCACGCAGCTTTCGGTTGTGCAGATTAGCTTTTTTGGCCCGCTGGTTCGCCAGCTTTTTCACGCCGGCCATATCCTTACGCTCCCGCTCGCTCTGCTCAATACGCTTCTTCAGCGCCTCGGCCGTAGCTGGGTTCTTGTGCAGGTAGTTGTCGAGGTGCTCTTTTACAAAGTCGTTGATATAGGCACGTACAGCCGGTCCGTCAGGTCCCATATCAATAGAACCCAACTTAGTTTTGGTCTGCGACTCAAATACAGGCTCCTGCACACGCAGCGAAACCGCACCTATAATAGAGGCACGTATATCAGCTGCGTCGTAATCTTTTTTATAATGCTCACGCACGGTTTTCACCACCGCTTCTCTAAAAGCAGCCAGGTGGGTACCACCCATAGTGGTATACTGCCCGTTTACAAAAGAATAGTACTCTTCGCCATAGTCGTTGCCATGCGTTAGCGCCAGTTCAATATCCTGCCCCCTCAGGTGGATGATCGGGTAGCGCATGCTTTCTTCATCGGCCTTGTTACGCAGCAGGTCCAGCAGCCCATTCTCTGAGTAGTACTTCTTACCATTAAAGTTAATGGTAAGGCCAGCGTTCAGGTATACATAGTTCCATATCTGGTTCTCCAGGTACTCCAGGTTAAACTGGAAATTCTTGAAAATGGTATCGTCCGGCGTAAAGATTGTCAGCGTACCGTTACGTTGGCTTGTTTCCTGCAATTCCAGGTCCTGCACCAATACGCCACGCTCAAACTCGGCTGCCTTCATTTGGCCGTCGCGCACCGACTGTATGCGGAAATGGCTCGACAGAGCATTCACAGCCTTGGTACCCACACCATTCAGACCTACTGATTTCTGAAAGGCTTTGCTGTCGTACTTACCACCAGTATTGATTTTGCTCACGCAGTCGATTACCTTGCCCAGTGGAATGCCACGGCCATAGTCGCGCACCTGTACCTTATGGTCTGATATCTTAATGTCAATGGTTTTACCGAATCCCATCACGTGCTCGTCGATGGAGTTGTCGATTACCTCTTTCACCAAAATGTAAATACCGTCATCGGCCGAAGAACCATCTCCCAGCTTGCCGATGTACATACCGGGGCGCAGCCTGATGTGCTCGCGCGGCTCCAGCGAACGGATACTGTCTTCGTTGTAATTATGCTCTAACTCTGCCATTATGTAAGCGTATTGTATGTGTTACCGTAGAATCGATCGGAAATATATAAAATTAAAAGAAACCGGCTGCAAGATCTTATCCATACTCACAGCTTTACGTACCTCTGATAAATTGCTAATAATTTTAGTTATCCAAAATCAAAGATAAGCAATTTTGAGTTGTTATACTAGTATAACCATTATTTTAAGGAGTCGGTTCAACAGGAAAAGATATATTCGGAATTACAGAAACTAATATTTTTAGCATAAAAATATATTAAATCAACTATATTATTAAAACAACTATTGCTTACTTTGGCACTACTATTTTTTGCTAAAACTATCAGCAAAGAAAACTTCTAAACTACATGGAAATAAAATTACCCGGTTACTTTAAATATGTGATCATATTGCTGGGACTGATCCTGCTCATCTATATACTGCAAACCTTCAAGGCAATTTTTATGCCGCTGGCTTTTGCCATGCTTTTTGCGCTGCTGCTGCTGCCCATGACCCGCGACCTGGAGAAGTGGCGTGTACCAAGAGCACTGGCTATTCTCTGCAGCCTGATTGTCGTTATTGTGGTGCTGGGGCTGGTGGTCTGGTTCCTGTCTTCGCAGCTGGTTAGCCTGACCTCCGAACTCGAAACCATTGGCAATAACTTTGATATGCTGCTGATGCGCGTGCAGGAGTTCCTGTACCAGAAGTTCGACATTCCGCCATCCAACAAAAGCGATCTGATCCGAAGCAGCATCGGCAACTTACGGGAGGTAGGCACCAGCCTGGTAGGCAGCACCATCTCTACCACTACAGGTGCCCTTACCACTGTAACCATTATCCCGATCTATATATTCTGCTTTCTTTATTACCGGAATCACCTGCAGATGTTCCTGTTTCAGTTTGTGCCGAAAGACCGCAGAAGCAGCTTAAACCATACCTTGAGCGATATACAACATGTGGTGCAGAGCTACATTACCGGGCTGATGATCGTAATCGTGATTGTATCGTTGCTTAACTCTGCCGGCTTGCTGCTGCTCAATGTAAAGTATGCCATCTTCTTTGGAGTGTTTGCCTCCATACTAACCATTATACCTTATATAGGTATCCTGATTGGTGCTATGTTACCGGCTCTTTTTACCCTGGCCACCACCGGTAACCTGATAGATGCTCTGCTGGTAATCGGCGTTTTTTCGTTTGTGCAGTTCCTGGAGGGTAATTTCATTACGCCGTTTGTGGTTGGCTCCAAGGTAAGTATAAATCCGTTCGCAGCCATTATCGCATTACTTATCGGGGGCGAGATATGGGGAGCAGCAGGTATGATTATCTCTATTCCGATGATTGCTACGCTGAAAGTGATTTTCGATGCGTATGAACCGCTTCGTCCGTTCGGGTTTCTACTGGCTGATATCGACGATGTTAAACCTAAAAAACCGGCCCGCTTCAACCGGATGTTCGACAAAATCAGGAAAAAAGCCAAAAAGGAAGGCGAGGAAAAACTATAGTTTGCTAAACTTGTTTGCAAACCTTGGCGAAACAAAGCTTTTTTGAAACGTATTACTAAAAATATTGGTTTAAACCATAGCAGCTGCCTCAGCTGACGAACAATTGTTTTTAGCCTATTAATTAATAGCAGCTTGTACGCCATCATCGATATTGAAACCACAGGCAGCCAGCCTGCGCAGGACAAGATAACAGAGATAGCCATTTTCATTCATGATGGCCATCAGATAGTTGATAAATACGCTACACTGATCAACCCGCAGCGGCCGATCCCATACTTTATTACCCAGCTTACCGGCATTTCAGATGAAATGGTGCAGGACGCGCCTAAGTTTTACGAAGTGGCCAAAGAGATAGTGGAATTCACAGAGGGTAAAGTATTTGTAGCGCATAATGTTCGCTTCGACTACTCTTTCCTGAAAAAAGAATTTGCCGACCTGGGCTTTACATTTCAGCGAAAGACGCTTTGCACCGTTCGCTTAAGCCGTTCCCTCATTCCCGGACTTCCATCCTATAGCCTGGGCAAACTTTGCAAAAGCATTGACATTGATCTGCAGCAGCGGCACCGGGCTATTGGCGACGCTGAGGCCACTGCAAAGCTCTTTGATAAACTTATCAAGATTAACAGGCCTGTTATTGATGGTGCGCAGCATATGGCAGAGCCTTCGGAACAGCTGAAGCAGGAAATCAAAACTTCTCTTCTGCCGCCTGCTATTTCTAAAGAACAAATTGATGCTTTGCCGCTTGTGCCCGGTGTTTATTATTTCCACAACGATAAAGGCGAGGTAATTTATGTGGGAAAGAGCATCAACATTCGAAAAAGAATTATTCAGCACTTCAACATCGACTACAAGAGCCGGAAGTCTATTGAGTTTAAAAATCAGATTGCTGATATAACCTATGAACTGATGGGCAACGAACTGGTAGCTTTATTGTTCGAGTCGGCTGAAATAAAGCGCATGAAGCCGCATTATAACCGCCAGCAGCGGCGCAGCGTGTTTAACACCGGCATTTTTATGTACGAAGACAGCAACGGGTATAAGCGCCTGACCTATGGCAGCATTAACAAGGCTGATAATGTGAGCATGACGCCTATCATTGCTTTATCAAACCAGTTTAAAGCAAAAGGCTTTCTGTTTCACAAGGTGTCTAAGTACAACCTTTGCCAGAAACTCTGCAATCTTTACAAAACCAATGGCGCCTGTTTCGATTACCAGGTACACCAATGCAACGGTGCCTGTATAGGCCAGGAAAGTCCGGAAGTATACAACGCGCGCGTGGATGCGGCCATAGAATCTTTCACCTTTGAACACAACAGCTTTGTGATTATCGGTAAAGGCCGTGAACCCGGCGAAAAATCGGTGGTCGTGATTGAAAACGGCACCTACCTTGGCTTTGGTTTTGTGGATGAGTATTTCTCTGCGGCTGCACTGGAAGACTTTAAAGGTGCTATTACCAGGTATAACGACAACAAAGACATACAGCAGATTATCCGCGGGCATATGCGCGGCAAAAATAAAGACAAGGTAATTGTGTTCGATTGAGCTATAGTAGCCTTCCTGGTGGAGATGAGGGGCTAGTAGTATTCTAACTCAGGATTTGCCTTGGCACAGACTGCCTGCGGTACCAGGTGGCAAAAAGCGCTACCGCCAGCAACAGCTCTGCCAGGTCGCCCCCATAGTACATTATTTTAGCACCACTTCGGATTTGCGCTGCACTGTGTGGCGTGTAGAGCGGGTACAAATAAGCGTACATAAATTTGCTCAGGAAAGCATGCGCTGCAATGCCTGTAAATAATACCACCAGCCTTACCTGTAGTCCTGGCCGCCTTGGCGCCGGATCAGGTCCGGCAACCGACCAGGTAAAGAGGTAGCCTGCTGCCAGAAAGTGCAGGTGCACCAGGTAGTGCAGCACAGGGTTTGTCAGGGTTGCCTTATAAAGCGGCGTCAGGTAAAGGACGTACATCCCGCCTATATTCAGGAACAATGTTGTAACCGGATGGCCTGCCAGGTGAAACAACTTACTGCCTAAAATATAAGCAAGTGTACGTGCCGCACTGGCCGGAACAGTTCTTAACGCCAGGCTAACAGGCGCTCCTAATACCAGCCCCAGTGGTGCCAGCATGCCCAGCAAAAGGTGCTGCACCATATGCACTCTAAAATCCTGATGCGCCCATTGCATGACAGGAGGCAGTAAGGCAAACACCATTAACAGGCAACCAATGGTAAAATAAACGGTTCGCCGGATATTCCAGCCTTTACCGAGATTATATTGCCTGCTCAGGCCCCAGCAGTACAGCGCCAGCAACAGCCCTCCCAGCAAAAGCGGGAGTAACCACGAAAGGCTGCCGGATTGGGTGTAATGCTGGTGCATAGCAATGATCTTCAGTATTTTTAGTCCGCCACGGGATGAACAGCACTTCTGGAACGGCTCCACAACAAGCCGCCGATTATCAGCAGTACGAGGGCCGAAACATTCCAGGCAATGTCGTAAGGCAGGATGTCTACCTGGTAGCGGATCTGGTGAAGTCTCAGGACCTTATGATCGATTAGGCCATCGAATAACTGGAAACCACCTGCACCTACAAAAAAGCCTGCCCATGCCCGCAAAGGCACCAATGCCTGCCTTCGCCTTACATCCGACAACATAAAAAAGCCTGCCACTATAGCCACCAGTTCTGCCGCATGTAAAATGCCATCTGTTAATAACCCAATTTCCGGGGTTGCTTTATCGTAGAAATGATGCCAGCCCAATACCTGATGAAAGATAATCTCATCGACAGCGGCCATAATGCCTATACCAATTAATAAAGCAGCCTGAAAAGACTGTTTAAGGTTTTGCTTTGTTTCCATACCGCATAAAGCTTCAGCTGGTATGAACGTAGTTTAAAGGATAAAGTGTTGTAGAAGGAAAAGGAATAAAAGACGAAAATTTAGAGGAATTACGAACAGTATAACGCTTAACTTCAACATTTCACTTGTAAAAACATGCTTCTTTAGAGATATACTAGTAATTTTAGGTCCATACTTTTGAATTCATAATAATTCAGTTTAGTATTGAGCAAATTTTCAAGCATTTCACATTTTAAAATTGATAAAAATCGTGAGCGATTCTAAACCAAGATTCAGACCTGGTGTGTTATTCGGGGATGAAGTAACAGAACTCTTCAAATATGCCAACGAAAATAACTTTGCTTTACCGGCAGTTAACGTAATCGGCACAAACTCGATCAATGCTGTTTTAGAGACAGCTAAAGCGGTTAACTCACCAGTTATTATTCAGTTTTCGCACAGTGGTGCGCAGTTTAACGCAGGCAAAGGTCTGGCAAACGAACTTCAGAAATCTGCCATCGCCGGTGCTATTGCAGGTGCTCATCATGTGCATTTAATGGCTGAAGCTTACGGTGTTCCTGTTGTATTACATACCGACCACGCGGCAAAAAAACTGCTCCCCTGGATCGACGGCTTGCTTGATGCTGGTGAAAAGTACTTCAAAGAACATGGTAAGCCCCTGTTCAGCTCCCATATGCTGGATCTTTCAGAAGAAGAAATTCATGAAAACGTAGAAACCTGCGCCAGCTACCTGAAGCGTATGGACAAAATGGGCATGACCGTAGAAATTGAGTTGGGTGTAACTGGTGGTGAGGAAGACGGAGTAGACAACTCTGATGTAGACAGTGCACGCCTGTATACGCAACCAGAAGAAGTGGCTTATGCTTATGAAGAGCTGAATAAAATAAGCCACCACTTTACCATCGCTGCTGCTTTCGGTAATGTACACGGTGTTTACAAGCCAGGTAACGTAGAGCTGCGTCCGGAAATCCTGAAAAACTCACAGGAATTCATCAAAGAAAAATTCGGAACAGGTCATAACCCGGTAAACTTCGTATTCCACGGTGGGTCTGGTTCTGAGAAAGCTAAAATCACAGAAGCGATCGAGTACGGTGCCATTAAGATGAACATCGATACCGATATGCAGTGGGCTTTCTGGGAAGGTATCAAGAACTACTATGAAGCTAACAAAGATTACCTGCAAGGCCAGTTAGGTAACCCGAAAGGCGCAGATGAGCCAAATAAAAAATTCTATGATCCGCGTGTATGGCTTCGTAAAGGCGAGGAAACATTTATTGCTCGCTTAAAAGAAGCTTTCGCAGATCTGAATGCCATTAACAGAAACGCTTAATTTTTAAGTGTTCCTCATAAAAAAAGGTGGAGTTGAAGCTCCACCTTTTTTTATGTATTTCCTGTATCAGCTATGCTCCTGCAGCCACTGGAAAATATTTTCAGTGTCTTCTTTTCGACATAGTTCAGAACCCGGAGTCATGGTGCAGGCTGTACCAGCCGCTACACCGTAACGCACCACATCCAGCATACTGCGGCCCTGTAGCAGGCTCAGCACCATACCACCCACCATACTGTCTCCCGCACCAACGGCACTTTGCTGCTTTACCGTAGGCGAGGCCACGTAATGAATGCCCTCTTTGGTAGCCATCATCGCACCACGCGGCCCCAGCGATACGACCAGCACCTCACACTTTCCTTCGTTGAGCACCTGCATGGCAATCTCTTCCTGCTCCATAGCCGTAATATGTTCTTTGCCGGCCAGTTCTGCCAGTTCCCCCAGGTTCGGCTTAATCAGGTATAAGCCCTCTCCTGCTGCTTTCATAAGCGCCGGGCCTGAGGTATCTACTATCAGTTTAAAGCCTTTGTTATGCGCAATAACAGCCAGCTGCAGGTAAAAATCTTCGGGTACGCCCGGAGGTAAACTGCCACTGGCTACCACATATTCAGGAAGCTCGGTTGCATTTTCCAGTTTATCCAGGAACTGCTTCCATTCCGGTTCATAGGTTTCAGGCCCCGGCATTCCAAATCTGAACTGTTCGCCAGTCGCGTCTTCAAACACCATCAGGTTTTCCCGCGTCCAGTTTTTTGCCTCTGCAGCCCAGAAGTTTACGTCTTCTGCTGCCAAAAGCTCCTGCAACCGTTTACCGGAAGGACCGCCTGATAAAAACCAGGCACAGGATTCTCCGCCAAGTTTCTTAATGGCTCTGGAAACATTTATACCACCTCCGCCTGGTTCGTATCGAGGCTCATCACACCGTAATTTCTTTTCATGCTGTACCCGTTGTACGTGCGTGCTTTTATCTAAAGCCGGATTAAGCGTAATGGTTACTATCTTTTGCATCTGAAAGTAAGTCGTTTTTTGATAGATGTTTTTTGTAAGTACTAGTTGTGTTGAATAATGTGCGTAAGATTACTTAAAAATTCCCTGACCTCGTCTACACTCTCCAGGCTATAATCGGCAGCTGTCTGCTCATCGTGCTCACCTACCAGCACCCCAATGCCCACTCCCTGCAGTGTGGCAAAGGCATCTTCATCTGTAATATCATCCCCGATATAAAGCGGAACCACCTGTTGCACTTGCAGCCCTAACTCGTTCATCAGCCACAACACAGCTTTTCCTTTGTGCCAGTTCAGGTTAGGCTTCAGTTCTATTACCTTTTTCCCTAAGCCTTTTTTAAGAGCATCGTGCCCGTGAAGCACTTTATCTACCACCCGCTTTACCTGCTCCACCTGTTCTTCTGCCACATTTCTATAGTGAACCGCAATAGCATAGCGTTTGCGTTCTACCTGCGCCCCCTGCACGTGCTGCAGCAGTTCGTTTAACTCCACTTGTGCTTTGTCAAGCGCAATCAGCGCCTCACTGGCACCTCCGGGTTCTGCCTGCATACCTGCCGGGCCTGTTATATCGAAACCATGCGAACCCGCATAGTATAAATTCTCCAGTTGTACCAGGTTCTGCACGTTCTGCCGATCACGGCCGCTTACCACGGCAACTTTACAAACAGCAGCCAGGTTCTGTAGCACCTCCTTCATTTCGGCAGAAAGAACCGCTTTATCCGGATCATTTACGATAGGACTTAAACAGCCATCATAATCTAAGAAAACAGCTAATTGCTTTCCCTGCAGCTTTTGCAGGATTTCGTCCCGCTTTTTAAAAGCCGAAGGCAATTCACTTGCATCTCGTTTCACAATGGCTGTGTTATCTGTTTCTTTCATAGGTTATAAAATAGAATTAGAAAAGTCTGAATAAAAAAAATGAAAGCACAAAGCTGCCCCCGTCACTATACGCTTATAATTTACTGAGGTGAATTATGCAAAAGATGAGGTTGCGGCACATACTTGCCATAAACATAGAACGGGACTAAAGTCCCGTTCCTGTTAATCTGTTTAGCCCGATTAATTTGGGAAATTGTTTATCACCAGGTCGGCCCCATGCTGCTCGAGCAGTTCACTGTTAGAGCCACGGTCAACGCCTACTACCAAGGCAAAACCGCCGGCTTTTGCAGCAGCTATTCCAGCCCAGGCATCTTCGAAAATGGCGGTTTCTTCCGGTTTGACATTCAGGCGTTTGGCTGCTTCTATAAAGATGTCCGGTTCTGGTTTGCCTTTCAGTTTTAGCTCATTCGACACCAGCCCGTCTACACGTACCTCGAATAACCTCTCCAGGCCGGAGCGTTTTAAAATTTCCGGGCAGTTTTTACTGGCAGAAACAATGGCCGTGTGCATGCCTTTTTCTTTTTGCTCTTTTGCCCAGTTAATGGCGTCGTCAAACACCACCACGCCATTCTGTTTCAGCAGTTCCTGGAAATAAAAGTTTTTCAGGTCGCCCAGACTTTCTATGGTATTTTCTTCGGTAGTATCGTGTTTGGTACCGGTTGGCAACTCTATACCTCTTGATTCAAAAAAAGCGCGAACGGCTTCCTGTCTTGGCACACCATCCACATATTTGCGATAATCTTCTATATAATCGAATGGTTCGTATTGTGTCCCATCCTGCTCACCACGTTGTCTAAGAAAAGCATCACACATCTTTTTCCAGGCTTCGGCATGCAGCGCTGAAGTTCTGGTAATTACACCATCCATGTCGAAGATAAGGGCCTTAATGTTTTTCTCAAGGATGAGATTATTCAGGTTGCTCATTATAGTTGATAATTTATAGTTTGATTCCGATTATGCACTCCTGGTAAGCTGAAACAAAAGACAACAGGTTAACCTTGCAGCATGGCAGAAAGAACAACTGCATGCCTTACGTTATATGAACGTAACCGTTGCCAGTTAAAACAGAAACATGAAATTCTCTCCCCCTGCTCCTATACTTATGCTTTGATAAGCCGACTTCTTTTTCATGAACGCTCCTGCCAATATAATTAAACTTTCTAATCTCCCATAGTTTTATGCCTACTTATGCAATAAAAGCCAGGCAAGATCGGCCTGGGCAGAAGCAAAAATCAGGAAAACAGGGGAAAAAATTCAGAAAAAGCACCTCATTAGGAAATTTGGTTGAACCAGATGATTTGAATTACAACCCCGACATAAAATTTTGCTGTTCTTAAGAACCCGACTGCCTGTGGCGGTGCATGAGCTGATCAGGGAATGCCCAATGTGCGTTCTTCGGGTGGCACGTCCGGCCCCTGCTCCGGCCTTACAGCAGGTGTTTCTCCGCTGGGTGCCGTTGTCTCTTCTTTGCTGGCAGGCGATGCTTCTTTTCTTTCATCTTCCTCCTTTGGAAGGTTCTCGTTTTCCGGTTCCGGTGGGTTTGTAGTGGTCATAGACTTTTAAATTTACATGGAGTGCTAAATTAATTTAGCAGCACCTTTCCTATTCTGAACTTACGGAAATAGCATCTAAGCGATGCTTTTAGTAAAGGTATTGC
The DNA here is from genome assembly GCF_005491705.1 of Pontibacter sp. SGAir0037. Taxonomy (NCBI): domain Bacteria; kingdom Pseudomonadati; phylum Bacteroidota; class Cytophagia; order Cytophagales; family Hymenobacteraceae; genus Pontibacter; species Pontibacter sp. SGAir0037. The sequence goes on along the minus strand of NZ_CP028092.1, from coordinate 1,086,610 downwards.
TTGTATAAACAGCCAAAATTGATAAACTTAACCCCGATTTAGCAGGCACAATGCGGCCTGTAAGTCTATTTGAGCGATCATTATGATTCATATTAAAGAAATATATGCTACAAAATAACTCTCCTCTCTCTACGGATGCCTGGAAAAAACTGGAAGCGCATTTTGAAGAAACCAAGCAGCTGCATTTGCGTGATTTATTTAAAGAAGATCCTCAGCGGTTCGATAGCTTATCGTTTACACTGGATGATACTTTGTACGATCTTTCCAAAAACCGCATCACATCAGAAACACTTGATCTTTTAGCAGCACTGGCCGAAGAAACCAATGTGCCTAAAGCTATCAGGAGCATGATGCGTGGAGAAAAAATAAATGCAACAGAAGGACGTGCTGTATTACATACTGCCTTGCGTAATTTTACAGACGAACAACTGGTTGTTGATGGAGAAGATGTTTTAGCAGAAGTACGGGATGTACAGCAGCAGATGAAAATGTTCTGCGATAAACTCCACAACGGCGAATGGACAGGTTATACAGGCAAAAAAATTGAAAGCATCATCAATATCGGCATTGGCGGCTCACACCTGGGTCCGCAAATGGTATTTGAGGCACTAAAGAAATACCAGAAGCCAGGGATAGAGGTATACTTTATTTCGAATGTAGACGGAACGGATGCGGCAGAGGTATTAAAAAAATTAGACCCTGAAACGTCGCTTTTCATTATTGCTTCCAAAACCTTTACCACCAAAGAAACCATCTCGAATGCCTATACAGCCAGGGATTGGTTCCTGAAAGCTGCCAAAGATGAAGCACATGTTAAAAAACACTTTGTAGCGCTTTCAACTAATACAGAAGAAGTTTCTAAATTCGGTATCGCACCGGAAAACACTTTCCGCTTCTGGGATTGGGTTGGTGGCCGCTTCTCTCTCTGGTCAGCCATTGGTTTATCGATTGCCTGTGCCTTAGGCTACGATAGATTTGAAGAGCTGCTGCGCGGTGCAGAAGCAATGGACAAGCATTTAGCTGAAGCTCCGATGCGCCAGAATATCCCGGTGCTGATGGCATTGCTGAGCATCTGGTACACCAACTTTTATGGCGCTCAAACGCATGCGGTATTGCCTTACGACCAGTACCTGCGCCTGCTACCAGAATACCTGCAGCAGTTGCAAATGGAAAGTAATGGTAAAACGGCTGCCCGCAACGGTGAGTTTGTGAATTACGAAACGCAGCCGGTTATCTGGGGGGCAGCAGGCACGAATAGCCAGCACTCATTCTTCCAGCTGATTCACCAGGGCACTATCCTGATTCCATGCGATTTTATCGCACCTGCCGTAAGCCATAATCCGATCGGTCAACACCACCCGATGCTGTTGTCTAACTTCTTTGCCCAGACCGAGGCATTGATGAAAGGCAAAACGGAAGAGGAAGTGCGCCAGGAGCTGAGTAAAAAGAACATGCCTGCCGAAGAACTTGAGGCACTGGTACCGCATAAAGTATTTGAAGGCAACAAACCCACCACTTCTATCATGTTTAAACAGGTTACGCCATTCGCGCTGGGCAGCCTGATTGCCATGTATGAGCATAAGGTTTTTGTTCAGGGCGTGATCTGGAATGTGTACAGCTTCGACCAATGGGGTGTTGAACTTGGTAAGCAACTGGCCGGCACCATCGAAAAAGAACTGCTGGGCGACAGCCAGGCTGACCACGACAGCTCCACTAATGGCCTGATAGCCTTCTACAAACAGAACAGGTAGGAATTTGAAGATGTGAGGATTTGGAAACTTGAAGATGTAATACATAAATGTTTAGCAATTACTAATAGCAGAGCATTGGCTTTCATGCAGTTCTGCTGATTCTTAAATGTTATCCGGTTATTAACCTACCATCTTCAAATTTCCAAATCTTCAAATCCTCACATATTACAACTTTCACCTCACTAGGCAGCTTTCTTCTCTTTTGCCACACGTTCCAGCATTTTAATGACCAGTTCTTCTGTGCCGGAAAGATGCGGATTGGCTGGTTTGGTGGCATCATGCTGTTTCAGATACTGTAACAGCTTGTCTTCCCGAAACAGGTTTACCACCTCCGGGTGAATATAATATTTACTGCACACCGTTGGTGTATTTCCCAAACCTTTAGCCACCTGCTTTACGGCCTCTTTTATAGATTTTTCCTTGTCAAGGTCAGGAGTTTCGTCTACCACATGTTCCAGGCATTCCACCATGCGCACAGTGCCTCCCCAAGTGCGAAAGTCTTTAGCCGAAAAATCTTCCTTTGTCACTTCGCGCAGGTAATCGTTCACATCGCCTGAGTCCAGGGTTTGCCTGTTACCTTCCTCGTCGTAGTACTGAAACAGATCATAACCCGGAATATCACGGCACTGCTTTACCAGCCGGGCCAGCCTTCGGTCTTTGAGGTCTATTTCGTGCTCAACCCCTTTTTTGCCTTTAAACATAAACCTCAGCTTACTTCCTTCAATCTTTACATGCCGGTCGCGTAAGGTTGTAAGGCCATAGGATTTATTTTCTTTGGCATAAGTACGATTTCCGATTCTGATCATGGCATTATCCATGATGGTGAGTACAAGAGCTGTTACTTTCTGCTTGTTTAATTTGGAGGAGCTGATATCTTTCGCCATACGTTCACGAAGCTCCGGCAGCACTTTCCCAAAGGCGATCATCCGACCGAATTTTGTCAGGCTTCTTACCTTCGCCCAGTCCGGATGGTATATATATTGTTTCCGGCCTTTTTCATCTCGCCCGGTTGCCTGCAGGTGCCCCTTGGGTTGAGTTGAGATCCAAACATCTGTCCAGGCAGGAGGAATAACCATCTTCCTGATTCGTTCCAGTGTTTTCTCATCTTCCACCCTTTCTCCTTTCGGATTCAGGTAATAAAAACCTTTGCCGGTTTTTTTCCTGGTAATACCTGGTCTGGAGTCTGCTGTATATCGTAGCCCTGCCCAGGCAGCAGAGCGGCTTGGGTCGGCGTATAGTTCATGTAAGTTTTCCTTCTGCTTCGTTGCCATAACGCTATTGCAGCTATAGTTGCTGCATCCTTTCCCATTACAGTTGCTTCGAACAAAATGTTTTAAAAGGTGCTGCTGTATGTGCTTCCGTAAGACTCTTGATAACCATTAAATTTTTTACGGCACCTTAAACTGATGTGCACCCGCCCCTATAGCACCTCCTGGTTTATTTGTATAAAGTATAACTACTATCGCTATACCTGATGCAGGAACTCAGCTTCTGAAAATTATTCTTTTCAAACTTAGACATTGCCTGCTATCTTCGCTGCTGAATTCAGAAATCATATACCGTCCTATGACAATCCATAAGCAAATTTCGTATCTGTACCTTTTTTTCGGATTCTTTATGATCGCCTGTGGGGCGGTAGCCATAGACGTTGCGGGCGAGCAGGCTAAGACGGCTCTCATTACCGGTGGTATAGGTGGATTTCTGGCTTTAACGGCAGGACACTTTCTTAACAGAGGTAAACGCTGGGCATTTATAATGGGCACGGCAGAGGCAGGTTTATTAACGCTTCTGCTTGGCTGGCGGTCGGGTACTTACTTTATAAGACTGCTGGAAATGGTACAACAAACGCAGGAACAGGAAAGTACTCAGACAGCGGGCATGGCCTTCCTGGTTACGACTGCCATGCTGGTAATCGCATTGTTAACCTTTGCTGTTTCTTTTATGTTTGCCAAACAGGTTTTTTCGGAAACAAAACAAAACTGAACCCTTCCCTGGCTTCTCCGTAAAAGAGCTATATACTACACTTTAAAGAAGCCCTTGATATATTTCAAGGGTTTTTTTATGCGCTGTATTTTATCTGGCAGCCTCATAATCTTTCTGCTCAACAAGCTCGTAATACGCAAAAAACAATCAGGGAATAGCAGATTACAGATAAAATGAAAATGCTGCCTGATCGTTCTAGACGAAACTTCAAAAAAATGAATTACGCTAACACAATACCTAAATCACTGTTTCCCTTATTCCTGATTATAATCCTGCTCAGCAGCTGCAAAGACAATGAAGGGGTTATCTTTTCCATTGAAGATGATGTGAGGCTTGGCCAACAGGTAGCACATGAGGTTGATTCTACTTACCGTGCGAACGGGCAGTTACTCGATCGCAATGCCAATACGCAGAAAGCTTACACACACCTCGATAATATTGTAAACAGGGTACTTAACTCCGGCCAGGTAAAATACCGTAACGAATTTGCCTGGACCGTGAAGATCATCAACGACAGGGAAACCCTGAATGCTTTTGCCACCCCAGGAGGCTATATTTATGTTTATACCGGCCTGATCGGTTACTTGAATGATGAAGATCATTTAGCTGGCGTGCTGGCACACGAAATAGCGCATGCCGATAGGCGGCATAGCGTACAGCAACTGCAAAGAGACTATGGCATAGCAATACTGCTTTCGGTTGTACTGGGCAACAACTCGGGCACACTGAAGCAGATTGCCGGACAATTAGCGGGAACTCTGGCTGGCCTGCGTTTTAGCCGTGATGCAGAAACCGAGGCAGACAATACTTCGGTTCAATACCTGGCAGGAACGAACCATTACGCCTGCGACGGCACGGCAGGCTTCTTTGTGCGGCTGAACCAGGAAAACCAGGGAGGCAATACGCCTGAGTTCCTGAGCACGCACCCGAACCCCGAAAACAGGGTACAGAATATACAGCAACAGGCACAACAGAGAGGCTGTTCCACTACCTCAGCCCCGGACACCGATTTTACCGAACTGAAGCGGGCACTGAGCCTGTAAAATCATTCTTGGTTCTAGAACCGTATTTAACTATATCACCAGACAACCGCCCCCACTCCTATGAAAAAAGCAAAAGAGAAGGCTATAAAAGCAGTTTTAAAGACAGAGGAAAAATTTGACGCTCTCTCCTTTAAACTTCGCCGAAAACTTAACATGATCAAGCCTCTGCACATTATGCCGTTCCGTAGTTATGGTACTGTAGACAGGCTTTATGTAAAAGGAAGGGTGCTGGTAGACAAAGGAATTACAGTATCGGAAGCAGACGATACGCTCTGGGAAAACCTGATGAACATGTACAGGAGGTTTAATAGTGCAGAAATCCCGAACGCTCGTGTTCAGCTAAATTTTCAGGGGCAGGAATATACGGTGACAACCGATGTGGAAGGTTATTTTGTATTAAACCTTCAGCCAAAAACACCCCTGGTGCTGGACGATATCTGGCACCCGATTGAAATTAAACTAGTGGATGCCCCTGTTAAAATGGAAGAGGATGTTACTGCTACAACCCATGTATTGGTACCACCCCCTGATGCTGAATATGCCGTTATCTCTGATATAGACGATACCATTGTTCGGACAGGCGCTACCAACCTGCTGCAAACCGGCAGGAACGTATTACTGAACAATGCCCACTCCCGGATTCCGTTTTATGGGGTTTCTTCTTTTTATCATTCCCTTCAGTTAGGCAGAAACGGAAAGCTTAATAATCCTTTCTTTTATGTTTCCAGTAGTCCCTGGAACACATATGATCTGCTTTACCACTTCCTGGAGCTGAACGATATTCCGCAAGGCCCTCTCCTGCTTCGCGACTTTGGGATCGATGAAAGTAAATTTCTTTCATCTGATCACATGAGCCACAAGTACAAGGAGATCGAAAACCTGCTGATTACTTATCCGATGCTTAAGTTTATTCTGATTGGAGACAGTGGTCAGAAAGATGCTGAAATTTACCAGCAGGTGGTACAAAACCACCCGGGAAGAATATTGGCTGTTTACATACGAGATGTAAACATTGAGAAACACACCCGTAAAGTAGTGGCTATTGCGGATGCTTTAAAAGCTGAAGGAGAAGTAGAGATGGTACTTGTTAAAGAAACGTCTGAGGCCGCTGAACATGCCGCCAAGCACGGCTTTATATTTACCGAACACATACCAGCCATCAAACAAGAAGCAAAAATTGACGAACAGGGAGATGTTTAGGAATTAGAAGCGTATGCTGGCTTTAGGATAAAAGGGTTGCCATTAAGAGGTAAACTTTTATGGTCTTTTGTCATTTGGCAAAAAGTTCTTTGTTAAAAACGCTAATACCTTGCGGCGGCGTCTCCTTCAATCAGTCATCATTTCCAATTCAACAAAGTTCTTAGCTTGAGTGGTCTGCTATTATTTTCCAGCCTTCCGGAAAATGTTTGAAAATAACAGAAAAGTGTCCGTCGATATTACCGGCTGCTTCCCGTAGTAGGGTCCACTTTCCGATTACAAGCATAGTTTCCGGAGCTAAGGGTTTGGTTTCCAGGATATCGAACTTTAGTTTACCCATGGCATCTGTGGTAGGATAACTGCGCTTATAGTTATCCAGGGTTTGCTGCCAGCCATAGGTAAGCCCGCTTTTACCTATAAATACCAGCGAATCAGAATGCCAGTAGCCCTGCATGTAGCACTCCAGATCTCCCTGGCTCCAGCAAGAAGCCTGCTCAGCCAGCACCTGTTTTACCTCTTGCAGTCCGGCTTCCTGATCTGCTAGCCGGTTTTCCTGCTTCGGCACCTGTGTACAGGCTGCCAGGCTTAGCAGCAAGCCCGCTGTTACGAGTAATCTCAGGTTATTTCTTTTTTTCATCTGGCTCAGGAAGTATGGTTTTTATATAGTTAACACCGCCAAGCCGGCGCATGGCTCTTACAATACGTGCCCGTTTGGTAAGCACATACCCAGAGGGCCTTTGAGCCGAATAGATAATCGGGTTAGGTAACACGGCCGCTAATAAAGCCGCCTGTTCACGACTTACCTGCTTCGCCGGTTTTCTGAAATACTTTCGTGAGGCAGCTTCTACACCGAATACGCCATCGCCCATTTCTGCAATGTTCAGGTATACTTCCAATATCCGTTGTTTGCTCCACAGGAGCTCTATCAGCACTGTAAAGTAAGCTTCCACCCCTTTACGGAGATAACTACGCCCATGCCATAGAAATACGTTTTTGGCAACCTGCTGGCTGATGGTACTGCCCCCTCTTATCTGCTTCCCTTTCCTGTTGCGCTTAAAAGCATCCTGTATAGCTTCAAAATCAAAGCCGTTGTGCTGCAGAAACAACTGGTCTTCCGAGGCCACAACGGCCAGAGGCAACTGCTCAGACATTTCTTCGAGGCGCACAAACCTGTACCTGATTTCAGGATCTTCTTTACCGGCCTTCCCTCCCTCTGCACGGCGCTGGATCATGTGTAAGGTAGCAGGTGGTGATACCCAACGGTAAAGCAGCACCCAGGCAATGCTCATCAGAAACAGACTCAGTATTAATTTCAGGAAAAGGAGCTTGAATTGCCTTAAGCCTAAGCGCTTTGCTTTCATGCAGAATATTCGGTTCTAAAGGCCGCAAAGGTAGTTAGTATATACCATGGAACGCAAGCGTTCGCGCATGAAGTAATTCAGGAACTTGTTGAATTAAATCGGATAAACCCGGACACATTGCGCCAACACTGACAGCAGGCCATGCGTAAGGGTGTTAGATATATGTTTAGATCTTAAACCTGCTAACAATCAGGCTTTGTACCTGTTATACCTGTATGTCACGCTATCTCGCCCTTTTTCCTTTAAACATTGTTGTTTTTCCGCGCGAAAAACTGAACCTGCACATATTTGAAACCCGCTATAAGCAACTGGTGCACGAGTGTATGGTCCAGGAGAAAACCTTTGGTATACCCACTTTTATTCAGGAAAATGTAGGTATATACGGTACCGAAGTAAAGATACTATCCATTGATAAGAAGTATGAGAACGGTGAAATGGATATACGGACGGAAGGAGTTGGTATAATTAAAATCCTGCAGTTCGATAAACGTGCATCGGGGCGTCTGTACCCTGGCGGCGATGTGGAAGACGTTATTTCTGCCGATGACGAAGACATTGTTATGAAGCAGCAGATACAGGAGCTTATGCAACAGCTGTACCAGTTGCTGGATATCCGTAAGCTGAATATTAACCTGGAGGATAATTTTAAGACCTACGATATAGCCCATCACCTGGGCTTTAACCTGGAGCAGGAGTACGCTCTACTGCAGATCAGAAGCGAATATGAGCGGCAGGCGCTTATTTTGCAGCATCTGCAGCAGATTCTGCCTTTGGTGCAGGAAACAGAACGCTTAAAGGAAAGGGTAAAACTAAACGGACACTTTAAAAACATCGTACCACCAAACTTTTAAGGTACTACACCCAAATAACACTGGCTTATGCTTTTTTACTTTATAGTTATAATTTCTGTATGCTCACTGGCCTTCTTCCTGTTCAGTTTTCTGGAAGAGCGCAAGTACAGAAACAAACCTTACTATAAACTGGCAGATGTTGGCTGGCGAAAAGGTTGTCCGCCGGCTGATGCCCAAAAAGTATATTCAGTGGCTTTTCTGGGTGATGTTGGCGCAGTGGCGACCGACGGGACCGACCCGGTTATGCAGATGCTGGAGCACTGGCAGCAGGAAAACCCCACTGCCGGCACAGCTGTTTTTTTAGGTGATAACATTTATCCTGTGGGACTACCTCCGCAGGGAAGCATGCATTATGAAACTGCAACAGCACGGCTGAATACTATCCTGAACGTAGTGAAATCCGGTGCTATACGGCCTGTTTTCCTGAGTGGGAACCATGATTGGAACAAAGGCCGTAAGGGTGGTTATGAGCAGATGCTTCGCCAGCAGGAGTACGTGGTGGAAGCCTTGCAGGACAAAAACAGTTACTTACCTCCCAATGGCTGTCCGGGCCCTTCCACCGTGCAGCTGGCCGATGGGCTGCTGCTGCTGATCATTAACACGCAGTGGTGGGTACAGCGGGGCGAAAAGCCAATGGGTACTAAAAACGGCTGCAGCTACGACGACATAGAGCAGTTTTACCTCGAACTAAACAAAATACTCCGCCGGAACACGCACCAGCGGATACTGGTAGCAGCCCATCACCCGCTTTACAGCAATGCGCTGCATGGAGGTAAATTCACCATTAAACAACACATATTTCCGCTTACTGCAGCTCACAAGCGGTTTTATATTCCTCTGCCTATTTTCGGGTCGCTGTACCCGTTTTACCGCAAACTATTTGGTGCCTACGAAGATATGTCGCACCGCAAATACAAGCGTATGCGCAAAAGGCTACTGCAGATCTTTCATCGTTATAGCAATATCATTTATGTTGCCGGGCACGACCATAACCTGCAGCACTTCGAAATCAGGAAGAACCATTACATCGTAAGCGGCTCTGGCAGTAAAACATCTTTTGTAAAAAAAGGAGGCAGAGCCACCTTCACCTTAGAGCAACTGGGTTTTTTCGTGATCAACTACTACGACAACGGTGCTATCTGGATGGAAACCCGAGTGGCAGATACTGAAAACAACAACAAACGCGGAAACATCGCCTTCAGAAAAGAGTTGAAGAGCACAATTCAGGTACAGCAGGAAAAAATGGAGGTCTAATATCAGAGAACCTCTCCCACAGGCAGAATTACGCTCAGGCTCCTGGAGTGCATCGTTACCTTTATTTCCTTGCCCAGTTCTACCGGCTCACCGTCTATATGCACCACCTCCTGCTCCAGGTTATGGATGGTAGCGCTTCTGCAACTGAAGCGCCTGGTATACACAGAATCGTCTATGCTTTCAGTATAAAGTTTATACATAATACCAATACCCGCTGCTTTAGGGAAGGGTTCTATCAGGCAGATTTCAAACTTCCCATCATTTAATATTCCGTTCGGGTTAATATTTGCGTTGCTGCCAAAGGCATTGGCATTAGCAATGGTTACCATAAAGGCAGGTCCTTCAAAAGTTTCGCAGTCGGTTTCGATACGGTAATTTTTTGGTTCATAGCTGATGAACTCCTGCAGGGCAATCCAGGCATAGGCACCCGGTCCCCGTTTATCACCTTCGCTGAAGCGCTGCACCACCAGTGCGTTAAAGCCCAGGTCGCTCAAGTGGATAGAAGGATAACCGTTCAGATCGATGGTATCTATCTCGCGGACCACATGGTGCCTGATCAGGCTTAGAGCTTCTTCTGTATCCTGTGGTATGTTCAGGTCTTTTGAAAGTCCGTTGCCAGACCCTAAGGGAATGATGCCCAGCGGCACCTTGCTCCCTATCAATATAGACGCAACCAGGCTTACAGTGCCGTCCCCTCCTACAGCATATACTGCATCGAACTGCTCTGCACGGAGCAGCTCCTGTATCTTTTCTTTATCCTGTTCGCCGGTTGTTTTATAGATCGAGGAAAGCATCTGGCACTCCTCGCATACCAGCTTCAGCTCCTCTTCCAGGTCTTCTTTTTCTATATCACCTGAAATAGGATTAAGAACAAAAAGTAGCTTGCGGTGCTTCTCATTTACTTGCATGGGTGCATTTTTGAATTACATACTCGTTTTGATACGATTGTTACTGAAATAAGTGAGCCAAGGGAAAAGGTTTAATTACAAACGGTTGCTTATTGTATCAGTCCGGCAGGCAAACCATTGGGATACTCCTGCTGTATGGCTTGCTCGATCTCTGCAATTCTGTTGCCCGGGTTAGGGTGCGTTTGCGTAAACTCCGGCCCTCTGGAGCCACCGCTGGCTTCTTCCAGAATGCGCATCACCTCTACCATAGCACGCGGATCGTACCCGGAGGCCCCTGTGAGTTGTACAGCAAGGCGGTCAGACTCCAGTTCATCCTGCCTGCCATAGCGCATGTTCATCAGTTGACCGATCATAGCTGCCACAATAGCGCCTGACCTGGAAGAAGGGTTATCCGGATCATAAGTGGCAATGGCTGCAGCGCCGGTTAATCCCTGCGTCAGTTTAGCCTTTGCCAGTTGCTCTGCCGAATGCCTCGCCACGACATGCCCGATTTCGTGGCCTAACACACCTGCCAGTTGTGCCTCGGAATTAAGCCGCTTTAGCAGGCCTGCCGTTATAAAGATCTGTCCGCCGGGTAAGGCAAAAGCGTTTACAGTAGATTCATCCGCCAGTAAATGGAAGTCGAACTGGTAGGGCGTCTGGCTTGCTTTGGTGCTTTTTACCAGGCGCTGCCCTATTGCTTTTACTTCTGCCGCTGCCTCCTGGTCAGGATGCATGCCTCCGTATTGTGATGCCATTTCAGGGGCGGCCTGTAAACCAAGGGCTATTTCCTGCTCCACGGTCATGTCGACGTGCTGCGTTTCGCCTGTAAATTCGTTTTCCTGCCTGTTGCACCAATAGCTCACCAGCGAAACCGCCGCAATAAGCAGTGCAGCCAGGAATTTTATTATCCCTCTCATATAGTAATATTTTGTCAGTTGATGTTACCTCCACACCCACATGCCAGGCGGCAGAAGGCACTTATGTTCAGTGCATGAACGGATGCATCAAGAGAGGGGTTACAAGGTGCTAAAGCGCTTTTTGCCTGACTATACTTTTAGAAACGCCTACTAGCAAATGCTAAAAAAGATGCTGCAATATCTATCGTATTGTTATCCGCAATTATAGGATTTTCGTAATACAAGAGCATTTACTACGCAAGTAGTCAGACTATAAAACAGAAAACTATGAATATGAAACGAACATTTGGTGCCGTATTAACTATCTTGGGAATAATCGGCATTATATGGGGGGCTTATGCTTTTGTAATGGGTGGCGACGGGGTAGCATTAGGAAGATTTACAGCACTGGTTCCCTTTATAGTTGGCTTGATTTTCTTTTCTTCCGGTATTGGCCTTGTTAAAAACACGAAAGACCAGGCATAAGCAAGCCTTCTGTACATAAAAAGAGCCCGTACTTAAACCAGTACGGGCTCTTTCAGCATACAAATGCTAACAAAAATACTTTCCTATTTCGTAACCGCCAGTAGTGGCATTTCAGCCGCAAACGATTCTACTGCCAGCGTCTGGTCCAGGTAAGTTGACGAATATTTTTTATCTGCTGTATGAATATACAGGCAGGTTTTATCTTTAACGGTTTCAACGATTTGTTTTGTCAGTTCCTGCGGGATAGCCGGGCAGCCCAAACTTCTCCCTAAGCGGCCATATTGCTTTACAAAAGCCTCACTCACATAGTCAGCGCCATGCATCACAATAGCACGGCTCATCGCATTAGAATTGAAGGCAGCATCCATTCCCGATAACCTCAACGATAAGCCATGCTTGCCATAATAAGTTTTATCGGTCAGGTAAAAACCCATACTGCTCATGTAGGAGTTGGCAGCATTCGAGAAGTTCAGCGCTTTATCTTCGCCTGAGTTGCGGCCATGCGCCACCAGGGTATGGTGCAGTACTTTACGGGCAGAAAGATCAATTACCCATAATCTTTTTACACGGCTGGACTTTGTAAAATCAATTACAGTAAGAATTGATTTATCAGCACCTAACAAGCCTTTTTGTTTAAAATTCTGAAATCCAACCAGCGCATTCCGAAAAACTTCCTGTGAAAGCCCATATTTTTTTAAGGCAGCCTCATCGTATAAGGCTCCGATATGTTCATCAAAGGCTAATAGCTTTTGTTCGTAAGTCAGTGCTGTTGCCGCAGCCGGATCCGAAGACTCAGCTACCTTTTCTACTGCCACAACAGGGCTTTCAGAAACAGTAACAGCTCCAGGCGACATAAAAGAGATCAGGCAGAGTGTAAAGGAAGTTAGAGCAATTCTTAACATATTTGGTATTAAGTTTTGGGTGTGCTTCACAAGTTGAACAGGCATTTAAACTTAATTCGTTCCGATAAAGCCTGTTTTTAATAAAAATAATCAATATTTACCTACCTTTTTTGCAGATTGACCATATAAAGATAAGGGTAAACACGCTACTGCTCAAGCACTTTGCCTGGATGGGAGCAAAATTTAGCTGCAGGCTTTTTGTGTTAGCCTTCTGCATGTTACCTTCGCAGGATAAAAACTGTTATGAAAAAAACGTATCTTCTCCTACTGCTACTTGGCGGATTATTGTTCAGTTCCTGCTCTGAGCCTGCACGTATAGAAGGCTTTGACAGCAGTACCTGGATAAACGACAAGAATGCCTGCAATGGCACGCGCGCTGAAATGCAGCGTGATTTCGATGCCATCAGGAAAGAACTATACGGAAAAGAAGAGAAAGAAATACGGGATATCCTTGGCAAGCCAGATGGCGAGCAACTTATGTCACGCGGGCAGCGCATGTTTTACTACTACCTGGAAGCCGGCTCCCAATGCCAGGAAAACAATAAACTATCAACGGCTAACAAAGCTGAAATAAGGTTCAACTCACTTAACAAAGTAAGTGAGATTACTTATACCAGGCCACTGGCTAATACATGAGCTGTGCTACTCCTGCTCTGATTTATCTGTCAGAAACTTAGAATCCAGGCGACCTGCCAGTTCCAGGTAAGCATGCATTTGCTTCGCAGTAAGTATAGCATTCAGTGCTTTCTCTGTTTTGTAGTTGATTTCGCTCTTCTCGTGCTGCAGCAAGTCAGGCTCAAAAACAAATTTAGATTCTGCAGCCTTTAGCTGCTCAAATTTTTCGGCCACGATTTTTTCAACTTTCGAGAACTGTTCCTGGTTTAAGCCCAGCTGGTGCTTCAGATCCAGACTTACCATAGCAGGACCTTCAATGCTGCAGGCCAGTACCAGTTTATCCAGATTATCGTCTACAACATGCAGCTCCTGCGCCTTACCGGCTATAGTTGAAAAAGCAAAAAATGATAGTATCAGAAGTAATTTTTTATTCATACGATTCAGCCTTAACCCCGCTCCTCCCAGTTAATGATGCGTTTATTGTACTATTTACATTAACGTAAATCTTTTGCAGGAGTTTAGCCTCTCCTCACATCTTTTTTCTGACAAGCAGCACTGGTTAAAATCAGGGATGAAATTATACAATATAAAGTAAATGCAAAACATATCATTTTATTATATTTTATTCTGTAACAATACGTGCTGCATTAGGTATACTAAAACTAGAATTATGAAATAGCATTTTTTTTAGCACAGCTCTATAAGCGCCTTTATAGCAAGCTGTAAAATTTTACCCATATGAGAACAAAGTATTATAACCCCAGCGACATAGAAGTAGATTTTGCAAAAGCATTCAGAGATTTATCGCCCATGCTTGAAGAAAGATTAGGCGGAAAAAAAGTAATTAACATTACTTCTGACCATGCCGCAGATAATCCTAGTGTAGTTTATAAGCTGGAAGACAAAGAAGGAGATTTACATGAAGTAGTTGTACAGATTATTCAAAGGCCGGACAACCTGGTGAAATAGCTCTATACCAGGCACAAAAAAGGGAGGCAGTAAACTGCCTCCCTTTTTTGTGCTCCTGCTGCTAAGCATCAGGGGCTGTTGGGAACTTTGTGCTGCGGCTTTTTGAACCATTGCATGGCTATAAAGGATATAAAGAATCCGGAAATCACGCCCTCCAGCATCAGCACAATAAATACCACTACGCCAGGGGTTATGGTCATTCTTTCTCCAAACAAGCTTTCTGCTGTTAGAACTTCTAATAACCTGTCGTCGAAGGCTTTAATGTAAATCAGCATGAAAACTGCAAAAATAACCGTAGCAACAACAGCCGTTAAAACCCCAGTGCCTATTCCTTTAAAATACTGAATGTCACCATTACGAACTGTTTTATAGGCTTTGATAGCCATTACTACACCTATAGCCATAATAACGGCATTCAGGAAGCGGAGCTCTATAGTATCTTCTACTCCAATGAGGCGCATCAGCAAAAAATATACAATAAGGGCTACTGCAACCAGCAGGCCGTACTTTAATCCGATTTTCTCCATAGTTCAGGGTGTGTGTTTTCTTGATTAGCTGGATATTTTATCGTACACGCTCCGACATCGTATGATCCGGGCGTTTATACCATTGCATGGCAATAAACCCGATCAGGAAGCCAGGAATTAAGCCATAAATAATGGTGAGCACAAACAAAGACAGCAGCGACAGACTTTGAGGGAACAAAGCGCTTGCCTGCAGGTTGTTCAGGTAACTTGCATCGAAGGCAGTGATATAAATTACCATAAATAGTGCTAATAATGTAGAAGAAACTACTCCTACCGTTGCCCCTATTGCCAACCCGTGCAGATAGTTCAGCATGCCGCCCCTTACACGTTTATAGCTGGCAATGGCCAGGCATATACCTACAATTACAAACAGGGCGCTTATAAACGAAAACTCAACATAATCATGCAGTCCCAGCACCCCCATCAGTAAAAAGAAGAGGATGTGAGCGATACCTACATAGATTCCATATTTTAAAGAAATCATTTGGTATGATACTTTTCCAGATGCCATAATATTTATAGTTTAATATTTCAAAAAATCCTGCTAAAATGAACAGTTTAGGCTGATGAATGGTTAAATCAGTAGCACATTATTTGTGCCGGCCGATCTGTATTGTTCACTTTAGCTTATATAACTAAATTAACATACTAGATTAGGCGGGCTGGCGTTGTGGTTTGAACCATATATTTTTAGGTTTTCCAATGGAACCAGCTCATAAAAAATGACTTAGCAAGCGGCATTAACAGCTTACCTGCTTGGTTTTTAGAGCTTTTATTCAAAGCACACAATTATTTTGTAGTTTTGCACTGCAATAGAAATTCTACATCTTATTTATAGCGGTATATGATCAGTACGAGCAATGTAAGCCTGGCTTACGGCAAGCGCACCTTATTTGAAGACGTTACAATAAAGTTTACCCCTGGTAACTGCTATGGCCTTATCGGAGCCAATGGTGCAGGTAAGTCAACTTTCCTTAAAATACTTTCCGGCGAAATTGAGCCGAACACTGGTTCTGTAGATATTCCTGCCAATGCACGACTGGCTGTTTTAAAGCAGAACCACTTTGCCTACGATGAATTTCCTACGCTTCAGACAGTGATCATGGGCCACAAACGGCTGTATGACATTATGCAGGAAAAAGATGCTATTTATGCCAAACCAGACTTTTCTGAAGAAGACGGTATTCGTGCCGCTGAGTTGGAAGGTGAGTTTGCCGACATGGAAGGATGGAACGCGGAGTACGAAGCGGCCGAACTATTAAGCGGCTTGGGCATTAGCGAAGACCTGCATTATAGCTTAATGAAAGACCTGAGTGGTAGCGAAAAGGTGCGTGTACTCCTGGCACAGGCTTTATTTGGCAACCCTGACATCCTGTTGCTCGACGAGCCTACCAACCATCTGGACGCTGAGTCTATTATGTGGTTAGAGAACTTCCTCGATAACTTCCAGAATACAGTAATTGTGGTGTCGCACGACCGCCACTTCCTGGATGCTGTTTGTACCCACGTAGCCGACATCGACTTTGGTAAAATTCAGATGTATGCCGGCAACTACTCTTTCTGGTATGAGTCCAGCCAGCTGGCATTGAAACAGCGTACGGATGCCAATAAAAAGACAGAAGATAAGCGTAAAGAGCTGGAGGAATTTATCCGTCGCTTTAGCGCCAATGCTTCTAAATCGAAACAGGCTACCTCCCGTGCCAAGCTGTTGGAAAAACTTACGGTGGAGGACATCAAACCTTCATCACGTAAATACCCTTACATTGCTTTTAAGCCTGAGCGTGAAGCCGGTAACCAGCTGCTAAATGTCGAGAACCTGAGCAAGTCCATCGATGGCACCACTATCTTCAGTGATGTTACCTTTATGGTAGACAAAGGCGACAAGATTGCCATTTTAGGCCGAAACGACCTGGCAGCCTCTACCTTCTTTAAAGTAATTATGGGTGAGATGGCGCCAGATAGCGGCGAATACAAATGGGGCACCACCATCACGGCTTCTTTCTTCCCTAAAGATAACGAGGAGTTCTTCAGCACCAACCTGAACCTGGTAGACTGGTTACGCCAGTTCTCAACGGAGAAAGACGAAAGCTTTATTCGTGGCTTCCTGGGCCGTATGCTCTTTTCGGGGGAAGAATCCCTTAAAAAAGCGAGTGTATTATCGGGAGGAGAGAAAGTGCGCTGCATGTTCTCCAGAATGATGCTTCAGTCTGGCAACCTGCTTGTCATGGACGAACCGACCAATCACCTGGACCTGGAATCTATTCAGGCACTAAACAACTCTCTGCGCGATTTCGATGGTACGGTTCTTTTCTCCTCGCACGACTTACAGTTTGTGGATACCATTGCAAACCGTATCATTGAGTTAACACCTGGTGGTATTATCGATAAGAAAATGAGCTACGAAGAGTACCTGGCCGATGAAACAATCAGAGAGTTGCGTAAGAAAATGTATAAGTCAGCCCTTGTATAACGTTACAGGGGTATAACCAACATAGAAACGTAAACATGCAACAATATTTTTGCACAACAGGCAGGTTAGCGGCTTTGCTTTTGTTTTTAGCACTTGGCTTTACCGCACAGGCGCAAACGCAGCCGGATACTGTACGCAGAAAAACTGAGCTTCCAACGGGCCCTACTCCTGTTCCGGTAGAGCGGACACCACAACAGACCCGCCCGATACCACCTGTACAGACGCCTCCGCCTGTGGCGGCTCCAGTGGAGCAGACTGCCGGTGCTGAAGAAAGGCCTACCCTGATGGACAGGCTTTATACTGGTGGCGGATTTGGCTTGCAATTTGGCTACTATACCAATATTTCGCTCTCGCCTATTCTGGGATATATGGCTACTGATAAGTTCTGGTTTGGAGGTGGTTTGGTTTACCAATACCAGAGCATCAGGCTGGAAGACTACTATACAGGCAGGCCAGCAGGCAGAGTAAGTATGCAGAACTATGGCGTTAAGTTTTTTGTGCAGCAGGAGTTTCTTAACCTCGAAGAAAGCTTTTTAGGGGGCCGCATTCTGGCACATGGCGAGTACGAGATCCTTAGCCTGCAACTAAAAGAGCAGGATAGTTTTGGCAATATACTTTCGTCCAGACGTACAGAAGACACTCCTCTGCTTGGCTTAGGCTACAGGCAGCGCCTGGGCGGTCGTGGTGCATCAGCAGACCTTTATTTTCTGTATAACCTGAGCAACAGCCCCTACACGCCTTATTCAAATCCGGTTATCAGGTTTGGCTTTAATATTCCTCTGGGCCGGGGAGTTGAGTAAACAAAAATATGTAAAAAGAAAAGGGCTGCTATACCTCGTATAGCAGCCCTTTTTATGTGTATGTACCAGTGTTAGCCCCGTATCAGGCGTAACAGCACCACGATTACGGCAATAACTAGAAGGATGTGAATCAATCCACCTACGGCATCAGGAAAACCGATGAATCCGATCAGCCAAAATATGACTAGCACCACAGCTATTATATACAATAAATTTCCCATAGTTTTATTTGATTATCTTTAAACATAAATATTTAATACTCTTAACGATGTTTAACTCAAATGGTTAAACCCCACGTATCAGGCGTAACAGAACTGCTATTACGGCTAATACTAGTAGCACGTGAATAATACCGCCTACAGCACTAGGAAATCCTAAGAAACCGATAAGCCAAAAAATGACAAGTACTACTGCTATTATATACAATAAATTTCCCATAGTTATTTTTATGTTTTGTTTTACATGTAACTACAATCATGTAAACTATCAGTCATATTTCTGAAAGGGTCAGAACACTCATGTAGTTGTATTATTTTGGTTTGTTTTTACGAAAGGCTTTGATAAAAGATTTACTAAAAAGCATTTTTTTAAATATATTAATCAATTGTTACTTCTTAGGCAAATCTGACCAGTATCCTGCATAAGGGTACACCTACCTGATTTACAGCATCATTTCTGTTGCGGACCATATTCTGGTGCTGCATAATTTTACCTGCTGCAAAAGCATTAAAAGCTTTTAATACAGCCATTCAATAAAAACTTATCACCAGCACAATATTGTACTTTTTAAACTTAAGATTTATGTTAGCCGTGATTACCCCTAAATTCTTATAGCTTTGTAATACTTGAACAAAAAATTTACGCTTAATCCACTATGAAGAACATAGCTGTAATTGGCTCAGGCACAATGGGAAATGGCATTGCACATGTTTTTGCGCAAAACGGATTCCCTGTGGCACTGGTCGATGTTTCTGAGGAGGCTCTACAAAAAGGAGTGGCCACCATTACAAAAAACCTTGATCGAATTATTGCAAAGGGAAACCTGACAGAAGAACAAAAAGAGCAGACCCTTGCCCATATCAAAACCTATACTTCGCTGGAGGAAGGTGTAAGAGATGCTGATCTGGTAGTAGAAGCCGCTACGGAGAATGTAGACATGAAACTTAAGATTTTTAAAGACCTGGCTGCTTTTACAAAGCCGGAGGCGATACTAGCTTCCAACACTTCTTCCATTTCCATTACCAGAATAGCATCTGTAACCGACCGGCCTGACAAAGTAATCGGCATGCACTTTATGAACCCGGTGCCGGTTATGAAGCTGGTTGAGATTATCAGGGGCTACTCCACTTCTGATGCTGTTACAACTGAAATTATGGAAATATCTAAGCAGTTAGGTAAAACTCCAACCGAGTGTAACGATTACCCTGGCTTTGTTGCCAATCGTATCCTGATGCCAATGATCAACGAGGCTATCTACAGCCTTTATGAAGGTGTGGCAGGAGTTGAAGAGATAGACACTATTATGAAGCTGGGGATGGCTCACCCGATGGGGCCTTTGCAGTTAGCCGATTTTATCGGCCTGGATGTTTGCCTGTCTATTCTGCATGTGTTGCACGATGGTTTCGGCAATCCGAAGTATGCCCCCTGTCCACTGCTGGTAAACATGGTACAGGCAGGCCACAAAGGTGTTAAATCCGGCCAGGGTTTCTACTCCTGGACACACGGCACCAAAGACCTTGTGGTAGCCGACAGGTTTAAAAAGAGCTAAAGAGGGAAGAGTTGAAAGTTGAAAAGTTAGAAAGTTAGAGTTTGTTTTTCATCAAGTTTAACTCTCTAACTTTCTAACTCTATAACTCCTTTAAACTGCTACTGCATGGTCGCGCAGAACGTCGTTCAAAGATGTTTTCAGGTCTGTGCTGGCTTTGCGTTGTCCAATAATAAGGGCACAAGGTACCTGGAAATCACCAGCAGGAAACTTCTTGGTATAAGAACCAGGAATAACCACAGAGCGGGGAGGCACATAACCTCTGTATTCTTTCGGCTCATCGCCGGTTACATCAATAATCTTAGAGCTTCCTGTAATTGTTACGCCGGCACCAATCACAGCCTCATTTCCAATGCGGCACCCTTCCACCAGTATACTTCTGGATCCGATAAAGGCATTGTCGCCAACTATAACCGGCGCAGCTTGTACCGGCTCCAATACACCACCAATGCCAACACCACCGCTCAGGTGTACATTTTTACCAATCTGAGCACAGCTACCTACCGTAGCCCATGTATCCACCATTGTGCCTTCGTCCACGTAAGCACCAATGTTTACATAAGAAGGCATCATGATAACACCTTTTGCCAGGAAAGCACCATAACGGGCAACAGCGTGAGGTACTACACGCACACCAAGTTGCGCATAGTTTGTTTTAAGCGCCATCTTATCATGAAACTCAAAAGGACCTACCTCTATGGTTTGCATGGTCTGGATAGGGAAGTAAAGCAACACCGCTTTCTTTACCCACTCGTTTACCTGCCAGTCGTCGCCTGCAGGTTCAGCCACGCGTAAACGGCCTTTATCCAGTTCTTCTATAACGGCACGGATAGCCTCTATAGTAGACTGCTCTTGTAGTAATGCCCGGTTTTCCCAGGCCTCTTCTATTATTTGTTGAAGCGCCATGTAAATGTCTGTTCGTTATAATTAATGCACAAAAGTATTAAATTTAGCCGATGTCTGAAAAGAGAATAGTTATTACATCTTTACTAAAGCCCGTGAACGACACACGGCTTTATGAGAAACTGGCTTTATCGCTTAACAAACTGGAAGGTGCAAACGTACATATTGCAGCCTATCAGGCACCGGCTCCAGAGCAATTGCCACCGGGCATTTTTTTACATCCCATCTTCTCATTTAAAAGACTAAGTTTGGGAAGAGCCGCCGCACAAATAAAATTCTTCAGATTCTTACTTCAAGTAAAGCCTCAACTTATCATAGTTAGCACCCATGAATTACTGTTGGTTAGCTACACCTATTGCAAATTTCATAATTGCCGCATGGTGTATGACATCCGGGAAAACTATGCCCTGAATCTTCGTACCCAGCACATCTACAGCGGTAGCATAAAGCAGTTGCTGGCCTTCGGGGTAGAGCAGGCAGAGCAATTAACAGCACCGGCCGTTTCTCATTTTCTGGTGGCAGAAAGAAGCTATGTGCAGGAACTTCCTTTTTTAAGTAACCGCTTTACAGTACTCGAAAACAAATACCAGCCCGACAAAGGCTACCACACTCCTGCTACACCGGTGCTACTCCCCCAGGACACACTAAAGCTTCTCTATACCGGCACTATCTCAGAAGTGTATGGCATTTTTGAAGCTGTCGCACTGGCCGATATGCTCTGGCAAACGAAACGGAATATACACCTTACCATAATAGGTTACTGTGCCCGGCAGGAAACCTACCACAAACTACAGCTTGCCATACAGAACAAGCCTTACATCACGTTGATTGGCGGCAACAGACTGGTGCCGCATTCGCAGATCATCGAGCAGATTCGCATGGCCGACCTGGGGCTTCTGCCTTACAGGCCCAACGAGAGCACCTTTCGCTGCATCCCCACCAAAATCTATGAATACGCTGCACATGCACTTCCCTTTCTTATACAAGCCAACCCTTACTGGCAAGCTTTAGTAGAACGTTATAACGCGGGGTTGGCAATAGATTTCAGGGCTGCGGAAGCAGAAGGTCTGCTGCTGCAACTGATGCAAAGCAGCTTTTATAAAAATGGCATACCCGAAGAGGTTTTCTGGCAGCAGGAAGAAGAAAAGCTGCTGAAAGCCATAGCACCTTTACTTAAATAAAATTCATAAAAATATTTTTAGACAAATCTAAATTCATTAAATAAGAGTATATTTGGACCATAACTCAACAACTTATGCGCAATTCGAAAATAGCAGGTGTAGGACATTATGTACCTGAGCAAGTAGTTACCAATAAAGACCTGGAGAAAATAATGGATACCACCGATGAATGGATCCAGGAAAGAACAGGCATCAAAGAAAGACATTATTTTGAAGAAGGCGTTGACACAACAGCCAATATGGGTGCCAAGGCGGCACGCAAAGCATTAGCAGCAGCGAACCTGGAGGCTTCTGACCTTGATCTGATCGTTTTTGCCACACTTAGCCCTGACTACATTTTCCCGGGCTCTGGCGTGCTCTTGCAGCGCGAACTGGGCTTAAAGGAGATTCCTGCACTGGATATCCGGAACCAATGCTCCGGCTTTATCTACGCGCTTTCGGTAGGCGATCAGTTTATCAAAACAGGCATGTACAACAATGTGCTGGTTGTGGGCTCCGAAATACACTCCAGCGGGCTTGACTTTTCTACCCGGGGCCGTGCCGTATCGGTTATTTTTGGCGACGGTGCCGGTGCTGTGGTGCTTACGCCAGCTGACAGCAACGAACAAGGCATTCTTTCTACTCACCTTCATGCGGATGGGGAACATGCCGAAGAGTTGGCAGTACTGGCTCCGGACAGCAACAAGAAAGAGCGCCTTACGCATGCCATGATCGATGAAGGCACCATTTATCCTTACATGAACGGCAACCTGGTGTTCAAACATGCGGTTACCCGCTTTCCTGAAGTGATTGAAGAAGCACTTCAAAAGAATGGCTATAAAGCATCTGATATTGATATGCTTGTGCCGCATCAGGCTAACCTTCGGATCACAAGCTTTATCCAGCAAAAGATGGGCCTGCCGGAAGAAAAGGTTATGAGCAATATTCAGAAATACGGAAACACCACGGCTGCCTCTGTTCCCATTGCCTTGAGCGAAGCTGTAGAAGAAGGCCGTATTAAAAGCGGCGACCTTGTTTGCCTGGCAGCCTTTGGCAGCGGTTTTACCTGGGCTTCCGCTTTAATCAGGTGGTAGTTTTAATGATTTGGAGATTTGAAGATTTGAAGATGCTGAGTATGTCATACGTTAAGATCAGTTAGTATTAGCATTCCTTTTCAAACTATAAATAAGTCCGTACATACGAGGTAATGCATATTTACTCTTGATTTCCAAATCTTCAAATTTCCAAATTTTCAAATTTAAATAAGGTGCACAGTTTTACAGAAGAGAACTATATAAAAGCCATTTATAAG
The DNA here is from genome assembly GCF_005491705.1 of Pontibacter sp. SGAir0037. Classification (NCBI taxonomy): domain Bacteria; kingdom Pseudomonadati; phylum Bacteroidota; class Cytophagia; order Cytophagales; family Hymenobacteraceae; genus Pontibacter; species Pontibacter sp. SGAir0037. The sequence continues at coordinate 1,063,475 of NZ_CP028092.1, read as the reverse complement.
CTTTCTGCCAGCGGAACGCAGGAGGTGAACACCAATGCCATTGCCGAAGCGCTTGAAACCAAGGCAGCCTCTGTCACAGATATGCTGCGCAAGCTGAGTGCAAAGAGCCTGGTGCATTATGTGAAGTACAAAGGCGTATCGCTGACAGAGGAGGGCGAACGGGTGGCCTTGCAGATCATCCGGAAGCATCGGCTATGGGAGGTTTTCCTGGTGGAAAAGCTGAAGTTTAACTGGGACGAGGTGCACGAGGTGGCTGAAGAACTGGAACATATCAACTCAGACCTGCTGATCAAGCGCCTGGACGAATTTCTGGGCTACCCAAAGTTCGACCCGCACGGCGACCCGATTCCTTCAGAATCGGGCGAAATGAACCTGAAACAGCAGAAGCTCCTGTGTGAGATGGACGTAAGCGACGCGGGTATTGTAGTAGGCGTAAATGACTCGCAGCCGCTTTTCCTGCAATACCTGGATAAAATGGGGATATTTCTGGGAGCAAAGATTAAAGTAATAGACAAAATACAATACGACAATTCTTTGGAAATCAATATAGAAAACAAAAAGAACTTGGTTGTATCAAGTGAAATTTCCAAAAACATATTCCTTTCTGCCTGATACTTCTCCTATGAAACTGCTCTACTCTACCCTACTGCTGTTCCTGCTGTGCATCCTGTATGCCGGCTGCAAACAGGTAGATACAAAAGGCCAGCTACCACAGGGGCAGCGCATGCAGGTGGTTACCACAACAGGTATACTCCAGGATGCTGTTCAGAACATTGTGGGCGATGTAGCCGATGTAAGAGCCATTATGGGGAGTGGCGTAGACCCACACCTTTACAAAGCCACGCAGGGCGATCTGAACCGCTTAACAGCAGCTGACATCATTATTTATAACGGGCTGCACCTGGAAGGTAAAATGGGAGAAGTGCTGCAGAAGCTGAACCGCTTTAAAACCGTTGTAGCGGCCACCGATGGTATTCATGAAACCGAGCTGCGAAAGTCGCCGCAGTTCCAGGACAGCCACGACCCGCACGTCTGGTTCGATGTGTCGCTCTGGAAACAGGTTGTCCGACATGTAAGCCAGGAGCTGCAGAAAAAAGATCCGCAGCATGCTAAACTATACCAGCAGAACACAGACGATTACCTGCTCCTGCTCAATGGCCTGGATGCAGAAGTACAGCAGGCAATCGCCTCTATTCCGGAACAGCAGCGTATCCTGATCACGGCGCACGATGCCTTCGGTTATTTCGGCGACAGATACAACATTGAGGTGCGCGGGCTGCAGGGCATTTCCACCGTTTCGGAGTTCGGGCTGCAGGATGTCTCGTCGCTGGTAAACTTTATAGTTGAAAAGAAGATAAAGGCTGTCTTTGTGGAATCTTCTGTTTCGCCCAGAGCCATCGAAGCCGTTATAGCAGGCAGTCGCCAGCGAGGGCATCAGCTACGCATTGGCGGCACACTTTACTCCGATGCCCTGGGAGCGGAAGGAACACCGGAAGGTACTTATGCAGGCATGGTTCGTTACAACACCCGCCACATAGTAGCAGCATTAAAATGAGACAATTACACTATGATACTTCAAGTAGAAAATCCGGTAGTAGAAGTGCACGACTTAACGGTAAGTTACGACCGAAAGCCGGTGCTCTGGGGAATTGACCTTACCATTCCGGCAGGTGCCCTGGTTGGTGTTATCGGTCCGAATGGGGCTGGCAAGTCTACTTTAATAAAGGCCATGATGGACCTGCTCCCGACCAGCAGCGGCTATATCAGGATCTTTCATGAGCCGATCAAGAACGTGCGCAAACGCATCAGCTATGTACCGCAACGCGAGTCTGTGGACTGGGACTTTCCTGCCTCGGTGTTCGATGTAGTACTGATGGGGCGCTACGGGAAACTGGGGCTGTTCAACCGGCCGCGCAAAGCAGATAAAGATGCCGCCATGCATGCACTTGAAAAAGTAGGCATGCAGGCTTACGCCAAACGCCAGATCTCCCAGTTGTCGGGGGGGCAACAGCAGCGGGTATTCCTGGCAAGGGCACTGGCCCAGAACGCCGATATTTACTTTATGGACGAGCCTTTTGCCGGAGTGGATATAGCCACCGAAACAGCCATTATAGAGCTGCTCCGCGAGATGCGGGCACAGGGCAAAACCGTTGTCGTAGTGCACCACGACCTGCAGTCTGCCACAACCTACTTCGACTGGATACTGTTGCTGAACATGCGGCTGGTAGCCTCCGGCCCTACCGAACAGGTACTGACCCAGGAGCTGCTGGAGCATACGTATGGCGGAAAATTAACGGTGCTCTCCAAAGTAGGCGATCTGCTAAGAAAGCAAGAGTTTCCATCGAGGGAGAAGAAATAAAAAGAAGACACAGGATTTCAGACACAAGACATAAAACTTTATGTAAGGAAAATTTGACAGACGAATGTCAAAACAAGGCTGTGTATAATTATTTAAAAATGAAGTAGAAATTAATAATTCATATACATCTGCTGTCTTAGACCTTTACTCTCTTTAAATGATATAATGTTTCATTAAGTCTTGTATCCTGTGTCTTGTGTCTTGGATCTATAATAATAGTTATGAAAGAGTTTATAGAATTTTTTTCCTTTGCAGATGCCAATATACGGTTTGTAACAATCGGATCGGTGTTGCTGGCCGGAAGTTCAGCGGTGGTAGGCTGCTTTACCCTGCTCCGGAAGCGGGCGCTGGTAGGCGATGCTGTGGCACATGCTGTGCTGCCCGGAGTGTGCCTGGCGTTTATACTTTCCGGCACCAAGAACCCGCTTGTTCTGCTATTGGGCGCTTTTGTCACAGGCTGGCTTTCACTGGTGATCATAGATTTTATTACCACCCGCTCCCGCATCAAAGAAGATACAGCTATTGGGTTGGTACTTTCAGTCTTCTTTGGGATAGGCATTCTTCTGCTTACTTCCATTCAACATTCGGGCAACGCGGCACAAAGCGGGCTCGACAGCTTTTTGTTTGGCAAAGCAGCCTCTCTGGTGGGAGATGACCTAATAGTGTTCAGCGCCGTGGCCGTTCTGCTGCTGCTGGCCACCATGCTGTTCTATAAAGAATTTACCTTGCTTTGTTTTGATGAAGCCTATGCCCGCACCATCGGGTTTCCGGTGCGGGGACTGGAGCTGCTCTTAACCACGCTTACTGTTTTTGCAGTAGTGGTAGGTATACAGGCCGTTGGCGTGGTGTTGATGGCTGCTATGCTCATTACACCGGCCGCAGCTGCCCGCTTCTGGACAGACAACCTGAAGCTGATGCTTTTCCTGGCTGCTATTTTAGGCGCTTTTTCCGGTTTAGCCGGTGCCTTCGTGTCCTATACAGCACCTGCCATGCCCACCGGCCCCTGGATCGTGCTGATCGTTTCGATGATTGCCATTCTTTCCTTTGCCTTTGCACCAAAACGGGGTTGGGTGGCACGCATTATCCGGAAGCAAAGAAACCGTGCGCTTATACTGGAAGAGAACCTGCTCAAGCTCCTTTACCAGGTAGGAGAACAAAAAGAAGACTACTTTAACTCGCGAAGCCTGGAAGAACTTCTGCAACGGCGCAATATACCCAAGAGCGAAGCCATAGCAGGTTTGCAGAAACTACGGCACCAGGGCTATGTGCAGAAAACGCCTCAAGGCTGGACCCTTACATCCGAAGGCCAGATCAGGGGCAGGCGCGTGGTCCGATTGCACCGCCTGTGGGAGCTGTACCTGACCCAGTACCTGCAGCTTGCGTCCGATCACGTACACGAAGATGCCGAAACCATAGAGCATATTATCACTCCCGAACTGGAACAGCGGCTCCTGGAAGAACTCAACTACCCTTCCCTGGACCCGCACAGCAACAGGATTCCATGAAATTAGGAATTAGGAATTAGGAATTAGGAATTAGGAATTAGGAATTAGGAATTAGGAATTAGGAATTAGGGTGGTACGGCGAATGAAGGTACAGGAGGTTGCATCGTTGCAAAAAAAAATCTGATCTTTACCTCTGCCATAAGGTCTTTTACTCGTCAGAACTCCTTCATCTCCCCCTACTCCATTTATAATTTATATTTCATCATTTATAAATAAAAAACAGTGAACGCATTCTGGATCATATTAACAGGCTCCCTTGTTGCTACCTGCTGTAGCCTGCTGGGGTGCTACCTTATACTTCGGCGCATGGCCATGGTGGGTGATGCCATTTCGCATGCCGTCCTTCCGGGTATCGTCATCGCCTTTCTGGTTACCGGTTCACGCGATTCTATACCTATGCTGATCGGGGCAGGACTTCTTGGCGTACTTACGACCTTCCTTATTGAGTTCTTTCACCGCTTTGCCCGCGTACAGGCCGATGCTTCCATTGGCGTTACGTTTACCTGGCTGTTTGCCATCGGCATTATCCTGATCTCCGTTTTTGCCGGTCAGGTAGACCTGGACCAGGATTGCGTTCTGTACGGCGAAATAGCCTATATCCCACTCGACCTCTGGATAACCGAAAGTGGCTATAACTTCGGCCCCCGCACCATCTGGACTTTAGGAGCTGTTACTATTGCCATTATTGCTTTTATTATGTTAAGTTATAAGGAATTGTTTTTAACTACTTTCGATCCTGCCTATGCTGCTGCCATTGGCATCTCTACCACCCTCTGGTATTACCTGCTCATGACGGCCGTCTCGCTTACTACGGTGGCCTCTTTCGAATCGGTGGGTGCTATATTAGTAGTAGCCTTTTTAGTGGGGCCACCGGCCACGGCTTACCTGCTTACTGATCATTTTAAAACCATGCTGCTGCTTTCTGTACTCATAGGCATTCTGGCATCGGCTGGCGGCTATTACTTGGCGGTGTGGCTCGATGGCTCTATTGCAGGTGCTATTGCTACTGTAACAGGTGTAGAATTCCTGCTCGCCCTCCTTTTCTCGCCTGCCCGCGGCTTGTGGTTTAAAAACAGAAAAAGGATAACCCAACCCGATGCCCCCGTTATCGCATAAATAGGAATTTTATACGTTATACCTGGTGTTATCAATTCAGAGAAAACCAGGCACAACTCAGTATTTAACAGCATCAGAAACATGAACAAACTTTTCTTTCTACCACTGCTCTTGCTTTTAGGCAGTATAACCGGATTTACAACAGCACCTGCAGTACCAACTTCAAAGGCAGCGAAAAAAGGAGCAGAAACTATCAAATGGCTCACCATAGAAGAGGCAGCAGCCAAAATGAAAGGTCAGCCTAAAAAGGTTTTTATTGATGTATACACAGACTGGTGCGGCTGGTGCAAGAAAATGGATAAGTCTACTTTCACAGATCCGGCTGTGGCGGCCTACATCAACAAACACTATTACGCTGTAAAGTTTAATGCCGAAAGTAAAGCACCTGTTACTTTAAACGGCCATACCTATAAGTATAACCCGGAATATAAAGCCCACGAACTGGCAGTAGCCTTGCTGCAGGGCCAGATGAGTTTTCCGTCTACTGTATACCTAAACGAGAAAATGGAAATGCTCTCCCCCGTTCCGGGTTACATGAATGCTGCAACCATTTCTAAAATCCTGAGCTTTTTTGGGGAAGACAACCACAAAAAGATGTCGTGGCAGGAATACGAAAAGAAGCACTAGCCTCACCTGGTTATACAAGAGCATGGGCGGGAGAATTGCCTGAAAGCGATCGCTTAAAAAACCTTACCTTTGCAATTTAAGCTAAGCCATACAACCTTGTTACATAATTTACATTCTACCGACACCATAGTAGCCGTAGCCACTGCGCCGGGAGTTGGTGCCATTGCCGTAATCCGGCTGTCAGGTCCCGAGGCTATTTCAATCACAGACAGCGTTTTCAGAGGCAAAGACCTGCTACAGCAGGCCAGCCATACCCTCCACTTCGGCACCATCCGCGACGGTGAAAAGGTACTGGATGAGGTACTGGTTTCGTTATTCGTAGCCCCTCACTCCTATACCAAAGAAAACGTGGTGGAGATTTCGTGCCACGGCTCCGATTTTATTGTGCAGCAGATTATACAGTTACTGCTGAAAAAAGGTGCCCGTTTAGCCAATGCCGGGGAGTTTACCAAACGTGCCTTCCTGAACGGGCAGTTTGACCTGGCCCAGGCCGAAGCGGTAGCCGACCTGATTGCTTCTGACTCAGCCTTGTCGCATGAAGTGGCCATGAAACAGATGCGTGGCGGCTTTTCGCAGGAAATAAAGCGACTGCGTGGAGAGCTGGTGCATTTTGCCTCCATGATAGAACTGGAGCTTGACTTTGCCGAAGAAGACGTAGAGTTTGCTGATCGTGAACAACTACGGGCACTCATTAATAACATCCAGCGCATTATCCGCGACCTGCTGAAGTCGTTTGAACTGGGCAACGTGATCAAGAACGGGGTGCCTACGGTGATTGTGGGTAAGCCCAATGCGGGCAAATCTACCCTACTGAACAAGCTGCTGAACGAGGAAAAAGCCATTGTATCGGATGTGCCCGGCACCACCCGTGATTTTATCGAAGACGAGATCAACATCGAAGGCATTACCTTCCGTTTTATCGACACGGCCGGTCTGCGCGAAACCACCGACAAAGTAGAAGCCATTGGTGTGGAGCGCACCATGCAGAAGCTGAGCCAGTCGTCGCTAATCATTTACCTGTTTGATATAACAGAAGTAACAGCCGCCGAAGTACAGGCCGAACTGGACAGGCTGAACCCGAAAAAACTGCCCCTGATTGCTGTTGCAAACAAGATAGACCAGGCGACTCCGGAAAAACTACAGCGCTTCGAAAGCATAGCAGGCCTGGTGCCCATATCGGCAGCAGAAGGCGCTAACCTGGAGGAACTGAAGCAGGCCCTGATCGAGAAGGTGAACTTCGGTAAACTTAATACCCGGAACCAAACCATCGTTACCAATCTCCGCCACGTCGACAGCCTGCATAAAACATATGCCGCGCTGGATGATGTACTGAACGGACTGGCCCTCGGCATCAGCAACGACCTGGTTGCTGCCGACATTCGCCGCGCCCTCTACGCTTTAGGCGAGATAACCGGTGAGATAACAACAGATGACCTGCTGGATAATATTTTCACTAAATTCTGCATCGGAAAATAGATTAAACTTTCATTAACAAAAATTTGATGCCCCTTGTACGGACAGGTCGCGACCTGTCCCAACATAGGCCTATCTATAAAACAATATCGCTGATCTATTGCAAAGGCCCCCTAGCCCCAGCAGAAACGAAACAGCCTCTTTACTCACCTATGCCCTGGTATCCCTACACCAGACCAATGCCAACTAATCATTAAAATTTTCCTATATCTATTTCGTCAGTTCACCTAAAATTTATTACCTTACCTTCTGTTATGACACCCTTACATGGCCAAGAAGAATACCCCTACTGCCGCTGCAAAAGCGGACATTGATTTTGAAAACGAACTTTGGAATGCCGCTAACGAACTGCGTGGCGCTGTTGCCGAGAACCAATACAAAGATTACGTGCTCTCACTGCTGTTCTTAAAGCATCTGGCAGAGCGCTACGAAGTGCGCAAGCAGGAGCTGCAGCTTTCCTTTTTCGACCCGCAGAGCGACTACTATAGCCTGGAAGCACAGGACCAAACGGAGGTACTGGAAGACGAGCTGGAGTACCAGGTAAAGAACGTGTATCGCCTGCCCCGCGAAGCTACCTGGGCTTACCTGCGCGAGAATGCCGAGCAGGACGACATCAAGGTGAAGGTGGACCAGGCTTTTGTGCTGATCGACGAGATTCTAAGCAAGCGCAACCCCGACTACAAAGGCGTGCTGGAGCCGATCTTCGTGAAGAGCCAGCTCTCCCCTACGCAGGTGGCCGGGCTCATCAACCTGTTCTCCAAAGAGAAGTTTTCCGAGATCAACAACCCCGAATCCGACATCTACGGCCGCGTGTATGAGTACTACATCGGCAAGTTTGCCATGGCCGAAGGCTCCGGTGCGGGGCAGTTCTTTACGCCGGGCTCTGTGGTGCGTTTGCTCGTGGAAATGCTGGAGCCACTCAAGGGCCGCATCATGGACCTGGCCTGCGGCTCGGGTGGTATGTTTGTGCAGAGCCTCAAGTTTCTGCAGGCGCACGGCGGCGACAAAAACGACATTTCCATTTACGGGCAGGAGCGCTACGAAGGCACGCTGCGCCTCTGCAAAATGAACCTGCTGCTGCGCAACCTCTCCTTCGACGTGAAGCTGGGCGACTCGCTGCTGCAGGACCGCTTCCCCGACCTGAAGGCCGACTACGCCCTCATGAACCCGCCGTTCAACATCAGTAACTGGCACCCTGAGCTGCTGCCCGATAACGACCCGCGCCTCTTCGGGGCCAAAGATACCTTTACCACCCCCGGTAACGCCAATTACATGTGGTTTCAGACGCTGTGGCACCACCTCTCGGAGCGCGGCACGGCGGGCGTGGTGATGGCCAACGGCGCCATGACCACCGGAAGCGCCGGTGAAAAGAACGTGCGCGAGCACATGATACAGCAAGGCATGGTAGACTGCATTGTGCAGATGCCCGACAAGCTGTTCCTGACCACCGGCATACCGGCCTGTATCTTTATATTGAGCAAGAACCGCGACGGCCGCGACGGCGAGCACCGCGAGCGCAAAAACGAGATTCTCTTTATAGATGCCCGCAAATTGGGTACCATGGCCAGCCGCCGCCTGCGCGTGTTCGAAGATGCCGACGTGGCCCGTATTGCCGACACCTACCATACCTGGCGCAACATCGGCGGTAGCTACTCCGACACCGGAGGCTTCTGCAAGGCCGCTACTTTAGCCGAAGTGGCCGCCAACAATTACGTGCTCTCGCCGGGCCGCTACGTGGGCTCCGAAGCTGAGGAGGACGACGGCGTTCCGTTTGAAGAGAAGATGAAGCTGCTGACCACCGAACTGGCCGCCCAGTTTGAGGAAAGTGCCCTGCTGGAGAAGCGGATTCGGGAGAATTTGGAGGGGATTGGGTTTGGGTTGTAAACCGATTTAAAAGAAGAGTGCTTAAAACCTGGCGAAGAAACTATATGAAAGAGTTGGTGCCATATAATGAACTGGTTGGGCAAATTGGGCATTTGCTAAAAAGCGGACGTGAACAGGCAGGGCGTGCCATCAATACCATTCTGGTGCAAACCTATTGGCTAATTGGCAAACACATAGTAGAGTTTGAGCAGGGCGGAAAACTTAAAGCCGAATATGGCACCGAACTGTTAGATCGCCTGTCGAAGGACCTGACGTTGTCGTTTGGCAAGGGCTTCAGTCAATCCAATTTGTTCCAAATTCGACAGTTATATATCAGGTTTCCAAAAGTCCAGACACTGTCTGGACAATTAAGCTGGAGCCACTATGTTGAATTATTAAAAGCCGACAACCAGCTGGAAATCAGTTTCTATACAAAGCAATGCGAAAAAGAAAACTGGAGCGTGCGGGAGTTGAAACGCCAGATGAAAAGCATGCTGTTTCACCGGTTGGCTTTAAGCAAAGACAAAGACGGTGTTTTGAAAATAGCGGAGCAGGGAGCCGAAGTAGAGAAGGCAGAAGACATTGTAAAAGATCCCTATGTATTTGAGTTTTTAGGCATACCGCAGCAGTACCACTACAAAGAGGGCGAACTGGAAGAGAAGCTCATTCAAAATTTAGAGCAGTTCCTGTTAGACTTGGGTAAAGGCTTTGCTTTTATCGGGCGGCAATACAAAATCAGTTTGGCTAATCGGCACTTCTACGTGGATCTGGTTTTTTACCACCGCATCTTAAAATGCTTTGTGCTAATTGACCTGAAAAGAGGGGAAATAGAGCACAACGACATCGGCCAGATGAACCTATACCTGAACTACTTTGCCAAAGAAGAAAATGTGGAAGGAGATAACCCACCCATAGGCATTGTATTAGGGGGTTACAAAGACCATATCTTAGTAGAGTATGCTACGGAAAATATCAGTAACCAACTATTTGTAAGCAAATACCAACTATACCTGCCCGATAAAGCACAACTATCTGCGGAACTCGAAAGGCTATTAGATGATGATACAAGGCCGCTACCTTAGCCGAAGTGGCCGCCAACAAAACGTGCTCTCGCCGGGCCGCTACGTGGGATCCGAAGCCGGGGAAGACGACGGCGTTCCGTTTGAAGAGAAGATGAAGCTACTGACTACCGAACTGGCGGCTCAGTTTGAGGAAAGCGCCCTGCTGGAGAAGCGGATTCGGGAGAATCTGGAGGGAATTGGTTTTGGGTTATGAAAGCTGTTTGCTTTATTTGTGTACTATACTTTTCGTAAACCAGTTTATCAAACTTTATTGAAATAAAGCTTATGAAAGACTTCGATATTAATTCAGAAGATTGGTGGAATGGTGATCAAAAACCAGATCAAGCATTTTTTAATGAAGCCAACACCAAAATAAAGGCTATATACGATAGCTTAAATAGTTTCCAAGATGAAGAAGTCCAAGAAGACAAAACCAAGAAAGTTGACAAGATTAAGCTTTTAGAAGGTCTAATAAAACATTATTTAGATTTAACAAAAGTTTTAGACCAAAGAAGAGGCGACTACTTTAAAGCTGGTTTACAGCTCTTTACTATAGCTCTTGCTGGCCTTGGTATTGTTATTAGATATATAAGTCCAAGTAATTTGACCATAGTTGGATTAATAAGTGCATCTATAGCAATAGGTTTAGTTATAATTATTTATACAGGCTTCAGAATTATTACCACATATTATTGGCAAACAAAGTCAGATCGATACCACTTTTTAAAAATTGATGCTAAAAAGCTCAATTATCTAGGAAACAGCTGGATGTGGTTTTATCACGGCGTACCAGGAGTTAGTAAAATACCTTTTACTGATAACGAAAAAAAGAAAAGTGCTAAAGACTTAGAATCAAACAAAAAAGGTGTGCTAGGTTATTTAGAAGGTGCTGAAGCTTATTTCAACAACTATATAAAAGCTTCAGATAAAGATATATTCATACAGCACCTAAGGTATACATACTTGTTACTCGTTCACAACGCATACAAGAACAAGTTTGATAGACAGCTGACAGATAGATTATCGATTGGTACTAGGAATGCTGCTTTTGCTACAGTTACAGCTTTATTAATTAGTTTTGGTTATAGCCTAGTAGAGAAACTTCCATTCAATAGGCATGAGATTGTAGATATGACTAACAGAGAACTACATGATAGTTTAAAGCAAGATTCAAAATTAGCTACATTTCACCAGTTACAGCAGAATGCAACGAATAAAGATAATACTGCAGCTATAGAGAGCATTACTGCAAGTGATTCAATAGTTAAAGGTTTACTCAAAGACACTACTGCAACCAAGCCAACTACGGCTAAACAAGCTACATCACAACTCAAGAAAGCCTCAACCAAATAATGGCCGAAAATAAGGACTATAGATACTCGATGAGTATCACTTCACAATTACCACATTGTAGTTTGCCTTTACGGCTTGATTCTTACTCTAAATGCTCCTATCGTTGCAGTTATTGTTTCGCAAAAAACAGAGGTGGTAATCACCCCCCTAAGGGTATAAAAACTATAAATTATAAGTCAGTTGATAAACTTTTATGCAAGTCTTTAAAACTAGGTGAAGAATCGACTAAGACTGTAATATCTCAGTTATTGGAGAAGAGAACACCAATTCACTTTGGGGGAATGAGTGATCCTTTTATGCAATATGAGGAATTTGGGCAGAAAACCTTAGAAACATTAAAAGTTCTACGTGACTACTGCTATCCAACAATCATATCAACTAAGGGAACATTAATTACAAAGGATGAGTATTTAGAAATTCTATCGCAAAGTTTGGTTACGACGCAAATCTCTTTTTCTTCCTTAGATGATAAAGTTTCTAGTCTGATAGAATTCAATACACCTTTACCCTCAGAAAGATTAAATGTAATTAAAAGCCTTGCAGAAGTTTGTTGGGTTTCTGCAAGACTACAGCCTTTAATTCCAGGAGAATTAGATTCAGCTATTGAGGCCATAAAAGCACTAGCTAAATCGGGAGTTAAACATGTATCAGTAGAATTACTAAAACTTCCACTTTCCGAATATTCTAAATTAACTTCTCAAATAGCAAATGCAGTAGGTAGGGAAATACAGGAATATTATTCCGAAAGAAGATTAATGGGATTGGAGTTTTTGGTTAATCGAGATTATGCTCTTCTAGTTCATAAGAAATTAGCAAAGGTAGCAAGAGAAGTAAATATAAGCTACTCTTCAGCTGACACAGATCTCCTGCCCTATGATAGTAGTGATTGTTGCTGTTCAGGAGTTCATGAGTTACCAGGATTTGAAAATTACTACCGGTACACTTTTTCACAAGCTATAAGGAATGCGCTCAGAGAAAACAGCGATCTATTAATGTACAGGCATTTATCTTGTGAATGGGCTCCAGGTGGCCCTATTAATCAATATTTAAATTCAAAAAGTAGGGTAAATGATGCAAACAACGTTGTTGGATGGATGGCAGCAAAATGGAATAGTTCATCAAAGTCTATTGGACCGTTAGCTTTTTATGGTATTGAAGAAACCGATTCCTATGATGAAAATGGGATGAAAATATATAGAATTAGTAATAGTGCTGTTGAATTGGCTCTTCAATTAGGTGCAATACCTAAAACTGCAACTAATGCACAGGATATATTGCTTATCCAAAATTAATACGGCAACATCCCAAAACATGACCAACTGGAATACATATAAATTAGGGAAACTCTGCACTAAGGTAACTTCAGGTGGAACACCTTTGCGTTCTAATAAAGAGAGGTTGTAATATAAACTGTGTGCCTGTTGCACAATTCACCCAAGTTAGCCGTAAAAGGAATTAGTACCAAACTGATAGTGGCATGCAGGGCCGGAAAACTTTCGAGGACGAGCGGGAGCTGCGTTTCTCGCTCTCAGCACATGTGCCGGAACACAACTTTTACCGGCGGCTCAAGGACAGGCTGTATCTTTCATTTCTTTACGAGCTGACAGCTCCCTACTACGGCCGCTGCGGCCAGCAGTCGATCGACCCGGTGGTCTTCTTCAAACTCTGCCTGGTAGCTCACCTGGAGAACATCGCCAGTGACCGCCGCCTCATCGAGCACTACAGTCTGCGCCTGGACCTCTTGTACTTTACTCAATTACCAGTTAGAAGAGTCCCTGCCCTGGCACTCGACCCTCTCCCGGACCACCCGCTTGGATTGCAAGGATTGCCCCCTGAAGACCAGCTGCTGTGGCAAACTGCCCGAGAAGAGAATTGCCATCACCTCCTACCGCGACGAGTACGAACGTACGACCTCCCGCGTGCATAGCCGCTGGGGCCGGCGCATGAAGCGGCTACGGCAGGCCACTGTGGAGCCGGTGCTGGGCACATTAATAAACCACATGGGCATGCGAAGGGTCAACACCCGGGGGCTGGAGCTGGCCCACAAAGGGATGCTCCTGGCCGCCGCTGCTTATAACCTGCAGAAATTGCTGCACTTCACCCCCAAAAGAAGCCAGACAGCCGTCATGGCCCTACCCAGACCAGAGCAGGAGGTGCTTTTTTACTTATATTTTTGACGAGATAAAAGGGTAGCCGTTGAAAAAGGAATAAAGCTCAGAAGATACGCGAGCGTTGTGCAACAGGCACACAGGTTAAATTACACTCCCAAAATATATGACATCAAATTCGTTATCCCGTCAGCCTTACGCATATAATATTGCCGAATCTAGGTATAACGACGATAACACCAACGGCAGCAGGAGTAATTTAACGTCTACTCCCTCCCCTTCAACAGCCGCTCCAGCAACTCATTTTTACTCTGCTCCGCCTTCAACAGGCGCTCATAAAGTTTTTTGTTCTCCTCTACCAACTCAATTAGTTTATCCAATGGATTAAATGAGCAATTATTAGCATTCATGACGCCTGCACTGCCGCTACTGAAATTGTTATCAGTAAACGTATTGAAATAAGTCACTGCCGCTTCCTCATCAAAGTTCTTAATTGCTTCTTCCGGCACACGCAGCGCTTTAGCTACCTGAGCGAGTAAATCCGATTCCAGCGTCTGCCGGTTCTCCAGCAGCGATACCCGTTTCTGGCTCCACTCCTCTCCCAGTTCCGATGCCAGCCCCTCCTGCTTCATACCGAGCATTTCACGGAAACGTTTTACGTTGCGGCCCTGGTGTACCTGGTTCGGAAGTTTGTCGGTAGTCGTCATGATCATAAGATTTTAAGCTGTAACAAATATAGCAAAATACTGACAGGCCTGTAGCCCCGGCCTGAAAAAGCTGTTGCAAGACTTTCTAAGATATCCGCTTGTCCTTCTGCTTTAGAAGCTTAGAGAATGGTATAGAACCTGTACCGGTGCGTATTTTACCACAGTTCTGTATCCCTAACCGCAACAGCCTATGCCCGACATGTACCTCTCCCTCCGTAACCTGCCCGACGATCTCCGTAAAACGGCAGAAGATACCGCTGCTGCTATTGCCCGTTCTGTTAAAGGCGTCGGCCAGGTATACTACCTCTGCAGCACCCGAGAAGCTTCGGAATCCTGGAGCTGCTTTCCGGCTATGGATCGGACGTACCACTATGATTCGCTGTTCTTCATGCTGGCACTGCTGAAAGAACCTGTTACCACAAGACTGGAAGACCTAGAAGACCAGCTGGACCGCATCTGCCAGACCGATTTGCAAACTACGGTCATCACGGCGATGCCGCTGATCCAGGCCAGCCGGTTAATTAAGGCCAGAGACCGCTTTTACGGCAGTATTTGTCGTAGCGAACTGCTCCTGTACCACGATGGCAGTTCACCCCTGCCGGATGCTATCGCTCCGGAGCAGCTCAGCAGCTGGATGCCCGAAGACAGCTATTACTGGCAAACCGCTTTTGACCAGGGATGCCGCTGTATACAGGAAGCGACACAACACCTGCAAGAGCAGGCCTGGCAACAAACGGTGCTGGCACTACGACAGGCCGCCACCTGTTTTCTATCGGCTGCCCTTTTCTCTGCAACAGGTTTTGCAGCTCCTCTACATTATAGCCCGGCAAAGTTATTGAACCTCTGCACCATGTTTACAGCACAGTTCTTTCAGATTTTCCCAGGCACACCAGACAAAGAAGAAGCAATGTCGGCACTTATATTTCACCCCGACCAAAAAGACCTTGTTCATCTCAGCTCCGAACACACGCACTACCTCCACTGCCTATTTAAGCGCTTCAAAAAACTAAAGGAAACCGTACAGCAACAATATAACCAGTTGCGCGTGCTACATCATTAAAATTCCTCACAAACCACACCCGCACGTGCGCAGTAAAGAGCAGGTGGAAGGTATAAAAGCCCGCTTCAAGGATTCGGGCGATCCGCTCCAGCTTGTGATTGTGCGCGACATGAGGCTCACCTGCTTCGACATTCCCATCATTAACTACGATTTTCCGGCCACTGCCAATGAACAGAAGTCAGGCAACGAACTGAAGCTGGTACTCCTGCGCCAGATCCTGAACGACGAGATCAAGGTGCGTTCTATAAAAAACCTGGTGAAGTATAAAAAACTGAAAGCGGAAGCAGAACGCATCATCTCCGATTACCACCACTTCTTCGACAGCCTGGTGGCCATGGAGAAGCTGGTACAGGTAGCTAAGGTAGTAAACGAGGAAGATGAGCGCCGCCTGCAGCTCGGCCTCACCGACGAAGAAGAAGCCTTTTACGAAGTACTAGCCAATCACCCCAACGCCGTGCAGGATTTTAAACTGGTAAAAGAGCTGGTGCAGAAAATTCTGGCCGAAGTAAAGAAAAGCGCCTCCCAACCCGACTGGTACAAAAAAGACGATACCAAAGCCCAGCTACAGCTGGCCGTGAAAAAGGTGCTGCGCTTTAAAGTGAAGGCCGAACTGCAGGAGATACTGGACGAGATCATGGAGCAGGCAGAGGCGCGGTATAAGGAGTATGATATGAGCGTGGCATAAATCGCAGAGAACAAACCTATTATCTTATCAACTACAATGTCAAAATTTATTACTGGTAAAGAGCTGGAAGATGCTGTTTATAACATTATATGGGAGGCCAAGAGAGATTTGATGATTGTGTCGCCCTACATTAAGCTTGTGGATTACTTTAAGAACCTGTTTGAAAAGCACCTCAACAATCCAAGACTACACATTAACATCATCTTTGGGAAGCATGAAGGCCAGGTGAGTAAGAGCTTCAGTATAACCGATCTTGACAGCCAGGTTACTGTATTAGAACGGGAGTTAAGATTGCTTTTAATCCAGAACAGCCTCTAAGCTACAGCGCCTACCAAAGCTGGAGCCAGTTCGGCAACGAAGACTACCCTGAAAGCTACTGCCACTACTCAGGAGAACCATCGAAGGGTGAAACGAGTGTCCGCCGCCCCATACTGTATAAGAACTGGAAAAAAGCGCATCAGGCTTAGGGAATATTATAGAAACCGAAAGCCATACCTACATCTTAACTAATGAGCAGTTATTTGCAAGGGATATCTATATGGGGGCCATAGGAATAATTTCCTGTAAGTTGCTGATGAAGCCTCTTTTGCGGTCCCTGTCTAGACAACCTGATCAGCTCGAAACCAGAGCGCAGGAATAGGAGACAAAAGCTCTATTATAAGCTTTATCAGCCATCATAAAGCATTGCGCCGACATGGGATTTTTTTGCAAAGGCATTGGAAAGCGTTGTAATCCCTTTGGAGCATCATTGCAAAGGGGTTGTTAACTATTGCAAAATCATTGCAGGCTATCCTAATTCATTAGAAGGTGCTGTTTAGATATGAAAACAGATGTTATGCAATTAAAGCAGGCTATTTCCGGCTAAAAAGCAGGTGTTTGCCAGCAATTAACACGGTTGCTAGCTTAAAAACAGACACTTGCAATTGCTTGCATGCATCTTACAAGACAGCAATGATGAAGTTTGATCGGAATCTGCTATATTGAGGCACGGCTTCACCCTTTCCCGCACTTCCTAATGCAGGAGATACACCCAAACGCTACTCCGCACATTATGCAGATAAGCGTATGTTCACGTTTAGCGGGTAGTTGTGCGGCATAAGAAAGTATGAATTGGAAGAATAACCATATCAAATTTGAAGAGATTCCAGCAGGAGAATACATAAACTTCGACTGGAAAGAAGATGATATTGCTTCAATTGATTTCTCTAATTGCAAGTACCTAATTGTTTGGCATCACCAGAGTAAAGAAAAAGATTTCTCCAACCTCCCCGACATTCCAAACTTACTCTATTTAGAAGTTAACTGGTCAAGATCAACATCTTTGAATGGACTTTCTAAATTTAAAGAGCTTAAAAGACTTGAACTTCACTACTGTACAAAGCTGGAGACCTTGGATGGAATAGAGTCTTTGAATAAAGAAATTGAACACATTCACATAAGCCAGTCAAAGAAACTAACCAGCCATGAAAGGATTACTCTCCTGAACCAACTAAGGGTATTGTGCTTTAATGAATGTGGTGTTATTGACAACCTGAAGTTTTTGAAAGAATTGCCACAGTTAAAAGACTTTAGGTTTGTGAATAGTAATGTATTGGATGGAGACTTATCTCCCATTCTACAACATCCTAAGTTGGAAAATGCAGGTTTTCTGAACAAGAGACACTATTCTCATAAAGACACCTTTGTAGAAGATTACCTAAAAAGAAGAAAAATAACGAACGCCCAATCGAGTAGCCCGCCGTGAGCAAAATTACTCACGGTGAGGCTCTCAGTCGAGTAGCGCAAGGGAACCTCCCCCTTACGCCCTCACAGAACCGTGCGTAAGACTCTCGCCTTACACGGCTCCTATTATCCAACCTTCACGGCCTTACTCCCAGCTGCCAGTGCGCAAACAGGTTCGGAATGGCCTTAGCCACCTTCCCCAGCCAATCGCTTGCTCTGATTTTATGGCCCTGCAGTTTCTTATACTTCTGCCTGGCCCAGCTCTTGAGTACAAGGTTCAAATATCTCAATACCTCATAGAGTTCCGATTTGTAGAAGTGTCCGTAGTAGTTAATCCAGCCTTTCAGAACTGGGTTGATTTCCTCGGCCAGCCTTGTCAGGCTGCTGCCGCTTCTGCTGGTCAACTTCCATGCCCTTATCCTTTCCCGGATTGCCTTCCTGGCTTTATCGCCAACTGCCGGTAAGAATCCGATAAAATATTTACCCTGCTTATTCCGTGACTTCCTGCTTCTGAATGTATAGCCCAGAAATTCAAAAGACATGTTCGGGTAACTTTTGCGTCGGTCCTCGTCCCTGCAGTAAACAATTTTGGTCTTCTCCGGGTGCATCTCCAAGCCACATGCCTTTAGCCTTTCTGCCAGTGCTTCTTTAAGCGCTATCGCCTGCTGCTCGGTGCTGCAGTGTATCACACAGTCGTCTGCGTAGCGCTCGAACGGGCAACCGGGATACTTTATCCGCAGCCACTCGTCCATGCAGTAGTGCAGAAACAGGTTGGCCAGCAGCGGACTGATGACTGCTCCCTGCGGAGTGCCCTTTGTCCTTTCTGTGGTTATGCCGTTTCTTTGCTGCACAGGTGTTTTGAGCCACCGCTCGATGTAGAGCAGCACCCATTTGCAGTCTGTGTGCCTGCGCACTGCTTTTAGGAGCAACTCGTGCGGGATGCTGTCGAAGAAGCCTTTGATGTCCAGGTCCAGAACCCAGTCCTGCCGCCAGCACCGCTGCCTGGCTTTGCCCACCGCTTCCAGTGCGCTTTTGCCCGGCCTGTACCCATAGGAGTCGTCATGGAACACAGGCTCCAGTACTGGTGCCAATGTCATGGTGACTACCATCTGGGCAATACGATCCGTAACAGTGGGTATTCCTAGTGGACGGGTGCCCCCGCCGCTCTTGGGAATTTCCACCAGTAAGACGGGTGCGGGCATATAGCTTCCCGAGCTCATTCGGTTCCATAACCGGTAAAGGTGATTTCTGCTGTCCTGGTCGAACTCCTCGAGGTTTAGCCCATCCACACCTGCGCTACCTCCGTTTTGTTTTACACGCAGGTAAGCCTGGTGCACGATGTGCTTTGAGATGGTAAATGGTTTTGTCTTAATCATGTCAGTACCTCCTGCAGGCTTACCTGCAGTTTTCTTTGTGATAAAAACCGGATAATACATCCCCTTGGCTCCATCCCCATTACAGGGACTTCCACGCTACTACGGGATGTTCCGCCCGCGTGCCCTGCCTCGGTACTCTTACTCTTGTGGGTCTGCCACTTGAGCTTCTCCCTTCTCATCAGGACGACACGTTCTCACGTTCCGTGCAAATGCCTGTGTTAAGGTCACGCTGCCTTAATGCCGGATGCCGCATGAGCAGTAGCCAGGTTGCCCTCATGCTTATCCCGGGACAGTGGTGACTCCCGGTTTTGACATCACTTATTCGCTAACGACACTTCTTCAGCAGTTCACTTGCGTTCGTCTCCTTAACACCTACCTGCTACCTTTCCGGTAACTTTTCCTTGTCGCTCACGACCATGCCTTTTAAGCAAAGCCGCACAAGGCGGTTTGGAGCCTGCACCTGACTACCGGCTCCGAGGGGCCTGCCCTCATCATTTGCACAGCACCAAAGGACACTAAAAGCGTCCTTCGTTCGTGACACACCACCACTGTACAAGCGGTTCTCGCATACAGCGGTTCGTTAAGCTGTGGAGCTACTTTCTTGTAGTAGTCAAGCATTGATTCATACCCCCTGCGGACAAGCCGTTTCACCGTTACCGTCGTTATCAGGATTGGACTTTGAGCTACTGCCCATCCTCCTTTCCTGGTCCTGCTCCAGGCATACGCCTGCCACTTGGGAACGCCCAGCCGAATCAGGTTCTTCCTTTTCCGGTCCGGTCGTTTCCAGTCATGCCAGATGCAGTGCCTGAGCCTGTTTCGTATCCAGCTGTCGACCTCTTTGAGTTTGCCCTGTATACTTGCCAAACGGAAGTAGTGGACCCAGCCTCGCTGCGCCTCTTTCAGTTCCCGGACACGCTGCTCAAAAGAGCAGGGCGTTGTTTTGCGGGTGATGCTCTTTAGCTTTTGCTTTAACCTTTCCCATCCCTTCTTTGCCACTACCAGCTGGTATTTGCCCTTATCTCCCTTCTTATAGGTGGGCACGAATCCGTGACCCAGAATCTGAAAGTCTACTGGCCGCCTGATGCCGCTCTTCTCCCTGTTGATAGGCAGCTTGAGCCTGTTCCGCAGGAAGAGGAATACAGCGTTGCCTACTTTTCGAGCTTCATCTTCACTTTTGGTGTAGACGCTGAAGTCGTCGGCATAGCGCACGTAGCGCAGCCCCTGCCGCTCCAGTTCCTTATCCAGCTCGTGGAGCATGATATTGGAGAGCAGCGGTGAGAGCGGGCTTCCCTGCGGCACGCCCTTCCGACGTTTGACCAGTCTCCCGTTGATAAGGATGGGGGCCCGGAGCCATTTGCGGATGAGGCGTAGGGCGAGGGGGCATTTTACCTTCCGGTAAAGCAGTTGCAGCAGCAGGCAATGATCCACTTCATCGAAGAAGTTCTGCAGGTCGATGTCCACGATGTGCTGATAGCCCTCGTGGATGTGCCTGTGTGCCTGCTGCAGGGCCTGGTGGGCATTGCGGTTGGGGCGGAAGCCGTAGCTGTGCTGGGTAAAATCAAGCTCAAAGAGCGGTGCTATCACCTGATTAACGGCCTGTTGCAGTACGCGGTCGGTGACGGTGGGAATGCCCAGCAGGCGATTCTTACCGTTGCTCTTGGGTATGGCTACCCCTAGGATGGGTGGAGGCAGGTACCTGCCGTTGCAGATGTCGGTAGCGATGGCGTCCCTGTTTTGTTTCAGGTGCGTAGCCAGCTTCTCTACCGGCATACCGTCCACACCGGCCGAACCTTTGTTGGCCAGCACGTGCGTGTATGCCTTGAGCATGTTGCCCCGGTGGAGTACCTTCTCTATCATCTTTACTACTTTTACTGTAATCTCTGCCCCGCTTAAGGCAAGGCTGGCTGAGCCTCCTTGCCGAATTAAGAGCAACTTAACGTTCGGCCCTTCGGTAGCTTGTGAGACCTCCGGGTGCTTCCCGGCTCGTTACCTCTACCTACTATGGCCTCTGCTGACTTCTCCCTGTGTTCACGACAGAGGGAGACCTCCCCAGGTAAGAGCACATTCCTTCCTCCGATTCCTGCTGCATCTACACAAAGTCGCTTGTTGGTCAGGGGCTTTACAAAGATGTGCTTGCTTACCCACGACTCCCTGCCTCTTATGCAGTTTCTGTCCGTCAGTACCGGATTTTGCAGTCCCGCTTTCTTCACTGCACGCCTCACGACGAACCAGCTTGCGGCTTGCTAACAGGCTTCACCAACTCGCCTGTAAGGGACTTGCACCCTCTGGAATAATTTGATACCTTCAGTACCAGGTGCCCATACTGGGCGCACACAAAACCTATAGTGCATAAACGCACCATAGCAAAGCTGTTACCTTTCATTGTAACCAACAACACTGCAGAAACTAATGAAGTACAATAAAGTAAAACCTTACAAAAAATTAGAACCCTTTATCCATTTCTATTGGAAACTGAAAGGAAACGAGCTGGAAGGACAGTGGGAACGGGTTTTCCCAGATGGCTGTGCTGGTATAGTAATGAATTTGGGAAA
Source organism: Pontibacter sp. SGAir0037 (assembly GCF_005491705.1). Classification (NCBI taxonomy): domain Bacteria; kingdom Pseudomonadati; phylum Bacteroidota; class Cytophagia; order Cytophagales; family Hymenobacteraceae; genus Pontibacter; species Pontibacter sp. SGAir0037. The sequence goes on along the minus strand of NZ_CP028092.1, from coordinate 1,041,908 downwards.
TACTTGTTTGACTGACAACGGCTCGACTTTATTGGAGTTTGGGAAAACTTACGTAGTTGGTGCAATGACATCCTTTAAGGACAGCTTTATTGACACCGATACACATTTAATTGGTGCGTGCCTAAAACCTGCAGCTTTTGCAAATTTCTATAATTATGCCTCACAAAATGAGTTGACTAACGACACCGTTGAATTTGAAAAATCTAATTCATTTAATATTGATAGAACATTTGATGATCCATTCAACTACTTTGACCATTTCTTTTCAGAGAAAATAAAAAGTAAAAACAATCCGATACAATCAGCTATCAACGATATACACGCAACAAACGGCCAAATCAGTATTTCCGAGCTATCGAAACGTAATTGCACTACGGTAAGACAGTTGGAGCGAAATTTTAAAAAGCTCATTGGACTGTCCCCAAAAGAATATTCAAATATTATTCGTTTTCAGAATGCTTTGAGTTTAATCAAAAATTCAAAGCAAAACCGGAGCTTATTAGATATTGCATTTGAATGTGGCTATTATGACCACTCACATCTCAGCAATGAAATCAAACGAAATACTGGACTTTCACCATCACTACTTTAACTTGTCGCATTTTTACAAAGTGCAGCTGGTTGTCAAAAACTAATTTTGCGGAAACATTAAAATTCAAAACAGATGCGCAAAATATCTCTTTTCATTGCTATGAGCTTAGATGGTTATATTGCAAAACCAAATGACGACCTTAGTTTTTTAAAACTCGTTGAAAAGGAAGGCGAGGACTATGGTTATGCAGCATTTACAAACACAATTGACACATTAATTATTGGTAGAAGAACCTATGATTATGTGCTTAAAGAAATTGGCCCATCTCATTACGACAACGGACAACGAGATGTTTATGTTATAACAAGAACTGAAAGACCGCAAGTAGGTAGAACGGTTTTCTATACAGGAAACATAACCGAGTTAGTAAAACGACTAAAGTCTGAAAAAGGGAAAAATATTTATTGTGACGGTGGTGCAGAAGTAATAAATGAGCTATTGAAACACGACTTAATAGACGAGTTTATAATATCAGTTATACCAGTTTTATTAGGAAATGGAACAAGGCTTTTTAAAGACGATAGACCTGAGCAAATACTTGAATTTATCGAAGCTAAAACATTTGAAACGGGATTGACACAACTGCATTTCAAGCGGGAAATGAACAACGAACCGCCAACAGCACCTACACGCGAGCAAGAGTTTCTTACTTCTTAAGACAGGAAAGCGCTAAATTTAAGTTCAGTTCTTCGTAGAAAGGTCTGTGCTAAAACCTCTGCCTGCGGGTAGCTGCCAATTGTTGGCAGTAAGGTAAATTCGATTATGAATGAGAGAACACCTATAGAAAACATCAATCTTTCTTTTATCTGTGACAGGGATTGGAATAAGATGATGCCTTGCAGCAGCGGCAGGCACTGTTCAGACTGTGACAAAACAGTAGTAGACTTCACAAACAAAGGCATGGAGGAACTGCATGCAGTGCTGGAACAAGAGGGGCAGGTATGTGGGCGCTTTCATAAATCACAGCTACTCCAGACTCCGAGTAAAAAGCCGTTCCACCTTAAGCGAGTGTTTGCCAGCGTTCTGCTGGCACTCGGGTTTAGTGCCTTCAGCCGAGGTTTACAAGCCCAGGCAGTCAGTTGCACTAACAGCAACCATAACCACGATAAAGCGCAGTCAGAGCAGGCTTATGGGATGTTTGTGGAGGCAATGCCCGTCTATAAGCATGGAGGTGAAAAGGGCCTGCTGGAATTCATCCAGAAGAACTTGCAGTACCCTTCCGGTAAAAGCTTTAACGGAGTGGTGGTCACTTCTTTTGTCATTGACACAACTGGGAGAGTAACCGAACCTATGATAATAAAAAGTCTTTCAGATGGGGCAGACAAGGAAGCGCTAAGGGTGACTGAACTTCTGGAATTCTACCCAGGTATGCAGGCAGGCAAGAAAGTGCCAGTGCGATACACTGTGCCTATCAGGTTTGGCGAAGACAAAAGAAAGAAGAAATAGAAGCCCTGCTGCCAACCACACCTTTACGGTAGAAGGCATAATTGGAATTGCAACAGTTTACTGGAGGCTTTTTGTTAGGCAGCCATTAAGGGAATAGAGAAAAGCATGGAGCAGGTGGAAGAGAAGATGCAACTCTTTATCGCCAAAGACGATGAGCTAAAGAAGAAATACGACCTACTCACATCAATCAAAGGCGTGGGCAAGGTACTGGCCATCTCGCTGCTGGTCTACACCCAGGGCTTTACCAGAATGGATGACGCAAGAAAGCTGGCCTGCTATTGCGGCGTGGCCCCTTTTGAGTACCGCAGCGGCACGAGCGTGATGGGCAGGACAGGTGTGTCCAAGTTCGCCAACAAAGAGCTCAAGCACTTTCTCCACATGGCTGCTATCAACAGCGTCCGTTTTAATGAAGAGCTCAGGCTATACTACGAACGGAAAGTCGGGGAAGGAAAGAGCAAGATGAGCGTCATCAACGCAGTGAGAAACAAGCTCCTCCACCAGATCGTGGCCGCGGTGAAACGCGGAACGCCCTATGAACTGAAATTGAAGAATATTTAGAGCAAAACCATTGTTTTATTCATAGTTTTCGTCTAGTACAAAAGGTGAACGAGGCGTAGCTGAAGGATAACTTTTGTGCCTTGTTAGAGGAAGATATTCTTCTTTTAAGCTTCAAGTTCTATTGTTTTATTCTCCTTTTGCTATGCCTTTTATCTAATACAGTTTATTGTCTTACTTCAAAGATGTAATGAATACGCTTCCTAAGAAACCAATAATTAGGACTCCGAAGAGTACAGCAAAAAAACTCAATGATAGAAGTTTACCTGCATTACTATAGCTTCCTTCATACTTTTCTTCCAACACTATATTGATGAGTTCTTTCTTCCTATACCTTATGAATAGGTACAGTCTACCAAATCCAGCCTGTATGATATCAAAAAGTAAAAACTCCATTTCTTCTATAAATTTATTTACCCCTAACGTGCTGGTGTAGACAATGTGCGAGGCATCAGCCGAAGCATAGAGTATACACGTGGTTAGGTGCTGAAATTTATTCTAGTATTCTTGGTTTATCTCCATTCCAAGGGTAAAGCACACGAATTTTCTCGTTGTATTTAAGCCCAGCAAACACATAGTTTTCTCTGTTATAGCTTTCTGATAGCTCTTGATTTAGCCTTGATTCTTTGTCTAGTGTATAAATTAAGTATGGGGAGTAAACACCAATTTCCGCTTTCAAGCTATCTACCACACCAAACATCTCATGAGCGTTTCTTACTATCAATTCATTCTTACCGTCCTTGTCCAAATCTTCTAACTTGAGTAAGTAGTCATACGGCTCATTAAAAACTAGCCTAACATCATTTTCCTGAATCCCTATTACAGTTAGCTCTTCACGTCCTGAGCCATAATGAAAACCAAACAACACCAGAATGGTCTGCTTTGGCTGTTTAAAGACAAAAACATTGGGAGAACTCACACCATTCTTATGCTCTTTTAGGAAATCTTCATCTACGCTAGCCCAGATGTCTTTAGCCGTAAAAGCTTTTTTTGTACCATTTGATAGAGCTATCATTACCGTTCCATATATACCTGGGTCTCCATCTGCAGGTGGGTTTCTTAACTGAATGGTGTCGGCAACAGAATCATTATTTAAGTCAATTGTGATTGTTTCAACTAATAAAGAGTCTATTTTATCATTGACAAGAGACACTTCAACAGTTTTTCCTGTTTCTGATGGGGTATTCTGAAGAATTTCTTCGCTGGGTGCCTTTGAACAACCAAGTACCAATGAGAGCAAAGCAAAAGTTGCTAATGAAGCTGTTTTCATTTATAGTTTTTTTGACACCTAACTAGCGGATATACGTAAACATACGCTTATCTGCACTATGTACAGAGTTGCTGAAGCTTGTTTGCCGGCTGTAACCTGTAGAATTGCTTGATAGGTGCATAGTCGTATATGTTTTAGCTAATATAGCAAAATACTACAGATTATCCAGCGGGCTGACGATTTTATCCAAGGCATGGGTGGTGATGTGGGTGTAGATCTTGGTGGTCTTATCAGGCCAATGATCCAGACAGCCTCTTTTAGAGGTTTGGCAATAAAGGAATCAAATTTATACCAGGTGCGGATAAAGAGTTAACTCTCATGGTACAGCGGGTTGAGAAACAGAACGGGCAGTTGATCATATTAATCCATCTTAAATTAGTTGTTTACCTGCCGCAAGACTAAGTCTTAAAGCCTGTAGCCGTGTTTATACGCGAGTATATGCGGGTATAAACTCTGGTAAGTTAAATGTTACTTGAGAACATGCACCCAGTGCGACGCGGCCATCGAAGCAGGAGCGACAAGCGCTACTGCTCCGGCCAATGCCAAATGCTGCCGAAGGTGAAGTACCTTATCTACAGCACAATCTCCAGAAACTACATCAGAGGAGAATGACCTGACCAGCACGAGTAATCCTCCCCCAACCCCCTCCAAAGGGGGACCCGAGGCTGTTGCAAGTTCAGCACAACTAAGTCATAGTTCAGGCACTCTTCATGCAACCGTTCATAAAGCAAACGGTACTGATAATAAGTCCCCCTTCGAAGGGGGTTGGGGGATGACAAATGCCGCTGAGGAAACAGATACTTTTACCACAAAATAAATAACTGATCAAGCAACGAATAGGTAAGATCGGTCCAGCACGAGTAATCCTCCCCTACTCCCTCCAGAGGAGAACATGTTCGTAGTACTTATACTTCAACTGGTAAGGGAATTTTGGATTTCGCTTCGATGCAAGATGCTATACCTTACTTTCCTGCTACACCTAAAAGCGAGAAGTGGAAGCTGGTGCAGGTTGCGTTCGCCACCTCTTACCTGACGACGAAGTAAGCAAAGCTTTCATGCTGAACAAGAATAACGCAGCAGTAGAGCGCGCTCCTACATCTCCATTATCAACAGCGGTTTCCTGGCTGTAGCTAAAGAGAAGAAATAATACTTTTTGCAGTGCTTTAGTAGGTTAAAAATGGATAATCAATATAGCCTTGTTCTCCACCGCCAAACATGGTTGCCCTATCAGGCTGATTAAGCGCTGCACCATTTTCAAAACGTTTTGGAAGGTCGGGGTTAGCCAGGAACAATACCCCAAAAGAAATAATTTTGGCTATGCCTTTTTCAAGTTCAGTTTCGGCAGTTGTCTTATCATAAGCTGTGTTGGCAATCAGGGTATGCTTTATTAGTTTTCCAAATACCTCTATTTCATCCTCAGTAGGATAACCCGGAACCGGCGGAAACATGGGGCTACGCTTCATTAATTCTACATAAGCAATGTCCAGTTTGTTAAGCTCCTCAACTAAGTAAGTATATGTTGCAACGGGATTATCTAACATAATGTCGCCGTAAGGGTGTAAAGGAGATATTTTTATACCAACCTTGTTTCCACCAACAGCACTGATTAATTCCTGCATTACTTCTAACACAAAACGAGCTTTATTCTCAATGCTTCCTCCGTACTTGTCGGTTCTCTGGTTAGCACTTTCTGCCAAAAATTGATTGGGTAAATAGCCATTTGCCGCGTGTAACTCAACACCATCAAAACCTGCTTCCATTGCATTCTTTGCAGCTTGCCCGTAGTCCTTTATTATTTGGTTGATTTCCTCCTCAGAAAGTTCATGGGGTATTTCATATTCCTGCATTCCCTGCGAGGTAAAATGCTTCATCCCTGTAATGGCCACCGCTGATGGGGCAACTGGTAAAACACCTTTTCGGTCAATGGAATGCCCTGCCCGGCCAGTATGCCAAAGCTGAGCAACTATAATTCCACCGTTGTTATGCACCGATTGGGTAACTTTTTTCCAGGCTTCAATTTGTTCTCTTGTATAAAGACCTGGTGTGAATGGACTTCCTATTGCCTGCTCACTAATATTAATTGCTTCGGTAAATATTAGTCCAGCACTTGCTCGCTGTGTATAGTACTGAACAGTTAAATTACCAACCACTCCGTTTATGTCGGCACGGCTTCTGGTCATGGCAGACATTACCATTCGGTTTTTAAGAGTTAAATCCCCTACTTGTATTTCTTGAAGTAATTTCATGATAATCATTATTTTAAATGTTGCTAATTGTTTACAATGCAAAAATGTTTAAATAGAGGTGGGTGAACTTGTATCAGATCACTGTTCCGGGTAAAGGCTCAATCGATTTCTATGGCTACTTTGCCAATAAAACCGCCTTGTTCTGCATACTGGTAGGCCTGGTTGAATTGAGAAAACGGAAATACCTGGCTTACCTCAATCTGCAACCCGTTGTTGATAGCATTCAACAAAACCTCCATGTTTTCTTTAGATGGATGAGAGAGTACTGCCACATGCTTTTTGCGTGAGAACAAGTTTTTAAAAAGCGATGTGGGTATTTCAATGGGCCTGGGGGTAGGATTCAAGAACAAGGCCCTGGGTTTCATGATTCGTCTGGCGTTGTCATAGCCCATCTTGCCTGATAAGTCAACAACAATATCATAGACTACATTTTTTGAAAGCATATCTTCTTTTGTGTAATCTACAACTACACTGGCGCCCCATGTGCTGGCATAGTCAATGGCTTTGGTGCTGGTAACCGCCGTTACATCTGCTTTCTGTTGTTTTAGTAATTGCAGCAAAAACATCCCAAAGCCACCGGTGGCACCATTCACTAAAATCTTAGATTGCGGATGGATGGTGCCCATTTTGTGCAACGCCGTAACGGCAGCGGCACCTACTATCGGGATTGAAGCCGCCTGGGCAAAACTGATATGTGCCGGCTTTTTCCAGACATTTGCTGAAGGCACCGCCACGTATTCCGCTAAGGCCCCTTCTTTCATATTGTTTTTTACTACTCCGAAAACTTCATCCCCTTTTTTAAATCCAGTTACAGCGCTTCCGGCTTCTTCCACAAAGCCGGCAAAGTCCACACCTGTATGTTTCGGGAATTTTAAGCCGGACATGAGCTTCATTTCGCCTTTTCTAATCTTCCAATCCATTGGGTTGATTGAAACGGCTTTTACCTTTACCAATACCTGGTTGGCTTGAACAGAAGGCCTTGGCTCTTCTACATTTTGCAAAACATCTATGTTTCCAAATTTCTGATAGGCTATTGCTTTCATGGTGCTATTTTTAAGTTGTTTATGAATAGCACAAAGTTGGAAACAAACGGGCTAGTAAACTTGTATCAGATCACTGTTGTGTTTTAAGGCTTTAGGCGGCATCCCGAACATCTCGTACATGTACTTATTTAGTTGCGGCAGGTCATAAAAACCCGTGTCATAAGCAATGTCGGTAAGGCTTCTGTCTTTTTCCGTCAGCGCAAGGTAGATCACCTGGCGTAACCTGGTCCACAACAAGTATTTAGACAAGCTACTGCCGGTTTGTGCTTTAAACAGGGATGCTAAACGAGAGGGAGAAAGAAAAACGATATCGGCAAAAGTCTGGGGGGATATGTCCTGCTGAAAGTAATTTGCTTTTATGTATTCCACTATTTTTGAGACTCTTTCATCGTAGCGAATTGTTGGTAGTTTTGCCAGCAGTGCATGTATAATGGTGTAAATATCAAACGTGTCTTCACCTGTTCCAAAGAAAGCGCTCGTTTCGCTTAGTGAATCAAAAACAATATAATCCTGGTTAGCATTAAACCTGCCTGAAAGCTCTAAACCAACCGTAGAGTAAGGCTCAATGTTTAACACATTTAAGGTTCCTTTTTCGGCAACACAATAATGAGGTACATGCGGTTTAATTAAGAAGCCGTGAATATGTTCGCACAACTGTCCATTAATCGTCGAAGTAAAAGGATTATCATTGGATAACACAATCTGATAGGCAGAATGGTGATGAATTTCTACTGTGAGATTATGGGCTTTAAGAGCAAGAATGAAGGGATTGTTTATTTGTTTCTTCATTTCGGAGGTGCTTTAAGGGTAAGTAAATGAAGGTTGTGCTGTTGATGCGATCATTGCTCCAAAAATTGCAGCCACTGCACCAACAACAAGAGCTCTTTCAAAGGAGGTGTCGTTTGCAAAAATGGCAGGACTAACGATTGAGAATATTCCAACAGCTATAAATAGAAACCCTAGTAAATGTGGCCCTGAAAAAAGGCTTCTTCTTTTGAAGTTAAAGTAATTCATAACATAGCTGTTAAAGTAATTTACTCCCTGGCAGGTTAAGTGATATCACTTCCTTATCAGGAAAGAATCTGATCCAGGCTTAGTCGCTCTTCAGCCGAATAAAACATCTATATCTAAGTTAGCCCGTAACAGGTAGAACACAAAATTACTTTACAATTTATGATTGCAGCCATATTCAGTTTTCTGGTCATGCTGAACCCTTTTGCACTTTTCCTGTACCTTAAGCCTGTCATGAAAGACTTGTCCGACGCTGATTTTCGGACGGTGTTTCTAAAAGCCTCCATGATTTCCTTTTTTATATACCTGGTGTTTCTGCTTTTCGGGGACATCGTTTTTCAGAAAGTGTTTCGCATCAACTTTGAGTCTTTCAGGATCTTTGGCGGCATTGTGTTGTTTTCCTTTGCTTATATTTTTATCGTGCAGGGCAAAAAAGCCTTCATTCAGATCAAGGGCGACCTCCACGACCTAGCCTCCGAAATTGCACTGCCTTTCATGGTTGGCGCAGGCACCATTTCCCTTACCATCCTGATGTCTGAACAGTTGGAACTATGGCAGGGAGCCCTGTCACTGGTCATCATCATGCTCGTTAACTTTATGGCCATCATGGGGCTTAAGTTTATACGCCGCAGCATGCGTTCTAAAAAAGTACAGACAGCCTTTGATAAAAACATGGAGCTGCTTCTGCGCATCAACGGCTTCTTTCTGGGTGCCATCGGGGTAGATATGGTTATAACCGGGATCAGCAACCTTTTGGAGGCAGCACGGGTGTAGAAGTTTAGCAGCCTTTTACTGTATTACTGCTGTAGCTGCCTGGTAATTTGCCCCGTTGGCTCTCATCTCAACATAGAATAGTATTTTACCCATGCAAACTGAAGTGTTGCATAAGCAATTCAACAGATACTATACAGTTTGGGCGGGTTTAGCATTGAAATGTTGTTTGGGCGATGCTGCAAACATCTTTTGTTTACTACTCAAGGCAGCTCGGAGCTGTAGCACTGCCCTTGTATTTGGTAAGCAAGTCAAACTTATCTAATACCGCCTCTAACGAAGAACAGTCAGTTTCTTTGTTGGCTACCATCTCGGGTTGCAGGTTTCCGGAAGAGGACGATTTGACGGTGAATTTCTTTTCCAGGCACTTCAGCGCCTTTCCATGAAGCAGGTAAAATCTTTTTTCCGTTACGTCATCCCTGGTTTCACCCTCTCCCTCAAAGCGCCAGGATACATGATGATAGAAAGCAAAAAACAAAGAACTGTCTTTAACGAAATACTCATCTGTTGCTGAAAAGTGACTGTATTCATTGTAGGTATGCCTGATCAGCCGAAGCCCCTCTTCATCCGAAAAAAACACGACTCTCCCCTTTTTTTCGCCATAACAGTCGTAGTTGAAGAAACTGGAATCCAAACTGTTTTTTTCTGCCATAGAAATAACGCGACTGTACTCCTTTCTGATGTCCTCTATGTTCTTCAACTGACGTGATGTATCAGAAGAGCCAATGGCCAGTTCTGCAGTGGAGTCGGTTTGGGCATTGCGGTCAGTTTCCTGCTCCGAATCAGACAATGAACTCTCTCCGCACGAAAAAAGTATACAAAAAATCAGGAAATAAAGTCGTGTTTTCATGCTAAAGGCTATTTGCTATTCCAGATAACAAAGCTAAGCTTCTGCTCTTTGTTACAAATTGCTGTTACTGAAATTACTCTTTTACGATCCTGCCAAAACACTCAGGTAAATTACTAATGTTAAATAAATTACACATAATATTTCAACATAACCAAAAGCTAAAGAGCCTGCTTTTCTAACCAGGCATATGAGCTTTTATAAAGCGGCTTTGGCATTGTATAAAGACGTTAACGTTACGCGCAAGCTGAAAAAATGATGTCTGATGAACATGCTTTTTGTAAGATTTCAGAATTACCATTTATAGGCCCAGCTCAAGCGGGCGTAGAAGGGAGCGCCAGGCGTGAAGTGAATTTCTTCTACCGGCCTTGCTTCGTACTGCAGGCGGCTTTCTGTCGCGAACTGTGTTTCTTTCCAGCGGGTGTTAAACAGGTTCTCCACCGACAAGCCCAGCTGATGTCGACTGTAACTATAGTTTACCTGCAGGTCGCTCACAAAATAACCTTCGGCCACAATAGAGTTATCCTCGTTTGCCGGGCGATCGGCCATGTAACGGTAGCGCAAAGAACCGCTGAAGCGTTTCCATTGCTGCAGGCTCAGCCCGCCCACCGAAGTAAAGGTTGGGGCCAGGGGCAGGTAGTTTTCGCCTTCCGCTTCTCCCAATGCCTGTGGTCTGGCAGCACTTACATCCAGGTCGGCATACAGGTAGCGGTTCAGCTGGTAACGCGCCGAAAGGTCCAGTCCGCGGCGACGCGACTGCCCGCTGGGCTCTACTACGCCGGCATCGCCCACGTACACAAACTCCTGCTCCAGCCACAGATACCAGGCGGCAACGTTCAGCAACAGGCGGGGCACAGGTTTCCAGATAAAGCCCAGGTCGCTGCCATAAGCAGCAGGCAGTATTTCCCGCCCCTGCTGCGGCACCACTACCCGCGTGTCGTTGGAATGAAAGCCCTTGCCCGACTTCAGGTACAGCTGCAGTTGCGTAGACGGAGTATAGGTCAGGTTTAGTTTTGGCGACACAATGGCTGCCGTGGCCACCGCTGTGGTAGCGGGGCTTTGTAGCAGGTCTTCATACTGGTTGCGGAATACATCCAGCCTGGCACCGGCACTGGCAGTAAAGCGTGGAGATATCTGCAGCGTTTCCTCTACATACAGCCCGGCGTTGAGTTCGTTTATGTTGCCCAGTTGGTACTGCTCCAGCGTTTGTGTGCGGTTCAGGCTATGTGAAAGCTCGGAGCCACTTGTTACATCGTGGCGGTAGTTCAGGCCGATGGTGGAGCTAAGAGCTTTGCTGCCCAGGGTACTGTTGTTTGTAAAGCTGCCGTTGTAGCCGAACAGGTGCCGCCCCTCTTTTTGGCGGATTTGATCGCCGTTTTCCGGATCTTCTAAAAAGAAGGTGAAATTGGAGTACAGCTCAAAGTTATAGTTGCTGTAAAACAGTTGGTGCTTTATTACATTATTACCGGGCGTTACCGTAACCAGTTCAGCGTTCAGGTTGCTGCGGCTGGTTTCGCCGCCTTCGTTCGGATCGATGGAACCGAAAAAGCCGATCAGGCCCGACGCAACGGCACGGTCCGGAATCTGGCCGGAGTGGTTCCAGCGGCTGTAAAAGGTAGAGGCCGTCAGGGTGAAGCGCGTTGTCGGCGACAAGTGCGTGTGGTATTTACCCAGCAAGTTAAGGCGGTTAAAGTGCTGCGGATTATCGAAGTATCCGTTCGTGAAGGAATACTCAGAGGCAAGGTAAGCCGACTGTTGCTTCTCCTTTCCACGCTGGCCCAGCAAATTAAAGAGCCCTACAGCCCTGTAGGTGTCGTACTGGCCCAGCTCCAGCTTTACCATGCTGCTGTCGAGGGAGGTGCGGGTGCGCAGGTTCACGTAACCCGCTGTTGCCAGGTTGCCCTGCTCCGCATGGTATGGCCCCTTGCCAAAATCCACGGCCTGCACCAGCTCCGGTATCACAAAATGCAGGTCGGCGTAACCCTGACCGTGCGCATGCGACACCATGTTTACGGGCATGCCATCCACGCTCAGGCGAATGTCGGTGCCGTGGTCGAGGTCGAAGCCGCGCAGGAAGATCTGCTCGGCCTTACCACCGCCTGCATGCTGCCCGATAAACAGGCCAGGCACCAACCTCAGCATTTCCTGCGAATTCCGGATCGGGCGCAGCTGCATATCGAGGCTACTGAGTAATTGCTGTTCTTCGGGCTGCTGCGCCGTAATGTTCACCTCGCTTAGCGCAACAGGAGCAGCCAGCAGGGTAATCCGGAGCGCGGTGGTCTGGTCTTCCTGCACCATTACCGCTACTACCTGCCGTGCAAAGCCCAGGTGTGCCACTTCCAGGGTATTAGCGCCGGCCGCTAAGTTATCGAACCGGTACCGACCCAGGGCATCAGTTTGCGCGGTTCGGGCCGGATCTTTAAGGCTGATGCTAACGCCCTGCAAGGGGGCAAGCGTTCCTTCCTGCACCACTGTACCTGTAATACTGCCTTCCAGGTGTGCCATGGCCGCAACAGGCAACAGAAGCACCAGTAACAGCAGTAAAGAGAGTTCTTTCATTAATTGCTATAAGTAGATCAAATGTAAATCAAAACAGCTTTTTTTTCTTCCCGAGCTGTAAGCCGCAATGGCCGCTGCCGCCATCCAGGCCACGGCATGATCAGCACCATCACAAGCAAAACATCAGCTCCATACCCAAATTAAAGCCAAAAATACGTAATGTCATAGGCCAAGCCTGAGAATCGGGGATTGTATTGGATGCAGGAAATATTAATCTACACTGCGTGGTGCCTGCATAGCTCAATGCTGACAAGCGGGAATAAAAAGCACATGTACCTTTTATTTCTTTATGGAAAAAAGCTAAGCCTTTCATCTGGTATAAAAAGGAATTTGTCAGCTAAACCAGAACGTTAATGAAATCACGCAGAACAATTTGCAGACCAGTACCCGCTACGTATGCAAACGTAACGGTTATTTTCCTGCTACTGTCTCTCCTGCTTATCGGGCAATTCAGCTTTGGACAGGTACAGGAGTTCAAAAAGAACAGCAACGGGTTGCTTTATGGGGAGGAAACTATTGGCCAGCTCAAGTTTATTGTGGACTCACTTAACCTGAAGTTCAAAACCTGTGAGCTGCATAAGACCTATTTATCAAAAGCCCAGACCCACGCACATTTTGTTAGGCTGGAGGAAGGGAATGTGAAGGGAGCCCAAAGAGATCTGGAGCGGCAGATGCCATTGGAGGAATTTTTACTGCGATATCCTAAAGCAACAATTGACAAAGACCTGTTGCTGGTTAGATCTACTTATACTAACTACGATGGGCAAAAGGTACTTGAATTTAGCAGTGTGCCATTTGATGAAACGGGTGCGTATAACATCAGTTTCAAAGAAAGTACACATCAGTATGAGAACCCGATCAAAGGCCGCTGGATTATAAGCTATTTGCCTGCCTCGGTCTACTCAGCAGAATCTTTGGCCGCCTTTTACCTGTTAGAAGAGTTGAAGTTACAGCCACTGCCCCTGAAGTATGCCCGGATGGTGCAGTATTCAAATTATATGGTGGATACGACAACCCAGATCTTCCTTGAAAAAGCTAATGCCTTCAGGCAGTCTCCAAAAAAGCCTGAGGCCGTAACCCAGTTTCTGAACTTTGTGCACCAGGAGACGGACAAGCCAGAACCAGGTAAAAGAATGACAGAAAGCCGACTTGTGCAGCAAGATAAATTTCAAATGTTAATGGCGGCAGCGGTAGAAGCTGCCTTGGAGAAAGGAGGCTCAGATGATGAACTAGAGGAATATGCCGCACACTTCTATTCAAAGAAAGCAGCCCTGGAACTAAAGCGAGGTCGACAGGTAGTCGGAACTTGCAGCATGGATGACAGCCCCAGGATACATGCTCTGAACATTGCTATGCTTTCGGCAGAGTCAGCTCATTGGGAAACATTCCTAAGGGCACACCTGGACATCATGAATGACCGGTTTGACAGGGCTTCAGATGGCAGCTATGCCTGGGCCGGGCGCAAAACCTATATCCGCGAACTGGAGGTGCTGGATATCAATGTGCCGGACCTGCTCTTCGGGATCAGCATGAGAATCGATAACGCAGAAAAAACCCATTATAACGGAAACATAAGCCGCTTAGGAAGGGCCTTATCTGAAACAGCGCAGTCAGAGAAGATACAGCAAGCCATGTTCGATATCATATCAGATCAGCAGCTGGACGATTACAACAGAATACTGATGTATTACCTGTTCCTGAACTATAACTATCATCTGGAAGACAAGAGCCTCCAAAAGAAAAACTTAGCAACATTAAATAAGGCAGTTAAGACATAGCCTCCCTATCTGGCAGCAAGAGCTGTTGTGCAAGAATAGAGTACAATTACAGGCACCAGCTACTGTAAAAGTGGCTAGTGTTTTTTTCGTTCAAAAGTCACCATACAACCCGTATGTTTAATATGATCTTTAATAGAAAATTAAACATATTCAACACAACAGATAAACCTGCGGTATCAAAGTAACTACTTATTAGAAGCGCCTCCTCCTTTAATCAGCAATCTCACATGAAACAAGAGAAATTCTCTCCCCCTATTGAGTTATTTCTGGCTGCATCCGAATCTGCCCAAGAGAATAAGCCGAAAGCTCATAAAATAAACTCCAGTAACAAAGGTTTTTAGAGGCAAAGTTAGATTGCTGCACTCCTATTAAGTGAAAAAGTCACGGTCATAATTTAAATATATAACTTTATTGCACAAACAGATTATCTCTCTATATTTGCAACTATAATGCATTTACAAATATTTGCATTGACAAATAACGGTTGAAGAAAAAAGGCTCATATCGCGTACGTCTGTCACTGGTTATGCTGCAGCTCTTCCTGTTGCTGCAGTTGATGCTTCCCATTCTGCATCAGTTCAGCCATACAGGCAATTTCCCAGGCAAGTGTGCTATGGAAAATGCCGATGAGGTACTTTGCCGACTAAATGCTGCTGCAGCCAATACACCACTTGCTGCGCATTTCTTCACGAGTGATACAGGCATTTATACCGTTCCTGAAAACTTCATGATTACTTTCTCCGGAACCATAGCTGATCTGGAGCATACATCTGTTAACTCAGCATGCTGCCTGCCAGATGGTGTTCTTTCTTTTACTTCCCCTCCACCACAGTTCTTATAACACAACACCTCCTGATTACCTGCTGCCTTGTTCAGCAGCAGCTCATAGTTTCCTTTAAAATCTTTCTGTTCCTGTTTACCAGATACATGTGCCTGCTTGTGCCTATTTCCGGTTTACAGCAAATCTTTACAATTTATGCTTTCCAGGAAGGCGAAGAAGATCTTACGCCAAATACATGCTCTGGCATTGCCCGCTATGGCCACCAGCATTACAGAACCTGTTCTGGCGCTGACTGATACTGCTATTGTAGGCCATTTAGGTTCAGTAGAAGTGGCTGCAGTTGGCATTGCAGCCTCATTTTACATGCTCCTACTCTGGGCGCTCTCCGCTTTGCGTGGGGCTGTATCTTCTATTGTAGCACAACAGGCCGGACATGAGCCCATTAGCAAATTGCGCCAGTTTATGCTGCAGGCTGTGCTACTGGCTTTGCTGATCGGACTGATAGTCAGCGTTATCACTATGCAGTTCTCTCAGGAAATTTTCAGGCTTTATGGAGCTGAGGGTCAACTGTTGCAGGAAGCAGCACAATACTTCCGTATCAGAGCCTGGGCACTTCCCCTCTCCCTTGGCACCCTTACACTGTATGGCATATTCCGAGGCATGCAAAATACCTCCTGGGCCATGGTCATTAGCCTGGCAGGTGCTTTACTGAACGTCCTGCTCGACTGGTTACTGATATTAGGTATACCGGGCGCTATACCTGCACTGGGAACAGAAGGAGCTGCCTTTGCTACCGTTGGAGCCCAGTTGCTAGTTTTCATGCTCGCATTTGCATGCCTGCTCCGGCAAACTAAAATTTCTATTTGCTGCTTATGGCACCCGCACTCACAGTTGCGCCAATTACACCTGCTGAGTTTCAACCTGATGTTGCGCACAATTTCTCTGAATATAGCTTATGTTTTGGGAAGCAGGTTTGCCACTCATTATGGCACCTCCAGCCTCGCCGCTTATACTATAGGTATGAACCTGTGGCTGTTCTCCTCTTTTCTGCTGGATGGTTACGCCTCCGCTGCGGCTGCACTTTCAGGCAACTTAAAAGGGAAAAAGCAATTCAGGAGATTGTATGATACGATGCTGCTCACCCTGCAGTCTGGTATGGGAATATCCCTGATGTTGGCTGTTTTATACCTGCTTCTCTACTGGCGCATGAGCAGCTTCTTTACCCAGGACCCGGAGGTGATAACGCTATTCGAAAACTCCTTTTGGGTCATCATCCTCTGCCAGCCACTGCATGCAATTGCCTTTATTTTGGATGGTGCACTGGAAGGCGCAGGCGACACTACTTTTCTGCGTAATTCTCTTTTCATCACCATTATGATGGGATTTGTCCCTGTCCTCTATACCCTCGATGCCCTACACCTGAAACTGGCTGGTATATGGATCGCCTACTTCGTCTGGATGCTGCTGCGTGCAGGCTTGCTGAGTTGGGGTTTCAGGAGCAGGTACAGAAAACCTGATCATTTAGCTATACCCGCTTCTTTAAGTTCTTATTAATCTATATGCTTAATCTATATGCGAAATAAATACCCTTTTTTAGCTTTATTGCCCCTCCTGTTACTGCTTTGCCACACAACTGTTGCTCAAACGCGTGGAGCTATTACGGGTATCGTACTCAGTGCCGATACCCAGGAGCCATTGGCTGATGTGATGCTGCAACTGCAGGGCACCGATCGCTGGGCCATCAGCAATACCGATGGCCAGTTTCGATTTGAAGGGGTGCCTTATGGGGAGGCAGTGCTGCAGGCCAAGCGAATCGGCTATGCCACCAAACTGCACACGCTGCAGTTCAGCCAACCCGAGACGCAGGTAACTGTACAGTTGGAGGTTAACTCGCTTGCACTTAAAGAAGTGCAGATCACGGCGACGGAGGCGAAAGTCGGTTCGACTTCCATGATCGAGCGCAAAGCCATTGAACACGTACAGCCAACCAACCTGGCTGATGTGCTGCAATTACTACCCGGCCAGCTGGCAACAAACCCAAACCTGAGTGTGGCCCAGCAGGCGCTACTGCGCCAGGCTCCCACTTCCGATCCGGAGGCAGCCCGCATGAACGCGCTCGGCACGGCCATTGTGCTCGACAATGTACCCCTATCCAACAATGCGAACCTGCAGAGCAATGTCACCATCCTAAACTCAGGCCCCACTGCCCTGCCCCCTTTCTCCTCGGTGGCCGGTCGCGGTATGGACCTGCGCCAGATTCCGGCTGAAAATATCGAGTCAGTGGAGGTGATCCGGGGAATACCTTCTGCCCGCCACGGTGACCTGACTTCGGGAGCCGTGTTGGTCAATACCCGCGCGGGGGCTTTTCGCCCGCAGCTCCGTGGCCGCTTTAATCCGCAAATGATACAGACAGCATTCGGAGCCGGCTTTAAGCTGGGTGACCGTGACATCCTGAACATAGAGGCTGACCTGACCACGGCGCAGGACGAGGTCCGCAACCCCACCGAGCGCTACCAGCGCCTGAGCACCGACTTGAAATGGACACGCTTCTGGTTGCCGGAGCGCCAGCTCAGCACCACCACCAAACTCATGCTCTACGGCACCCTCGACCAGCAAAAACAAGACCCCAACGACCTCCGCTACCAGACCAGGCACTATGCCAACGACCGCGGCCTGCTACTCAGCTCCAACGGCAGGTGGCAGGTGGGTACTGGCTGGCTTCAGCAGGTGCAGTATACCTTATCGGGCTCCTACAGCCAACAAGACAGCTATTTCCAGGACCTGGTAACACGGGATATTTTTCCGGTAACAGACGCCATGCACAATACTACAAAGGTGGCCCGCTACGGTGAGAGTGAATACCTGAACACAACCAGTGTGTCGGGCAAGCCACTGAACCTTTATGGCCGGCTGGAACTGAATGCCGTGCGTGAGCTGCTGGGCACACGCCACCGCCTGAGCCTGGGCAGCGAGTGGCGCACCGACGCCAACTTCGGGGATGGCCGCCAGTTTGATCCGACCCGACCACCGCGCCAGAACTACAGCGCCGGTGACAGGCCTCGTTCGTACCGGGAGGTTCCGCCACTTCACCAACTGGCATTTTATCTGGAAGACCAGATATCCGGCTCCATGCTAAACAAAAATTATTTGCTGCAAATAGGTCTGCGCCACGACAACATCGTGCACTATGGCAGGGTGCTGGCCCCACGCCTGAATGCCTCGCTGGAAATACTGCCTGCTATCTGGCTGCGCGCCGGGCATGGCCTTACCTCCAAAGCGCCGCCCCTGCAATTCCTGTATCCGGGCAACCGTTACTTCGACTTCGTAAACTTCAACTACTATGCCCGCAACCCTGCGGAGCGGTTGGTGGTGATGACTACTTATGTAATAGAGCCACAGACGAGGCATTTTACCTCTGCCACCTCTGCCAAAAATGAAGTGGGCTTGGATTTCCGGCGCGGCGACTGGTCCGGCACTGTAACCTTTTTTAGCGAGAAACTACGGAACGGCTATGGGATGCGCCGTGAACTACTGGGCTTTATCATGCCCGTGCTGTATGCCGTTGAAACACCGGAGGGGCAGCCTCCTGTGCTGGCCGTGGACCCGAATCGCAAGCAGGAAGCTTTTGGGGCCTACGATACCTCTGCAAACACCGGAAATTCAAACAATACAGGTATAGAGTATAGCCTGAACATACCCGAGATTCGGGCTATCCGCACCTCCTTCAACATCAACGGGGCCTGGTTGCGCACCAACAGTTTCGACAGTGGCGAATTCCCGGATTTTAACCGTGTACTCAGCGCTTCTAACCAAAACCCGGAGCGGGTGCCAGTTTACCGGACAGGCCGTGATGTGGTGTCGGAGCGCCTGAACACCAGTGTGCGCCTGATACACCGCATACCTGAGTTGCGCTTTGTATTCTCGGCACTGGCGCAAACCATCTGGATAGACCGCAACAAGTCGAACGATCTGAGCCCCTACCCGGTGGCCTACATCAAGCCAGGCGGAGAAGTGGTGAAGCTAAGTCCGGAGGAGGCCATGCAAGACGAGTACACAAACCTGCGGCGCGGTATAGGCATCACCTACAGCACCTGGGAAAAGCAGCCTCCACTTTGGCTCTTCAATGTGCGGCTAACCAAGGAATGGGGAAAAGGCTACGGCTTCTCTTTCTATGCCAACAATTTTGTGGCACACCGCCCTTATTACCAAAGCCCACGCACAAACACGTTCAGCCAGCGCAACCCGGTGCTGTTTTTTGGCTCTGAGTTGCACATTACACTGTAAATCATTCAATACTTTTCTAATACACAATTCAATTTAAAACCCAATTACCATGATGAAAAAAGCAGCCTCCATTCTTATGCTGTTGCTCGCAGTCGTAGCCTTTTGGTCTTGCGAGAAAAAAGATGATGCTATACCTACCGTAACGGTGCAGGTAAGCGTTACCAACCCTGACAACTACAGCCAGTCCGTTGCCACCAACACCAAGGTTACGCTTACAGGTAGCGACAATGGGGAAGTAAAAACAATCACCATCGGAGACGCCACTCAGAATGGTGTAGCTATTTTTACCGATGTAATTCCTGGTACTTATACCGTAGCTGCCACGCGCTCACTTTCACCGGAGGAGGCCTATACCTTGACTGGTGCGCGTCAGAAAACTGAGTTGAACGCCAGCCAGACGGGTGTGATGGTGGTGCCACAAAACCCGATTTCAGAAGTGGAGCTGCAATTGGGTAGTTCGATTATCAGCGCACTGGTATTTAAAGAAGTATACTATACCGGCTCCAGAACCCCGAGCGGCGGCACGTATTTCTCTGACCAGTTTGTAGAAATTTACAACAATTCAGACGAAGTAATTTACCTCGATAACCTGTGCATTGCCGATATCTATGGCGTGTCCGGCCAGATAAACACCAATTCCGAGCCTACTCCATTTAAAAGCGATAGAAACCACGTATATGCAAGCTCTGTTTGGCGCATACCTGGCACCGGCACGCAGCGTCCGTTACAACCAGGCCAAAGCATCATCATTGCGCAAGACGGCATCAACCACAAAGAAGCTAACGCAACAAGCCCAGTAGACCTTTCGAATGCTGAGTGGGAAACCTACAACGAACGTCCGGACGGCAGAGACGCAGACGCACCAAATGTTCCGAATCTGGAGAGGCTCTACTTTACAGGCGGCTTCGACTGGAATGTACCGGTTTTTGGTCCTGCGCTGGTAATCTTCAAAATAGAAGACTTCAATTCGCTGGAGAAGGTGGCTATACCTGGCTCTTCGACTTCAGAGCGGATTAAAATCCCCAACAGCCTGATACTCGATGCCTTTGAAGGACTCCAGAATGCGGAGAGCGGCAACTTTAAGCGCATTCCGACTGCCCTGGACGCAGGCTTTGTATACGCCTCCGACACCTATACCATGGAAAACTTCCGCCGCAAAACGAGCAACACGGTAAATGGCCGCCGCGTGCTGCAAAACACCAACAACACCGCCAACGATTTTGAGAAGCTGGCAAAGCCAACTCCGAAAGGTTTCAATTAAGCAGTTTCTGATCTAAAAGAGCAGGCTTGCCAACTTTGGAGCATGCCTGCTCCTTATTGTTTTTACTATGAATAAATTTTATAGCCTGATTATCCTGCTGCTGCTCTGCCTGCCAACAAAGGCGCAGAGCAGGCTCGACAGTTTGCTTTACCGCTTACCGCTGCAGCCTGTTTCGCTTTGGGTAAGATCACAGAATCCCGCTGCTCTGTCTGGAGCCACCCTGCCCGAATATGGAGTAGCCACCGCATTTGCCAATGGCAGCCAGGGCAGGTTCAGACGCGTGCAGGAAGCGGCCACAGACCTGCAGGCTGGGCTGTATGCTGAAGGCCTGCGCCACTTGGGCGGCTGGAGCTATTACGGTGACTTCAGCTATGGCAAACGCTGGCAACAGGAGTTAGGCTGGGCAGGCACTGATAACCCGCTTAGCGGCAACCCCTTTACCTGGGCCGATAGCCTGAGCGGCGACTGGGCCAAGGACTTTCTGGAAACAAACCTGCAGGTAAGCAGCCCGTCCCTTTTTGGTAGGCTAAAAGCAGGTATAGGCATACACTACCGCATCGGCCAAGGGGCGCGTGCACTCGAGCCAAAGCCCTTCTTTCGTTCCCGCGATCTGGCGCTACGCCCAGGGTTAACCTACCGGTTGTCCGAAGGAAAGTTGCTGGGCGCTTTCGCAGAGGTGCGCTATACCTTCGAAGAACAGGAAATGGGGTTTTACTCGAGGGAGAATGCGCTGGTTTATCGTATTCGGGGGGCCGGCACTTTTACGCGCACCCCATTGGTAAATGCAGAGCGCCAAACGAACGGGAGTAGGCAAGCGACAGGTATACAGTACGAAGCGCACTGGCAGGCAAAACGGTTGCAGCTGAATGCCCAGGTACAACAGCGCCGCGAAGAGGTACAGGAAAAGGCTATGCAGCCCTTACCAGCCGGTACTTTTAAAGAACTGGCTGCCGAGGCCAATGCCGACTTCAGCCTGCAAGGGGAGCGGCACCTGCTCTTTGCCAACCTGCGCTATACCTATACCAACGGACAAGGCATAGATCCGGTCTTCTTTACGGCCAATGCCCTGCATAGCAGCCAGATAATAAGCGCAGTATTAGGTATAGCTCACGGAGAGATCATGAATGCTACACCTGTCTGGGGGCTAAGTCTTCAGCCTCAAATCGCGCAACTTCTTGTGGAGGACCGCACAGCACGCGTTAGTTATGATATCACGAGTGCCAGCGCCACCCTAAAAGGTCATGTCCGGTTTCAGCTGTTCAGGTATGCAACACTAACCTTGCAACCGGAAGCAGGCTATAACCATGTACCGGCAGCTACATTTGAGGCTTTCCGCAATAACATCATCGTACGCCAGATCACCGCCCCTGATTACCGTGTGCTCTCAGCCAGCTATTGGCAAAGCGGGCTTCTAACTTATTTGGATGTGCCGGTTAAGACAGAACAGCGTGTTCGGCTAAGCCTGGGCATGCAGCACTTACAACCAGGCAGCATTCAGGGTTCGCGCTCCCGATGGAATTCCTCTATCAGTTTTTACTATTAATCTTAAGACCTTCTTTTAAAAGACAATTTAATGAAAAACCTATTCCCTATACTTGCTTTTCTTCTGATGTTGGCAGGCTGTGCTCCAAATCGCCCGGTTGCTACGCTACCAAGTACCACAGGCGCAGACACCGGGCTGTCTCCGCAAGACCTGGCATTGGCAGACTCCCTGCTTTTGCTGGGTCTCGACAACGAGGCGCTCTATACCTTGCTGTCGGACCTCAAGCCCATGAGCAGCATTACCACCTTATACCTGCCTATAGCCAAACCCGATTCCCTGCCCGATGGCACTGCCACTGTACTTAACCTCCAGCAGCATCAGCAGCAACTCGAAAAACTAGCTCGTTTTCAGCGCGTGGTCAATGCCCTGGATTTTGGTGATGTGGCATTTATCATGTCGCCCTTTAAAGCCTACTCTAAAACCGACCGCGCTATCCAGATCAATGTGTACCGCCGATCAGCTGTTGACCGCATGATACGCGAATACCAGTCTTTCTTCGGACAGTATGGCTTTGTACCGGGTGTGTCGCCCGAGGTTCTCATCAACACGGTAGAGTTTGAGAAGAAGAACGACCGTTTCCGGGGTTATGGGCATTTGTTCGGATATCCACCGCATGCTGTCAATTTCTTTGTAGGGGCAAGTCAGAGCCAGGAGAAAGACGGGCAGTTTGTGAAGCGGAACTTCTTCCAGATTCCGGTTTACAGCGGCAAAGATGGTCATTTTGTGTATGCGCTCCCAAAGGATTATACCCCTGCCGCAGCAGACTCTGCTGTTTATCACCTGGCAGGGAAAGTACTGGAGCAATATAAGCAGCTACGCGAGCAGTATACACAACCTGATGGAAAGGTGCGGGCCCTAGAATTAATGCAGCATGCGGTTTTACCAAAAACTGCCAACAAAGATTAGAGCCAAGTTCAAAATCTCTGAAGTTTATTCCGGTCAAGTACGTCATAGATTCTGCAGTTCACGCAATCGGGCCTTTCGCTCATGAAGGAGAGTCCTGATTGCTTTACTGTTTTTCAGGCAGGTGATGCTACAGGTGAAAACGCCCTGGCAATAGACTAATTGCTTTTTTCATATGCAGAAGATGCACCTTATGGCTCATGGTTAAAAACTTAAACTTATGAAAACAGACCCTAGCTTCGAAAAAATAGATTACTCAGACCTTCCAAATCTTTTGGAGAAAAGCGGGCTCAAGAAGACATCGCCCCGCCTCCTTGTTCTGGCCTTTATCGCTTCACGACGGGAAGCCACCTCCAAAGCCTGTATTGCCCGGGCCTTGGAAAACCGGATGGAGCGAAGTACTTTACACAGGCTATTGATCACGCTTGTGAAGAAAAACGTACTCTGTAAGGTGCTTGATGCCAATGGGACCCCTGCCTACATCTTTGCACCGCAGCATGAAAACGGGCAACAGCAGATACATTTTAATTGTACCCGCTGCAATAATTTTTATTTCCTGCAGGAGCATCGCATTCAGCCTGTTAAGCTGCCAAAGGGGTTTTTATAAGAGAGTTCAGCCGTTTTATCACGTACGGTATTTGCCCAAGTTGCAATGATTAGCGTTTCATTTCTAATTCATGATTTCTAATTTTTAACTTGGAAGAGCAGTAGTTTATAGTCTGTCCTGTTCTTCAATTCTATTTCCCTTTTTATTTAGCATCTTCCCGCCTAAGTGGTACAGCACCGACAACCCGATGCGTTGGGAGTCCGGTCGGTCATAGTAGTGGTAATTCGTTGCGCTGGAGAGCGACTTTGTCCATCTCAATACGCTCTCTTTTTGCCTTTACCGTTACTTCCTGCAAAGATGCTGTTTCTCGAAAAGTATAATGTGCAGTGGGAGAGCTTTCTCTTCGAGGTTGTGATCGAGCAGAAGGGTATCACTAACAAAGCCTTCCGTACCTAAGTAAGTAGCAAACAATACATACTTCCCAGCCTGCAGCTTATCGAATCGATAGCTCCCGGGAACGTCCGTTATCAGACTGCGATAACTGTTACCAGGCAACGCTCTTAACCTAACCGTCGCTCCTTCCAGCGGATTACCTGCCCTGTCAGTAACTGCTCCTGCTATGGAATAGCTGCTATGACTGCGGTACTGAAGCAAGCCCCAGCATGAGGAACAGTATGAAGGCAAAACGTGTGGTGTTACCTGGCTTTATCAGGAATACCTGGTGAAGCTTCTAAGGCAGGCAAAGGACATGTTAGCTCTCTGCTTTCAAATTACCCTCTAGGATAGAAGCAAGCATAAATTCTTCATAAGGAGCAAAAGAGCTGCTGCAAACAATGTTTGCAGCAGCTACAACAACAACTAAACTTTTCGGTAGAACAAATAACCTGCACCTGCAAACAGCAGCACCAGGAAAAAGAGCGGCAGAAGGCTCCTGAAGGCTTGACTTAGCCCGTAAGAAGGCAACTGCAGTTCGAACTGTGGGAATCCTTTGTAGTCATCGGCCCCAAAGGTTCTTCCGGCCAGCAGGTAATCAAAAATGTAGTAGCGCCGGGCCTGCTGGTACTCAAGCGCGGCTTTCATATAGTGCTGGTAATGGTTGAGCTCTGTCTGCGCCACCTGGTTCAATACATGGAGCACGGTATAGGCAGGATTAATCATGTTGAAATCCAGCGTGCGCTCGTATGTTTGCCGCTGCTGCTCGAGTAACCCGAGGCCTTCGCTATTGTACCGGGCATGCGACATCTCCACATACCCTACCAGCTTGAGGTTAGTGGAATCTTTAATGCTATAGTTCGCTTTACTGAAAGCAGGGGATTTTATATATAAGGAGTCCAGCAGTTGCCGGGTAGGCCAGCTGTAGATGCTGCTATTTTCCCGGCCCACCGATACCAGCTCCAGGTGTCCGCTCCCCTCATCATGGTTGGCGGCAAAGTTTACAGTTGTCGGTATAAACAGGAGCACCAGGATCCAGGAGGCAAGCAAGGCGAGTGCATTAGCCGTACCATTGGTGTTGAAGGAAGTGAACAGGTATACCAGCGAATACCAGAACAACAAGTACAGCTTACTTGCCAGCAGCCAGATTACCATCTGTCCCCCGACATCAATCCTGTTCACGACAAACCCAATCAGACTCAGAACGAACAGCAACAGAAAGGTGACAAAAAAGCGAAACGTAAGTTTATGCACCACCACCCGGTGCACTGAAGGTGCATGTACCTTCAAAAGCTTGTAGGTATAGCTTTCCTTCTCCTCCGACAGCACGTTATAGCCAAGCGCAATCACCAGCAACGGGAACAGGTACAGTATCACAAATGCCAGGTCAAAATTGCCGGCCAGCAGCTTGTCAGGGTTCCGGATCTCCTGCAGTTTGTTGTTGAACACACTGTTGAGGATAAACACATTGTGGTAGAAAGAAAAATTGTCCTTCTGCCCGATAGAAAGCGCTGCAAAACCCGAAGGAGCATACGTTACCATTTTTTGCGTACCCCAGTCGCTCATGTAGGCATTGTAGGGCTGCTTTTTAGGAAAGGCAACTGTGTCTTCGGAGAGCTTCTGAAAGGTTTTGGAATAATTAGCTGTCTGCAAAGTATCCACCTGGTACAGCACATCCCGCTGATGTTCTACGAAACTATGACCATAATGAATAGCGTAAAGTCCTGACAAAAAAAGCAGTATAAGGCCCAGCAACAGGCCTTTCCGACGGCACAGCGCTATAAATTCATATTGCCAGATTAATTTCCAGAGGCTCATAAAACAGGTATTTTAGGTGATGTGAACTGAATAAGAAGTAGCAGCCCCAGTACCCAGATACCGAGTGCCATTAGTTCCGGCATGCGCTGCGACAGAGCCCAGCTAATGCCAGGTGGTTGGTAGGTGAAATCCTCTATTCCCTGCCAGTAGGAGGCACTTACCTTCCAGTCCCAGTCGCCCGTTCTGGAGCCCCCGTAGGCATGCTCATCGTTGAGCTGTTTAATCAGGTGTCTGCGGTAGTTTTCTGCCTCCTGCAGGAAATGGAAATGGTGGTACACATCTGTCTGGGCCACTGCCATCGACAAATTGCGGATAGCCAGGAAAGGGGCTGCAACAGCAGCCAGGCTGCCAATGCTGTTCTGCCTGCGTATGGTATCCTGAAGCGCACCAAAACTCCTGTCGTACACCATGTTGTGGTACTCCTCATCTTCCTGCATGATAACGCCGTCGGCATTCACTGGAAGTGCTTTCAGGTCCTCCACCCCATACTTGGTCAGCAGCGCCTCTTTAAGCTCCTCTACTCGTTTGTTTTTCGGGTCGTGGCCATCGATGCCGTTGCGGTTCGCCTCCTGTATCCAGCTATCCACCGCCAATTTAGAAGGCAAAGGCGCGAGTTGTTCTCCTATGTTAGCAGCCGCTTTCGGCACAATAACTGTAAACAGGAACCAGATGCCCAGCATGTTCACCAGAACAGCTCCGGCAGTACGGGCCCAGGCCGACAGGTATACCGTCAGCATGATCAGGATAAAATAATATATGCCGTAGATGCCTGGCAACAGCAACAGCTGCCAACCTGCACCTTGCGGTTCTACGGAAATAAAACGGATCACGAGCAGGAACAGCACTACGCAAACCAGCAGCAGCAACAGGTACACAAGCGTGTAACCGAAAATTTTACCCCACAGCAACTGCCGCATCGTAATTCCCTGTGACTGCAGCAGCTTTAAGGTGCCACTGGCCCGTTCATCCACCACCGCGCGGTGGCAGGTAAAAATGATAAGCAGCGGGAAAATAACCTGCAGGAGCAACACAAACGCGAGCTCTCCGAAACGAACCAGGGAAGACTGGCTCTGGCTGGTGGCAAAAGCTGCTTCATTCTGCCGGTGCCCCTCCAACCGTAGGGTAGTGCCAACATACTTCTCTACACCAGGATCAAACACATGCAGGAAAGCGTGCGGCTTAAATACAAAATGCCCGTAGTGTGCGGCGCTGTGGGGGTTCACCTCCCCCTGCCCCAGGAACTTTTGCCGCATAAACCCTCGTGCCTCTTCCCGGTGCGCATGCACCTGCTTGTACTGCATGGCTCCAGCCACAATGGTATAGGCGGTAAGTACCAGCACCAGCCCTCCGAGTATCAGAAAAGCACGGCTGAGGGTTAAAGCGCGCCATTCATTTAAAGCGATAAGCACTATTTTCATCATGAACTATATTTATATGGATAAGCTTTTAAAAACTAAGGGATGCGTAAAAGTGGTTATAATGTCTTCTTCGCTATTCCCCGTCAGTACAAAATCTGTAGTTAAATAAAGGCCGGTGAAGGAGAAGAAGTAGCATTCTGTAACCTTCCCTTATCAGATGGTTTCCAGGTAGAGCTCCTGTAATTGCCTGGCATCGACCTGGCCAGCCGGAAGCTCGTGCACCAGTTCCCCGCGCCGCATAATGCCGATTCTGTTGCCCACGTTCACGGCATTGAAAATATCGTGCGTCGCCATCAGTACCGCTTTGCCTTCTTCCCCGAGTCGCTTCACAGTGCGGGTAAATTCATCCGTCGCCTTCGGGTCCAGGCCCGAGGTGGGTTCATCCATCAAAAGGACATCCGCCTGTTTTGCAATGGCAATGGCAATACCAACTTTCTGTCGCATGCCCTTGCTGTAACCCGCAAGCGGTTTATGAAATGCATCCTGCTGCAAACCCGCCAGCGCCAGGAAATGCCTAAGATCGGACTTACTGTATTTAAAGCCTGCCAGCCGGCTGAAGTAGTCCAGGTTCTCGAGACTATTCAGGTTTCCGTACAGCATCACGACCTCCGGTATATAAGCGACAAAGGCTTTGGTTTCATGGCTGCCTGGTTTTACTTCCACGCCATTAATTTTTGCTTTTCCAGTGCTTGCTTCTGTAAAACCAAGAAACAAGTTGATGGTGGTAGTTTTACCGGCTCCGTTTTGGCCCAGCAGGCAATAGATTTCCCCTGGCCTCACCTGCAGGTTCAGGTTGTGCAGCGCAGTATGGTTCTGGTACGTTTTGGTAAGTTGAATAGCTTCTAACATAGGATGCTGTTTTTCTTAAATATAAAGGAAGGAATTTGGTAACATGAAAGCCTGCCTATACCTGCTGGTGCTCATTGGATTTCGGAGGAGTGGGTTCAGCCCTTTATCCTCTGCTCCCTTGCAGAAAAAATCTAGTAATCTCCAAAAGCCAGCATAAAAAGGAATCGGCAATTAAGCAGGCTGTTGTATACCTACATAGGCATTGGGATACAGCCCGCTGCTAAAGCATGAAAAGGCTAAAAATATAGTCTGTACCTACGGGCAGGCATGAAGAAGGCTATACCTGCGGAGGCCCTTTGTTTGTCCAGGATAGAAAGGATAATTGGGAGACACCTGCTTTGTACGTGATGACACTTTTTATTACAGGTGCTTTGAAAACGGTAAATGCCAAAGAATGGCTTAAGGTATACTGTTCTTTATGCTTGTGCAACATGCTTTCGCAGAACATACATTTTATATACTGCTTGTGCACCGAAGCCTGCTCAATTTCTTCATGATAAGAAGAACTTGATTCTTCGGTATCTGGATGAGTATGTATAACTGGAACAGCTAGTGTCCATATAAAAATCAGCAACAGGAGTATCGCAGAAGCCTTATTTAAGACCCCGATGCATTTCATCATTTTTGAAACTCTATTGCACATGCAACAAATATGCATATTCTATAACATAAAAACAATAAGCTCAATCGATGAAAGAAAACTTTCCTACCGATACACTTTAAACAGAACCACCATAACTGGCACCAAAGCCTTATTAAATTTGCCCCATTGGCTGCTTCACGTTATTTTTGATTCAAATACTGGCGGCGCTATGGAAAAGGAAAATCTAAATCGTTTTGATCGCATTGTAGCGATTTTAATTCACCTGCAGTCAGGGCGAGTGATTAAGGCGCAGGAACTGGCCAACCGTTTTGAGGTAAGCCTGCGCACCATTTACAGGGATGTGCGGTCGCTGGAGGCAGCAGGGGTTCCTGTTACAGGAGAGGCTGGTGTTGGCTACTCCCTGGTAGAAGGATATCGCCTTCCTCCCGTACTGTTCACGCCTGAGGAAGCTGCCAGTTTTGTCGCTGCCGAAAAACTGATGCAGAAGTTCAGCGACAGGGCTCTTGGTGCCCACTACGAGTCGGCTATGTATAAAGTAAAATCTGTGCTGAAGAGCCATGCCCGGGAGCGGGTGGCTGCGCTGGAGGCGCAGATATGGGTAGATTCCTCGCAAGAACTGTTCAACAAACATGCCCCGGATGCGCTAAACGTGCTTATCGACAGCATTGCTGAAAAAAAGCAGGTTAGCCTGCAGTACCAGGCATCCTATACCGATGACCAAACTGAACGCATTATTGAGCCGGTGGGTCTTTTTCACGAAAATAACTTTTGGTATGTGCTGGCCTACTGTCACCTGCGATCCGATTACCGGCAATTCCGCACCGACCGCATGATGCGGATAAAGCTCACACAAAACGCCTTTACAAAAGACCATGGCACCCTGGCCGACCACCGGAAAACCAATCTTCCTCCTAAAAGCATAAAGGTCATTATCCGGGTAGATAAAGAGGTGGCCAAATACGTGAGCACGGGGCGCAAATACTATGGCTTTGTGGAAGAGAAAATTCTGGCGGACCAGGTGGAGATGACCTTCATGACTTCAGACATACAGGACGCACTGCCCCGATGGTACCTCATGTTTGCCGATTGCGCTGAAATTGTAGAACCCGAAAGCTTTCGGGAACGGGTCAGCCAACTGCTGGAAAGTGCTAAAGCGAATCTGTAAGGCTGCAGATTATCAATCCTCCAGTTCCTCACAGGCAAAGCCCGCTTCGTTCAGACTGCGAATGATGATGGAAGCCTGTAGCGAAACAGCTTCGACCCGGAGGATGCGGTCGCAATCCTCCAGATCAAAGTTCCAGGTTTCTCCACTGCCCATCAGCTCGTCCAGCAAAGGCTTCACCTGCAGCGCACAGCAGCAAGTAGAGACCGATGTTTTAAATACAAGCACTGTCTTCATGATAAGCTCAATCTATCTCTCCCAAAAGAAAGGTGGCTCAATCCCCAAGGTTCGCAGATATACATACCCCTGCGCCCGATGATGAATTTCATTATCGATAAAGTATAAGACGGTAGACAATACTGTTCCCTCGTATTGTCCAAAGGCCAGTATACGCTCCTGGAATTTCTCATCCGGCACCTGCGCCCAGTACTTATTCAATTCTGCTGTCGCCTCATCCCAAAGCCTAAGTATGCCGGCTTTGGTTTTAGCCTGCTCCAGTTGTTCGTGCAGGGCTTCAGTTTGGCCGCCTGCTATTTGCCTGATGCCCGGCACTGCGATGGCGAGCAGTTCCTGTACCATATCTCCGAAGGGGCGCATGCCGCCCAGGGAGTACTCGTAAAGCTCCTTTTCCGGAAAAGCTTCAATCACACGTCGGGTCAGCCCCCTATGGCCCTGCCAGTGCTCCAGCAATTCAGCAGAGGTAATAACGGTCGCTTTTCCCATTGTTTTAACTGTTGTATCCATTTTTTTGCTTTTGATGAAACGATACCTCAAAGCTACAGGCCTGTAATGACAACAGTTTGTCAGCAGTATTCAGATTTTTTATAGAAAATAGGAAGTGACTGTTTTTAGCCGCGCCTTTCACAGCCACGGCTTTTTTACATGCATAGAAATTACCCAACCGTCAGATAACGCTCTTCCATGGCCGCTACCCGCAGCATGAAATTGTGCAGTTCGTAGTTCTTCAGAAACGGGGGTAACAGTTCGCTTCCGGGGCCATGCATCACCAGCTCCACATAGTCGGCAGAATGGTCCATGCTGGCCCACCCCACCTGGGTATACTGGCGCTGTATATCGGCGAGCAGCTTGTAAGGAAGTTTGCGAGGGTTATAAATATCTACATCATTTATGGCATCGTAGTGGCTCAGCAATAGCTTTACATCTTCCTCTTTCATCCGGATGCCCTGCGCCTCAGCAAATAAATCCTGCACCATACTTACCTTTGAGGATTTTGTCAGCTGGTTCAGCACCCATTCGTTGGTGTGCCGGTGCTGCTGAATGGTATCGAAATGCTTGTTCACATCCTGGCCGTAAATCAGGCCCGGGTTGGCATTACCATGATCGGTGGTCATGATAACCAGCGTTTCTCTGTCCTTTTCGGCAAAATCGAGTGCTATGCCCACTGCTTCATCAAAAGCCAGCTGGTCGTATAACAGCCCGCCAGCATCATTGGCATGTGCGGCCCAATCCACCTTACCGCCTTCTACCTGCAGCACAAAGCCATTCTTGTTTCGCTTCATCAGGTTGATGGCAGTTTGCGTCATTTCGGCCAGGCTAGGCGTTTTGTCCAGCAGTTGCTTGTCGTTTGCACGGTCTAAGGCATAAGGCAACCCGTTTTCATGAAAAACCCCCAGTACCGGCTTTTGCCCCTTTAGCTGCAGCATCTGCTGTCGTGTGGTGGCTACATCAAAGTTATGGGCACGGAACGCCTGCAGCAGGTCCTGTTTGTCTTCGCGTTTTGCCGGACTGAAGTATTCCAGTCCCCCACCCATCATTACATCGAACTGCAGCTTCAGGTACTCCAGGGCAATTTCGGGCTGGGCATTCCGGCTGGAGCTGTTCACACAGAAGCCGGCCGGTGTGGCATGCGTAATGGGTACAGTCGTAACGCAGCCTACCGCCTTTCCGGCTGCCTTGAATTTCTGCCAGATCGGTTGCGGCTTCTCTCCTTTAGGTCCTACATTAAGGCTGCCATTGTTTACACGCATGCCGCCTCCCCAGGAAGAACTGGCTGCTGCCGAATCAGTGACTAAAGAATTGGCCGAAGCCGTATCCATCAACGCACGGTGGCCCTTGTTCTCACGGTAGAGTTGAAGCCAGTGCGAGCCTTTCCCCTCCTTTCGCTGCAACAGCAGGTCGGCCATGTTCAGGGTACCCATGCTCATGCCGTCACTTACCAGCAGGATAATGTTTTTAGACTTTCCTGCAGCCGGCCTTTTTTTACCTGCCGTTTCTGCCAGCGATTTGAAGCCGGGTGCCAGGGTAAACCCCAGAGTGGTTAATAAACCATTGCGTAAGATATCGCGCCTTTTCATGATATTATGTGTTCGTAATAAGGAATGCCAGAGCAATATATACCCTTACTGCAATTATGTTGCAATTATAAAGTTAAGGAATTGTTATGATTTCCTTATCCGACCAGATGCTTTTGCTGTCTGGCACAGATAAAAGAAAGTAAAGCAGGTTAATATTAGGAAGGCACCAGCACTGCCTCTTCCAGAATATAGTTAAAGTTTTCTACATCAGCAGCATTTAGGCGGAATGTACCCCTGAAGGAAATGTATTCATCAGTCCTGTACCTTCTGCCGGGCTTTTTGAAGATCAGGCCTAAAACACTTTCTGGTCCGGCTCCTCCACAGAAAAAGCACATGCTGTACGGCACGGCGGAGAGGGCATACATCCCGGCTGCAACATCAAGCGGAATCATATAGCCGGTCAGAATTACGTCTTTGCCTTCCAGTGCTTTCACTTTGTTGCCGAAAACGGGGTAGTGAAAGAAGGCATCATATGTTGCATTGTACCTCCGCTTAAACTTAACGTCTTGCAGTTGCTCCCAGCTTATTTTTTGCTGTGCCTGGCTTTCTGCTCCTATAAACAAGCAGAGCACGAACACCAGACCAAGAATTTTTTTCAGTTTATGATGCATGAGAAAGTGTTTTGGAAATATTAGTAGATAAAGCCTGACAGGCAGGCAGTAAGGCGGCCATAAAGCCAATCAAAAGGCAAATCAACAGCAGGTAAATTTCATCTGCCTGCAGGCCCAGTCGATACAGGTTTCCGTGCACCATATCTGCCAGTATGTTATAAAGGATGAATATGCCCAGGCGGCTCAGGAGCAGACCGGCCACAAAACCAGCTATAGAAAGATGCAATGCTTCCAGCATCACCATGGCAAACAAATCGAAACGGGAGGCGCCCAAAGTGCGCATAATAGCTAATTCGTATTGACGGTCTTTTAAAGAATTATACAGCGACACAAACACACTAATGCCTGCAACAGCCATAATGAGCAGGCCTATTGCCTGTAACACCTCCACGCTAAAGCCTAGTAGTGTGAAGAGGCGGTTTACCTCAATAGCAGGCAAAGCCGCCTGTATATTACTCTCTGTGTTAATCTTTTTTGGCAATTGCAAAGCTGCCATTGGGTTACGGAATTTAACTAGCATGGCAGTAATTTCCTGCCTGGCACCAGGTGCATGCACTTCTTCTGCAGGATGGTGCCGCTCGTCCTCATTTGCATGATCTGTTGCAGACGCCACTTCGATTGGCTCCTCTACACTGTGGCTGTCGTGCTCATGCAAAAGCCAGATACTTTCCATAGCTGTTAGCACCAGCTGATCGAGAACTGAGTTAGCCGGAGCCAGAATGCCCACTATACGATAGGCCCTTTCGTTATGCACATGACCGCCCTCGGCAGCAAGTCCATGTGTGCCTGAAAAAGTGTCTCCAATCTGCAGCTGCAGGCGCTCGGCTACTGCGGCACCCACACAGGCGTCGAAAGGCTGCTGCCATAAATGCCCCGCTGCCACTTCTCCATTATAGTGCTCCACGTACTGAATGGTGGTGCCAACGATAGGGTATCCCTGAAAATTATCTCCATAAGCAAGAGGAATGGCTTTTTCAACAGAAGGATTGCTAACAAATTTTTCTGCTTCATGCAGCGGGATGTTGCCTGTAGGGGAATCCAGGTGGTAAATGCTCCATAGAATAAGCTGCAGCGGACTGCCCTTGGCACCCACTACCATATCAATGCCGCTAATGTTGCGGTTTAAGCGGTCTTCCAGACTCAGGTGCAGCAGGATCAGAAATGAGATGATGCCTGCTCCCAGGGTAAGCAATAAAATACTTAGAAATGTGCCCAATGGCTTTGCCAGTAAATGGCGCTGGCTCAGTTTGATTAAATTCATAGATGTACCTGATTTACAAACCTGTCTTTGAGGCGCTGATCATGTGTGACAATGAGTAGTGCTGCCTGTTCCAGTTGGGCCTGCTCCTCTAGCAGGGTGGCAACCTGCAGGCAATGGTGATCGTCCAGATTAGAGGTAGGCTCATCGGCGATAATTACACCTGGCGTGTTTATTAAAGCGCGGGCTATAGCTATCCGCTGCTGCTCACCCAGGCTCAGCTCCTGTACCCGTCGGTTTGATTTTCCTGGCAAACCCAGGCGGAAGAGCAGTTCTTCTACCCGCTCTTCCTGCTGCTTTAAACCGGCCAGGTGTTGCGCCAGCAGCAGATTCTCCCTCACCGATAATGCCTGCATAAAGTGCGGACGCTGGAAAACCAGCCCAATATGCTGCCCCCGGAATTTATCAAGCTTTGTCGTACTTAAGTTAGTGATATCTGTACCGTTGATCCAGATTTCCCCCTCCTGCGGAAGTATAAGCCCTGCCAGTAAATGCAACAGGGTGGTCTTGCCGATACCCGATCTTCCCAACAGCAACAAATGTTCCCCCGCTCCACAGGCAAGATCCGGAAAAGCCATGTCTCTGCTCTGTGGGTACCTGTACCGAAGTGCTTGTGTTCTGATCATACTTTCTTTTTCCACAAATCTACAAAACAGTTTTTCTTTTGCAACTATGTTGCAAAAGAAAAACTGTTTTGTAGATTTGTGGCATGATGACAATGAAAGATAAAGTTCTTAGACTCCAAAGCAAAAAAACTACCCCCGACTGGTTAGGCATATTAAGTGCAGGCCTGTGCCTGGTACACTGCATACTGCCCCCACTCCTGCTTCTCCTGCCGTTCGGTTTTACAACAAACGACCACGAATACTGGCAGCATTATAGTTATGCTTTTCTGATTTTCAGCTTCGTTGCCTGTTTCATGACCACCCGCACGTGTACTTCTGGTAGCCTTGTGGTGCTATTCTGGTCCTTTTTTGCATTGTTAACTATAGCACTCCTGCTGCACGAAGCTATCCCAGTTTTTGAATATGCAGCTTACGCCGCCTCCTTTGGGTTGATAGGGTGCCACCTCCTGCACATCCGGCAATGCAAGAAATACCAACCAAAACCGGGAAAGCAACTCGAACCGTTTTAAGATGCCCGGCTTCACTGTACTGGCAGTTCTTCTCCTTACCTGACTTTCAAAAATTGATAACACAAAGACCGCCCTACGCTGTGGGAGTAGGGCGGTCTTTGTATAGGAGTAGTTATAAAATCGGGGAGATTGCTACGGCAAAGAAGAAGCTTAATTAACTGCCGGAGTTATGTATTGGCAGAAAATTTTTGAGATTGTATGAACCTGCAGTACTATCAGGTAAACTTTAAGGAACCTTCGCTTATTTGCCGGTTACAGAACCGAGCAATTGGGCAATCACAGGCGAAACCTGTTTGAAAATAGCTGTCTTTGCTCTTTCATCTATATAACCACCTGAATAAACGTATTGCAATGTTCTGGTCGAATACCAGACTCAAAGGAAATCCGGCTGCCGAAGCCAGGAACTTGTCGGCATAGTTTTTACCATCTGCAACGTGCTGAAATTTAAACTCGTGCTTAGTCAGGAATTCCTCCGTAATCCGCTGCTGAGAGTCTCTCCCAAAAGCAATAAAGACCACTTCTTTATCTTTATATTGGTCTGCCAGTGTATTTAAGGCAGGAAGCTCTGCCAGGCAGGGTTTGCACCCAATAAACCAGAAGTTCATCACCACTACTTTACCTTTTAATGATTGCCTGCTAATGGATTTCCCCTCTAAGGTTTGCGCCGTAAAGTCTGGCATTGTGCAACCTACCAGCCTTTTTAATTCATCCGACGGCGCAAATCTTAAAGAGTCGCGCTCTTTATCAGTCTTAGCCGTTTCCAAGGCTTTCTGAGAAGGTATTACAATCTTTTCCATGTAGTTTTCAAAGCAAACGCTCTGAGCGTTTCCTTTAGAAATGAACAGAAGAAAGGCAAAAAATAGCAAGCTGATTGACTTTATCATATCTGTGGTTAAGTTATTGTTTGATTCTAAATTTTATCTTCTCCTGTTCATCTGGCTCCGTCAGCAGCTAAGCTTTTACTGGCACACTATTCACTAAAGGTTAAGCGCATAGGTATAGCTTCTTCCGTCTCATTAATCCAAGCATACCAGCATTTTCAGAAAAGAAAATGCCCTGTTACATATGCAACAAAGGTGCATATTTTTTTTTATTAAACAACAAGGCGCATCCAGTTCATCCAAAAATTTAACAGAAAATCTAAGCCAGCCTGACAATCTGAAGCAGTTGGCTTATTATTTGCAACATAGTTGCAAACAATAAACCAACCATGTATGTTTGGGCTTTCATACATTTAAACCAACCTGACTTACATGAAAAAACTTCCTGTCACTGTCCTGAGCGGCTTCCTGGGGAGCGGCAAAACTACATTGCTCAACCACATCCTGAACAACCGGGAGGGCTTAAAAGTAGCTGTAATTGTAAATGATATGAGCGAAGTGAATATGGATGCCCGGCTTGTGCAAAGCCAGACAGCCCTCTCCCGTACCGAAGAAAAGCTGGTGGAAATGAGCAACGGCTGCATTTGCTGCACCTTACGGGAAGACCTCCTGCTGGAGGTTGAAAAGCTGGCGAAAGAAAATCGCTTCGACTACCTGCTCATTGAGAGTACCGGCATTTCAGAACCCGTACCAGTGGCTCAGACATTTTCTTATGTCGACGAACAGAGCGGCATCGACCTCACGCGCTTCAGCTATATTGATAGTATGGTAACGGTTGTAGACTGCTTTCATTTCTTAAAAGATTTTGGCAGCATAGATACCCTTCAGGACCGGCAAATGACAGATATGGATGGTGACCATCGCACCATTGTAAACCTGCTCACCGACCAGGTTGAATTTGCTGATATCATTCTACTAAACAAAACGGACCTGGTAACACCCCAACAGGCGGGCTTAATGGAAGCCGCTATAAAAAAACTGAATCCGCAGGCAAAAATCATCCGGTCCAGTTTTAGTAAGGTAAACCCTAAAGAAATATTACATACCGCCCTTTTCGACTTTAACCGGGCAGGATCTTATGCGGGATGGCAAAAAGAACTGGAGGGAGGCACGCATAAACCTGAAACCGAGGAGTACGGCATTGGTTCTTTTGTTTTCCGCGATCAGCGTCCCTTTCACCCGGAGCGCTTCTGGCAGTACATCAACACCAATTTCCCGGCCAACATTATCCGTAGCAAAGGGTTGTTCTGGATCGCCTCCAGGCCGGCCCAGGCACTGAACTGGAGTCAGGCCGGTGGCTCGCTGCGTGCAGAGAGTGCCGGCGTCTGGTGGGCTTCCATGCCTTTTGCAGAACGCATGCAGTACGAGTCTTACCTGGAACACCGGCAAGCCATAGAGTCGAGGTGGAGTAAAGAGTTTGGTGACCGGCAGAATGAGCTGGTGATTATTGGGCAGGAACTGGATGAAGCAGAAATCAGGCAGGAACTCGAAAGCTGCCTGTGCACTAAACCAGAGATAGCCGCCATGCAGCAGGGCCTCTTTCCTCAGCAGGATGAGTGGCCTGTTTAATATTATACAGATGAGAAGTTCATCCAGGTTATCTGGCAGCCAGGCTGAACAACCGCAGTTGTTCAGCCTGGTTTACCTAAGCAAGGGGCATTTTGGGCATTAGCTGCTCTTAAGACTTCAGCTTCATGGCCCATACCAGAGCGCTTGCGCCCAGAATAGCAGCATCGGCTTCGTGCAATTCGCTGAATGTTAACAGCACTTTGTTTCTGAACACCGGCAGCAGGTTCTTCTCCATGTGCTCGCGCACAGGCTGCATAATCATATCACCGGCTTTGGTTACACCTCCAAACAGAATGATAGCCTCAGGCGATGAAAACATGACAAAGTTAGCCAGCGATTCACCTAAAATTTGTCCGGTAAAGCGATATACTTCTTTTGCCAGGGCATCTCCTTTTTGCGCACACTCAAAAACAGCTTTAGAGTCGATTGCCTCCAGCGGGTACTCGTGCAGCAAGCTTGGGCTTTTGGCTTCTGCGAGCATTTCTTTGGCTGTAATGGCAATACCTGTGGCTGATGCATAAGCCTCCAGGGAACCGCACAGGCCGGTAGACCAATGCTTCCGACCGCCCGGCCGGATGATCGTATGGCCTAATTCACCAGCAAAACCATCATGACCATAGATCAGGTGGCCGCCTGCCACTATACCACTTCCAACTCCTGTACCAAGCGTAATAACAATTATATCATTCATCCCTCTTCCGGCGCCATAGGTCATTTCACCCACAGCTGCCGCATTGGCATCGTTGGTGATAGAGCAAGGCAAACCGAACTTTTCGCTGATCATGTTGGCAAAAGGGACAATGCCCTTCCAGTTCAGGTTAGGGGCATGTTCTATAGAACCTGTAAAGTAATTGGCATTGGGAGCCCCAATACCGATGCCTTTGATATGTTGTTTGCCAACCTCTTCAATAGATGGCTCCAAGGCAGCATACAACGCTTCTACAAACGCTTCTGCTGTAGCATATTCGGCGGTGGACAGCCTGCCATTGTGACTAATAACACCGCGGTGATTCACAATGCCGTATTTTGTATTAGTTCCTCCGATATCTACACCGATGGCGTATTGTTGAATATTGTTCATATATGATTGTTTTAGATGCGTAGTCAGTACGTTCCAGAATAAATTAGTTGCACCCTTTATCCTCGGGCTGGCAGCCGGTATTTATTCTTTACCAAAGTATCACTTATTTTCATCGCTAAAATACCGTGTCACTTATACTTCTGCAACATCCAGCAAAATATTAATTAATTTGACAGGCTATAGCCTCTGCTTAAATTGCCGGATGACTG
Organism: Pontibacter sp. SGAir0037; assembly: GCF_005491705.1. Taxonomy (NCBI): domain Bacteria; kingdom Pseudomonadati; phylum Bacteroidota; class Cytophagia; order Cytophagales; family Hymenobacteraceae; genus Pontibacter; species Pontibacter sp. SGAir0037. The sequence continues at coordinate 1,003,129 of NZ_CP028092.1, read as the reverse complement.
CATAGCTTAAGCCTGCCCGAAAGCGCTCCCTACTCCTGATCACGCGTGTACGTTTTCTTTGAAGACTGTTAAAAACCCTGTGCTGCTGGTTTAAATAGTAGTAAGAATCAGCCACATACTTGTTATCTATAGAATTCTTTTCTTGCTTTAGTACATGAAAACAGAAAAAGAAAAAATGCTGTCAGGTGAATTGTATAATGCGCTTGATGTACAGCTCTCCGATGAAAGGTTAAAGGCGAGACTGCTTTTAAAAGAATTAAATGATAGCAGAGAAGATCAGGCCGAGGAACGGATACGTATCCTGAACGAACTGATTCCGGATGCCGGTCCTGACCTATGGTTGCAACCACCCTTTTATTGCGACTACGGGACCAACATCAAGGTGGGGGAAAAGGTATTCTTCAACTTTAACTGCGTGGTGCTGGACGTGATGCAGGTAACGATTGGCAGCAGAACCTTATTTGGTCCGAATGTGCAGATCTATACAGCTACGCATCCCATGAACTACAAGGAAAGAGCTTCCGGACTTGAGTTTGCCAAACCAATCTCCATTGGCGAAGATGTATGGGTAGGCGGCAGCGTGGTGATCTGCCCAGGTGTCACGATTGGTGATCGCACCGTTATTGGGGCAGGAAGCGTGGTCACCAAAGATATCCCTTCTGATGTTTTTGCAGCAGGGAATCCGTGTCGTGTCATCCGAAGTTTAGACGCTGCTGAATAAGATCGACCCTACCCTTTTTAACTGATACACAAATTTTTTCTATATGCAACAATATTGCATATAGAAAAAATTTATTTTATCTTGCCTGCACCAGAGCAGCAATTGCAAAAGCAGGTATCCATTATTTTAAAATCTGCTTATTGTTTTTCTGCCTGTTCACACATCATACGCTACATTATGGCAGATAAAAAAAATTACGATGTCATTATCATCGGTGGCAGCTATGCCGGACTTTCGGCTGCTATGGCCTTAGGGCGCTCGCTCAGGCAGGTACTTATCATCGACAGCGGCCTGCCCTGCAACAGGCAAACGCCACACTCCCACAACTTCCTTACAAATGATGGGAAACCACCGAAGCAAATTGCGGAGGAAGCAAAGCGGCAGGCCCTGAACTACAGCACTGTCAGTTTCTACCAGGGACTGGCTGTGACAGGTAAAAAAACAGAAACCGGGTTTGTAATCGAAACAGATACAGCTGAAACATTCTATGCCTCAAAGCTTCTGCTTGCAACCGGGATTAAGGATCTGATGCCACCTATCAAGGGCTTTGCTGCGTGCTGGGGAATTTCGGTATTGCATTGCCCCTACTGCCACGGGTATGAGGTGAGCCACCAGACACTGGGTTTAATAGGGAATGGCGAAATGGGTTACGAATTAAGTAAGCTCCTGAGCAACTGGAGTAAAGACCTTATTCTTTTCACCAACGGCAGCGCCACTTTAACGGCTGAACAAATCTAAAAACTACAAAGCAGGAATATCAAAATTGTTGAAACTGAAATCTCAGAACTGGAACAGGAGCACGGGCAGGTTCAGTATATGGTGCTGCAGGATGGAAGCAAACACAAGGTTTCAGCCATTTTCGCCAGAGTAGACTTCAGGCAGCACAGCGATATAGCAGAGCAACTGGGCTGTGAGCTTACGGAGCAGGGCTTCGTGCAGATAGACGAATTTCAGAAAACAACAGTACCAGGTGTATTTGCAGCCGGCGATAATACCACCATGTTCCGTGCTGTTGCTGTGGCCACAGCTGCCGGAACCAAAGCAGGCGCAATTATGAATAAAGTTTTAATTGATGAAAGCTTTTAGATAAGTTACAGGTTCTTTTGCAAGAAAGCCGGGGCAGGATGTGATATGATCTTGCTCCGGCTTTTCTGTTTAGATATGTTCACTACTTACTTTACAACAGCTGGTACTTTTCTGAAAATAAAGAAGCCGATTCCGAAAACAAGTATCACACTTACCAGCAACTTATTTATACCTGCAAAAACAGTAGCAAAGTCTGGCTGGCTGGTAAAGCTGTGCCTTGGTTCTTTCGCATAATCGGCAGATGTGAAGTTTACCTGGTTGAACAGGAATGGGTAGTAAAACTCCCGCAGCGCATCGTGGTATTGTGTGGCACTCTGCAGAAAGCCCAGGTAAGACGGTAGATCGGAACCAGCCATCGCGTTAAATATGCTCTGTACGTTTACAGGCACCGACAACACATTCAGCCGCTCCACCAACTGATGCCGCGCCTGCAGCCCTGCCTGGTAATCGTGGGCAAGATCGGCCACAGCTTCGTCTCCCAACTGATGAAAGGCATAATACCAGCGCCAGGCAAACCGCCCTTTTATTTCAGTAGTATCCGTGTACTGCGGGTACAGGGCAAAAAACTTGTCCATGGTTTCGCGCTTCGGCTTATCCCAGCCCCCATGTACTACCTCCCGCTGTTTTATAGTTAATGCCAGCGCCTGCGGCACCGGCTGCTTTACGGCCACGTACACGTTTAACAGAGCAGGTATAATAATGGTCAGCAGCAGCCATACACCAAGCAGCGTAACAGCATTGAAGGCTGAATTCTTCTGCAAGGCCGCCACCACAAAAGCTACTCCAAACCAGAAAAGCGCATAGAGCACCACCACACCCAGCCACAGCGCCACCCGCTCATCGGGCACCACCTGCCCCCACACCATAGCCACTGCGGATAGCAGCAGCGCCAACCCCAGCACGATCATCATTCGGAAAGTAAGCTTGGCGCCAACAATTACAGGTAAACCAATGGGCTGCGAGAGCAGCAGCGGCAAAGTGCCCTGCTCTTTCTCCACCGACAGTATGTTAAAGCTCAGCCCGATAATGAGCAACGGGAACAGGTATACCAGCACAAAGCTCAGGTCAAAGTTACCCGACAGCACCTTCAGCGGGTTAATGTTCTCGGTATCATAGAGCTGCGACTGCAGGTTAAGCAGGCGAAGTTTGATATAGTACGGGTTCACATCGCGCTGGCCTATAGAGAGGCTGGCCCAGGAGTCGGGGTGGTTTACAGCAAAGGTGGAATGATAATAGCCAATGTCGCCTGCGTCTGTCCCTTCCGGGTATTTTGCTTTCAGCTCCGCTATGTTGTGCTCTGTCAGCACCTCCAGGGCGGCAATGTTCTCCCGCTGCCTTGCCACTTCGGTGCTGCCGTAGTAGATGCCGTATAGTCCGGCAAACAGCGTCAGCATGGTCAGAATCAGCAACCCTTTGTCGGCCCTGAAATTGAGCCACTCGTATTTTATCAGTATCCGGAATCTCTTCATCGCTTAAACAACATTAGTATTATCAATCAGCCTTAGCCCCAACACACATACCAGCGCCAGCCACACCAGCAGCGCAACCAACGACACCACATGCCTGCCAAGTGCCCAGCCTGCCTGGGGTGCTTCATACCTGAAAGGCTCAAATGCTTTCCAGGTGTCGCTGCTCAGGCGCGTTTCTTTATCGCCATACTTTAGCTGTGTCGTCTGGATGTGGTTCAGCTCCTGGGCCAGGTGGTAGCGGTATTGCTCCGCCTGGTTCTGAAAATGAATATAGTGGCTGAAATCAGACCCAGCCATCCCCATAGAAAGGTGGCGCACAGCCAGGTAAGGGTTCAGAAAACCCGCATACTCTGAAATGCGGTTCTGACTTTCGAAAATATCGGTTAGCTCCTCGAAATGCTCCTGGTACACGCGCGTACTATGCTCCTCTCCTGCTGCCATGCGTATACCATCGAAATTAACCGGCAATTCTTCCACAGAAGACACTTTGTACTTTTCCAGCAGCTCCTGCTTCAGTGCCTCCGTACGTTCGTCCTCCGCACTATGACCGTCTATGCCCTTGGCTACCTCCTCGTGCACATCGGCATCCATCTGGGCCTTGGTTGGCGTGGTATAAAGTGTAGCCCCAAGGTTAGCCGATGCTTTGGGTATAATTACGCAGCAGAGAATCCAGATGCCCAGCAGGGTAACCAGAGCAGTGCTGGACCGCTGATGCAACGCTGACACCACCACCGATAATACCACAAAAATGAAGAAGTATACCAGGTAGAAAAACATAAAAAGCAACAGCCGCAGCAACACGTCCCCATCTACATCGAAGCCGCCTCTGCCAAACAAGAGCAGGCTGGCCAGCACTAAGGCAGGTGCCACTACCAGGGCTACCACTTTGCTGTAGCCGGCTACTTTAGCCCAGGCCACCTGCCGCAACGATATGCCCTGGCTCAGCAGGATTTTCAGCGTTCCGGTTTCCCTCTCCTGGGTAAAGGCGCCGAAGCAAAGAAAAATAATAAGCAGCGGAATGAGCATCTGCAGCACAAAGGCCACCGTCATCTCCCCAAAACGAATAAGCGAAGATGACTGCTGCGCCTGGCTGAAGTTGGCGCTGTTTTGCCGGTGGGCCTCCATAAATACAGAAGCTCCGGTATAGGAATCTAACCCGAAATCGAGGAAACTAACGCTGGACTTAGGCCTGAAGGCGTAAGAACCGTAATGCGCCATGCGGTGCGGGTGCCGGTCTGCGGAATTGGCAAACTGGTCGTTAACTGTTTGCTGTGCCACCTCCCGCTCTTCCTGCAGGGTATTATAACTGTGCAGCCCTACCACCGTAGCAGCCAGCAACAGCAGCAGCACCATGATGCTGAGTGCCACAAAGCGGCTGTCGCGGAGGGTGCTGATAAATTCTTTTTTAGCTATGTTTTTTACCATCCTTACACGTGCATATAGTTGAGGTATAGTTTTTCCAGTTCGTTTGCATCCAGATTGGCCGCGGGCAACACATCCACCAGCTCGCCTTCGCGCATAATGCCTATCCTGGTGCCCACTTCTTTAGACCGGAAGATGTCGTGTGTGGCCATAAAGATGCCGGTACCGGCTGCACTGAGTTGCAGCAGCAGTTCCGAAAACTCGTTGCTGGCTTTAGGGTCAAGACCCGAAGTAGGTTCATCGAGCAGCAGCACCTTGGCATGCTTGGCTACTGCAATGGCTATACCCACTTTCTGGCGCATGCCTTTGGAATAGCCCCCTACCCTGCGGCTGGCCGCATCAGCAGGCAATCCTGCACGTACCAGGTAGGTCATCAACTCCTCTTTCGAGTAATCGAACCCGGCCAGGCTGCTGAACAGCGCCAGGTTTTCCAGGCCTGTCAGGTTAGGGTATAGCATCACATTTTCAGGTATATAGGCCAGGTGTTCCTTTACCTTTGTGATATTCGTGGCAACCTCCAGCCCGTTTACAAAGGCAGCACCTGAGGTTGGCTGTATAAAGCCCAGGAACAGGTTGATAGTAGTTGATTTACCTGCTCCGTTCTGACCCAGCAGGCAAAATATCTCTCCTGCCTTAATCTGCAGGTTCAAGCCTTTCAGCGCCAGCTTGTCCTGGTACTGCTTTCGGAGGTCTTTTGCTTCTAGTACATTATGCATAGTGTTTTTACTTTGATTTCTAATGGTATTCTTTTAGTTTTTCTAGCTGTTTTTCATCCTTTTGCTGGCATGGGCTGCAAGCTCACACCAGCATGTACTCATGTTAAACATTCCTGGAAGAATTATAGGGGTGATCTATACCTTTCACACCCTTGTAGTCCCCTAAGGGAGACATTTTTCCTATCTTTAAAAAGTATAGCCGATCGAAGTCATGTAGTTGCGGCCTGCGCCCGGGCTGGCACGGAAATAATCGTAGCCACCTACAAAGTAGCGCTCGTTCAGCAGGTTGTTCAGGTTAAAGGCAAACTTAAACTTGTTCACATTGTAGTACAGCGCGGCATTTGCCACCGTATAACATGGCCAGTAATCCCAGATGGTTTCACCGGTGTTGGCCTGGATTACCTGGGTTTCCATCCTGCGGAGGCTAACGTAGTTGCCCCCTGCCCCCACTCCCACACCGCGTATGCCGGGTATAGTAAAGGTGTACTTCGCCCAAAATCCTGCCGAATGCTTTGGTGCGTTGGCTGCCATCATACCGTTTTCACTGATCAGGTCGGCGCTCCGCACTTCGGTGTGGTTATAGGCATAGTTCGCGTTCAGGCTGAAGTTAGGCACTAAGTTTCCAACCAGTTCCAACTCTCCGCCTTGCGACAGTGTACTGCCGTTTTGCCTGAAGATCGGGTTACCTGCTTCGGTCACCTCAAAGGTCTGTAACAAGGTGTTGCGCTTCTCGATCTGGTAAAGCGAAAGTGTGGCAAACAGCGCCTTCTGGAAAAACTCACCTTTCAAACCTGTTTCCAGTTGGTAGCTGGTCTCGTTTTTAAAAGGCTCGCTGCGGCCATAGCGCTCCGGGTACTTTATGTACTGCGGGTTAAGGGGCCTGAAGCCCTGGCTGTAGCTGGCAAAGTAGTTCAGGTTATCGCGCAGCGAGAAAGTTAAGCCGGCACGTGGCAGCAGCACATTCTGCGCAATGCGTTCTTCCCCTGCGCCGTAGTCGCGCCGGTCGCGGAACATCTCGTAGCGCAGCCCCAGCAACAGGCCCAATCTGTCGGTAATATCCAGCTGGTCCTGCACATACAAACCGGTGGTTTGGTACACGTTGTTCAGGTAATCGATGAAGAACTGCGGCACCGGGCGGCGTATGTAGTTGCTGGTGCTTTTGATTTCATAAACAGGATTTTTCAGGTCGAAGGAAAGCGGCACCACTTCTCCGTTCACCGTCTGGTTCCATACCTCCACCATGCTGCTGTTTTTGTCGGTGTCGAAGCGCACAAAATCAGTACCCAGGGCCACTTTGTGGCTGATGCGGCCGGTATTGCCCGTTAGCGAAAGGTAAGCCGAGGCATTGTTGGTATATTCTTTTGCCAGCCGCTCAAAGTAGCGCACATACATGACAGTGTTCCGCGGCGCATCCACAAACTGGTTGCGTGTGCGGTGCTCCCGAATGTCTTCGGCATAGGAAAACTTCATGTAAGCCAGGTTAAACGACAGCCAGTTATTGATGCGGTGGTTCAGCGAGGCGTTCAGCGACAGGTCATGCACATTATAATGGTCGTTGGGCTGGTTTACGGCAAACGACAAAGGCAGCGCAAACAAATCGCCCCCTTGTATAGGCAGGCCGCGGTCCAGGTAGCCGTTAAAGCTGCTGAATACCACTTCGGCATTCAGGGTGGTGTTTTCGGTGGGGCGAAAGGTAACGGTTGGCGCGATTAATAATGAGCTGCGGTCGTTTCGGTCGCGGAAGGTTTTGGTGTCTTCATAGCCAACATTCAGGCGGTAGAGCAAGGTTTTGTCTGCATTCAGGGGGCCGGTGAAGTCTAAGGTGGAGCGCATCGTCTGAAAGCTGCCCGCCGAGAAGTTCACCGCCTTGCGTTCCTCCTCCAGCGGCTTTTTGGTTACCATGTTAATGGTGCCGCCGGGATTTACATCACCAAACAAGGCCGCTCCCGGACCTTTCAGCACCTCCACCCGCTCCAGGTTTACGGTAAGCGGCACCCGGAAAAAGCCATTGCCATAGCTATAGCCCGAGCGCAGGCCGTTCACCAGCCTGAAGCCGCTCTCGTAGCCGTTACGGAAGCCGCGCACTGTGATGTCGTCGTAGCTGGAGTACTGATTTACGCCCGCCAGGTTCTGCACCACCTCATTCAGGGTAAAGGCCTGCTGGTCTTCCAGCAGTTCCTTCGTAACTGTAGAAATGGTTTGCGGCACATCCATCACCAGGCTGGCTGTTTTAGTGCCTATAAAGCTGTACTCGCTTTTGTAGGTGGTTTCTTTTCGGCCCAGTACCTCCACCTCCTGCAGTGCATTGGTGTTTTGTTCTAATGCAAAGTTAATTACAGCGGCGGGATTCGCTTCACTCAGCTGTACCTGCCTTACCTGTGCGTCGTAGCCCACGGCCTTCGCCACTACCGTGTACGTGCCCAGCCCCAGATTACTGATTCTGAAAGTGCCGTCTGCCGCTGTCAGTGTCCTCTGGTTGCTTTCCTGAAGCACCACCGATATACCCTCCAGGCCTGCTCCGTTGCCCGCTGTTACTTTGCCACTGATTGTGCCCGCGCTTTGCGCCTGCACGCTAAGCTGCATCAGAAGCAGCCATAAAAAACTCAAAAATTTTCTCATATACATGGTTTGGTTGGAGATTTATGCTCCTGCTGCGGCGATAGTGTATGGATGATGGTATACTTATAGATGAATGAGGTTGCTGTAGAAAAAACCCTTGCGCTGACTGCTGACGGAGGTGCGTTGCGCCATAAGCACAGGCTTATCCAGGTAATCATTGGCCGGTACTTATACTTCAGAGTAGCACCATCTGCTTTTAATGAATAGCAGTACAGCTTTGCCTGCAAACAATGCTATGGCCGGAACGGCTCTGGCACCTCCTGCAGCTATATGTTTAAGATAATGCAGTAATTATAGCGATACACACAACTATCGGTATACCTGTAGCTGTGCCCTTCTACTGAAGCGCCTACACTTACTGAGCAACAAAAGGTCAGGCCACAGGAGGCCCGCGCAGATAGGTATTGTTAGGATAGGTAAATTTCCAGGCAAAGTCATAGGGCTGCACATAACAGCCTGCCGGTGGCATGAGACAAAGCTCTAAGGAGAAACAGGAGGATAAGAAAGGCTTGTTAAACAAATCATCTACATGGCAATGTATGTGCGCTTGCCCAACGGTTTGCCCTGCTTGTAGTACATCTTCTGTATGCGTGTGCCGGTGCAGAGACAGAACCGCAGCTTCTGGCGCCAGTACTCTGAGGAAGAGCACCAATAGCAAATAAGCGGTATATATCTGTCGGCCGTACATGTTCAGAAAAAAAGCTTGCTCTTAGTATTAGAGAGCCGCCGAAGTACTTTCATACTTACGAAGGCCTGAAGAGACTTATGCTGCAATGTTAGAAAGAAGCAATCTATTTTGCAACAAAATTGCATCACAATTTAAACAGAGAAGGGGCTTTTACAGGCTTGTGAGTTTATAAGCAACTGGCAAAGTGGCAATTACTCTTCCAGGCTGATTTGTTCAGATTTACGGGTAATTTCATGTATAACGTCATCAAGTTCTGTGGCAGAATCCATGATCATGTCGAAAAACTCCTGCTGCACCTGGTCCTTTTCCTTTTGGATCTTTAAAAGCTTAACCAGCCCCATTAACCTAGCCAATGGTGCCCTTACCACATGGGATTGAATCCAGGCAATTTCTTTCAGCTTCTGATTCTGACTTCTGATCGCTTTGATATTCTTCAGGTTTTCCGAAATATCATGTGCTAACACAATTTTAGCATCCTCTCCTTTGTACTGAATGGTATTGCAGTAAATCTCCACCTGTATGATCTCCCGATTCTTCTTCAGGTGCCTGAAAACACCTGCAAAAGTTGTTTTTTTCTGTTGGAAATTCTTTGCAGCTGCTTTTAGCTGCGGAATATCCTCGGGTGGCCTGATATCCATTACAGTCATGGCCAGAAATTCTTTCCGGCTATAGCCATAGTGATCCAGCGCGGCCTGGTTTACATCCAGAAACCTATAGGTATCAGTTTCATATACCCATATTGGCTGCGGACTAAAATGGAATAATTTACTGTACCGGCTCTCCGACTCTTCCAGCTCACTTAGGATGTGCTTGTGCTCAATATTGTAAACAACGCTTTTGTACAGGTTAAAAGGGGTAAGCTCTTCTTTCAGCAAATAATCAGAAACACCAAGGGCAAGCGATTTGGTGCTAAACACAAAGTCGGTATAGCCGGTAAGCACGATAACAGGGCACCAGGAGCAGAGGCCGACAATGCTGCTGATGAGTTCCTCGCCGCTTTTATCGGGAAGTGTTAAATCGAGAAATAAGATATCATACTTCCCACGCTTGCTGGACTGAAGACACGAGGCCGCTTCTTCAAAACTCCTGGCCTGGTCAATGGATGGATTCGATATATGCTTCAACAGGTAATGTACCAGCAGCATAAAATCTTTAGGATTATCTTCTATCACCAAAAAACGATACGGCTTGGTATCCTTATTCATAAACTATACTTAAAACCCGCAGCTTTCATCATCTTACTATGCATACACTTTAAAGAGAAAACACTAATCTCTTTCCAAACTCTTCGAAGGCTTTATCTTGCTCATTTCCATCTGAATCTACTATTCCCGGTATATCCTTTAAGTCTGTCCTGATTGCTTTACCCACTATTATAACGCTGCAATTCAATAAATTATACTCTTATTTAAAATCTTTCGCCGCAGCTCATTCATGTCTATGGCACGCGTTACTTCGAACGGATGAAGCATATCTCATGCCGTGCTTCAGCATGCTTTCTACCGGATTATGGAATGATGAAAGCTTTCCGGCTTTTAATAACCTATAGACTACTGGATTGGAACAAGACAGGCTGTTTATTCCGATAAAAAGACTGATTTATAGTCTGATTGAAATGCAAAAAATATTTAAAATAATTAAAATCTTAATCAACCTTCTCCGCTGAACGACTTCCTATAAAGGTTATTTTTCCCATTTGCAATTTTATCATTCCCACCATGGGAAATATCAAAGACAGGCAAAGCTCTAAATATGGCTTTAAACACTATATAGAAGGTTTTGTGAATTTGGCATCAGAGTTGAATATAGGGAGACAAGCCTAAAGTAGTACAAGTTTTTAACAACCGATTCCATGAAGAAGTACCTGACCTTTCTAGCAATAGTAGCCCTGGCAGCATTCGTGAACGTGTCCTCTGCCTTTGCCAGCGGTTCGGTGTCTACGCTCTCCTCTACCGAGAAGAGGGTTGTGACGATGCTGTTGCAGAAAGAGATCAACCGCGACCTGATCCTGGAGCTGGAGCTCAACGAGATGCAGTACATCAAACTTAAGGAGCTCAACCGCAAGTTCAAGCGCGATACCCAGTCTTCCCAGCTCCTGCTGGCATCGGCTGAGCTGGACGCCAAGGCCCAGGAACTGGTGAACACCTACGCCCAGGCCGTTACCGATATCCTCACCGAAAAGCAGCTGAACGCCTTCATCACCAACCAGACCGTGCAGCTCACCCAGGTGACCAAGTAAGAATTAATAACCCCTCATACTTTTCAGCGGCCTGCCATTTATAGAATGGCAGGCCGCTTTTTTATATGGATTGTACCATTTTCTACAAGACTCTAACTTTTAAAGGTCAGGATAAAGTGGGCTCCTTTGTTTGCTTCACTCTCCACGGCAATGCTGCCTCCCAGCGTTTCTACCTGCGATTTCACCATAAACAAGCCCATTCCCTTTCCCTGGGTGTGTAAGTGAAACCGCTTATACAGGCCGAATATTTTACGCCCGTGGGCATCCAGGTTGATGCCAAGGCCATTGTCACGAAAGTTCAGGACAATGTCTCCTTTCATTTTACAAGCGAATATTTCCAGAAAAGGCTTCCGCTCGGGGTGTCTGAATTTAAGGCTGTTTGTAATCAGGTTATAGAATATGCTAAACATAAAGCTCTTGATAGCATACAACTCACCTACTTGAGTAAAATCGGTATAGATAACCGCCTCTTCCTGCACAATCAGGTTCTGAAGCGTTGTTTTGATCTCATCTACCAGCTCCGACAGGTTCACCATTTCTTTCGTTTCGCTATGCTCAAGCTTTACCTGCAGCACATGGTTCAAGTCTCTTACAACCTCATCCAGGTTGCGGGTGCAGGCCTGTATACCGTCCAGGCACTTGTCGAAATTAGCTTCACCAGGAGTATAGTTGTGGATCAGGCTTGTGAGGCCAATAACGTTGGCCACTGGTGCCCGAAGGTTATGCGAAACAATGTAAGCAAACTGCTCCAGATCTTTGTTGCGCTGCAACAGATCGGCCGTTACCTTATCTTTCTCTTCCTGAACCAGCTTTTCTTCTGTTACATCGTGTACAATGCCGGTTACCCGCAGCAGCATGCCCTGCTCATCGTGGATATACTGCAGTTCATTATAGGTGCAGCGCACTTCTTCTTTGCCCCTGATTATTCTATAATAAAATGATCTGTGTCCCGAAGGCGCTTCTAGTAAGATCTTATCTTTCACCTCATCCACATCGTCGGGGTGTACAAACGACAGCAGAGCCGGCAAAGATGGCTGTGTTTCTTCCGGTGAGGTGCCGAAGAGCCGGTACATTTCGTCGGACCAACTGCTTTTTTCGGAGTCAAATTCATAATCCCAGCTACCAATACGGGCAATGGCCTGTGCTTCTTTCAGTTTTGCAGCGCCTTCCTCTAACTCTTCTATGGCCTGCAGCAGTGCTTCTTCTGCCTTTTTCCTGTCAGTAATGTCCCAACGGATTGCCAGGTACTGGTACGGTTTCCCCTGCGCGTTCTGAAAGGGTACAATCGTTGTGTCTACCCAATAGAGCGTACCATCTTTGGCCCGGTTTCTAATCTCCCCTTTCCATATCTTCCCTCCCGATATGGTTCGCCACAGCTGGGAAAAGTACTGCTTCGGATGATAGCCCGAATTGATCATCCGGTGATTATGCCCAATAATTTCTTCCCGATCGTATTTAGAAATTTTGCTGAAGTTATCGTTCACATGCCGGATCACACCTTTTTCGTCGGTAATGGCTACAATAGCAGCCTGATCAAGCGCATACTTATAGTCTGCGATTTCTTTTGTGCGCTCCTCTACCTTTTGCTCGAGCAAGGCATTAAGCCTTTTACTGGCATTTTCTGCCTCTTTTCTTTCAGAAATATCTACAAACGCAGCCACAACACATTCCCTATCGTCAAGAGTGAGTATTTCGCCGTAAGCGGAAATATCTTTGGGCTCGTTGTGCCGGTTGTGCAGCTGTAGTTCTACATTCCTGAAGCTCTTGTTCAGCTTTAGCCTGTTTACCACTTCCATCCGATCTTTTATACTTTTCCAGATACCCAGATCGGTAGTTCTTTCGCCAATTACTTCTTCGCGGGTAAAACCGAAAAAGCTGGTAAAGTTATCGTTTACATCTATCAGCCTGCCGGTGCCCAGTTCCGTAATGCAGCAAATTACCGGGCTTTTGTAAAAGACAGTAGAAAACAGCAACTCGCTTTTCCGGAGCTTTTCCTCCATCCGGTTCCGGATAAACAGAGCTTTGCTAACCAGCATGTAGCAAATAGCAAAAAAGACAATGACACCTACCGAAAACCAGATGAACACTTTTAACGTGTTTTGCATCTGCTGTTTTCGTTCCTCGTCTGCCGCTTGCAAAATAGCCCTGCTCCTGTTCTCGATTAGCAGAACCTGCTCGTGCAATAGGTCCAGCTGCTCATGTACAAAATCGTCTACAGAGGCTAAAAGGGGTTGCGTAGGGGGAGCTGAAGCCGGGATTTTCAGGATACTGTCTGCGGCGGATTTGTACCGGTACACAGCTTTTATAAGTTGTTGCAGCTGCTTTTGCTGTACTTCGTCGGAGCTATCCACCGCATCTAAAGCAAGCACATGACGCTCCAGTTCGGTTCCAGCTTCGGTATAAGAGCCCAGGTGATGTGCAGCATTGGTTTGTTTATACCTGATCAGTTCTTCACCTGCATATTGCAGACTATGGTGCAGCACTTCAACCGACCGAAGGATCTTCAGCGTCACGCCCTCCTGCTCACTTGCTTCTAATACATTTCTAAGATCAATGTAAAAGAGGCCTGTCAGGAAGGCAATACATAAGGAGGCGACCAAAAAGGCCACAAAAGTTGTTTTCTGGATGTAAGACATGGGGCGCGGGCACTAAACTCTACTAAATAGAATATAATTATAAATTATTTTTTTAATATCATATAACTAAACCTGAATTTATTTTTCTACTTATTTAGCTGGAAAGCTGCTTCTTTCTAATTTTTAGGCCTTTAAGCGCGCTAATATTTTTCTACTACGCCTGCCTGTGCTTAACTTTATCGCCGGCGACAGTCGTGGCGCAATAACTAACTAACCTTTGCTCTATACTGCGCGTTGATCATATAATACGAAACTTTAGCTAAAACTTATGGAAGAAAAAAAAGGAATAACTCTTAATATAGGTGGCGAGGGACTGATTGAAGATGTACTTACAAAAGAAGAACTGGACCGCCTCACCCCGTCGGATGTCATAGCTTTACTGAAAGCGGGCAATCAGCGTTTTGTACAGGGAGCCATTACTTTGCGCAACCACCGCGAACAGGTACGCAAGGCTGTGAAGGGCCAGTATCCTAAAGCTATAGTTCTTTCCTGTATCGACTCCAGGGTACCTGTAGAGGATGTGTTTGACCGTGGGATCGGTGATTTATTTGTCGCCCGCATCGCAGGTAACTTTGTGAACGAAGATATTTTGGGCAGTATGGAGTTTGCCTGCCATGTTACAGGTTCCAAACTGGTGCTGGTACTTGGCCATAAGCATTGCGGGGCCATAAAAAGTGTGATCGACGATGTAAAACTGGGAAACATTACCCGCATGCTTGCCAAACTTAAGCCTGCACTTGAAGCTTCTTCGGGCTATGATGGCGAAAAGTCCAGCACGAACGAGGATTTTGTGCAGCGTGTAACCGAGCAGAACGTTCTGCTTACAATCAACCAAATCAGGAAAGAGAGCCCTATACTGGCTGAGATGGAGCAAAAGGACCAGATTAAGATTATCGGAGGCATTTACGACATGGATACCGGAAAAGTAGATTTTCTGGAAGATGTTACATAAGGAACATCTGTTTTTAATTTTTGCTCTTTAATTTCAAAAGTAACAGAAAGGGTATTGCTACCCTTTCTGTTACTTTTGAAGGTTTTATAGCTTCACATTATCGCTAATTTATCTATTTTAGTTGTTAATTATAAGCAAAATACAACATCATAAACACATAATCATAATTACTTTTATACCTGAATCCTCCTTTTAAAGAATACTATATTTTCGTTGTATTGCATAGTGCTTTTATAAAGGCTTATTCAGGATTTGAAAAGATGATTATGAAGACCATTATTGTTGACGATGACCCATTCAGTTCCTTCCTCACTGAATCTATGCTGAGACTGGAGAACTTTTCTGAACAGGTCATGACTTTTTCTTCTGCAGAGGAAACATTGGACTTCCTGAAGCAGGATATAAATGAGAATGCGCCTCAGGTTATCTTCCTCGACCTGAACATGCCGACCATGAATGGCTGGCAGTTTTTGCAGGCACTAAAGCCGCACGAAAGTGCCTTGTCCAACAATTGTAATGTCTTTATTTTAAGCTCGTCTATTAACTCCGCCGAACAAAACATGGCAAAAGATCATGCCATTGTAAAAGGCTTTATCAGCAAGCCGCTCACAGAAAACCATATAGACAAAATAAAGCATGACTTTTGCCATGTAGCTTAACGTTGCTTATTCTGTTAAAGAAGAGGCAGCGACATTATGTACTGGTGTAATTCTGTCAACCCTGATCCAGTTCATTCCTGCTGCTTCGGCCGACTTTATGCCCGGGTTACCATCTTCAAATACCAGGCAGGCTTCAGGAGCGACACCAAGCTTTTCTGCAGCCAATAAAAAAGGATCCGGGTAAGGCTTTCCTTTAGCCGTGTCTTCTGCACAAACTAAAACATCTACCAGCGAGTCAATTTCCAGCACTTCCAGCGTTTTCCGGATCATACGCCTGGAACCACCAGATACGACACCAATCTTTACGCGGCCCACGTGGCTCAGCAGGTGGTCAACCACAAAGCGTACAGGCTTCGTCTTCAGAATAAATTCGTTGTAAAACAGGTCCGATTTCAAGGCTACAAATTCTTCCGGGTCCAGGTTAGCGCCGTAGCGTTTGTTTATCTCTACTACCACTTCCGGTATCGGCAAACCGGCAAACTCATCAATGATAGCAGGGTCTATGGTTACGCCTTTACTGGCGGCAACTTTCACATAGGTTTCTTTATGGGCCTGCATGTTGTCGGCCAGGGTGCCGTCACAGTCATACAAAAAAGCCAGGTAGCCTCCCTCCGATAGCTCTGTGAGCCGCTCTAATGCCACATTGTAGGCAATACTGCTATTATAACTAGAATCCATATTCAAATTAAATAAAGCCTGCTGACAGGAGCAAATGACCATACAGCTTCTGCAAACAGGAAAGTATATTACTGGTAATAAATTTTAAAAGCTTATTGTATAGCGGCCACTATTTTGTCCACGGCTCTTCTTAATGTGCCCTGCCTGTTCATCAGCCCGTTGAACAGCAGAATACCGCAGGCGGCACAGGTAATACCGGCCAGCACATCCAGTACATAGTGATGCGAGGTATACACCGCCGCAAACCAGATACCCAGTGTTATGATACCAAACACGGTGTTTGCTGCCCAGCCAAGCCTGTTCCGGAGAGCATAGTAAAAGACTATCAGCGGGTAAGACGAATGTAGCGAGGGCATGGCGGCAAATACATTGGAGCTTTTGGAATAAAGCGAATGAAAAATGCTGATGCCAAAAAAACCGTCGAAACGCGACAGGCCAGCCGTGTTACCCGGTGTGGCGGCTACAAAATCGAACCCATACTGCTGCACATACCAGGGCGGTGCGGCCGGATAAACGTAATACACTATAAAACCCAGCAGGTTTACCAGCAGAAAAGTAAGCAGAAAGTAAATAAACTGCCTTCTGTCTTTCAGGAACCAGAAGAATGCAAAGCCCATGGGCACCGGAATCCAGCTAAGGTAAAACAGGCCACTCATTACATCCAGAAAGGGGGTACTGTGCTGCTGCCAGTATTCATTCGGAGTTAAGATAGTACCACCCTGGTTAATGCCAAACCAGGCTTTCTCCGCCTGGTACAGGTCTGCAATATGCACCGCATTAAACCAGTAGTTCGGGAAAGCCTTCATGTAATCGAACAGTACCCAGAACAGGATAAAGATGGAGAAGCCGGTTATAAACTTTCTGGTAACAGGTGTAATATAATACAGGAAGTTTACCAGCCCCACCAGCGCTAGCTGATCAGTTTTAAAACCCACCAACAGGTACGACAGCAGCAGGTACCCTACCGATAAAGCCAGCATCACCAGCACCGCCTTTCGCGACACGCCCTTTTTTTCTCCTGGCGCCGTAGTTGTTATGCTCATGTTTTTATTTGTCAAAATCAGAGCCGAAAATTTTATCCCACAGGGCCGAGCTAACGCCGTAGCCTTTGGTGTCGTCGGAGTAGTGATGCAGCATGTGGTGCTTTTTCAGCTTTCTCCAGAATTCTCCTTTAAAATTGAAATGATGCAGCGCATAATGCGAAATATCATACACCAGGTAACCAACTACAAAAGCAGCAAAGAAAGCATAAAGCGCTCCTCCTGAAAACACCAGCGAGAAAAGAAGGTACAGGATAAAGGCCATTGGTATACTGGCAGAAGGAGGCATTACCAGTCGTTTTGCATCGTTGGGATAGTCGTGGTGCACACCATGAAAGATAAAGTGCAGGCGCAGTGCCCATTTGGCTTTAGGCACATAGTGGAACACAAAGCGGTGCAGGATATACTCGGTCAGGCTCCATAACAGCAGGCCAAGTGCTGCATACCCTGAAAAAGCAAGTAAGCCCATCTGCTCCACAAACAAAGCTTTCCAGCTAAAGAACAGAATCACCGGAACATAAATAAACAGCGGAACGGTAAAATGTACTTTCGACAAGGCTTCCATCCAATCGTACTTAAACATGCGGACAGATTCCGTGGAATTGGACACAAAATTCTTCTTCATAAATCTAAGGTTTAAAACGCCCTGTAACGGCTTTGCCTGTTGCAGCATCTCTGCCTTTCAGCTCTACATACAAAACATTAGGCACCCAGAATGTACCACCTTCAATCCTGACAAATACACGATCGAGAATGGCTTCTTTCTGGTTGATCGTGGTATAAACATGAAATTTACCGTCTGTACCTTTCCGCAGGTACAAGACCAATTTTGAGTAAGATACAAACTTCAATTCATAGCTGTCTTTGCCCAGCTTTTTGGTGTTAAGCCCATAGGCGAACTTGCGCTGTATGTAGTTTAGCTCTTTCTGCTCTCCCCCATCCGCATAGCGTATCCAGAACGCATGCACCGGCTCTTTCTCATCCAGTGTGCCCTGTGCCGTTCTGTTCAGCTCATACACCACGGTATTGGCATTCGGATCGCGCTGCACAAAAAACATCAGGTCTTTTATACCCTTCGGCACCGGCAGCGTATCCTGCTTTGCTTCCCTTAAATTGCCCGCAGCAAAAACTTTCACGCTCTGCAGGCTTACCAGCAGACACAGCAACAACACGATGTAAAATATATTTCTCAAGGACTAGTATTTTAAAGTATGATTTTTGTCTGCGCAACTACGGTATAACAGATTATACAACAGCACCTTGCTCTTGAACACTTGATGAACATCGGAATCAGCCCCGAAGTTAGCTATAGCCTCAACCCTGGCACTATTTCCAACTCATAGCTCAGCTGCCTTAGCGCATTGCCATTTCCTTTTTCTCCATTGCCTTTTTGGAGTCCATCAATCTATTTACAGCTGTAATATTGGTTAGTACCGCCATAACGGCAATAGGCAGTGTAAACACCGACATTGTTTCAAAAATATGAAATGGAATGCCCGGAATATATACCTTGTAGTCGGCTCCGATAAAAGAGTAGGTGATACCGCAGGCAATGGCGGATATACCAATCAACACCACCCTTTCCGGACGCTGCATCAGGCCGCCTTTACAGTCTACGCCCAGTCCCTCTGCACGGGCACGGGTGTAGCTCACCATCATCGAACCAATCAGGGCCACAAAGGCGAACAGCGAACTGAGCAGGTAGTGGTGTGCGATCAGGTAATAGCAGATGCCCATAAACATGATCATCTCGCTGTAGCGGTCCAGCACCGAATCGTACATAGCCCCGAAAGTCGACTTCATGTTCCCAAGCCGTGCCACCTGCCCGTCCAGCATATCGAACACGCCCGCAAACAGCACCAGCGCTCCGGCCCACCCGACATATTCCAGCTCTCCCCGGTTACTGGTCTCACCACCTACAATAAAGATGGCTGCTACCCCTATATTCAGTACCAGGCCAGTGGTGGTAACTGCATTCGGTGTGAAACCCATCTTGATCAGAAGCCTTACAAAGGGATTGATTACTTTGTATATACCCTGCTGCAGTGCATCACGCAATTCGTTCTTATCCATACTTATAAGCTAATGACAACTGTTTAAAAATCAAACTTGAACCTACCTCTTATACCTATATCTGAAACATTTGGATGATCCAGGTAAGTTAGTCTTTTCACCACATCCACCCGGAAGAATTTAAAGATATTACCCACGCCTACACTTGCCTCCATATAAGGTTTGTTTTCCAGCGTATACGTTGCCTGCCGGCCGTCGCTGAAGGTTGGGAAACGAAACAGCTCCGGATTATTTTCAGGCCTGTTTTCTTCGCGCACCTTGCCATACAAGGCTTTAAACGTGACAAACTCTCTGAGCTTGGTTTTCTTAAGCAAAGGTACTTTGTTAAAGATAAAGCCATTAAAGGTATGGTCGATGTGGATGCTGGCATACTGGTCGCTCACAAACTCCAGGAAGTTCATCAGGTTATACGACTGCAACTGGTACGAATACGTCTGGTTAGCCCGGTGAATCGTGAGCAACGGGAAAGGCACCTGACCGAAGGTATAGCCTCCTTCCGTTACCACATCGGTATAACCTAACTGCGACAGGTAGAAGCGCTTGTAAATGTTCAGGGCCAGGTTCTGGTACTCGTACTGGCTGCCAAACAATCCTTTTATACCTGCTGTACCGCGCAATGTGAGAACCGGGTAGCGGTTTACGACAGGCGTACGGTACAGTTTTCCCTGAAAGAACTGCTCGTTCGGAGCCCAGCGCAGTTCCAGTGTGGCTTCAGAAGTAGTCAGGCCGTGGAGCGGCATCGGTTCGGCTTCACTGGCTGTATCTCCCACCCTGGTATATTCTAAAGAACCTGCCGGTGACTGACGCCAGTTCCGGAAGCCTATTCTGTAAGAGAAATGGTTCTCAAACTCGTGCAGGTAATCTATATTATATGTCTCGTTGTATAGCCACTTGTCGTTTTCGCCGCGCTTAAACGACAGCAGGAAGTTATCCTCCTGCACAAACTGCAGCTCCTGTCCTGGTATTTTGGTATCTTTTTGATAGTTGGCGCGAATTGCCCTTACCGGAAACTCAAAAATAGACCTGTCGGTAAGCGAGTAGGTGCCGCCTACGTAGTACTTCCATTGCTCATCTTTAAAGCCGTACGCCGCATAGGTTTCCAGCATGTATTTTTTGCTGAAATTTGTGGTGGTGCGGCCACCCAGGCGCAGTCGGAAACCTTCCACCGGGTTAAAGCTATAGAAGGTGTTCATCGGCCCGACCTCTATGTTAGGGCCTACCCGTTTATAACCAGCCACAAGCGCTGTTGCCCAGTCCATGGTTCTTCTGAACGACTTCATATGCACCAGACTGTCGATGTTGGTATAAGTTCTGGCCTCTACTGCCGAAAGAGTATCGTGCCGGCTAACCAACCAGAAATTGTCGTCCTGACTATAGGTGTTTTCAGCTTTTACCACAGCATCGCCTTCAAACAGCGTAGCCGGCTGT
This sequence comes from Pontibacter sp. SGAir0037, assembly GCF_005491705.1. NCBI lineage: Bacteria > Pseudomonadati > Bacteroidota > Cytophagia > Cytophagales > Hymenobacteraceae > Pontibacter > Pontibacter sp. SGAir0037. The sequence goes on along the minus strand of NZ_CP028092.1, from coordinate 982,703 downwards.
GCTTCGTTCACTTTATAGTTTTTGTAGGAAACAATGCGTTCGCCGTAAAAGCCTATGTCGCTGTTCTGAGTAATACCAAAATCGGTTTTCAGCTCGCTTTTGCTCAGATGGTAGCGTCCGTCCGGGTTCTGCTCAAAATCCAGGTTAATTTTGAGGTCGCGCACCCAGTTAATGTTCACGCCTTTGCTTACTTCCATGGCCACACGCTGCACTGCATAAGTACCATCCAGCGTTACATACAGGTTACCTGTAAACATAAAGGCAGCCGGGTTGCGTGGCTCGAACTGCAGCCTGGCCAGCTGCTGACCTGTAGCCGTTGTCACGGTGTCTTTCAGGAAGAACTTGTAGAACGTAGGAGCCATATCGGCAATCGGGCTCAGGAACTGGTTGGTCAGGATCATGATATTGTTATCATAGATATCAATATCACGGTACATGTGCTGCATGTACGATGTAAAGCCCTTATTATCAATATACTCCCCGAAGTCTACTTTCTTCTCTGCTTTCACCACCGTTTTGCGACCCTCAGGCGCTTTGCGGTAATAGTGCTGCGAAATATCTTCCTGGATAAAAAATGGCAGAATGGCTTTGCCTTTGATAACAGTCGTATCCAGGTTGCTGGTAATAAAGTCGTACTTGCGCAGGAAGATGTTTCGCTTCAGCTTTTCCGGCGTGTTCACCAGCGACATCTGTGTTTTTTCGTATTGCTCATACTCCACAAAACTGTACTGCTCCGGCCGGTTCTTGGCTTTATTAGCCACTATTTCGCGTATCAGGTCTACGGCAGGGTTGTTCTTGTTGCTGTAGCGGCGCTTGCCGGTTACCACCACTTCGGCCAGTTCTTTGGCATCGCTGCCAAGCTTTACATGCATTACCTGCTCCTCGCCTGGTTTAATAGGGTATGTGGCTGTTTTGTAGCCAACATACGAAAACTGTATTTTATCTTTGAACTGATTTGTTTTAAGCGTGTATTTACCTTCAAAATCAGTGCTTGTGCCTACATTAGTGCCCGGGATGAAAACAGAGACACCGATCAGTGGCTCGTTGGTGGCGGCATCGGTAACACTGCCTTTTACAGTTGTTACCATACCCTGTGCCTTTACCTGGCTTACCATTGTCCCGGAAAACAAAACCAGTAAAAAGCACAGCAACCATTTTATATATGGATGATGTATGTGTTTATCGGAAAACATACCTTTTCTGTATGATATAGTTGTAGAAAAACCCAACCATCAGGGAAACAAAGATTTTGGAGAAGATATAGTTTATGCCCACATAATGCGTTATAGCATAAACACCCGCTGCATTCAGCAGCAGACTTCCCGCCCAAACCATTACATACTTGATTACCTGTGTCGGAATGCTTTTGTCAGATGAATTGAAAACCCAGTTTCTGCTCAGCGTAAAATGTGTAACGCCCCCTGTAACAGTACCCGTTACTGTGCCTGCCACATACCAGAAACCCAAGAGTTCCACAGCGATGATTGTCACCAGAAAATCGACAGCAGAGGCTACCAGAGAAGCCGTCTGTGCCTTCAGGAAGGTGAACATTTAGAGTATCTTGAAGTATAGAAATAATTGTAATATGAAATTTGCGTAAACACCGGCCACTACGTCATCCAGCATCACGCCCCATCCGCCGCTAACTTTCTCCAGCTTCCTGATGTAAAGCGGCTTTGCAATATCAAAAAACCGGAACAATACCAGACCGGCTAACAGCGAGCTACCTGTAATCGGCAGAAACAACAAGCTGATACACATCCCCGCCACCTCATCAATCACCACCTTTTTGTCGTCTTTGCCCCAGTAAGGCTCTACCTCGTTGGCAGACCATACCCCCAGCAGCGTCAGCAGCGCCGTTACAAGCGGCAGCCACCCCACAAGCCGGTCTCCGCCAGCCTGGTGCAGGGCATACAGGCAAAGGCAGGCTGCCACAGCGGCTACTGTGCCTCCTCCCTTGCCTATATAACCAATACCCAGGCTGGTGGAAACGAGTTTGTGTAGTTTTAACATCAAATCAGGTTATAGCGACTCTACCAGCTCCTGGTAATAATCCAGTCCCAGGTGCGTAATCAGGTCTTCGCCCATCAGGTGGCGCAGCGTGTTCTGCAGTTTGATCAGCTGCTTAAAGATGTCGTGCTCCGGACGCAGGCCTTCTGCTGTTTGCGGCGACTTGTAGTAGAACGACAGCCACTCCTGAATACCACTCATACCGGCACGTTGCGCCAGGTCGGTAAACAGAGCCAGGTCCAGTACAATTGGCGCAGCTAAAATTGAGTCGCGGCACAGGAAGTTGATCTTGATCTGCATCTGGTAACCTAACCAGCCAAAGATGTCGATGTTGTCCCAGCTCTCTTTGTTATCACCGTGAGGAGGGTAATAGTTGATACGGATCTTGTGGTAGATATCCCCGTATAGTTCCGGGTTGTCCTCCGGACGAAGAATGTCTTCCAGCACGCCCAGCTTTGATACCTCTTTTGTCTTGAAGTTCTCCGGATCGTCCAGTACCAGACCATCACGGTTACCCAGGATGTTAGAAGAGAACCAGCCTTTGATGCCCAGCGCTCTGGCATGCAGACCAGGAGCAAGGATAGTTTTCATCAGCGTCTGGCCGGTCTTGAAATCTTTACCCGAAACAGCCACACCGTTTTCTTTCGCCAGCTCTACCAGGGCAGGAATATCCACAGTTAAGTTCGGGGCACCGTTTGCAAAAGGAACACCAATTTTAATGGCCGCATAGGCATAGATCATGCTTGGAGAAATGCGTGGGTCGTTGTTACGCAGGCCTTCTTCGAAGGCAGCCACAGTCTGGTGTACTTCGGTTGGCTCCAGGTATACTTCTGTAGAACCGCACCAAACGATCACCAGGCGGTCGCAACCGTTTTCTTCCTGGAAATTGCGCATGTCTTCTATCAGTGCATCTGCCAACTCGTATTTGGTAGCCGCTTCTTTCACGTTTGTACCCGTCAGGTTACGCGCGTAGGCTTTATCAAATACCGCTTTCATAGGCTTGATAGCCTCCAGCTCCGGTTTGATAGCGTGCAACAGGCCTGGCTCCAGTACCTTTGCATTCACAGCAGCTTCGTATACGTTATCTTCGTACACATCCCAGCCACCGAACACAATGTCGTTCAGGTTAGCCAATGGCACGAAATCCTTTATAAGCGGGTTACGGTTTTCTGTTCTTTTACCTAAACGGATATTACCCATTTGAGTAAGGGAGCCTACCGGCTGCGAAATGCCTTTCCTGATCGCCTCTACCCCAGCGATAAAAGTGGTAGCTACTGCACCCAAACCTGGAAGCAGAATACCCAGACGCCCTTCAGCTTTCTTTATTTGATATTCCATCTTAATTATTGTTTCTAAATTGTTGTAATTCTGTTTTATAACCACTTGTTTTCTTTGTACCACTGCAGGGTTTGCGACAGTCCCTTTTCCAGGTCGTATTCTGGTACAAAACCCAGGTCTTTGCGTATGCGCTCTATGCTGCAGTTCCAGTTTTCCGCTGTCAGTTCGCTCAGCTTTTCTTTATTCAGTGCCGGCATTTTATGGCTCGAGGCATATACCGCCTCCAGCAGGTTGGCGATAAGCGTTGCCATCCGCACAGGCACATGCACCTTAACCGATTTCCGGCCCAGGATGCGTTTGGTAATGGTGGCCAGCTGGTAGCGGTCGTAGCTGTTGCCATCCGATACATTATAGCTTACTCCTTTTACCTCTGTGCCTAAAGCCTGCATCACAGCCTTGGCCAGATCCTTTACATACACAAAGCTCAGCCACTGCGGCTTGTCACTGATGTAAGGCTCCAGCCCCAGGTTCAGTGTTTTCAGGATGATAAAAATATCTTTCTCGCGCGGCCCATATACTGCGGTTGGCCGCAACACCACCAGGGGCAATTCCTTTATTTCGGAAAGGTACTGCTCTGCCAGCAGCTTGCTTTTACCATAAGCTGTTACCGGCTGTGCCTTGTGTTCGTCCTGTATCGGCCTGATTTCGTTATAGGCAATAGGGCCCAGTGCAGCCAGGCTGCTGATAAGCACAAACTTCTTCAGCGGAATAGCTGCCCTCGATGCGGCCATACCCAGGTTGCGGGTATACTCGGCATTTATCCGGACATAATCCTGTTCATGTTTGGCCTTGGTGGCGCCTGCTGCATGAACAATGTAAGTGTATTGCTTTTCCTCCAGTTCTTTCTGGAGCGATGCTGTATCAGCGAAGTCGAGCGAGGTATACTGAATCGGGAAAGGTTGGAGGTGTGCTACCTCACTGCTCGCGCGCACCGCAGCATACACTTCCAGTCCTGCCTGCAGCGCAGCTTCAATCAGGTGATAGCCTACAAAACCGCTTGCCCCCGTTATCAGTACCCGTTCCTTCATATCGCTTTCTCGTAAATCCTGTATTTCTTATAAGGCTTCGCCTCCATTTTTACAAGCGCCTGGTTCATCATGACATTATCTTCCAGTATCCAGGAAGCTTCTGCCATCACCAGTCCTTTCTCCTGTCCCTTTTGTATCACGGAGCCATAAAAGCAGGCTTCGATGCCCAGCTTGCGATAACCCTCTACCACACCTAAGGCAATAATGCGCACCGCATTAATTTTCTTTTTCAGCAGGAGCAGCTTAAATATACCTGTTGGCAGCAAGCGTCCTTTTTTAATTTTTTTCAGGATCTGGTTGATATCCGGTATCGCCAGCGAAAAGCCCACCAGTTTCCCTTCATGCTCAGCCACCATACAAAAATCCGGGTCCAGGATCATTTTCAGGTCTTTGGCCAGGTAATCAAACTCTTTGGGTGTCATGGGCACAAACCCCAGGTTCTTATCCCAGGCAGCATTGTATACTTCCCGCAGCCTGGCCGCTTCCTCCTGGTAGTTCTTCATGTTGATCGGCCGGATCGTAATTCCCTTTTGCTCCAAGCGCTTCTGCAGCAACTGCGACAACTTGTAAGGTTTGTCGTTAAAGTTGCCGGCCAGGAACTGGTATGCCAGCAGGTCTACTTTTTTCTGAAAACCCAGCTTTTCGAGCAGTTGCGTATAGTAGGCATAATTATAAGGCATCATGGCTACCGGGGAACTGTCGTAGCCTTCTATCAGCAGGCCGCAGGTTTCGTTGGTAGAGAAGTTAACCGGACCAATAATGGTTTTGGCCCCTTTAGCTACCAGCCACTGGTGCACTTCCTGGAACAGCATGGCCGCTACCTCTCCGTCCTCTACGCAATCAAAAAAGCCAAAGAAGCCATCCTCGGTATGGTTAAAGGCATTGTGATTATTGTTAAGAATAGCCGCTACCCGCCCCACGATTTTATCGTCCTGGTAAGCCAGGAACAGCTGCAGCGAGGAGTGCTCATGGAAAGGGTGTTTTCCAGCAGTCAGCAGGTCCCTTTGCGCTATGTGCAGCTCCGGCACATAAAACGGATCATGCTTATAGAGTTCGTGCGGGAAGTCTATAAATGCTTTTAACTGCTGTTTTGTTTTAACGGGTAATACTTGTTTCATATGCTGCCGCCGTCGTATTTATATGCAGGGATTTAAAAGCATCCGCTATCTTGGCAACCGCCTCTTCTATCTGGCTAAAAGTATGGGTCGCCATCACAGAAAGTCGTATAAGGGTAGAGTCGGCAGGCACAGCCGGTGCTACCACCGGGTTCACGAAAATGCCGTTATCCTGCAGCAGTTTCGTTACCTGAAATGTTTTATCGTTGTCGCGGATGTAAACCGGTATGATAGGCGTTTCGGTTGGCCCTAACTCCAGCCCGGCCGACCTTAACAATTGCGTGGCATAGCGGGTATTGGCCCATAGCCTTTCTATCCGCTCCGGCTCCGATTGTATTATTTCCAACGCAGCCAGGGTACTGGCCACCGACGAAGGAGACATGCTGGCACTAAAGATCAGGGAGCGTGCATGGTGTTTCAGGTACTGGATTGTATCGTAATCGCTGGCAATAAAGCCACCGAGAGAGGCAAGCGACTTACTGAAAGTACCCATAATCAGGTCTACCTTGTCTGTCAGCCCGAAATGAGAAGCAGTTCCAGCTCCCCCCTCCCCTATCACACCCAAACCGTGTGCATCGTCTACCATAATGCTGCCTCCATAGCGCTCGGCCAGTGCCACCAGTTCCGGCAACTTTACAATATCGCCTTCCATACTAAACACACCGTCTACCACGATCAGCTTAATAGCATCGGCAGGCAGCCTGCTCAGCTTCTGCTCCAGGTCCTGCATGTCGTTGTGCCGGTATTTCAGCACTTTAGAAAAAGACAAGCGGCTGCCATCAATAATAGAGGCATGATTATACTCATCCAGCAGAATGTAATCGTTGCGCCCCGTCAGGCTGGAGATAACCCCCAAGTTAACCTGGAAACCAGTACTGAACACAAGCGCCGCATCTTTCCCGACATACTGGGCCAGCCGTTCTTCCAGCTCCAGGTGAATGTCCAGTGTTCCGTTTAGAAAGCGGGAGCCGGCACAGCCGGTGCCATACACATCAATGGCTTTTATGGCCGCCTCTTTAACTTTGGGATGATTTGTCAATCCTAAATAGGCATTAGAACCAAACATCAACACCTTCTTGCCATCAATGACAACTTCTGTATCCTGAGCCGAGGAGATAGATCTGAAATAAGGATAAGCATCCTGAGCCATGGCCCTCTCAGCAGCCTGATATGCAGCGCTTTTCTCACGGGCTATTAATTTTTCTCGAAGTAGATTGCCCATTTCAATATGTTGTTAAATAATAACAATATAATTATTATTATTTTAAATTTAATTAATTGTTAACTTCTTTTCCATGTGCATATAAAAATACTTATAGACCAGAAGCGTATTTCATTCGAAGCAAAGGTAAAAAAATAATGTTATCATAACATATACTTTTCCTGAATATTTTTTTTAGTTCATAACTTAAAGAACTAATCTTGGATTTTCAGCGTCTCTGCCCGCAAATCGTTACTCGCTGCAAGGCTTCCTAATGAAACTAAGCTTTCAGACCATGCATCAGAATATCATGGATAACATCCATTCTGCTTTCGAAGTCGATCACCTTGTTTTCTACCAGCAACCCTATTTCCACTCCCCGGAAAGCACATACCATGGCAAAGGCTACAGCATCGGTATCAGCCGTTTTAAAATGACCGAATTCACCGTTTTCCAGACCGAACCGCAGTATGCTGCGCACCAGGGTTATTTCACGAAGCTCAAACCTCCGGTTTAGCTCCAGGAGATGCTGGATGTTTGCCTGAATATCGCCGCGTACCACCCCGCAAAGGTTTTCCTTATGCTGCAGGATATGAAATTTCGTAACCGAAAAAGCCCTTAGCTTCTCCTCCGCCGTTTGCTTCTTGTCTACTTCCTCCTTCGTGATCCGGAAGACTTCTTCCATCTCCCTGGTCACGACGGCATCAAAGATTTCCTCTTTACTCTTATAGTAGTAGTAAAGGGTGCTTTTGCCCTTGCCTGCAGCTTTGGCTATGTCTTCCATTGTGGTTTTAGCCCATCCAAAACGTTTAAACAGCTTCTGTGCTTTACACAGAACCTCATCCCGGATACCTTCCTCCTTATCATCTAGTTTCATAGACCAAATTCGTTTTACGGTCCAAAATTAAGTATAATTTACATAGGATGTGTTTTCCTGTTCAAAAAAATTTGAAGGGGCAGGCGCAGGTTGGAATTAAGAATTAGGAATTAGGAATTAGGAATTAGAGTTAACGTAATAATTGGAGGAAGTAACTCTTTTGAGGGGAGGAAATACAGCAAAACCGGATATTTACATAAAAGGCCTCGCGGATTCTGAAATTACCGCGAGGCCTTTCGAGCGCCTGCTTTAGAACCAGCATTCTGCTGACTGGTTAATCTGCGCCATCTGTCTGGGCACGCAGTATGGCATAACGGCCAACTTTATTACCTGTTTCCAAACCAGACTCACAATCTGAGCGATAGTGTATACCTCCGAACAAACGTGAGTTAGATGCTTCCTGTGCCATCAGCTTAAATTCCCCTGCTTTTTCGGGCACCAGGTAACTTAGAACGGTGGCAGCAGCCCCACTAAAAGTAGAATGGCCTGATATATACGCTGGGAAATTGGGTACGCCTGTCAAGGTTTTAATCCTGGGATCTAACTGGCAGGGACGAGCGTTAAAATAATGATACTTGGTGTTCCAGCACATAATTGCAGCATCCATTAAAGCGGCATTCAACAACGCATAGTTTCTTGCCCACCTTACTTCGCTGTAATTCTTCTTCACAAACTCTTCTGTGGCTATGGCATTCCAGTGCCCCGGAGGAGTATACGTGCCTACGCCATCGGCCCAGAAGTTTACAATGCGCATTTGCTCACGGGTGGGGTTGCGGGTATACTGCAGCACCTCATCCAGTTCTTCCCGCATTTTTTTAGAAGTTGCCCCCGGAGGCGGACCAGGCCTTAAAGAAGCCACTGCCGCGCTTTCAAACAACAAAGGTTTTACGTTACCGAACAAAGGCAGCATAGGCGGGCGCTTCGGTGTTTCAAGTGAATACCAGGGAGTTTCGCCTTTTGCCTTGCATTCATCTTCCAGTTTTGTCCAGAGTTCTGCGTTACCGCCTGCGGCGCCCATGCCATCTGTTTTAGCTCTTTGAATTATTTTGCGGGCTACCCACCGGCCTAAAGAATCGCCTGCCACCACATCACTTCTGACATTGGCACCACTCCATAAGCGGTAATTCTTTTCCTCCTCCACCAGCCTGTCTATATAAGCTCTGTCTGCCGGGAAAAGCAGCTTCATCATTTCCAGTGTGACACCGGCAACAACAGCATCTTCGGAAGGGTAAGCAGCCAGCTCGCTTTTAGGAATAGCCGGTTGAATGGCAGCATCTACTTTATATGGGGCGGCACGCTTATATACTTCCTTAAAATGATGCGCCATCACCAGGGCATCATACTGCGCCACACTTACATAGGCATAAGCACGGGCAGCATACGGCGGATTAGAAAACGGAAACGTGGGATAAGCAAAGGGATTGGCAGCACTTGGTACCGGATACGTGTTATCGCCGTTCTGGTAAGGAGGCAGGTTGTGCTTTGCCACCAGTTCCCGCATAATTTCATTCCACCTTAACACGCTTCCAACTTTCCAGTAGTTTATAACACGCTGCTGCTCTTCTGTTAAAGAAGATCTCATGGCCTTCAGCTCTTTCAGCTCCTGCTGATAGGCAGCGGAAGTGGTCGGCTGCGGGGCAGGCAAAGGAAATTCAGCAGCAGATGAAACGATAACAGGTGTCCAGTTACCGGCCTGTGCGTCGGTAACAGCTGGTTGCAGTGCCTGATAACCGGCGTTGCTTTCTACGATATCTTTGTCGCAGGCTACCAGCAGGCAAAGGCTTAAGCCGGTAACAATAAAGGTAAAACGCTTTTTCATACACCTACAGTTTTGCTGGTTTAGAAGTAAAATCAATCACATAATCAACTCCAGCCATGAAGCCTGTCGCCTTTCCCACGTTGCGCCCAGCCAGGGTATGCCAGCCTCCGGCATGCAAACCCAGCGCAGGAAGCTGATGCAGGTAATACTTGCCTTCCAACCCCACTTTGGTGCCGTTCATCCGGTTGCTGACAAAAGGCATATCGTTCTTTCGGATATCGAACCCACCGAAGGTGGTCATGTTGTCTACAAAGGCTTCAGCAATTACATGACGGGTGCGGTAGCCGGTGCGGAACTGAAAATTTCCTGCATTTGGCATCTGCACTTCGTGTGAATTTATCTGGCGATCGGTATAATAGGCAGAACGGTCTACCTTTACATTGTTCCGGTACAGGTAAGCACCGGAAACGGTGGCCGTAAACCTGTTTACCTGCACATCTGCTATCAGCCTGCCACTTAACACCTGGCTTCCCAACCCGATGCTCATCGGCAGCAAATCGATATTGTAACGGTTAGAGGGCGTAGCGAAACCGCCTATCGCAAAAACAGAAAGCGTGGTTTTATTGGCCTGCATCCTGATGGCACGCCACTTCAGAGCCAGGCTTACATCCTGAAAGCCTTCCATGCCCATGAGCGTACCTGCACTTGCCGCTGTTCTTACATAAGGTAAGGAGGCCAGCAGATTCAGGTTTTTCACGAGGCCATAGTTCAGCATCAGCGCAGCTGACCGGGTGGAAACACGGCCCAGGTTTTCGTTCTCCCGCTGGAAAGTGCCTTCCCAGTAGCTGGTCCAGCTTTGATAGTTTACGGTGGCGGCCACACAAAGCTTTTGCTCTCCCATCATCAGGGCATCCTGCTCTGTCTGCGCACGAGACACAAGCGGGAGAAAGCCAAGGCAGGAAGCAATACAGCAGGAAATGATGGGGTAAAAGTGTTTCATCATACGCAACAGAATAATTGTAAAAACCCGGAAATCAATATATTTAAAGCACTACCTGGCTTACTGACATAAGCCTTTCAGAAGAAGGAAATAAGGTTTTAAACCCGACTCAAAAGAGAACACTCAAAACTTTACAAAAAAAGTAACCACTTACATACTTTTAAAAGTTTCTGAAAAATAATGACTTGTATGAAATTTCAAAAACTTTTAGGTATATTTTTTTTATCCTGAAAGTGGATCTGTAAAGGCATGGCAGCTATAGCAAAGAAAAAAGCAATAATTTTTTAATTACAGTTACAACATCAAATAATTCAATTTTATAATTACCATCAGAAGCACAGGCAAGTATAGATCCTATGGTGGGATTACGCCTGCTCTACCTGCACGACTACCTTGTCCACCGATTTGCCCCGCTGAAACAGGTAGATTGCCTTTTGCATGTCTTCGAACTGATACACATGGCCAATGTGCGGGGGCTGCAGTTGTAAGTCCTGCAGTTCTTGCAGGAGTTGGTGCATCATATCTGTCTGCTCGTACAGGTAGATCAGGTTAAAACCCATCAGCGATTTGTTTTCGGCAGGTAAGCGGAGTGGATCTATTTTAGGGCGTTTCAGGTATCGCCAGAACAGGCTCGGGTAATCCGGTCTGGAACTGTGGCTGCTGAAACTGGCATTGCCGTACACGACCATGCGTCCCATGGGTGCCATTGCTTTCCACCCCTGCTCCAGCACCTTGCCACCAATACATTCCATGATCAGTTGCAGCGGCTTATCTCCCAAAGCCTCTTTCAGTGTGCGAGGGAAGTTCCGGTCGCGCAGGATAACGGCATCGTATGCCTCCTGTTGCCGCAGAAAATCTACCTTGCCCGCCTGTCCTACTGTGCCAATGGTATAAGCGCCAAACTTCTGACAGATGCGGTTAGCCAGAATTCCTACACCTCCGGCCGCACTGTGAATGAGCACCGTCATCCCCCGCTGCAGGTTGCCCAGGGCCGTAAGCGCATAATACGCGGTGAGCCCCTGCACCAGGAAACCGGCTCCCTCTTCAAAACTCCAGCCTTCAGGCAGCGGAATTACATACCGGTGGTGACTGTTGAGGTGCGACACATAACCGCCAAACCGGGTAACCCCCATCACCTTATCGCCCACCTTCCACTCTTCTACCGCCCCGCCTACCGCTATAATTTCCCCGGCATACTCCAGTCCCGGGATAAACGATCCGGCTGGGGTGGCACTGTAGAGGCCCTGCATGGCAAAGATATCAGCAAAGTTAAGCCCTATGGTGCGCACCTGTACGCATACTTCATCTGCCTTTGGCGGCCCCAGCGTTTCCGCTTGTAGCTGCAGCTTGTTGATGGAACCTGCGGTATACCTGGCGTTTTAACATAAGCTATAGCGGCTTGTTTACCCCAGCAGAACGTGCAGGGAGAGGAATTGGTTAGGGGGAAACTGACCAATATCATTTTCTTGAAAAGCTTTTATCATCTGCTGCCGGGGCAGAAGTAGGGATTTTTGCCTTTTTAAGAAGACATGCAAAAGAAGACATATATCTTACCGGTTGTACTGTGGCTCCTGACGGGGGTGCTGCTGATTGTGGCAATGATGGTGATCGGGGGCATTACCCGCATGACCGGCTCCGGACTCTCTATTGTGGAATGGAACCTGCTATCGGGCACACTCCCTCCTCTTTCTGAAGCCGAGTGGCTGCTGACTTTTGAAAAGTATAAGCAGTTCCCTGAGTACCAGAAACTGAACAACGACATGACACTGGCAGGATTTAAAAACATTTTCTGGTGGGAATACCTGCACCGACTGCTGGGCCGCATCATCGGCTTTGTCTTTATCCTGCCTTTTCTCTACTTCCTGCTACGCAAACAGCTCTCCGGCTGGCTGGTGAAAAGGCTGCTCCTCATCCTGTTGCTGGGCATGGGGCAGGGGCTCATGGGCTGGATTATGGTGAAAAGCGGATTAGTGGATATACCGCGTGTAAGCCACTACCGCCTGGCAACGCACCTCTGCCTGGCCCTGCTACTGATCGGGGTGATTCTCTGGACAGTAGCGGATATTGTGGCTCCCGCCACCAAACGCTCTACCTCCGCTTTGCAGCTTGGAGGCCTGTCACGGCTGGTGCTGCTGGCGGTTATTGTTCAGATAATTCTGGGTGCTTTTGTGGCGGGACTTAAATCAGGCTTTTACTATAACACCTACCCCCTGATGCAGGGCGAGCTTTTTCCTTCACATCAAACGGGCTATCTTAGCTGGAGCAATTTTCTGAACAATGGTACGATAGTACAATTTATACACCGCTGGTTCGCTCTCGTGGCTCTTGGGCTGGTGATTCTGCTCTGGTACAGAGCAGGCCGCAGTATTATTCCGGCCACTACCCGTACTATAGTTCAGTTGCTGTTGCTCACCGGATTTGTGCAGGTGCTGCTGGGCATCACAACCTTACTACTCTCCGTACCGCTTCTCCTGGGCGTGCTACACCAGTTGGTGGCCGTTGCCTTGTTCGCCCTGGCTGTACTGGCTGTGCACCAGTTGCGGGTAAAGCCCTATTAGCCTGCACGTAATAGCGGGCAGGGCCTAAGCTGCCTAGATCAGCTCCCTTTCGGGAATGATTCCTGCCCTGACAGGATCTGCCTAACGCTCCATATGCACCCGCTCTGCCAGTTCAAATACCTGGCCCAGGTTATGGGTATGCACACCCGGCTGTGCCGACACGGCAGCGTTGATCATGGCCTGTGCCACTACCTTATCCTCGTAAGGTCTAAACTTACCGGCCACGCCCACTTTGTCTAAAAAATGCATCACTTTATAAGCCAGTTCTTCGCCAAAGCGGCTGTCTTTGCGGTCGCCGTGCAGGAGTCCCGGCTGTATGATATGTATGCTTTCAAAATTCAGCTTCTTCACGGCTTCCTCCAGCGTTCCTTTCATGCGGGAGTAAAAAAGAAGTGAATCGGGACTGGCACCTGAAGAGGATACCAGCACATAGGTGGGCACACCATTCTGAGCAGCTGCTTCCGCAAATTTGTATTGGTAATAGTAATCTACCTTGTACTGCTCATTCTGTCCGCCAGCCTGTTTTAGCGTGGTGCCGAGCGTAGAGAAAAGTACATCTCCCTTTACCAGGTGCTGCCATTCATCTGGCTCATCAAAGTTAATGAGGTGTTCCTCCAGTTTGCTGTTCGCTATATCCAGTGATCGCCTGCTAAAAGCGATTACTTTGCCGAAGCGTTCATCTGTGAGCAGCTGCTGCACGAGCTGCTTCCCAACTAAACCTGTTGCGCCAATCACGAGTGCTGTTTTCATAGTTAATGTTTTTAGATGCAATTAAATTTATTCCAAAAGCAGCAGGCAGGTGAGCATAAAACCCGACAAATGATTTATCTGGAAAGCTATCTCAAGTCAGTCTTCTGTCATGCGCCTGTCGGCAATAATGCCACCTACGTTGTTGAAGAGCACATGGATACGAGGATGGTTTTAAGTTAATGTTTCACCAGCTGCTCCACCAATGCTCAGCCTCCCGCCTGTTATACTTGCCAGGTCTGTGTTCATGTCATATGCTTTGATAAAGGCTGATGTAGAGCCCTACTGAACCGGAGGTATATGGTGGAAGCTCAGGATTTGATGAAGTAAACAGCATGGATCAATGTAATTTTCTTATTAACTTCGTTCCTATCCTCAGCCTGTAATTTACCCGTAAGCATGGAGAACTTAACAATTCCGCGCGTCGAAATGGAGACTTTTGCGGCCGACAGCTACAAAGAACCACTGCTGAATGTGGAACATTTTCCTATCGATTCTAAATATTTCATTATTGAGAACCGCTATAACTACCCGGTAAAAGATTATATCTCGCCTCATCGCCGGAAATTCTATAAGATCTTTCACATGACCTCGGGCACAGGTATCCTTACCATTGGTTTACACAAGTATGATATGGGGCCGAACGAGATCGCATTTCTGCATCCAGATGAGATCATGTCTTGGCAAACTACTTCTGAGGAAACCGGTGGCCATTTTTGCCTTATCCATCCCCACTATTTTGGGATGGAGGCAGACCACGTCCTGCACCTGTTCAGGCAGTACCCAGGTTTCGAAACAGACAAGGCCGTTATCCAGTTGACGGAAGAGCAATCTGCTAAGATCAATGGTTACTTTGAAATCATGTACCAGGAAGATCGTTCAGAAGGTAACGACAAAAAGCAGGCTATCCTTCTACAGTTACAGATGTTGCTGCTGGAAAGCCAGCGAGCAGGCAAAGCACGGGTTAGAACTCCAGCACCCGAAGGCTATGGTCATATTTACCGCTTTTTATCACTTCTTGAGTCCGCATTTCAGGTGCAGGAACCCGATTCAACTGTTAGGTTAAAAACAGCAGCAGAGTTTGCAGACGAGCTGCATATACATCCTAATTACCTTAATTCTCTGGTCCGGAACCAAACCGGAAAAACATTGAGACAACACATACAGGACCGGCTATTACACGAGGCGAAGTCTTTGCTGGTACAAACCGACTGGGAAATTAATAAAATAAGTTTCGGGCTGGGTTTCTCTGGTCAGGCGGCGTTTACATCATTTTTCAGGAAGAAGGCAAACATTTCACCGTCTGCGTTTCGAAAAAGGGCCTTAATGCATGCTCATGTTTGAAACTCACAAATATCCCTCTGATTTGAATAAGAAGGGGCAGGAGCATTATGATCAACTTTGTACTGTACAAGTAAATGATCATAAAGATGAAAACACAGAAAGTATGGCTCGTTACAGGAGCCTCAAAGGGATTAGGACTTTCTTTAGTAAAGCGCTTACTAAATGAAGGTTACAAAGTAGCTGCTACGTCACGGGAAGCAGGTGCCCTGCGCACGGAAGTGGGTGAGACTGGCGATGATTTTCTTCCGCTTCAGGTTAACTTAACCAGTAACGAAAGCGTGGCTGAGGCAGTGGCCGAGATTGTTGCCAAGTTGGGAGGCATAGATGTAGTGGTGAATAATGCTGGCTACGGCCAGCTGGGCACTTTGGAGGAGCTGACCGATGAGGAGGCCCGTAAAAATTTTGATGTCAATGTATTTGGCTCGCTCAATGTAATCCGGAACGTCATGCCGCATTTCCGTCAAAAAAGATCAGGGGCATTCTTTAATGTCTCCTCCATTGCTGGCTTTTTAGGCACTTTCCCCGGCTGGGGTATTTATAATGCGACCAAATTTGCAGTAGCGGGTTTTACCGAAGCCCTTTCAGCAGAAGCCAAATCTTTGGGTATAACGGCCACTATCGTTTATCCGGGGTATTTTAAAACTAATTTCCTGCTTGAAGGTTCGCTCCGCACGGCAGCCGCCCCTATTGCTGAGTACAAAGAGGCCCGTGACCTGGAAGTTATCCATAATGACCAGATTATTGGCAACCAGCCCGGCGACCCTGAAAAGGCAGCCGCAGCATTCATCCGTGTGGCAGAAATGGAAAATCGTCCGTTGCACCTATTCCTGGGTTCTGATTCATTCGGTATGGCCCACAGTAAAATTGAAGCAGTACAGCATGACCTGGCCGCATTGGAGAGCGTGAGCAGATCAACTGATTTTTAACTAAGATACCTGCATCTTCTGCAATACAACCAGTCCCTTCACGTCTGGTTGTATTGTATTAGAGCTGAAGTTATAGAAGACAGCATCTTTTGCAGCGGAAAGTTTACAGATGAAAGAAGCCCAACTACTTACCACCCATTGTTGGAGGTAGAAATTTTCAGTTGAACGAGCACCAAAACTCCAGTGGTGATATTTTAGGTCTGTTTTAACAACTTTTTTAACGATTTCGAACGTTCAAAACCTAAATTATAAGCAATTTCGGAAACTGTAGATTGATTGTTGAGTGGCCATCTTTTACTTTTTCAATTAATTTTTCATAGATAAGTTGCTGTGCTCCTTATCCAGTAAGCGAACACAAGCTATAGCTTCAATAATGTAGGAATATGTGAAGCAGGTATGGGCAGCCACGGACAAAGCTTGCTTCTCCACTTACAAAGCACCAATCAGGTTGCGGAGTTTGTCTGCATCCAGTACCGCATTTCCTACAATGGTATTGTTAAAGAATACCCAAACTTCTTTGCCATCTTCCAGCCAGTCTTTTACCATAAAAGCATAGCGTTCAAGCTTATCATCAGAATAAGCGGAGGCATACAATTTCTCATCGCCGTGCAAACGAAGGTAAGCAGTGTTGGTGGTGGTCGCTTCTGTGCCCGGGAAACGCTTGCCAGCGCTTGCTAGCACGGTAGTTATGCTGTATTCCCTTAGCATATCCAGGGAATCTTCTGTAAACCAGGACACATGCCGGGCTTCCAGGGCAAAAGTCTGTTTAGGGTAGAGGTCGCGCAATGTCCGGAAGAAACTTTCTGCCACCAGTTTATCGAACCGGAAACTACCCGCAATCTGAACCAACACCGGACCTAGCCGGTCGCCCATAAGCAGGTACCTGGACATAAACTTTTGCAGGGGTTCTTCTATGTCCTGAAATTTGCGTTTATGCGTTATTTCCTGGTGAAGCTTCGGGGCGAACTTAAAGTGGGGCGGCGTCTGGACTATCCATTTTTCGATGGTTTTAGCCATTGTAAAATGATAAAAGCTACTGTTTATCTCTGTCGCATTAAAGCGGGTAGCATAGTGTGCCAGGAAATCCGCTGACTTTAGTTCGGGGGGATATAACACCTCCTGCCAACGATAACTCCAGCCGGATGTGCCAATATGTAAATTCGGGTGTTCATACATAAGTCCAGGGTTACAGAAACTCATATACTGCAAAAAGGCCAGATGGTTTGCCTCTTCTTCTCCACAAACTGTAAGAAAAGGCAACCCATCTGTTACAAAAGAGGCAGCACCAAACCAGCTTTAAAAAAAGGAGCTGCGGTGTTTGAGAAATTTCCTACTGCACTGCTCTGGCAGCTTCAATCCTATAGCTGGACTTTTGGGTAAAAGTTCTGCCGAACATATCAGTGGCTTTTACTTCGATGGTGTGTTCTCCTGGTTCCAGTTTGGTGGGAATATTGGCGCGCCTGTATAAAAGCATATCCTTTAGGCGTTCCGTCGCACATAGTTGAAACAGGTATACCAGCCTCGTCCAGTTTACCTTTGTACCAGTTGCCGGAGGTAGTGCCTACATTGTAGTAGTGGTGTGGCTTTTCCTGCTCCCACCCGTCGGCACCGGTAAGTTACCAATATATTGCCCAAAAGGAGACCGTTCACCTGTAATAGTCCTTGGCTAAATATTTCTCTACCCTTTTTGCTTTGCCATACGCCAATCGGTTCGGTTATAATACCGGGGACACGTTAACTTCTTCGGTCATCGTAAACTTCAGATAAACCTGTTTGTTGGCAGCTTTCTGAACAGGGGCATTACTGCATCTCCTTGGCAGCAGCTATACTCCTTATAAGTTATAAACAAAGGTAAAGGTCATATAGCATGAACTATTTCGGGCAAACGACAATTAATAATGCAAAACTGCTATTTAAATAAAGTTTAGAAGAAGGCACTAATACATTCTAAAAAACAAAGTTATAACCTCATTTTTAGTATTAACGCGCCTATATACCATTTATAACACTCTTATTTGAATGATACTGATTAAATATTGAATTGATTTCACTTTATTGAAATAATTCAATTTTATGTTATAGATTTGCTTAAGATTTTTCTGAATAAAAGTATGCATCATCCACCAATCCCAAAAAACGAGTTAAGCCGGGTTTTAGAGCTTGCCGAACTTGATTTAGATTATTCAAACCTGAACAACACTTTTAAGGATCTGACGAAATTAGCCGCCAGTGTGGCTGGTACGGAAATTTCGCTGCTTAACCTCATCGATTCTTTTACGCAGTGGACTATATCGGGCCATGGACTTGAAGTGAGCCAGATACCCAGGGAAGAATCTATCTGCCAGTACACCATCATGGAAACTGAACAGTTTGAAGTGCACGACCTTAAACTGGATGAGCGGTTTAAAGACAAATCTTATGTGCTGGACGAGCCTAAGCTAAGCTTCTATTTCGGAATTCCGCTGAAAACCAAAAAAGGCCATAGCATTGGGGCTTTGTGCGTGCTGGACAAGAGCACGAAGATATTAAGTCCGGAGAAAGTAGAGCTTCTGAAAGTAATTGCCGCTGAAATTGTAAACCGGCTGATGGCACATCAGGCGATTCAGTCGCTGCAATACAGCCTGAAAGAAGCTAAAGAAACAAAAAAACGTGTCGCACATGATATTCGTGGTCCGTTGGGAGGCATTATTGGTTTGGCGCAGTATATCAGCCAAAAAGGCGATAAAAATCAACTGGACGAAATTCTGGAGTTTGTGAGGCTTATCCAGAAAAGCAGCACTTCGCTGCTCGAACTGGCCGATGAAATTTTAAACGCTGAACATAAAGCAGCCGAACAGCAGCAACTCGAAGAGCATCAGTTAAACCTGCTCGTGTTTAAAGATAAGCTTGAAAAACTGTATCTGCCACAGGCTAAAAACAAAGAGGTGCTTTTTAGTGTGCAGACAGGTCAAAAAAACGGGGTTGCTCCTTTTCCTAAAAACAAACTGCTGCAGATAACAGGTAACCTGATTTCAAATGCTATCAAATTTACACCTGCCGGCGGTCAGGTTTCAGTCCAGTTAGAACTGGAAGTAGAAGAAGATGCCAAAACGCTTCACATTTCTGTTAGCGATACCGGTGTTGGCTTAACCCAGGAAGGTTTAGAAGATATTTTAAACGGTAACGCCTCCTCTACCGACGGCACTACCGGAGAACGTGGTTATGGCTTTGGATTACCGCTGGTGAAGTACCTGATTGATATCATGCAAGGTTCCTGGCACATACATTCCATACCCGGCAAAGGCACCACCTTCGAGATTAAACTGCCGGTTAAGTAGTAGCAAAAAAAAGGCTGCAGTACTTTGTATCTGCAGCCTTCCTTTTAACTTGTTCCAAAATATATCTCAGCATCAGCCTGCATACAGGCAGTTCTCTAAGAAGGCATTCCTGAATTTCCCCTGCGCGTCAAACGCATGAACCAGCGCTTTAAAGTCAGGCAATTTTTCATAACTGGCCTGCAACACAGCTGGAGCCATGGTAAACAACTTGCCCCAGTGCGGAATGGCATGAAAAGGTGCCAGCTGCGCTTCTATAAGCGGAAGCAGTTTTTGTACTGCCTCCCACTCCTGCTTCCAGGTAAAGTGAAAAGCCACACAATCCCTTTTGTAAAAAGGGCTCATCCAGAGCTCATCGGCCGCTATAGTCCTGATTTCTGAAACAAAGAGATAAGGCGATACTTTCCCGTGCAGCTTTTCAAGCGCCATCATGGCTTCATACGCATGCTCCAGCGGCACAAAATACTCCGACTGCAGCTCTTTTCCTGCACTGGGCTGGAAACCCATTCTGAAGTGCGGCAGCCTTTCGTACCAGTATCCGGGTATACCCAATTGCGCTGTTGCATTTTCAGCGGACAACTCTTCCAGCGGATGCATGTGGTCTTCGGCTGGAGTAGCACCATAAAACTCAGGCATAGCCGCAGCCGTTGTATCGTCCAGGCTCTTAATCCAGACCTGGTTGATTGTCTTGTTTTGCCAGGTGGTAAACAGGCTGACACTGTAGCCGGCCGCCATGATGGCTGTGAAATCCGTTTCCAGGGCAGCCATCGGCATGTTGCGGTATACCACCTGCCGTACGCTAAAGCCAGGCTGCAGGTCGAGCGTTATTTTTGTAACGATACCCAGGGCTCCCAGATGCACAACAGCCCCCTGAAAAAGGCTTGCTTCATTTTGCCTTGACAAAGTTACAAGGTCACCGGCAGCATTTACGATTTCCAGCGCCGAAACAGCTGTTGCCAGGCTACCGTTTTTCACACCGGAACCATGTGTGGCCGTAGCACAGGCACCCACAATAGAAATATGCGGTAGAGAGGCCAGATTAGGCAAGGCATAGCCCTTCTCCTGCAGGTAAGGAGCTAGTTCCCCATAGCGCATGCCTCCCTCCACCGTTACGGTATGTGCCGCCGTATCAAGGGCCACCACCTTGTTCATCTCCTTCAGGGAAAGCAGGTTTTCCGTATTGTCGGCAATGCTGTTAAAAGAATGGCGGGAGCCTAATGCACTAATCCTACGGCACTGCCTTACTATTTCCTGTACATCCTCAACTGTAAAAGGATAATGTATGCGATCGGTGCTGTACTGTATATTTCCGGCCCAGTTCATGTTCTATTCATTAGGGATGAAACAGATACGGAACTGGTGCTTAAGAAGCCAGCGTAAACTTATCGGCGGCAGCGGTAATAGTACTCAGCTCCTCATCCGACAATGTAAAACTCATGGCCCCTGCATTGTCTTTCACCTGTTGTTCGTCGCGGGCTCCCACCAGCACACAGGCTACTCCCGGGCGGTTCATGGTCCAGTTCACAGCCAGCTGTGCCAGTGTCGCATTATTTTTTTCAGCAATTGGTTTTATCTCTTCCAGCAGCGCATGGGTGCGGCGGATGTTCTCATCTGTATAGAACTGGTTTCCTTCGCGGGTATCGCCTTCGTTGAACTGATGGCCCGGCTTAATCTTACCTGTTAGCAAACCTCTTTGCAGCGGGCTGTAAGGTATAATGCCCAACCCTCTTTCCAGCGCCTGTGGCACCACATCATTTTCGATTCCACGGTTAATCATAGAGTAAGGCACCTGGTTCGAAGCCAGCTGTATAGTATCCAGCGCCTCCGCTACAAGCTCAACGCTATAGTTGCACACCCCTGCGGCTCTTACTTTTCCCTGCTCTATCAGGCGCTGCACAGCCTCAAATGTTTCACTCACAGGTGTGGTGGCATCCGGCCAGTGGATCTGGTAAAGATCGATGTAATCTGTTTTAAGCAGGCGCAGGCTGGTTTCGCACTCCTGCATAATCTTCTCTTTAGAAGCCCACTTGTACATGCGGAAAGGTTTCCCGTCGTTGTCCACAGAGTCGAAGAAATACTCCCCCTGCTCCGTTAGCCAGTTCATGCCAAACTTTGTTAAGATCTGATACTGATCGCGCGGCACACCTGCCATGGCATTTCCGACTAACTCTTCGCTGCGGCCAAAACCATACACGGGAGCCGTATCAATGGTGGTAATACCTGCATCAAAAGCAGCTTTTATTGCACGTATGGCTGCCTGCTCTTCGGCACCGCCCCACATCCATCCACCAATAGCCCAGGCACCAAAGGCCATAGGAGTAACCATTACATCAGATTTTCCTAATCTTCTTAATTCCATAGTTGTTGTTTTTCTTATATTGCTGTTATACCTCCGTTAGCCTACACAGCTTTAGCACGTGTACGCTTCCGGGTTAAAAACCGGTTAAAATTAATGCTTAAAACCTGCTTTGCAATAAGAGATTTTCAACACCCCACTCCTACTGTAGCTGCTTTCTGAAGCGCCAGTAAAAGTTCGTCTATGTCGATTGGTTTCGGAATGTAATCGTCCATACCTGCTGCCAGGCAAGCCTGCTGATCTTCGCGCATGGCATTGGCGGTGGTGGCGATAATATAGGGCTGAAAGGCATGCTCCCGTCGAATAATGCGTGTAGCCTCCAGTCCGTCCATCTCCGGCATCTGCACATCCATCAGGATGACCTGGTAATCTTTTTGTTGGAGGGCCTGCAGCACTTCCACACCATTTTCTACCAGGTCTGCCTCGTAACCTAAATCGGAGAGCACCATCTGCGCAAACATCTGGTTAATCGGGTAATCTTCCGCAATTAAAATTGTCATAGGGTATTTATTTGCAAAGTCTTCTGTCAGCTTTCTTTTATCGGTTTGAGGCTCCTGCTCCTGTGGCTCATGCCTTAGCGACTTTACCATTTCTCTTTGCAGCGCCTGTTGTTTTACCGGCTTATTCAGTATACCGCTAAACAAATGCTTATGCTCACTTTCAATCTCATAGCCAATAGAGTTCAGCAGCAGAACCGGCAGCTCCGGGTATTTTACTTTCAGCAGCTCTGTTAGGGCCAACCCGTTCAGCTCGGGCATGTGCATATCAGTAATCAGCATATCGAACGGCTGCTGTTCGAGCAGGTACAAAGCCTCTTTACCGGACGAAGATATACAAGGCAAAAGCCCCCACTGCAGCAACTGGCTTTCCAGTATCTTTCTGTTTGTCTGGTTATCGTCTACTACCAGGATGTGCTTACCTGCCAGTTCTGCCAGATCGTGCTTAACATTAAGGGCCGGTGCTGTAGCCGCTTGCGCTAAAATGGTAAAGCGGAAAACTGTTCCCTGCCCTACCACACTCTCTGCCACAATAGTGCCTTGCATCAGTTCTACCAAACGTTTACTGATGGCCAGCCCTAAACCAGAGCCACCGTATTTGCGTGTAGTAGAAGAATCTACCTGTGTAAACGGATTGAACAGGCGGTCCAGTTTATCTGCAGGTATACCAATACCAGTATCGGCAACTTCGAACAGAAGTTCAAACCGGTCCTGCTGCCACTGCGCCAGTTTTACAGAAATCAGCACCTCCCCCTTCGAAGTAAATTTAATGGCATTCCCCAACAGGTTTATAAGCACCTGCTTCAGGCGGAAACTGTCCCCGTGCATCAGCTGTGGCACCTGCGGCGCTGGATGATACATCAGGTCAAGTTTTTGCAAGGCCGCTTTTCGGGCAAAGATATCCAGCACTTCTTCCACCACATCATTCAGGGCAAAATCGTGGCAATCGAGTTCCATGCTACCGGATTCTATTTTGGTGAAATCCAGGATGTCGTTTATGACGCTGAGCAGATTCTTGCCGGAGCTCTGTATAATTTCTGTATACTGCCGCTGCTCTGCATCCAGGTTCGTCTCAGAAAGTAAGGAGGTCATGCCAATCACGCCATTCAGCGGCGTACGGATTTCATGGCTCATGGTAGCCAGAAAAACACTTTTGGCTTTATTGGCACTCTCGGCATCATTTCTGGCACGCTCTGCTTCCTGCTTTACACTTTCAGCGCTGTTTTTTTCTGCCAGCAGTGCTTTATAATACTTCTGTTCATTGTAGAGGTGCAACAGGCATAAACAGATACACACCAGGAAAACACCAACACTGTTAATGTGGGTTAAGGTTCTGTAAACTGAATCATGGATAGGCTGAAGCGAACTGTTATCATTTACAAATAATATGCAAACCAGGAAACAGATTGTTATAAAAACAAAGTGGATGATATTGTTCTTATTGAAGAACTCATCGTTTACAGTCAGCAGCGGCCGGGAAAAGATCAGGGCTATTAAATAAAGATGTGCTGAAGCCCGTAAGCCTTCGGCAAAAGCCATGAAAACCAGGAAAACAGCTACGCTGATATTGGTGACTGATTTGGTAAGCTCCGTATAACCGCCCTTATTCAGTATAAACAAGGCGCTGAAAACGCCAAAGAGGCTGGTCATCAGAACAGCTGAAAGGTAAAGCTCCAGCCATACTTTGATTACTATGTGCACCGCAAAAACAAACAGGCAAATTATAATTAACTGCTGGCTGCGTTTAATAGTCTCTTTCAGGTCGCTTACGTGGCTATCTTTTCTTAACTTGGCTACTATCACGGAGTATATCTCTAATCTTCAATAGAATCTTTTCCTGGCTCAACCAGCTTATCTGACACTTAAATAGTATAATTCAGCTATTATACCTCAGCAGTAGCTCTTACAAGAACAATTCATTATTGCTTATATTATAAACATGCAATATAAGCAAATTACAGGGTAATACCTGCTATGCTTGCCATAGATTTTCCGTTAGAAACAGGTATAAAAAATGTAGCCTCTTAGAAACCTAACCAAGGCTGAAAATACAGCTGCCAATGCTGTTGCACGTATAGCGGAGCGTGCTGCCACCAATACGTTAGCCGATTATATAGCCATTTCTGAACGCAAACTGAGTGGGTGGCACCGGGCTGATCAGTTAAACAAAAGCAGCCTTTTTACCGTTAAAAACCAGCATTGATCATGGAAACGCGAATATGTACAAATTAAGGAAAGTACTTCTGATTGATGATGACAGCACCACGCTTTACATTAATGAAAGGATTGTGCGGGAAATGCGCTTTGCTGAAGAAATAGAGTTGCTCCGAAACGGGAAAGACGGTTTTAAATATATACAGAAGCACTGTGACAACAGCCCGGAAAGCTGCCCGGACCTTGTCATACTGGATCATCATATGCCGGTAATGGATGGGCTTGAAATGATGGAAAATCTGCAGGAAATCGGTATTCTGAGCAAGATAAGAGCTGTGTTTCTTTTGCTTGCTGTAAATAGTGAAGAACAGGATATCCGAAAATTTATGGAACTGGGGGTTCAGGAATATACCCAGAAGCCTCTTTCGAAAGAAACACTTCTGGACGCCTATCAGAAGTATTGGGCTGATGACACGGTACGTGATCATGTTGCCAATAAAAAATAATCATTGCACTTCCTGCCGATACTTGTACAGGCCTTACTTAATAGCAGGTAAGGCCAACTACTATAATATCCTTTATTTTCGATTGCAGCTTCTATTGCTTATCTTCGTTTGTGATCAACCTTTGTTACCATGTCCGATTCTGCCTCTCTTCCCAACACGCGATCGTTTGTACAGGAGATTCCTCAAGAAGAGCTGTTTCAGGCGCTCATGAATGTTACCTTTTCAGCTGTTAATGTTCTTCGGCCAATCTACGACGATGAAAATAACGAACTTGTCGACTTTCATATAGAATATCTTAACAAGGCGGCCCAGGCGATGATAGGCCTGCCAGAGCATCCAAACCTAAGCTTGTTCACCCGCTTTCCGAAAGCCAGGCAAGAGGGTGTATTTGATTTTTATAAGCGTGTATTTGAGACAGGGGAAGCAGGGCGATACGATGTGAGTTACCAGTACGACGGACTGGATAACTTTTTTAACCTCTCAGCGCGGCGTTGCGGCCCTTTGCTGTTGGTAGGCTTTAACGATACTTCCAATCAGGAGCTCAGTGCCGCAGAAAAAGCTTTGCGCGAAAGCCAGGAAAGAGAAAAGGCGGCACGGGCCGAAGCAGATCTGCAGCGCCAGCAACTACAGAACATCTTGTTACAGGCACCGGCAATGGTCTGTGTTTTTGAAGGCCCCGATCATACTTTTAAACTTGTAAACCCTCTGTATCAGCAGCTGGTGGGAGACCGGCCATTATTAGGTAAACCTATTTTAGAAGCCATGCCCGAACTGAAGGGGCAGCCGATCAAGAGCCTGCTGGACCAGGTATATCAGACCGGCGAGAGTTTTCATGCACATGAAATGCTGGTGCAGCTCGACCACGAAAACACCGGCCATGCGTTAGGGCACAACTATTACAACTTTATTTACCAGGCAATCCGTAATATAGAGGGTAAAATTAACGGCATTTTCGTATTGGCTTATGAGGTCACAACCCAGGTTGTAGCCAGGCAGGAGCTGGAGAACAGCCACAGGCAGGTGCAAACCTTAAACGAAGTACTCTCCGATAAAATAAAGGAACTCAACAGGACACAGGAGGCACTGCAGCAGCTCAATAAAGAACTGGAAGCCCGCGTAGAAAAGCGTACCCATGATCTGCAACAGGCAAAAACTGAATCTGAGAGACAACGCAAGCGCATCGAGAACCTCTTTATGCAGGCCCCTGCCGCCATCTGCATCTTACGCGGACCAGATTTAGTATATGAGCTTGTAAACCCAAGTTATCAGCAGCTTTTCCCGAATCGCGTATTATTGCACAAGCCCCTGCTGGAGGCACTGCCAGAAATAGCTGACAACCTGGTATATAAAACTTTTAAGCAGGTATACGAAACGGGTCATACACACGAGGAAAAAGGGCTTTTGATTCCGCTTGCCCGTCCGGAAGACGGTTTAATGGAAGACCGTTATTTTAATTATGTACAGCAGGCAAGGAGAAACGAAAATGGAGAAATAGACGGTATATTGGTTTTTGCCTTTGAAACAACCGAACAGGTGAAGGCACAGAAGATAAGCGAAGAAAGTGCCAAGCAGCTTAGGCTAATTACAGATGCCCTGCCTGTACTCATTGGTTACTTAGACCGCGAAGAAAGGTACAGGTTCGCCAATAAAGCCTATACTCCCTGGTTTAACGTATTACCGGAAAGCCTGATCGGCCGCAAGGTAATGGATGTTGTAGGCGAGAAAGCCTATAGTGGCGTAAAACAATACATCGACCGGGCGCTGGCGGGCGAAAGGCTAACCTTTGATGCCCGCATGCCTTACCGGGAAGGATTCACCAAGTACATCCGCACCGATTATGTGCCGGATGTGCGGAATGGGGAAGTAATAGGCTTTTATACGTTGGTGATGGATGTAACGGATCAGGAACTGGCTCGCCAGTCGGTGGAGGCCAGTGAGCGGCAGGCCAAGCAGCTGGCAACAGAGCTGGCAATTACCAATTCCAGCTTAGTAGCTGCCAATGAACAGCTTACCCGCACCAACATAGACCTCGATAATTTTATTTATACCGCCTCCCACGACCTCAGAGGGCCAATCCTGAACATAGAAGGCTTGGTGGAGGTGTTGAAAGAGCAATTGCCGGCAGAAAGCCTGCAATCAGAAACCATCAACTTAACCTTGGACTATATAATGGATTCGGTGCAGCGGTTTAAACGCACCATCGGTCACCTGACCGACATTACAAAGCTGCAAAAGGAGCACAGTTCGGCAGCCTCAGAGATAGACTTGGCTACCCTGATAGAAGATATACGCCTGGACCTGCTGCCGGTCATAAAAGCGACAAAGGCACAATTAGCTATTGATGTGAGTGCCCTGCCAAGCATCCGTTTTTCAGAGAAAAATCTGCGAAGCATTATCTACAACCTTACTTCGAATGCCATTAAGTACCATGCTCCCGAGCGGCAGCCCGAGGTGCTGATTCGTAGCTATGAAACAGAAGCATACCAGGTGCTATCGGTTCAGGATAACGGCCTCGGAATAGACCTTATCCACAAGCAAAAGCTTTTCGCCATGTTTAAGCGCCTGCACAGCCATGTAGATGGTTCGGGCATTGGCTTGTATATGGTAAAAAGGATCATCGAAAATGCAGGCGGCAAAATAGAAGTTCAAAGCACGGAAGGCAAAGGATCAGAATTTCAGGTATTTTTCCGGAAGCCTGACCTGGCTTTAACAACTGCAGAATAATTTTTTTATTTTTTCTGTGATTCTGTAACCTCCTCTCAACAGCCTCCGTAAATTCACATGGCTAAAAGTTGAAAAGTTTTCTATAAAACTGATCATAAAGAAAGGCTCCCGTTATGAGGAGCCTTTCTTGTTTTATACCAAAGTACTTCCGTTTCTATAGCTTAACCTCTACTTTAGATTTCAAGGCTGATAAGGCTATTGTCGATGGCGAACTTCACGAGTTGTGCGGTGTTTTTTGAGTTGGTCTTTTCCAACATATTCTGACGGTGAGTTTCTATGGTACGCTTACTGGCAAAGAGCTTATCGGCTATCTCTAGGTTTGTATACCCGTCGGCAATCAGCTCCAGCACCTCCAACTCCCGGGCCGATAGCACTGCACCAGGACCGACTGCTCTACTGCCTGCCTGGATATCCTGCAGAGCAACTTTGCTCAACAGATCCAGAGCCAGGTTAGAACACATAAAACGACCACCGCCTGATACCAGCTTAATGGCTGCTTTCATTTCACTTTTACAAGTATCCTTCAGCACATAACCGGCTGCTCCTGCCGCCATCATTTTCTGTACATGCTTTGTATCCTGCAGCATAGAAAGTGCCAGCACCTGTATTTGCGGATACAGCAGCTTCACCTGCTTCACCGTTTCAAGGCCGTCCATTACAGGCATCAGAACATCCAGCAACACAAGGTCGGCCGGAGTCGTGGCTAATAAGTTTAGTAGTTCCTCTCCATTAGAGGCCTCTCCTATTATCTTGATTTCTTCGTCCTGCCCCAGCATTACTTTTATCCCTTCCCTGGCAATACGATGATCATCTGTCAGTATCACACTGATAGGATATTTGTCGTTCATAAATAGTTTCTTGTTGCGTTTAAGTAGTACAACCCGACACTAATGGTGTACAAGACATATAATTAAAAATGTTGTAACGTTGTTTTGCTTTACGACGGAGCCTGCTGCCATTCTGCTTTTCTGAAATTGCCTGCCCGGCTATAAAGTTTATTAAAACTAATTACGATTACGCAAGGCCAATATTGCAAATATGACCGAGAAAAGAAAATGTGTCTGCAACACTTCTAAACTAAGGGTATGCTATAAAAAGCTACCACAGTACTGTGATAACAAATGATGCATTAAAGATGTTTTATCAACTTCTAATTGATGTTTAAACCTTTATTGTCATAATTCTTTTTATATTTGCCCTAGTTCCCGCTATATTTTTGAGATGATTCTCTTTGAAAACAGTTTGATTAAATTGAATTACGATCCGGCAACAGACATTCTGGAAGTATTATACCCTGATTTGCACGACTACCTGATGCCCGAGATCAAGCATAGTATAAACACCCTGGTTGATACTGTAAAAAATTACGACATCAAGAAAATCCTGCTAGACTCCAGCAGAACCATTATTTCGGTGGGCCAGCAGGAAAGCAGGGAAATTGCCTCTTACCTGGCCAGTGGTTTAGCAGCCTCGCGCTTGCAGAAGCTTGCAAGGCTTCAGTCTGCCAGCTCTACGATAGAGGCTATATCCGACAGCAATGTGCAGTACATCCGGCAGGCAGGACTTCTCCCTTTCGACATACAGAACTTTAACAACAAGACAGAGGCCATTGCCTGGCTCAGGGCCTAGCTAAGGCCAACAGCTGCTAGACACCGGCTGGCCTTATTACCATAGCACTGGTACCTGAAAGCAATCAAAGCCCCAAGCTGGGCGCAAAGTCCAGTGAGACCGAATTCATGCAATAGCGCTTATAAGTCGGTGCCGGACCATCATCGAAAATATGGCCCAGGTGAGAATCGCAGCGGGCGCATAATACTTCAATCCGCTTCATGCCGTAAGAGTTATCGTTTACGTATTTTACGCTGTTTTTCCGGATAGGCTCATAAAAGCTGGGCCACCCGCAATCGCTGGCAAACTTTGCCGTAGATTTAAACAGCACATTACCACACACAGCACAATAATAGGTGCCTTTGGTATCAGTTTTCCAGTACTTGCCCGTAAAGGCACGCTCCGTATCTTTTTCACGTGCCACAGCATACAAGTCTGCCGGTAAAATCTTTTTCCACTGCGCATTCGTCACCCGCAGTTTGGTAGTATCTGTGTTCGAATAATATGGATTGTTCTCGTGGCCTTTGTTGGTTTTCAGATTCTGCGCCTGGCTCTGAAAAACAGTAAACATCAAAGCACAAAGAAGGATGAGGGTTGGTTTCATATCAGTTTTTAAAACAGTTTTAAGAAGTTGCCGTGTTACCCGCAGCAACAGCATCATGATGCGAAAAGGAAATATAATTAAGTAACACCAGCTTATTAACCATAACCGGATTACCTTGGTTCAGATACGAAACAGGGCAAAGCGCTGGATGTTCTCGTAAATATTTATCAGCTAAATTTTACCAGGTTATAACCTATAAGCGCAAGGAGTTAATGAAACAAAAAATGAAATATTTTTCAACCTGCCGAAACCTCCTTTCAAATGCTTCCGTATAAAAGGATGGCTAAAAGTTGAAAAGTTTTCTATAAACTGATCATAATAAAAAGGCTCTCTATAAAGGAGAGCCTTTTTTGTTTTAATGAAATTTAAACTTAGAACCTGATTTGATCTTTTCTTAAAGCTATGCTCCTTAGCTCCAACTTCCTCCTCTCAAAGATTTGCAAAAGGTAAAGTATATACCTTCGAAATATTGCCGATGTTTCCTCCGAAAGATATAATTTCATTCTCTCCGCTCTTCTTAATCGTTTGTTCTTACTATAGCACAACAGTTACACTACAAGACGTTTTACCTTACCAGATAATACTTCTTTCTTTCAATTAACTAATCTTCTGCTTCCTTCACTAATTGCAGCTCTTATTGTATTTCGCCTATAATATAGCATTGCTTCGTTCAAATAAAATAAGTATAACCATTCAAATTTTAATTAGTATATTAACAATAAATAATTAAATTTGATAATAATTAAATAATACTGCCTTAACAACCTTTAAAATAAGCCTGACACCCTTATGCACCTATGTAGAACTTATGTATTAAGCTTTAGTAACTATTTATGTATAAAATCTTTTACTCCTTTACCAACTGGAGATATTTTCAAGAGAACATCATCTTTTACGGATTAATTGTTCTTAGCCTGTATCTTACATTCTCCATTTTTTATTTTTTTATTGATCAGCATCTCCCCTTAAGGTTCTGGAACAATATTCCTCCTCATCTTTTTACCTTAGCCTGGAGTTTGCTGCTCACTATCCCCTACATCCTGGTTCGGAAAGGCAATGCTTTTCTGCTATTCAGTACTATTATTTTTGTTGATGTGCTTTTATTGGCCAACGTTTGGTATTACCGCACTTTTTATACGGTTATTCCTTTCAGTGCTTACTCCGAATTAGGAAACCTGCGCAGCCTTTTATCAGGTATACTGGCCTCTATTAATTTGGAGGACGTATCGCTGCTGCTTCCAACGCTCCTGATCGCTTTGCTCTATAATTTCCATTTCCGCAAAAAGCTGAACGTAGAAGCTTTTTATCCCAGAACAACCGCACTTCACATGAGTGCCCTCCCTATTGTTTGTCTCCTCCTCTACAACGGCTTTCAGCATTACAACTTCCATAACCGTATTCTGCAAAAGCCTGAAGTTTTTAATATTGACCATTGCCAGGCAGCCCGGAACTACGGCATCTTTTCGCTCTGGATGTGGCAGGCAAGTGAGTTCCTGTTACCCAAAGAGCCTGTTATGGCAGAAGAGATCTCTGCTGTAAATGAATGGCTGGAGCAGCATCAGCTACCGGCACGCCAGCGCCTCTTTGCACATAGGGCCGATACTACTGCCAAAAACGTGGTACTGGTTCTGGTAGAGTCGCTGGAATCCTGGACAATAGGCAGCCGTGTTAACGGGCAGGAAATAACCCCGCATCTCAATGCTTTAATTCAATCGGAAGCTTCCCACAGCCTGTATGCTCCGCACGTAGTGCCTCAGACAAAGCATGGACGCTCAAGCGATGCGCAGCTGCTTATCAATACCGGGTTATTACCTCTGAACAATGGTGCCGCATTCTTTAAATATCCTGATAACAGTTACATGTCGCTGGCAAAAGCATTGAAAGAAAAAGCTTCTTATAAAGCAATGACGCTGGTGGGCGATAAGCCTTCATTTTGGAACCAGGGAAAGATGAACCCTGCCATGGGCTTTGATTCTCTGATAGCAAGTCAGCATTACAATATGCAGGATGCAGTGGGCATGGGCCTCAGCGACGCCTCCTTTTTTGCACAGTCTTTGGAAAAAATAAAAAAACTGCCGCAGCCGTTCTTCCTACAACTGATTACGCTTACCTCCCACTTTCCATTCGAACTGCCCGAGGATAAAAAAGCGCTCCATATTCCTTCCTCCTTTCCGGCTATACTTGCTGATTACATGCAGACGGTTCATTATACCGACCTTGCCATCGGCAATTTTATAAAAGGCATGAAAGAGGCAGGTTTATTTGAAAATACGCTTTTTGTTTTTGTTGGAGATCATGAAGCGTTCGGCTACGGGCAACGCAGCAGTTTGCTAAAGAATACGGATGCCAAAGCACTTATGTCGAAGAACTGTTATGTTCCCTTACTCGTGTTAAATACAGCGGAACCACTTACCTATACCGAAACCCTTGGCCAAATAGACATTTACCCAACACTGATGGATCTCGCAGGTGCACCAGTTCAATATTGGCGCGGGCTTGGCAGCAGTATTCTCTCAACTCAAAAGAGCAGGTTTGCCATTAATGCCAGCTTTATGGTGCTAGGAGACACCACACAAACCGATACTACAGCAATTAACCACCTGAAAAAAGCCTGGGAAGTATCCGACCAGCTGATCAGGATGGATTATTTTAAAAAGCAGCCCCCTACACTCCCTTTCAGTGCTGTTAACAGGTGAAGATAAGACATATCCCTTCCTAAACTACCCATACTATAACGGCTCTAAGAAATAATTTAATTTAACATATTAAAATATAATCATAATGGCATATTTGTTGCATAGGTGTTAGTTCATCAAAAAAACAAATATGAAAACATTATTTACAACTGCACTCCTGGCTTTGTTGGGCACGGGAGTCTTCGCACAAACCTCTCAAGGTACCTTTGCTGTTTCTGGTTCCGTAAGTTATTATAACAGCAATGGTAACACATCAAGTTTACCAACAACTATAAGTGATACAAACAGAAATCTAGCTCTGAGACCTTCTGTTGGATATTTTATTTCAGATGGAACTGAAGCAGGCATTAGTGTTGGTATAACCTCTAGCCTTAGAAAGACAATTTATGATACAGGTGAAAATATATCTAAAAATAATAGCGTTACATTAGGAGTCTATTTGCGCAAGTATGTAGCTTTGACAGAACAATTATCTTTACACGGTACTGGCTATATCTCAGCAGGGTTAGGTAAAACGAGATATAGTAACACTTCTTCCGCAGACGAGCTTACTCAGAATACAAATAATTACGCTATCGGTTTATATCCCGGGCTTACCTACTTTGCCACCCCAAAATTAGGATTAACAGCATCCTTTGGTAACATTTCCTTTAGTAGACAAAGTACTAAACTTCTTTATGAAAATGATGATCGTTCCGTATCCAGCAAGTTTGATGCAAATTTATCTTTTAGCAGTTTTGGAATAGGGCTTAGTTATTTTATAGCACGTTAAGTAGATGTACATAATGAAGAAGGTAATACTATTACTAATTGCTGTACTTTGCTATAGTAATCTACAAGCTCAAATATCAAAAGGAAGCATTGCTCTTACAGGAACCCTTGCCTACTCTTATTCCACATATGAGGATAGAGATGCCTCAACCTTTCAAAAAGTTAAAAATTATGAATTAGGTCCTTCTGTCGGTATATTTATCAAAGACAATTTAGAGGTTGGGGCCAATTTTAATTTTGGAAGGGAAAGAATATCAAATGATAGGTTGTCTCTTGGCCCTCCTTATACTTCTGATGATAGGTATAGAACATTTAGCTATAATGCATATGCAAAACAATATTTATTCTTATTAGATAAAATAGCTCTACATGCAGTGCTTTCTGTGGGGTACAACAAAACTGTTACACAGTTCAATTCAATATATACAGGAACTTCAGCTATTCCCTCAAGATCTAATGAATCAGATTCTCGATACTTCTCAGCTGGTGTATCACCTGGTATCACCTGTTTTATTTCACCTAAATTTGCGCTTAACCTAAACTTAGGATTACTAGGATTTAGCAAAACCACCTACGATTCAAAAAATGTAGAACTATTGAATGGAGTTATCAATTTTCAAGATGATTATACCTCTAAAAGTAATAGCTTCAACTTTGATTTCTCAAGTGCTACGCTAAACTATGGCCTTACTTATTATTTAGGCAGACAATAATTTCAAATCTCCGTGCTTGCTTAAAGCAAGCACGGAGATTTGAAATTATTGTCTGCCCTTTTATTTTCTTCTGCTATGTGTATTAGTACAGCTACGGACCAGCTTAAATTACATAACAGGCTAATTACCCTCTCCCTTTCCTAAGTTCCAGCACCGTGATTTCCGGCCAGATTCCTACTCTTCCGGAAAAGCCTATAAAGCCAAAACCTCTGTTTACATACAGCATTTTATTATTTTCCTGTGCAACTCCGGCCCAGTTCTTATAGCGGTACTGCACCGGGCTCCACCGGAACAAAGGCGTTTCTACGCCAAACTGCATGCCGTGTGTGTGCCCTGATAGGGTAAGATGGATATGTGTGGGGTGATTTTTAACCACCATGTCCCAGTGCGAAGGATCGTGCGACAACAGGATCTTAAAAGCGTTGGCATCTACTCCCTGTAACGCTTTGTTCAGGTCGCCCCGCTCTATAAAGCCCTTCCCCCAGTTTTCAACGCCCAGCAGCACAATTTCCTGCCCGTCTTTCTCCAGTTTTACGTGCTCATCTAGCAGCAGGCGGTAATCCATATCCGCATGGTGCTGCTGCAGATCCGTCATGTTGTTCTCCCGTTCTTCGTCGCTGTGCCACTTGGCATACATGCCATAGTCGTGGTTGCCCAGTATCGAGAATTGGCCGAAAGGTGCTTTAATCCGTCTGAACATCTCTTTGTAAGGCACAATTTCTGTGGCATGGTCGTTTACCAGATCACCCGTAAATACGTACAGGTCCGACTGCTGCGCCATTGCCAGTTCTATTCCCCGCTGTACCTCCCCGGCATCATCGAAGCTGCCTGAATGTACATCTGAAAGTTGTGTTATTGTGAAGCCATTAAACGCTTCGGGCAAATCATCGAAGTATAAGGTTTGGCGGTGTACTCTGTAATCGTACTTTCCTTTGGTGATGCCGTACACAAACGAGAAAAAAGGAATGCCCGCCAGCACCAGCCCCAGCTGACTTACCACTTTCCGGCGCTGTGGGAACAACGATTTTGTAGCACCTGCCCTTTTACCTGAACGTGTTGCCAAGCGGGTAGCAGCCACAATCACACGGTAGATATCTTCGGCCAGCAGCACCAGCATAAACACCAGCTTGGTGACAAAAAACGTGAGAAAAGCATTGATAAACCACTGCACAAAGGCACCGGATTTATCTTCAGAAAAGCGCAGGTATATGGCGTAGGCAAAACCAAGTATGAAACCGATAAAAAATACCCAGTAGAGGGTACGTACTGTTTTTCTGAGACCAACTGACTTCCAGCCTGCCGTTAACCTTTTAATTCCCTGGTACACATACCAGTCCATGAGCAGGGATAATACCCCCAGGATCATTATAAAACGCGTCATGATGCTTGTTTAGCGTGAGTGTCAGTACCTGCCATGCAAGCGAACAGATACCAGTAATTTTAACATTTTAGCTAACGCAACAGCAGGTGATTAAGATTTGGTAAAACAGGCTGTCGCTTCAGTTCGAGCTTGCAAATTACAGCGGTACTAATTTCTTGGTAGTATTAAATACCTAACCTGATTTATTGATTTTACAGGTTTAATTTACCTATACCTGCTTCACTTACCCAGGCTGTTTTCCCCTCTGGAGTCTTAACTTTGTACCAGCCCTGGTGATACGACTTAAGCGTCACTTTTTCACCTTCATTTAAATCTGCTATGCTCTTCGCAAGCGGACTAGGACCGTTTTTGCCTGCAGTCTGTTGCAGCAGCACCGCATCTTCTTCGGGCTGCATATACACCTGCGTCAGCAATGCAGGCATCAGCAAAAATATTGCTGCAGAAAGAATAAACCTGTGAAACCTTACCAGCTTTTCCATATAAAAAATGTTTAAGCGCCTGCATAAAAAGCACAAACTGCACAAAACGAACAGTAACAGAGCTAGCTGCATAACCTGATCAGACACTTTTAATAGCCAGTAGTTGTCTGGTGTTCTGGCTATACCTGCCTGTTCTGCCAGATACTGCCTGTTCTGCTGTATCTCCTCATCCAGCGGTGAAAGCCGGAAAGCTTTTTCAGTATAGAATATTGCCTTCCCAAGCTGCCCCGCCTGGAAACAGGCATGGCCCAGGTTCATGTATAGTTCAGGTGTTTGAACCCCTTCCTGCTCCAGTACTTCAAAAGCAGCCACGGCTTTAGAATATTTTTGCTGCTGCATTAGAAAGGTTGCCTGCTCAAATCGTAATTGTTCCTGCTGGTCGGGTACTGCAATGCTCGGCAGACGAAGCAGCAACAGGATCAGGAGTATGTTTGCCATTTAAAAACTTATCTATATGTTGAATAACCTGCATGGCCTGTACTCTAAATGCTTCCCTATCTGCTACAGGCTGCTGTGTAGGTGCAAACCGTATGGCATCTATTTCTTTTAATAATGCCTGTACCTCTGCCAGAACATGCCCCGGCACCTGCCGCTCCCGTAAGGCGGCAATTATAAGCGCAGGAGGCAAAGCCTCCTGCTGCAGTTGTAGTTTCTGCAAAAAATACTGTTTCAGTATAGCTTCTGCCTTCTGGTAAAAGGCATCAGAATTTATCTGGCCAGATGTACGCTTGAGCTGCTTAAATGCCCTTAAAGCTCTTTTGCCTGCTTTTCTTGATAACCGATGTGCCGGAGCAGCTGATTGCGCCTGGGTATACCGAGAATACAGCATTCCACCTATAATAAAAAAGCTACACAGCAGCAGCAATATGTAAAATACAGGCTTTTGCCATAATAACCGGCCTTTGCTGCTACCTGGCTTCAACTTTAGCAGTAAGGGTGTAGCTGTGTCGTTTTTATTTGCTGCCGTAGCTAAAAGTTTTGGTGCTTCGGGGCCCGCTGTTACTTTCCATTCGAAGGCATCGGCCTGGTAAGTCTCATACTTCTCTGATGCCGGATTGAAAGCTACTACCATAAGCGCTGGTAAGGTATAATTGCCCCGATAGCTGGCAACCACATCAAACGTAAATGTACGGGTTGCCAGCAACCCTTTGCCTGTAAGTTTTTCTTCGATTGAGCTGTTCTGGTTAAACAGTTCCAGGCCCTCGGGCAGCTCGGGCACATGCAGGCCGGTGTTTTTTAAATTGCCATAGCCGGTTAGTTCTAACTGATAAGTAAGCATATTCGCTGCAGCAGCCACCCGTGGTTTACTCCTGAAGCTAAAGCTGCCCACTGCCCTGGAAAACATACCTGTATCAGCTGGTGCAGGTAAAGGCCGTATGTCCATCGGCACGGCCTCCGATACCAGCTCTCTGGATACAATTTGTTCCATTCCAAAAAAATCATCCGGGGCTGGCGGTACAGTCAGTTTAACAGTTCTTCTTACAGAAGGAAGCCTCAGAAGGCCTTCCCGCTGCGGAATTACCAACAACTTCCTGAGCACCAGCACATGGAATTTCTTACCTGCCAGCACTTCTTCATAGCTTTCTGCACTTACAGGAAATTCTTCCACAAAGCAATCCTGTAGTTTCACGGGCAGTTCGTCCTGCGGGTCTATAATGGGAAGCTGGTGGTAAAGCAGGTAGCTGACTGTAAAAGGCTCCCCCACATAAGGTCGTGCTTTGGAGGGAATAGCGCGTACAAAAACCTGCTTTGCCAGTGTATCTGCTGGAGTTTTTATACGATGCCCAATAGCTAAACCTCCTCGCACAGTAGCTGGGCACAGTAGCAGGCAAAAGGCAGCAACAGCAAACAAATTTATTTTCCAATTCATGTTTCAGCGCAAATAAGGGCACAACAGCAGTATAATTCCTGAGACAGCATCAATAGTCAGGTTCGTTAGTTGTAACCGCTTGGTGTTTTTGCTTTTGTTTCCCGATTCTTCCTCTTACAGCTTCTTCATTTTGGTTTAATAGATCGAACAGATCCTGCATCTCTTTTTCTGATACTTTAAACGCCTGGTCCGACTTCTCATCTGCAGAACTACCTTTTTCTTCGGGCTCAGGACCTCTCTTTGCCTCCGGTTTATCTTGCTTCCGGTCCTGTTGCTGCTCAGCACTTTCGGCCTTTTTGTTTGCCTTTCCTTTTTCATACTGATCCAGTACAAATAACAGGTTCTGGCGAATAGACTGGTCTTCGCTGTCAAGCAGCATTCCCTGCTGAAAAGCCTGTATACTTTGCAAGGTATCACCTGCCCCAAAAAGAGCATTGCCTAAATTGAACCAGCTCTCCGCAGCAGCGTAAGTAGCCGGACTTTGCCGGATTGCCACTCTGTAAAAAGAGGCTGCCTCTGAAAACCTCTCCTGCCGGTATAGCGCATTAGCTAAGTTAAAGGCTGCTACCCCTTCACCAGCGGAATGCTTCCAGGCTTTCCTGTAAAGAACCTCCGCATCTCCCACTTCACCATTACCATAGGCCAGCTTTCCCTGGTACAGGTACAGGTGTTTTTGTGCCTGCCCTGCTACATCCAGGTAAATGCTTGGTAAGAACAAAGCCAGGCTCAGGCCCAAAGCTACAAGCCCAACGATGAGAACAGTTTTATTATAGACGCTACTCATGTTCCGGTTCTTTTAAAGCGTGCTACTCCTTTACCCGGTGCTATAAGCAGTTCCAATACAAGCAGCAGCAAAGCAGCTAAAAGAAAGTACTGGAATAATTCCTTTTTCGCAGGTGCTTTAGCGGTAGCAACAGGAGCAGGAAGCTGCCTGATATCTTCTATAAAATGCAATGCCTGGTTTCCTGCTGAGCCCAATCTGGCATAGCGTGCAGGCTGAACCCCAACCAGCCTGATAAGATTTTTCTCCTGCAGTCTCGATACAACAAGTGCCCCTTGCTTGTCTTTCTTAAACTCCTGCCTTCCCTCCGCCTGCTGCTCCGGAACATGTCCGCCTGCTTCGGTTCCCAAACCAAAGGAGAACACATAAACGCCTGCTTTGCTTAAAGAGTCTGCCAGGCTGCCGTACTGGCTAGTATGGCTTTCGCCGTCAGATAAAACGCAAATAACACGTGCTTTTTGGGGTCTGGATGTCAGCAACAGAGAAGAGATTTTAAGAGCTTCCTCAAAGGAGGTGCCTTGCCTTGGCACCATCTCAGTGGAGATAACCTTGACAGCACTTTCTATTACCCGGTAGTCGGTTGTTAGCGGCAGGTAAGGGTATGCTTTTCCGGCAAACACCACCAGCCCCACTTCTTCTCCTTTTAGTGCTGCCGTTACCTCACGCACAAGTTTTTTAGCCTGTGTTAAGCGGTTAGGGAGCACATCAGAAACCAGCATACTGCGCGATACATCTATGGCAAACACCATAGCCACCTCCTCTTTAGCATTTCGCTTCTCCTCAGACAGGGGCAGCACCGGGTTTGCAAGGGCTATTACAAAACAGGTATAAGCAAGCAGCAGCACACCAAACCTGGTATGTGAGCGACCGGTGCTTCTGCCTGGGTAAAGCCGTTCCACCAGGGCCTTATCCCCAAGCCTAAGCTGTGCTTTTGCCTGCCAATGCCTGTAAACGACATAGAGCAGCAGCAGGAGCAGCAGCCCCCAGCTCAAATGCAGGAATAGCGGGTTCTCGAATGTTATCATGAGGCCAGGGAACGGAAAAATGTAAATCTAAGTACCAGCTCCAGTAAAAACAGCAGCAGGGCTATCAGCAGGAATACCCGGTACTCTGAGTGGTAAACTGTTTCTTTCCTGATACCGTGTGGCGTCTTTTCCAATTGGTCGATCTCCTGGTAAATAGCCTCCAGCGCTTTGGCATTTGTCGCTCTGAAATATGCTCCCCCCGTCCGTTCTGCAATCTTCGTCAGCATGGCTTCATCTATCTTTACCGGCACATACTGGTACACCTTATTACCGTTCAGGTCGGTGAGCGGCAATGGAGCCAGACCTGTAGTGCCGATCCCGATGGTATATACTTTTACCTGATGCTCTTTTGCCAGCTCAGCTGCCGTAAGCGGGTGCACAAAACCTGCGTTGTTTTCACCATCGGTTAAAAGTATAACCACCTTGCCTTTGGAGCTACTGCCTTTTAAAGCATTTACGGCAGAGGCTAAACCCAGACCGATGGCCGTTCCGTCGGCAAGCGCTTCGCCATCCATTTCACGTAATTTCGCCAGCAGAAAGCCATAGTCCTGTGTGATCGGGCACCAGTTGATACTTTCGCCCGCGTATAATACCAGCCCGAACCTATCTTCTGCTCGACCTGCTACAAACCTTGTCAGCACGTCCTTCAGGGCCTCCAGGCGGTTTGGCTTTATATCTTCCAGCATCATGCTGCCCGATATGTCCAGGGCCAGCACTATGTCTATTCCCAGGGCAGGTGCGGCATGTCGTGTTTCTCTTGCCGTTTTCAGGTTGGCCAGCCCCAGGATCAGGAAGCTGATCGTGAGCAAGCGCAGGAAAAACAACAGCTCGGGAGGAGTCAGCCATTCTCTCGCCTGCAGCCCTTTCTGCCCTTGTGTGTGCGGCAGTAGCAGCACAGGAAACTGATGCCGCCAGAACTTATGGCACAGCAACATGAGCACCGGGACCAGACCGAACAAGGCAAACCAAAGGGGATCCTGAAAACTTAGTTTATTCAGCATGCCGCAACCTCCACCTGCTGTACAACACCCGGACATTGAGAGATGCCATACCTGGCTTCTCTGAACAGTGATGACATTTCCTGTAAATCCCTGCTTTCAGGCGTAAACTTATACTTTTCCTGTAGTTCAGACAGTGCTGCTACCTGCCTTCGCTCTGCCTCCGGCACTCTGCTGCTGCCAAGCTGTGCAGTTACGTTTTCCATTGCTTTTTCGGAAGGGGGCAGCTGGTATACCTGTTGTATGTAATGGCTCCATATTTCAGCTAAGCTGTTCAGCACAAACCTCTCAGATAGTTCGTGCTGCTTCCATTTTTCCTCCAGGAGCTGTAGTTGCTCCAATGCCTGTTGCCGGAGCTGCTCGGGCGTGTAGGCGGTGCTTGTTGAGCTTTTGTAAAGCTTAATTAGTAATACAACCAGCAAAAGCAGCAGGCAGGGTATAGCAACAAGAAGACCAGCCGTTAACAAAAGAGGCATACCGGTATTGCTTTGCAGGGGTTTGATATCATGTAAAGCGGCGATCAGGGGCTCTGGCTTAAATGTAACTTCAAACGTCTCTACCTCTAAAGTATCTGCTTTCCCCTGCTGATAAACCAGTACCCGTAAAGGAGCGAACCGGATTCCACCTCCTTTTACCGAAGTAAACTTCACTTCATGCTCAAAGGTATGTTGCAGGTTACGTTCGCTGCTGTTTTTCTGAAGCAGGAGCAGTAGTTCGAACGGCCTGTCGAACAACTGCCAGCTTACAGAATCTGCGGTAGGTGCTTTTACCTGAACTTGCACTGTTACCACCTCCCCCACCAGGGCGATGGTTTTGTCTTGCCGACATAAAACCTCGGCAGAAGCCATAGATGCAGCCAGAGCCGGAGTATACCGGCCTATGCTACAGACCAAAAACATCAGAAACCATTTCATATACGGCCACTCATAAACTGCAACAGCTTTTGCACAAAGTCGTCGCCTGTACTTATTTTCAACATACCAGCCGCGCCTTTCCCGAAGGTGTCATGGTAGTATTGCTCTACCTCTTCAAACCTGTTGCTATAAGCCTTCTGAAATGACAGTGAAGCAGTATTTACCCATTGTTCACTCCCGTTTTCAGTGTCCTGTAGCTTGGCCCATCCAATGGCGGGCAGGTGCTTCTCTTTTTCATCGTACACCCGCACGGCTACCAGTTCATGCTGCTGCGCCACTACCCGTGCAACAGCCTGGTAACCAGCTGCCATAAAATCTGAGAGCAGAAACACTACGGAACGATGGTGGCTTATCTTCATCAGGAAATGCAGGGCAGCGGTTATATCTGTTCCTTTGCCCTGTGCCTGTACTTGCACCAGCTCTTTGGCGATGCGCCAGAAACCGGCCATTCCCCTGGAAGGCGGAAGCAGCTTTTCCACCTTATCGCTAAAGAAAATAACTCCGACGCGATCGTTGTTTTCGAGAGCGCTGAAAGCAAGCGTGGCTCCTGTTTCAATGGCCAAGGTTAATTTGTTTTTCTGGCTGGTACCAAAGGTGCCGGAGCCGCTTACGTCCAGCAGTATCCAGATAAGTCGTTCTTTATCTTCGGTAAAAGTGTTTACATAAGTCTCCCGGAAACGCGCCGTAACATTCCAGTTTATACCTCTGATATCGTCGCCGTTCTCATACTTCCGGATTGAATCCAGTGCCAGTCCACGCCCTTTAAAAGAACTGTTGAAAAGTCCCGCCAGTTTTTGGTGCGTCAGGCTTTTACATCTTAGCTCCACCTTCTGTATATGCTGGATAAGCGTTTGTAATTCCATGCGGCAAGGTATAAGTTGGAGTATCAGGGAGCCGGAACTGCCTTAAGCACCTGGGCTATTACATCGTCGGCTGTCACACTCTCTGCCCGGGCAGTATAGGTAAGACCGATGCGGTGGCGAAGCACGTCCGGTACTACAGCCCGTATATCTTCGGGAAGAACAAAAGCTCTTTTCCGCAAAAAGGCATGTGCCCGGGCCGCCACAGCCAGGTTTATACTCCCACGTGGAGAAGAGCCATAGCGCAGCATAGGCTGCAGGTGTGGCAGTTGGTAGTTCTCCGGAAACCTAGTACAGAAAATAATATTCAGAATGTAATCTTCTATCTTAGGATCGATGTAAATCTTTTTGACGAGTGACTGTATATGCAGCACCTGCGCTACGGTGAGGGCTGGCTCGGGCATCTTTTCTACTGGTCTGCTGGTATGCTGCCGGATGATCATGCGCTCTTCTTCCAGCGACGGATAAGTGATCAGCACCTTCAGCATAAACCTGTCCATCTGGGCTTCCGGAAGCTCATAAGTTCCCCCCTGCTCTACCGGATTCTGCGTAGCCAGCACCAGGAAAGGCTGCTCCAGCGGGTAGGTATCGTTGCCAATGGTTACCTGGCGTTCCTGCATTACTTCCAGCAAAGCGCTCTGCACTTTTTCAGGGGCCCGGTTAATCTCATCTGCCAGCACAAAGTTAGAAAACACCGGTCCTTTCTTTACACTGAACTCGTTGCTGTGAATGTTGTAGATCATGGTGCCCAGAATATCGGCCGGCAATATGTCGGGGGTAAACTGGATGCGGTTAAACTGCACCTGTATAGCCTGCGCCAGCGACTTTACAGCCAGGGTTTTTGCGAGCCCGGGCACTCCTTCCAGTAATAAATGCCCGTTGCCAAACAAGCCGATCAGGAGCCGCTCCAGCAGTGCCTCCTGTCCTACAATTGTTTGCTTTAAATAGGCAAGCAACTCATCTACCAAGCTACTTTCCGCTACAATATCCTGTTCAAACTGTTTCCAGTCATTCAGGGCTACTACTTTCTCCATAAACTACAGACGAGGTTATGCCATAAAGAATAAATGCTGTTTGTCACAGCACCTATTCTTTCTATCCAGCATCAATTTAAAAACCGTTTCTTATTTAGCAGTCAGCAGGTAAGACTTCTTCAGCTCGTTGTATCGCTTCTTATTGGTTTTCACTTTTAAGAAATCAACCAGGAAGGTCTGCTCATCCAGCTGTATCTCGTCTTTTGTCAGCTGACGGGTCTGGTAAGCTTTTTCGAGTAATTCCAGCGCTTTCTGATAATCGCCGCCTTTAGCATAGGCACAACCTAAACCAAACAATGCTTTCGGGTTGTTTTGCTGCATGCTCAGCGCCTGGTTAAAGTTTTCGATTGCCTCTGCATCTTTCCCCAGGTACAGGTGCAGCAATGCATAGTCGGCATAGAAAATGCTGTCAGATTTTACCGCGTTTGTTTTAGCGTATTCCGTAAAATCATCCATGGCGTCGTTCAGCATTCTGTTTTTGAAGTAGCTCAGTCCTCTCAGGTAAAGCTTATTGGATACAGCAGGAAGTGTATCCAGGCGAACTGCTTCGTTAAAATTGTTGATAGCCAAAGGATAGTTTTTAGATTTATGCAGTGCGCTCCCATTGGCATAATAATACTTGTAATGCTGGCCAACTTTTAAAGCTGCATCATAGTCTTTCAGGGCTTTCGACAGGTTGTCAATGGCTTCATATACCTGGCCTCTGTAATAAAAAGCCTCAGCATTCTTCTCGTTATGCTCGATGGCCTGGTTAAGAGACGCAAG
Organism: Pontibacter sp. SGAir0037; assembly: GCF_005491705.1. Classification (NCBI taxonomy): domain Bacteria; kingdom Pseudomonadati; phylum Bacteroidota; class Cytophagia; order Cytophagales; family Hymenobacteraceae; genus Pontibacter; species Pontibacter sp. SGAir0037. The sequence goes on along the minus strand of NZ_CP028092.1, from coordinate 938,750 downwards.
CGAAGAAGGATACTGCTTTAAGTGATACATCGACTTTCCGTAGAGCTGATGTACCCTAGAAATATCATTCCTGATAGCCGTTTGCTCTTCTTTTTTGCCAGCCTTACGGGCTGTTTCATAACTGGTACTTAAAAGCGACAGAGCCGTGTTATAGTCTTGCAGTGAGTTTGCAAAATCAAGTATTTCCTGCTTGGTAATTCCACTCGCAATATGTGCCTTAATGTTGCTGTTATCGCTCTGGATCGCGGCTGCATAGCTCTGCAAGGCCAGGTTATACTCCCTGATGCGGTGGTGCGCCATACCTTCTTTATACTGTGCCTCTGAATAGGTTGGCTTACACTTGATAGCCTGCCGATATAGCTCGATTGCCTCCTGGTAACTTGCCTTTGAAGCACTAAAGTATGACCTCAGGTTTTGCTCTTCTGCAGTAATAAACCTGATTTCGCCTTTGCCATGCAAGGCAAGCGCGTTACAGTTCCGGATAGCCAGTGCATGATTGAAGGCTGTATCTGCATTAATAAAATCGTGGGCTGACAGGAAGTTCTGACCTGCTATAAAGAAGTTATTGCTGATAGACTCGATCATCTGCAACTGTACCTGCTCCAGACCTAGCTTTTCTGCTTCGCTGAAGTCTGCCCCTGCTTTCCTGTTTTCTTTTTGCTCTACATAATTCAGGCCACGGTAATAGTAAGCCACATTATACTTCGGATCGAGGGTAATGGCTTTGTTGAAGTTCACCAATGCCTCATCGAACTTCTTTAAGCGGAACTGTAGTTCGCCAAGATCAAAATAATGTGATGCCGTTTTAGGACTTAAGGCTATTGCCCTTGCATAATCTTCTGCTGCACCGTTGTAGTTCTGCACAATGTTTTTCAACCGGCCCTTTTTCACGAAATAGATTGGCTTCTCGGGCGAATCGTCCAGTGCATTTGATGTAAGCACATCGTAATCGGTAATGGCACTTACAAAATCGCTTTTGTGCATCACATAAAACTCGGCTCTGGCTAAGCGCGCATCCACGTAGTTCGGGAAATACTCAATAGCAGAAGAAAAGCTTTCCAACGCACGGTCTCTCGAACGAGAATCGTCGGATTTTTTCTCCAGCATTTTCTGGTAGGCCATCCCTTTGATATAGTATAGCTCGGGGAATTCGTTTTTGGCTTTTTTGTTTTCCTTCAGAATTTTATCGCACTCGTCGATAGCTCCCTGCAAATCGCCAGACTCCAGTTTATTTTTTGGCAGGGTAAGCTCATCCAGCTTTTTAGTAAGCGGCGTTATTTCAGTGTCAACTAAAAAGTGGGCATCCGGTTTAATGGCCAGTGCTTCTTTGTATAACTGAATCGCATCTTTAAAACGGCGTTCGCTCTTGGCTTGGTCTGCTTTGTTTTTGAAGTTATCATACGTGTTTTCAGAGATCATCCTTTTCGTATCCAGGATCTTCTTGTCCAGGGAAGGCACCAGCGATTTTACCTCTTTTGCTTTTTCGAATAGTTCGAGTGCTTCTTTGTACTGCCTGCTGCTGTACAGGGTATTTGCCAGGCTGAAGTACTCCTGGAAGATAGCCTCCTTGCGTTTCTCCTCTTCTTCACGCGCCTGGATATAGCTCTCTCTTTCACGCATCAACTCCTCTTCTGACACCACGCTGGCATTCACCGATTCGTCTGTCGTAACTTCAATGTTATTGTCCGCCGACTCCAGCGGTTTAGCCGGATCATAAAAGCTGATGCCCACAATAAAGGCTTTCCACTTGTTGCCGCCTTCGCTCTCCATGCGCACCAGTGCCTCGCGGGTACGGGTGGTTGTATAGGCTGCCTTTTTAGGTTTGAATTTGCTTCCGAACTTCGCGTCGAACTTTACCTTTACATAAACATAATCTTTCTTCTTTACACTCGAAACGGCTATGTTAGAAAAGGAAATAGAAGCATCCATGGTCTTTTCGTAGTGAATGTCCAGGTCGTTCAGGTATTTTTCGGCGGGCAGGTCTTTGGTTTTACCTAAACCGGCTTCTGGTGTAATATCATCCTCAATAATGATATTCTTGTTGTAGAACACCCTGTTACGCGACGGCTTATAACTGTTGGCAATTACCTCCTGCAGCTCACTTGGCACATTTTCAGAGAAAGTTACATAATTAAGTAATCCCTCCAGCCCCTGCACGGTTGCCTTTGCCTGGTAACTTATTTCCTTGGCATCTTTCAAGGTGATCTTATCCTGTGCCGAAGCATTCGACAGCAGCAGGAAAAAAATACCTACTAAAACATAGTAATTCTGTTTCATGATAATGATTATTGAGTAAATTTTATTGCCTTAGTACCTGCGCCCGGTAAAGTTCTTTCTCTTCAGGAGATGCTTTGATCAACTTGCTGATGAGCCAGCCGGAGTTCCTGGTCTGGCGGTTGAACTGCTTAATTTCAAAAACCCAGTCGTCTACCTGCAGAAAATGATAGCTGATATGATTCACTTTGCTGATGGTTAACCTGTTTTGCAGGCATTCGTTCATAAACACCGAAAGCATGGCATTGCGCTGTGCCGGTTTCGCAAAATAATTCCCGAGGTTAGTTTTGTCTTTTAGTGCCTGGTCCAGGCTCATAAAGTCGGTGGCATGGCTCACAGGATTCAGTGTAATGGTGGTATCCTGCGAAGCAGGCATCCTGAAATCCGCGCTTGCAGGCGTTGACAGGAAGTTAGCCTGCACCCCGGTAATCATCCACTTAGATGCTCCGTTTGCCTGCCTGTCTATGCGTAAAATCAGGGTAGCTTTTTCTGCTTTCCCTTTCCAGGACACCGCACAATCTACTTTTGCATACCAGTCTTTGTCGTAAAAATTCAGAAAAATGGGCTGGCTGTTGTCGTTCACCTTGTTAATGAAGCTGTTGATCTCGCTAAAGTTCCAGCTTCTGTCTTCAGCATTAAACAGGCTCTTGATCAGCTTTTCGCGATCCAGTTCTTTTGTTGGGTCCTGCTTGCGGTTGTACTGCTGTATCAGGGTTTTGTCGGTATTATTAAACCTTTCGATAAACTCATCGATCTGTTTTACCTCCCAGGCAAACAGCGCCTCAAACTCCTTTTCGTAGTTCTGCGCAAACAAGGGAGAGGTAATCAGGAACAGAGCAACGCCCAGGGCTATTCTGCCTGTATAAAATAAAATCCTATTCATAAAAAATGTAAAGCGTTTGTTAAGCGGGCAGAAAGAATCTGCTTATAGTTTTTTAGTTTCTACAACTCCCAGGTCAGCCAGAAAAACGTCCCAGTTGGCAATGGCTTCCCCATCTACAACTTTTTCGTACTGCCTCAGCACAACCGTCAGGTTACGTTTTGTAATATCCCCGTACACCACATTTCCGTCTACAAAGCCCCTGAATTTCTGCACAAAAGTAACCACGCCATAGTAGTTGCCGTCCGTTCCTTTTTTGAATTCGGAGGCATAATTGATCTCCGCATATTCAATAATAATTTTATCGTACTGCCCGCTTCTGAACTGCAGCCGGTTCAGGTAATCCCGGATTTTGTACTTGTTCTTAACGGTGGAATTGGTACTCGATACTTCAACCCGGGCCTCTTCATTCAGAAAAAGCCCGCAGGCCATGTCTATACTTTTCATGGCTTTGTCGCGGGAGGTGTTTACAGCCGTGATGGTTTGGAGGTAGGTAGAGAACTCTTCTGTTTTTTCCAGCGCCTTTTTACTGAACATTTCCATATCCACGTTCAGATCGGAGCTTTTGATCACCACATCCGTCACAATTTTGGCAGGTGCTGGTTCGGCGGTGGCGGCAGTGCTAGCTGTAGTTGTCAGGAGGCTCACCATTTTAGGCTTAGCCGCCCTTAAAGGATAAACAGCCAGCTCTGAACTCATGTAAAGCTGGTGCGTTCCGTTTTTTCTGAAAAGCGCTGCCGCTTCTGTTTTTTTCAGTCGCAGGTCTTTTCCTTCCTGCCGGTATACTAGCTCCGCATCATTTTCAGAAACTGATTCGGCTGCGATAACGTCGCCTCCTTTCTGAATGATAACATTTGCGGGCAGCGGTTTGGCAGCCGCGGTTAGGAAGTCTTTCTTCTCCTGCTCTTCCAGGGCTGCTCCATTCAGCACCAGGTAATTACCGGATGCGTTTACGACAAAAAGCACCTTGTTCAGTTCTATACCTGCCTGAGCTCCTGTCGCACTGTAGGTCACCTTATCAGCGGTTATAGCAGTTACTTTACCTGGCACAGACTTACCGTCGGAGGTATAGATCAGATCCTGGGAAAATGCACTGGCAGAAAAAAGAAGGAATAAAAAAGAACTGTAAAATACCTTCATAAAAAGCTGGTAGTAGTTGTAAATCTGTTTAGTTACTATTGCTGCGCCTCAAGGCAGACCCGGTAATACCTAAATGTAATTGTTCAGGTACACATCATCCACCAGCGCTTTCTGTTGCTGATAATCGTACTTGTGGTTCGATTCTTTCCTGATAAACTCAAACTTGATATCGCGCCCGTTATCGGCATTTTTTACTTTAATGCCAATGGTTCCGTTGAGCCTGTTCTCTACCGCCACTTCCAGGTAAAACTCACCGAAGGTAGCAAAGGGGCCTACCTTGATAGTGCCTAGCTGATGTACATCTTCTTTCGGATCCCAGAACTGGCAAAGGTCAAAATGGATGTAGTCGACCTGCTTCGGGTTGATCTTGTAAACTTTTTTAGATGAAACAGGAAGCGGTGTGTTGCGGTGAATCAGCAGGTCGATCTGGCGGTTCGGATCGTTGGCGATCATCAGGCCGATGTTATAAGTGCTCACACTTTTCAGGTCGATAGGCGTAATATCGCTGCCGGCACTGCTCCCGTTGCCAAAAGATGCCGCATATAAGGCAGCACCCTTTGCCACACTGCTCAGCGGCTGGTGGTAGATCAGCTCCTGCTGTGGCATTACTTTCTGTTTCCAGAAGTTGTATACAAGCTTACTGCTGGAGGTCCCCCCGATCAGCACAATCTTGTTGATGTCTTTTAACTGCATGCCCAGCGAACGCAGGCACCTGTTTACGGCTGCCTCTGTTTTTGCAATCAGTTCATTGGCCTGGTTGGCGTAGTTAGTATAATAGAACGTTGCTTCAAAAGCATCACGGCCCACCATAATCCATTTGCTGATATCCCGCGGATGCTCCGAATCGTTTAGCTCGATCTTGATGTTTTCAGCTATTTTCTGGATGCGGTTTGTCGTCAGTTTATCGTTCGGGAAAGGCCTTTTAAAAGCCTTCTCGTAGCCTTCTTCTATGGCGTTGTGCACCAGTTTATCAAACTCTTTCCCTCCAAGCTTGTTCACACCGTCTTTGGCAATCACATTCAGCTGGTTGCCAGACTTGGTGATCAGGGTAAGGTCGAAGGTGCCACCCCCGAAGTCGTAGATCAGGATAATTTCTTCGTCTATGTTCTTGTTGTAGCTACCATAAAACAAGGCAGCCGCCACCGGCTCTTCCACAATGGCCGAAAGCTCCAGGTCAGCCAGCCGGGCCGCTTCAATAACCGATTTGCGCTGCACATCATTATAATGAGCGGGTACGGTAATAACAGCCTGTTTAAATCCGTCTGGCAGGTATAGCTCGGCATCGTGCTTCACTTTTTTAAGTATAAGCGACGCCACCGTTTCGCTGAACCAGGGGTTGTTATAGTCGTCGAAGTAAACCGGGTCCTGGGTCCCGAAGCTGCGCTTAAAGAAAGATATAATCTGCTTGTCGGGCAAGGACTCATACAGGTTCTCCGCAAAGCCGCCAGCGTAGGCTTTCTTGCCTTCTATTAGGGCAATAGAAGGAGTCGTTTGCAGGTCTTTGTTGTAGGCATCAGGTATTAAAACAGGGCTGCCATCTCTACTCAACGAAGCACACACCGTATTGCTGGTGCCTAAATCTATTCCTAATACCATTATTTAAAATTTTAGCTCTCTTTCTGTTTCGGCTACAATATCACGGTAGCGTGTCGTGATCTGGTCTCTTACTCTTTCGGCAGATTGAATTCCGCGAAGCCATATATCGATAGTCTGCTGTTGTTTTTGCTGCTGCAGCTTCTCCTGGTTCATCTGGGCCGCCTTCTGCGACATCAGGTTCTTTATGTTTCGCTCGATCTGGGCATTGATGTTCTGGGTAGTATCTTTTATCCAGTTGGCAATATTCCCTGTCCAGTCGCGGCTCGATTCATTAAAAATCCGTTTCGACTCCTGCTGGAGTGTTTCTTTGGCCTTGCCTAACTCCCGCTGGAACTCCTCTTCTCTTTTCTTCGGGATACGCTTGCGCAAATCAACCACACCGTACAAGATCATGCTCAGGGAGATGGCTGCGGTAGTGCCTCTCACCCAATTGGCAATTTCCTTAAATATGCCGCTGTCGCTGGCGGAAGCAACAATGGTAAGCGGTGCCAGTAAACCACCCACCACCATGATCAGACCTGTATAATCGCGCAGTGCTACAAAGTACTCCATAGCCCCTTTTTTAATTATTTCCCCCACATAAGCACGGTTGATATAGCAGAAGGACTGCAAGGTTCTGTCTTTATCCGGGAACGGCGGAAATATCTCGTCTGACTTCAGTGGCTGTATGCCCTTACTTCTGAGCTGCGCATTCACCTGGCTTAGCAGGTCTTCAAAAGAACTTTTGATAAAGGCTTCGTCTTTGCCAAGCTCTGTTCGGATAGTAGTGCCAATGGTTTTCAGGAACTGCTCGGTAAAAGCGGGATCAATAGAGGTTTCCACCTTCTCGCTTTTCTCAGCCAGTGACTTCTTATTGAAATCCTTTAACCTGTTGGTCTCCTCTATAGCCACTGTAGAAAATTTACCGGTAATCGGTTTATTCAGATCTTCGTACTTCAGCTTATAGTTTTTCTCGAATTCAGAAGCAGATTTCTGTATAAGTTGCCTTAAGCCGGAAGTCAGCTCGCTGGTGTTCAGCGACTGCTCTTCTTTTCTTGTGATCTGGGTATTCTGGTTGTTCAGCAGTTTGCGTGTATTGGCAGATTTGCTTTCGGCAGACAAGATTTCCCCTAAAAAAGAAAACACAGGTTTAATGCTGTTCAGGTAAGACATCTTTTTCAGCTTATCCAGCACGGGCACCTCCACCTGAGACTTCAGCACTTCCACAATCGATTTGTCGGTAAAATCGGCGGCGGTTAATGTGATTACTTTAGAACGATAGCCAAACAGCCTGCTGAAATCGCGCAGGTTCCGCTCATCTTCCAGCAGGTTTACCAGCAACACAAGCTTATACTGCTCATCGCTCTTCCGGAAGTGCTGGCGCAGTATACCTGACTGCTGCATTTCCTCATCCAGAAAAACCAGCGCCACCGAAGGCAGCACCTCCTCAAAAATTTTAATATTGCAGTTGTTCTCGTCTCTTACATTCAGCACAAAGCCTGAGTTTACCGACGATTCTTCCAACTGCTTTATAATCTTTTTGCACTCGCCAAAGGCATTCATGCTCCTGAATACATCTATAAAAAAGGCATCCTGGGCAGCCAGCTTCTTTATTTTGAAATTAGTCTCCTCCAGAAAACCTGAATAGCTGGATACAGGAATCTCGCGCGATAAATCCTCAATCCTGTCCGCAACAGAAAGTATTTCTCTCATATTAAATCAGCTTAAGCTTAGAAGATGTCGATTACAACTGTTTTCATATAATCGCTTTCCTCCACTTCCTTTACTATATTTTGGATGTTGGTATTATTCGACCGGATCATAAACTTGGTCATTCCCACCTGTATCGTGTCGTTTTCTTCCATCAGCATTTTGCGGGTAAGCCTTCTGTCGTCGCCGTTTATATAGGTGCCGTTTTTGCTCGGATTACCTCCTGTTGCTGTACCGTCGTCGCTCACTATTATCTGCAGCGGTGCGACACTGGTCACTTCCAGCACAGCATGCGAACGGCTTACATAAGGGTCATCGCTCAAAATAACCGTAGGAAGGGAAGCATGCGGTGTTCTGCCGATCAGGTTTTTGCCCCTGTAAAGCGGGAAAGTTTTGGCAGACTGATTTTCCGTGTGTCGTACTAACCAGGCTGCAGCCTCCTGCCCGAATTGACCGGAGTGAGGATAAGTGGCGGATGGCTGGGGCGTAACAGCAGCGCCAGTACTTCTGTAAACCGGTGCAGAAGGAACAGGTGCAGGCTGAGGCGGTTTAGAACCTGCCAAAGGCCGGCTGGCCGTATTAGCCTGCAACATCTGCGCCTGGATCTGCTTTATCTTTTCTGTATTTGTAACATGAAGCTTACGCAGAAAATCGTTCGGGGCATTTTCAGACAAAAGCTGGAAATAAGCCAGCTTCTCTTCTAAACGCACCTTAATATCATGTTCTGATGCAGCCTCAGACAGCTCTAAGAACTCCAGAATTTCCCCCTTGGTCATATAAATAATTATGAATATTGTTCAGCAGCAAGATGTTTTTTCAGCTGCTGTATCTCTTCTTTCAGACTGGCTATAACGGCACTCTGTTCCTGTAGCCCCTGCAACAGGAGCACATTCAGCCCCAGGTAATAAACTGCTTTATGCTCAACCCCGGCTGTAACCGTATCATGAACCAGGTGCGGGAATTCAACTTCCAGTTCCTGTGCAATCAGGCCATATTGTTTCTCAGGTGATAAACACATCGCAGGAAACTCTTCTGTGCGGTAGTAGTAGCTGGCCGGGTTTAAGCGTAGAAGTTTATCCAGCACCGGCGCCAAAGGTGCTATGTCTTTTTTAAGCTTGCTATCAGAGCCAAAGCTGCTAGCCATGGCGGCAGACTGCCTGGCCTGGCTCTCATAGTTATCGGCCATGTTTGCCGACTGCTGTGCGTCCCGTTCATAGTTATCGGCAGATGTTGCTGAATTGCGGGCATCCACACAGTAGCGATCTGCCTGTTCGGCAGCATCTTCGGCATAATCTTTGGCTCCTTTGGCATCATTCTTATGCTGCTCGGCCAGCTTGGCATCATCGTGTGCCTCATTTTTATATTGCTCGGCCAGCTTCGCATCGTCCTGTGCCTCTGCTTTTGCTCTTTCTGCCGCCATTTTAGCAGCATCTGCTGCCTTCGCATCTTCCTGCGCGGCCATACGGGCTGCATCAGTCTGCTTGGCATCATCCTGGGCAGCGTTACTGGCAGTTTCGGCTTCACGGGCTTCGGCTTTAGCCTTTTCAGAAGCCTGCTCTGCCTCCGTTGCCTCATTTTTAGCCTTCTCAGAAGCCTGTGTCGCTTCCAGTGCCTCTGCCTTAGCTTTTTCAGAAGCCTGAGTTGCCTCATTGGCCTCGTTCTGGGCTTTTTGAGAAGCCTGCTCCGCTTCCCTGGCTTCGTTCTGGGCTTTATTCGAAAACTGTTCTGCCTCACGCGCCTCACTTTGCGCCTTGTTAGATGCCTGTTCTGCCTCCAATGCCTCGGCTTTCGCTTTTTCTGAAGCTTGTTCTGCCTCTGTAGCTTCGGCCTTTGCTTTCTCAGAAGCCTGTTCAGCTTCCGTGGCCTCGGCTTTTGCTTTATCAGAATATTGCTCTGCTTCACGGGCCTCGGCCTGTGCTTTATTCGAGGCCTGCTCTGCTTCCTGCGCTTCTGCCTGCGCTTTCTGCGAATATTGTTCCGCCTCGCGTGCTTCTGCTTCAGCTTTTTGTGAAAACTGTTCTGCCTCACGGGCTTCAGCCTGGGCCTTCTGCGAGTGCTGCTCTGCCTCTCTGGCTTCATTTTCAGCTCTTTGAGAGAACTGCTCTGCCTCGCGCGCCTCGCTCTGCGCTTTGTTAGAAGCCTGTTCTGCCTCCTGAGCCTCAGATTGCGCTTTTTGCGAAGCAGTAACTGCCTCCTGTGCCTCCGTCTGTGCTTTCTGTGAAGCAGTGGTAGCTTCCTGAGCTTCCTGTTGTGCTTTTTGGGATGCAGTGGTAGCTTCCTGGGCTTCCTGCTGGGCTTTATGCGATGCAGTGGTGGCTTCTTGGGCTTCCTGCTGGGCCTTTTGAGAGGCTGTTGTTGCCTCCTGTGCTTCGTTTTGTGCTTTTTGTGAGGCCGCTGTTGCTTCCTGAGCCTCATTCTGCGCCTTTTGTGACGCAGTGGCAGCCTCAGTAGCTTCGTTCTGCGCCTTCATAGAATATTGCTCTGCTTCCTGAGCCTCGGCCTGTGCTTTTTGAGACGAAGCGGCTGCTTCATTAGCCTCATTCAGGGCTTTTTGAGAAGCGTTAGCCGCCTCAATAGCTTCTTGTTTTGCTTTTTCAGATGCTGTATTCGCTTCCTGCGCCTCCTGTTGGGCTTTAGCAGAATATTGCTCGGCTTCTGTCGCTTCGTTTTGTGCTTTTTGCGAAGCGGTAGCTGCTTCCTGCGCCTCCGTCTGCGCTTTCTGTGAAGCGGTAGCAGCCTCAGTGGCTTCGTTCTGAGCCTTTTGAGAGGCGGTCGCTGCCTCAGTGGCTTCATTCTGCGCCTTTTGCGAAGCAGTTGCGGCTTCCTGTGCTTCAGCCTGTGCTTTTTGTGAGGCAGTAGCCGCCTCTGTCGCTTCGTTTTGTGCTTTCTGGGAAGATGTAGCGGCTTCGTTTGCTTCGTTTAAAGCTTTCTGAGAGGAAGTGGCCGCTTCCTGCGCCTCGTTCTGTGCTTTCTGAGAAGCAGTGGCGGCTTCAGTAGCTTCATTCTGTGCATTTTGGGAAAACTGAGCGGCCTCTGTTGCCTCGTTTTGAGCTTTTTGTGAAAACTGAGCCGCCTCTGTTGCTTCCAGCTGAGCTTTTTGAGAGTACTGCGCGGCCTCGTTTGCCTCCTGCTGTGCCTTCTGGGAAGAAGTTGTAGCAAGGGTCTCGTAATTCTTGATCTTAACAATTACACTTTCCACTTCTGCCAAGCCAAGCCTGCTCCGGGTAAGTAGTTCTTCTAATTCTGCCTCGAATGAAGCTGAAGTTGTACCATCTGCATTTGTAGCTCCTCCCCCTTTTCCTTCCAGTACCTGGTTTCTGTAAGCCAGCGCTTCATCATAGAGCCGGGAAATCTCGTTTTTCTTCTGTAAGATTTCAGCATGCATATCGATAATGCTGTTCAGCAGCTGCTCAGCATCTGTGTTTACCACACCTTCCGTTTCGTTTGACATTTCAGATCTCAGATAAATACTTTCTATAAGTTATATTATAAGAAAGTGAATTCTATTATACACTTCTCACTAAACCAATTCTCTCACTATTGCCAAATATTACAATTTCCTGTATTATATCCAGTACCTCTTCGCATCCCTCATTTCCAGCTACCGCGCCACTTCCAGCCTACCCTATATACCACATGGTTTACCGGGTAATAAATTACCTGTTAAACCTTCATCTCTAAATCAAATTCTAAAAAAAATACTTAATGCTAATGATCACAGTAATTTACACCTGTTATTATGTAAAGAGCGGTTAGCCGGGTGGTGTAAATAACACCTCTAATAAAAACTCAAATATACATGCGTCTGTACCAGTTAGAAAATACCTAATATTAGGTATTTTCTAACTGGTACAGGATTACAACATAAAAATAATTTAATTAAATATATTAAATATTATATATAATCTTATGTACAACAATTTTGTATTATATCCATCTGTCTTTCAAGCAGCAAAAGTTTATATTACAGTTTCAGGCACAGGTTCAGAAGCCTAAATTGCTCACATAGCACCTGGGTTTAGCAAAAGCTATAAATCTTGCCGAGTAGATGTACACATGCCTCTATAGACACACCAGCGAAAGTGGATTAGATTCAGTTAGCTAACTAACCTCTTAATAAATGCTTTAAAACCTCCTTCTTTCTTAACAGGAGCCGTTCCAGGTACGGCCGCCCTGGAAAAAGAGAGCTGTATCAGTTGCATAGAATAATTATCTCTGGTCTTGCCGTAGCAATATTGCTGGAACTGTTCCAGCAAATCCTCCTCCGGTTCAGATGCCAGTATAAACTTTAGTTTGGCCGGTGTTATATTCTCTGTAACACCATCGCTGCACAATAGTATATAATCATGCTCCTTCACATCTGTTAGCTCTGCCGTCTGCATTTCAGAATAAGGTTCTGTAGCCTGCAACGAGCGGGTAATAATGTTGCGTTGCGGATGCGTGACTGCTTCTTCCGGAGTAATTTCGCCTCTTTTTACTAATTCGTTTACAAGCGAATGGTCTTCTGACTGGTAAATTACGTTGCCATTTCGGAGCTGGAATATTTTACTGTCGCCACACCAGGCCAGGAAAACAGAGTCTTTTTTTAAATAAGCCAGTGTAAGCGTCGTACTCATGCGTTCCGCCTCCGGGTTCTCGGCGATGTACTGTCGAAATTTCTCCATCGCAAACTCCCTGGCCTGTTCTAAGAACCCGACGTTCAGTTGGTCTTCAGACTTTAGGTTTTTATTGAAGTATTCACTTATGTAACGGCAGGCAAACTCTGAAGCCACTTCGCCGTGAGAATTGCCTCCTACACCATCACAAACCATGAACAAGGGGTTATCAGGATATGGGCCATCTCCCGGAGCAGGCCAGACAGCATCTTCATTATTCTTTCTTCCGCCTATCTCGTGAAGCGTGTATACTTTGTTAGGTAAGGGCATAGTAGGTTTGTATCAAAGAGTCAGAAAATGTTCTTTAAGGGCAGGTAAGTGTTCCTCTATTACTTATTGAGCCAGTAGTCCGTTTTTGTAGGTGCCACTTTCTATAAGTTCGCCGTTTGTGTTATACTTTTCACCCGTGCCGTTAAACTCATTATTCTTGAATGTTCCTTCGTACCAGGCTCCATCAGCAAAGGTAAATTTACCCTTTCCTTCACGCTTGTCGCTCACGAAGTCGCCTTTATACATGGTCCCATCGCTGTAGTACATTGTACCGTTTGTCTTTTTTCCCTTTGCCCAGTTCCCGACGTATTTATTTCCGTCTGCCCAGGTCATAGAGCCTTTCCCGTTTTCGTAGAAGTTGCCTTCTTCCAACACAAAAGCGCCTTTGTATACACTGCCGTTTGGATATTGTAAAGTGGCACTAATACCTTTGCCTTTGTTCCATTGCAGCTTACAGGATACACCGTTTGTCATTGTATAGGTGCCGCTTTTGTCGTACTCACCCTTTACAAATGAGCCGTTGTAGCTTGCCCCGTTCTTAAATGTCAGCTCGCCCTTCCCGTCCGGCATCCCGTTCTTCACATAGCCGGTATACACAGATTCATTTTTGCTGCCCTTATACAACACAAGATCAGAAACATATGCGGCAGCTGCTTTCTCTGATGTTGCAGCACCAGAAGCTTTGACAGCAGGTGTAACCGCTACTGTTGCCGCAGAGGCATCCGCATCTGGTGTAACAGGCATTTCACTGGCTGTAATCCCCGACTTTGCAGCAGCCTCATCTCCGCCGGAGAACATAAAGAAGCTTGCCATACCTAACAAAGCTACTCCCGCTACCGCACCGTAAACCAGCGTAAGGTTCTTTTTTGCTGGCTTTGCGGCACTACTCACAGGGCTTGCTGCCGGAGCTGTTGGAGCGGGGGATGCCGTTGCGGTGGCTTTTGGTTCAGGTACTTCTACTGCGGCAGGAGCCGGCTGCACAACCGGCGTTACGGTTTGCTTCGCTTTACTGCCTTTCTTAGCCTTCTTGTTTTTCGGGGCATTTTCAGCCGGGCTCTGTTCTTTTAAAACTTCAGAAACCAAAGCAGGTTCTGCCACAGGAGCTTCTGCGGATTCAGTTTTTTCCGTTGAATCTTCTTTCCTTTGCTCCGAAGCTGCTTCTGCAGCCGCCTCCGGCTGTATTCTGGCCGGTGCAGCAGCTTTCACTTCCTCCTGCGGGGTTTGTGGAGAAGCTTCCTGAACTAAGGCCTGTGCCGGTGCCGGTGCTGGTTTTTCTGCCACCACAGGCTGCGCTGGCACTGCTGGCGGAGGTGCAAGTTCAGCGGCAGGCTTAATTTCTTTTTTGGATTCTGCTTCAGCAACAGGTGCTGGTTTTACTGGTGCAGGCTTTTCTTGCTGCCCTGCTTTAGCCACTGCTTCTTCTGATAGGTCTGCAACTACAGGCCTAGCGTTAACAGCAGCGGGTTGTGGAGCAGGAACAGGTTTGAGTACTTCAGGCGCTGCCACCTTTGCCGGAGCAGGAGCCTCCACTTTAGGCAAAACCACAGGGGCTGCCTTGGCGACTACCGGCGTATCTGCCGCTACTTTCTTTACTGGCTGAGGCTCATTATGATACACCAGGTTACTTTTCTCTTCAGAAGCAGAAGCAGCAGGCTTCTTCAACTCAATCACTTGAGTTTCTGCTGCATTATCTTCTTCAGCCGGTTTAGGAGCAGGCAAAGCCTGGCCGATCACCATCGTTTCATCACCATCACCTAACGCAGCACTACTTATGATAATACTGGATGAAGATAAATTACCAGAAAAAGATTTATCTAAGATTTTAAGCAGAATATCGGCAGACTTAACTCTGTCGCTGACTTTCTTTACCAGGCATAGGCTTAAAATCTCGTTATAGGGCTCAGGTAATATCTTTAACTTCTCCAGGTACTCCTCCCCCAGTATGTTACTCATTACGCGCTCAGCGCTGGTATGCTTCGACCGGCTGCCGAAAAGGCTATGACCAGCAATCAGTTCGTAAACCATAATGCCAAAGCTCCACAAATCAATCTGTGTCGTAATCTGTCCGTTCAAGCCATACTTCTGCGGGTTAAACTGCTCCGGAGCCATGTACTCCACCGTACCCATTAAAGCAGAGTTATTGTCTTGCTGCAATTCATCCAGTGCTTTACTGATACCAAAATCAGTGATTTTAGCAACAGGGCCGTCTTCCTCCAGCTTGATCAGGATGTTCTGAGGCTTTAAGTCGCGGTGGATGATCTGCTTCTTATGCAGGTAGTATAGTCCCTGCAGTACATCTGCCAAAAGCTTGTTTAAGTACTGCGGATGACGGCTCAGATAGCTTTTCAGATCTCCTCCGTCCAGGTACTCCATCACTCCCACCTGCACCTGCTCTTCTTCTCCAAAAGCTGTTACAGTTGGCAGAATGGCCACATCATAATACCGGCACAAATTTTCATGCTGAAATCGTATCACCTTCTTTATTTCGGTAATAAGATCATACTTGGCGCTTTGTTCGGAATTAAAGACCTTGAGAGCTACTTCTCTTTCTAAAAGCACATCAACAGCTTTAAACACACGTGAAAAGCCGCCTTTACCTAATAGATCTTCTTTAGGATTATACTTATACCTTGACCTGAAGTCCATTTTATAAAAATATAACGAATATGAATTGTCGCTGGGAAAGAAGTAATTCTAGCAGAGTCAGACTCCGATGATGGGACAATTTATGGAGCAAACCATTAATTTGAAATGTGGAGAACAGATTTTTGGAAAGAATACCTAAAAGTAGGTAGTAGCGCGAAACAGGTGAGGCAATTTATTCCAATGCGGTAAGCTTAAAATGCAAAGAGCCATGCAGGGCACAGCTCTTTGTTTAAAACCTATTCCTGTAATGCTAGAAGATGGTTTTTAAATCTGCCAGGCTTTGAAGGCGCGCCTCCCAGCCATTTTCAACCGTACCGAAACCGTAATCTGCCAGTATAAAAGGAACTCCGGCTTTTCTGGCCGCTTCATAATCTCCCATGGTATCGCCTATATATACGGGCTGCTTCAGCTCGTAATCTGCTATAATATCTTTTATATTCTCTGCTTTCGGCTGATCTTTGGTGCCATAACACTGGTGTCCGGTAAAGAAACGTTGCATGTTATGGTAAGCTAAAAAAGCTTCTATATACCCGGTCTGGCAGTTGCTCACGATAAACAATCTGTACTTGCCCTGCAGGTACTCCAGCGTTTCTTCCAGTCCCGGATACAATTCGCCGCCATACCGGTTCATGTACTCCAGCTCTATTTTACCGCACAGCTTACGAAACTCCTCACTCTTCTCTTTTGGCAGCGAAGGGAAAAGCTTGTCGTAAATGGCACTATAGGGCATCCCGGCTGTAGCCCGTATATCTGCCTGTGTGAGTTTATCTGTTACATAATCCACTTGGTCAATTCCGGCCTGCCAGGCTTTTGCCACCATAGCTGTAGAATCCCAAAGTGTTCCGTCCAGGTCAAATATGATGCTGTCTGTATTTTCTAACATTCGTACTTTTGTTTTTAATTATCAAGATACCTCTGCCGGTAGCAGCAGGTTCGGACAAAGGTAGGGTAAATAAAAGAAAGGAAGGAAATTCCATGAAAGGAACAGAATTCGTTCGTGCTGGTATCTTTGCAGCCAAAGCCGAAACTAGATTTTAAAACCATACCTATAAAGTACCTGAAACAGATTATTTTACCTGACTTGCTCATGCGACTGCAAACTTTATGAACAGATTCCTCTCATTGGATAATTCTTTACAACTGCTACAGAATATACAGGCATCCTCCTACCCCACAACCTATAACCCTGAAAAGCACAAGATTACGCTTTTAGATGAAAGCCAGCTTGAACTGCTCCACTTCAGGCTACCCATTACCTTTCCGCCACCGGGTGCACCAACAGCCGGACCTGTACATTATGTTATCTTACTTGTTCAATCCGGTAACTGCGCAATGGGGTATTTTGAGGATGGGGAGAACCTGCATCATAAGGTTTTCCGCTCTTATATGGTGCGGAAAAAGCAGGGAAAGAGCCAGATCAAACACCTGAAAACAAAAGGAAAGTCCAGAGCTGGTTCGCGCGTGAGGCTGGGTGAAACAATAGAATTCTTTGAAAACATCAACGAGCGTTTACAAGTGTACTTTGAGGAATATGAAATTCACCGCATCGCCATCAGTTGTTCAAAAATTCTGATCCCATACCTGTACAACTCGAAAGTCGCCACACCTTTCGATAAGCACGACGAGCGGCTCTATAAGATTCCAAAGCATATGCA
Source organism: Pontibacter sp. SGAir0037 (assembly GCF_005491705.1). Lineage (NCBI taxonomy): Bacteria > Pseudomonadati > Bacteroidota > Cytophagia > Cytophagales > Hymenobacteraceae > Pontibacter > Pontibacter sp. SGAir0037. Next base: position 921,945 of record NZ_CP028092.1, on the reverse strand, counting down.
TACTCCCATTTATGAAGTACTGCTGGATGCTAACAAATTCCTGCAAAAGGGAGAACTTATTTATGATGAAGGGCAGCAAGCACTGGTGGATGCACTTTTGAATAAGGAAAGAGGTTCAGGTGAAATATAGAATAAAAAACCGACCGGTTTCCTACCTGCCTGCCTTAAACAACCTTCGCAATAAACTCCCGGGTAGTTGCAAAAGGATAGCCCTTCCCTTTTAACCAGGCAATAAACTGATCCATCCGCTGAATCATTCTGGCTCCGGTGTTTTTCTGTACATATCCCGGAAAACCAAATCGCTCTGTATCAGTTAAGTCGGTAAACTCCCACGGGTGAAAGTAGATGTTCAGGTACTGGTCTTTTTTATAGGTTTTTGCTGCCATACGCTGGTACAGCCAGAGCGGCAGGTTGTGAAACGATAGCCAGAACAAAGGGAACCGAAGCAAGGGAGAAACCGAGGCAGGCAATTGCCACACTCCTGCTTCTTTAAAGAACGTTCTGGGCCTGCTCAGGTTATTGTACCTGCCTGGCAACCAGGTAGGGTTAATAGAACTGTTATAGGTATACCCGGCACTGGCTACTTCTGCTTCGTCTACAGGCATCATACGCGCCATGCGGTAACCTTGCACCTCCTGCCCTGATAGCGCCTCCAACGCTTTTCTTGACTGTGCCAGATGCTCCGGCTTAAAATCGGAATGATACATGCCGTGCGACGCCAGTTCATGGCCGCTTTCTACGATACGTTTGATGAGGGCTGGTGCATTTTCGGCAAAAGTAACCGTACTGAAAAAGGTGGCCTTTACCTGGTGTTTCTCCAGCAGGTCCAGAATAGCGGTGGTACCCTCAACAGAAATGCTGATCTGGTCGGCAAAGGATATGTCTTTGCCATACTCGAATGGCATATCAAACTCCTCGATATCAAAGCTCAGTAAAATCACGGTTACCTGTATAATGTAATGTTTGTAGATCGGATGATGTAATTGGGCCTGTCTTTGGTTTGCATGAACATTTTGCCGATGTATATACCAATGATACCCAGGATACAAAGCTGCAGCCCGCCAAAAAAAACAATGGTCATGATAACAGAGGCCCATCCCGATACTTTTGAACCGGTATAGAGGCTATACATAACGTATGGGACGTACAGCAAAGACAATAATGAAAATGTCAGCCCCAGGTAGGCGGCAAAGTAAAGCGGACGAATTGAAAAAGATGTGACACCATGTAAGGCCAGCCGCAGCATCTTTTTTAAAGTGTACTTGCTTTTGCCTGCAAAACGCTTTGCCGGATCATACTTGATGCCATACTGCCGGAAGCCTACCCAACGGGAGAGCCCGCGCAGGAAAGGCTCGTTCTCCTGCAGGTTCATCATGATATTGGCAATCTTCCTGTCAATCAGCCTGAAATCGGCGGAACCGCTTTCCAGGCCGATATCTGCAAGCGAGTTGATGAACTTATAGTACATTTTAGAAGTGATTCGCTTGGTGTAGGATAAGCGCCTGTCTTCCTTGCGGATGGTATACACCACTTCATATCCCTCCTCCCACTTCGCCAGCAATTCCGGGATCATCTCGGGAGGGTGTTGCATATCACAGTCCATGCTGATCACACAGTCGCCTTTGGCATGATCTATTCCTGCTTTTACAGCTAGCTGATGTCCGAAATTCTTAGAAAATTCCAGGTAAAAGAACTTTGGGTTTAACGCTTTGATCTCACCGATCACTTGCATGGTTTCGTCGGTGCTTCCGTCGTTGACCACGATCAGTTCATAGTCGTAAGCCGGAAGGCATTCGAAAACCTGGTCAATTGCCTTGCTTATTTGCCAGATGTTGGCTGCCTCGTTATAGGCAGGCACAACAACAGATACCAGTTTCTTCATGAAGCGGCAAGGGAGTATTGTTTAAAATCGTTACGGAGCATCTGGTAAATAATCACCAGCCATACCAGCACACAAGGCAAAGCCTTTAAAGCGTAAGGCTTGATATAACTCTCCCGGATAAACTTCGGAAACAGATCAGAAGGTGAAAAACTGGTCAGGAGTAGCGCCAATACAAACAGGCCGATCACCCAGGCTGATTTTGGCTGTGGCTGGATCATAAACCAGATAGCCACACCTGTAAAAGCGATGATGTAAGTCGGGGACTCAGAACCGCTGCTGAAAATCACCACGAATATCAGCGTGGACGCCAGCAGCATCAGCCTGAAGGCTGTATACTGGTACTGCTTCACGCGCAGGTAAGGCAAGGCAAACAGCAGTATGCCGCCTAGTAAAAAGTAGGTGTTTGGTAACTCATGATTGCCGCTGATGCGGCGTACAAGCCCCATCAGCGAAATATCCTGCATGCTGTTGCCGGACACATTCTGAGCATTTTTATGCACCAGGCTGCTATACCAGTCGGCATACGACTGTACTGTAAAAGCGGCAGAATGCAGCACCATCGGAAGCGCAAACAGAATGGCCAGTGCTATTACGCCACTGATAATCAGGCGAATCTTATTTTTACTGAAAAAGAAAAAGGCAAGCCCGACAATGCCATAAAGTTTTATGAGCGTACCTGTTGCAATGGCTACGGCGGCTTTCGTTTCCTGCTGCTTGATCGTATAGGAGAAGCTTAGTAACATAAGTCCTGTCAGGCCAACGTTGAACTGGAAACTTAATAAGGCCCCCAAGGCTTCGTGAGCACAGATAAAAGCAATAACAGACTTTTTGGCGGTGGAGAGCGGAAGGCCGTAAATACCTGCTACCAGCAGGAGAGCGTTCGCCAGGTTCCATAGAACCATGCCAATACCATCGGGCAAAACAGCAAAAGGAGTCATTAAAAGTGCGAAAACCGGGCCATAATGGTTGCTGTCGAAGTATTCCTCCGGGTAACCCCCATACAATATTTGCCCCTGCAGGCTATGCCAGAAAGTGTATTTATAGATTAGATAGTTATTATAAGATGCGGGCCCCGAAATAAATTGCTTAACAGCTGTTACAATGGCTAACAAGCTATATAAAATAAAGACAAAGCGCATGCTGATAAGAAAGGCTTTCAGCCTCTCTAAAGGTACTCCGGGCATAGGTGGAAAATTTCCGCAAACCTATTCAATTTCAGTACATCTGCAAACAGTTTGGTTTGAATTATTTCAGGCTGAAAAGTGCCTTTGGCTTAAAATCCCTTCCGGTTCATCCTGACAGGGAAAAGGCGACAGTCCAGGATATCAAACGCGTAGGTAAAGCCATTCCAGTGAATAATGGGCACATAGCCTGCTGTTGTAGTTCCGTCTTTGGCTGGTAATGTAACCATGGCATTGCCAAAGTATGAAACAGGCCAGATGCCCAGGCGATTAGAGGTATAAGACAGAAAAGCTTCTTTCTCTTCTTTAGAAGAGGTAAAACCTATTTCCCTGGTAGCTTTTTCATCCGAAGCCCTTTCATCTACATAAAAGATTTTAGAATAAGTATGGATGGCAATATCAGGGGCAACCAGCTTTGTTACCTCTGATTTTGTCAGGGTTTGGGCTGCAGACTGCTGGCTGTTCAGGCGTTTTACGTTTTCCTGTAAGGTACGGACTTCAGCTTTGCTGCGCACCTGTACCTGTTCTGCAACATGCTGCGGTTTTTCAGGCTTACTCTCCAGAAACTGCTGCCTTACTTCGCGGGATGTCGGAATGCCGTTATGCCGCTGGTATACCTCCAGTATGACGGTATACGTATTTATAAAGTGATCGGTATGCTGAAGATGAAACAGTTCCAGCTCGTGCGCCCTGTTATTGGAAACCAGGTATGAATGGATGTCTTTGGTGCGCTCATACACCGCTTTAAACTTCTGCTCGTGCGGTGTGCCTTTATAGCTTATCTGCAGGTTCTGCAGAATAGTCAGCCTGGAGTTAGATTCTTTAATATGCGCTACATCTTTCAGATCGACACTCACGATATTCCCAACTACCTTTCTATTACCAGACGATCCACCCAGACCGAATAGGGAGCGCATAAAGTCTATCATTTCTTCAGTATTCGTTTCAGGTGCAGTGTCTCTATTTCGACCTGAATTTTCTCGCTCTTTTTGATATCTTCAAAAAAATTATCTAAATGCTGAATATACAAATCCAGAAGAGCGTCCTGTTCTTCTGTTAAGACGCTCCTCTGGCTATTGATTGTATATTTATCAGAACCTGCCATTATTCAACCTCGATCTGCTTCGATTTACTGAAGGTGCCGATAATTTTGCTGTTCAGTTCTTCCTGCACCGTTGCCAGTTCTTTTACGGCCTCGGCACGCTTACGGCTTCCCTCCTCCGATATTTTAAGCACTGCATCCAGTGTTTCCACCATATTGCGGTTTACCTTCTTCAGTGTTTCCACATCTACGATGCCCCGCTCGTTTTCTTTAGCAGCCGATACTACGTTTGTCTTAAGTAATTGCGAGTTTTTCAGCAGCATCTCGTTGGTGGTATCAGTTACTTTTTTCTGAATCTCCAGTGCTTTTCGCTGCTTCTCCAGCCCCAGGGCTATGGCCACCTGCTGGCGCCATACCGGAATTACTGTTACAATAGAATTCTGTATTTTCTGAGCCAGCACATCGTTTGTTGTCTGCAACATCCGGATCTGCGGCATCGACTGGGTAGCAATGGTGTGCGACAGCGTGAAATCGTGCACTTTTTTCTCGAGGCGTTCTTTAAAAGCAATCATGTCGCTCAGCCGCTGCACCGCCAGTTCATCCTGCCCGCTTGTTTCAACTTCGGCCTGAAGCTGTGGGATGGTCTGCTGCTCTATTTCCTCAATCTTCATCTTTCCGGCCGCAATTACAGCACGCACTTCATGTATGTACTCCACCGCCTGCTTAAACATCACCTCCAGGCTGGTGGTGTCTTTCATTACGCTCTGCCGGGTTTTTTCAAGCTTCACCACCACATCATCCACATTCTGTGAAATAGAGTTGTACTGGCTGGCAAGCTGCTTCGATTTGTCGGCTACTTTTTTTACAAAAGGAAGGCGGGAAAAGAAGCCGGGCTTCTCTGTTTCATCCACTTTGATCATGTTGATCTGGGCCAGCAGCTCATTAATGGCAGTGCCGGCATCACCAGCATCCTTCGCCTTTACCTTAGTGAGCAGCTCATTGGAGTAGTAGCCCAGCTTCTGTTGCGTTTCCACCCCAAAGTTGGTAAGGCTCTCGGGCTTTTCCGGGTCTATTGTTTTAGAGATAGCCAGCGCTTTTTGCTGAATCTGCTCCTTATTTTCGGCAATTGAGATTTCTTTATTTTCCATGGCGTTATTTTCCGAGTAGGTCCTGATGCTGATGATCTAGCGAATGTAGGTATTTCTTTATATTCTCATGTCTTTCAGATGTCTCATACCATTCTATTTCGTTTAATGGCAGGTACTCACCCAGCAGGCCGTGCACCTCTTTCAGGAGAGCTTCGCCTTTTTTGGTTCTGAAATTCGGGTTCTTGTAAAAAGCACTCAGGTACTGTACTTTCACCTGGCCACTTTGCGTAACAGCCAGTTCTTTAACTTCCACTACCAGCTCCGAAGAGTCGTTATGATCGGTAACTATTGTCTTGTAAACGCCTTTGTTACCTTCGGCAAGCGCTGCCATGCATTTGGCTTTTGTTTCTGCTATTACCCGCTGCAGGCGCTGGTTAGGCTTTATATATTGTCCGTAAACATAACCCAGAAATGCAGCAATCAGAGCTGTTAAAAAAATTACCATAAGCACCTCTGTTTCAAATCAAACTTTGTCACAACTACTCCGGCTTAAAATACAGGCCGGGGCACCCTTTCATATGAAAAGCAACATTATTCAGGAAAGGAATCTTCTTCACAAAGCATCTGCTGCTTCCCGTTTTCATGTACAATATACTTTTTTTTCGTCAAATACTGTAAAGAGCAGAAGAAATTAAGGTTTTTTGGCAGCGCCTTTGCCCGCGATAAAGCAGGATTTTACTGCTAAACTGGAAAATAAAAGCGCCCGCGGATACAGAAATGAACCACGGGCGCTTAAAGAAATATAACCTTTTATATGCTAAACTTTATCCGGAGCCTGGGGAGAAACATAAAATTTACGCCGGCTTTGCTGCTTCTTTTTCAGCCACACCTTCTTTAACTTCTTTTGCATGGACATTCTCAGAAAGGAAATATGCTCTAAAGCGCCAAGCATGATAATGGCATAGCCCAGTAGCTCAATGCCTTCTTCGCTGGCACGGGTAACAATATGCCTATAGTTATCTTCTCCCATGGCTGAACTCCAGAGATGGGTGTTCCCATACAACCTGCTGAAGATGAAAACAATAATCATTCCTGTTATAATAATACCAAACGCCCTGGATTGAATAAAGCCTTCCAGCTGCTTCCAAAACTGCTTATGTTCACGATAGGCCATGAAAGCGGTTAGGGCAGCAAGAGAATACGCCATCACCTGCCAGGCACCATCTGCTACATGATCATCCAGGAAAGCATCATATTCACGTATAAGCGCCATTCCTAAAAAGCCGCCCATCAGGTGCCCTACTGCCGCCTGCTTTGGAAATAAACGCACGCTCAGATAAAATAAAGCCACCGACAGGGCCAGAAAAAGCTCCTGTGCATACTCAGTATAAGATTGTTCCGAAAACTTTATCACTTCGTCCTGTACCTGTGCATCAAGCAGGATAATTTGGGTAACACCGGCCAGCACCAGGCTGTAAACCAGAACTTTCAGTCCCATCAGCAGCACTGCTTTTCGTGAGCTATAAGCTACGGCAGCTGCATCATGATGAATTGTTTGTATAGATTGTTTCATGATCTTGATCTGATAAAAAGTGGATTTAATTATTAAAAACACGCACCGGCTCTCTTACCAGGTCATTTCAGGTACAACTGCTCAGGGCCTCCCCTTACTATTTATTGAACAGCTGATTGACACATTAGACCAAATCCGTATTTCGGTCCAAAATTACATAGTTGGAAATTCTTAATGAAATAATAACCTTGAAAATTTGCGTTAAAAATATGACTTGCTGCTCTCAGCACATTAATCTACTTATATTCAAGCACAAAATCTTAGCCTTGCATTGCTGTTTGGGGTGCAGTTTCTTTAAATAAAGCACCTGCAACTGAAAAGCTCTTATGCAAAAACGCCAGAGCCCGCCATCTAATGGCGGACTCTGGCGTTTTTGCACCTGATAGCTGCTGTATGTTATTTAAACATACCCTTCAGCTTTGCCAGTTTCGACTGGAAATCGTCCAGTTCTTCTTCTTTTTTAGGAGCATTACCTTTACGGCCACCGCCACTGCTTCCGGCAGGTCGTGCCGCGGCAGGATCTCCTTTTAAAGACAGGGAGATACGCTTTCTGGCTACATCTACTTCCAGAACAGTGGCCTCTACTTTCTGCCCTACTTTTACCACATCATGCGGATTGCTTACAAACCTGTCGGACAAGTGGCTCACGTGTACCAGCCCATCCTGATGCACTCCAATGTCTACAAAAGCTCCGAAAGCTGTAATGTTAGTAACTATACCCGGCAGTTTCATGCCTGCACGCAGGTCGGTCATTTCATTTACACCTTCGGTAAAGCTGAAAGCCTCAAAAGTCTGCCGTGGGTCACGACCCGGTTTGGCCAATTCGCTTACAATATCCTGCAAGGTTGGCAGTCCTACTGTATCAGTTACATATTTTTTAAGGTTGATCTGTTTACGCAACTCGTCGCGCTGCATCAGGTCCTGCACCGTTACGCCCAGGTCTTTTGCCATTTGCTCTACTATGCCATAACTTTCAGGGTGAACTGCCGAAGCATCTAAAGGGTTTTTAGCACCCCGGATACGCAGGAAGCCTGCAGCCTGTTCGTAGGCTTTATCTCCCAGGCGAGGTACTTTTTTAAGCTCGGCACGGCTGCTGAACGGACCGTTCTGGTTACGGAAGTCAACAATATTCTGCGCCAGGGCAGGCCCAAGCCCTGATACATAGGTCAGCAGTTGCTTGCTGGCTGTATTTACCTCTACTCCTACTGCGTTTACACAGCTCATCACCACATCATCGAGCGAGTGCTTCAGTGCAGACTGGTCTACGTCGTGCTGGTATTGGCCAACACCAATAGATTTCGGATCGATCTTCACCAGTTCTGCCAGCGGATCCATTAGCCTGCGGCCAATAGAAACTGCTCCACGAACCGTTACATCCTGATCCGGGAACTCCTGTCGTGCCACCTCTGAAGCAGAGTAAATAGAAGCCCCGCTTTCATTTACCATAACCACCTGCACTGTATTAGGCAGGTTCAAACCTTTTACAAAAGCCTCGGTTTCGCGGCTGGCTGTTCCGTTTCCGATAGCCACCGCTTCTACTTCGTAGCGTGTTACCAGGTACTTTACGTTTTGAGCTGCATCCTGTGCTTTTCCCTGGCCTGTGTGCGGGTAAATTGTATCGTTATGCAGCAGCTTTCCCTGTTTATCAAGCACCACAAGCTTACAGCCGGTTCTGAAACCGGGGTCAAGGGCAAGTACTGTTTTCTGCCCGAGCGGCGAAGACAACAGCAACTGGCGCAGGTTATCGGCAAATACCCGAATGGCTTCTTCATCGGCACGTTTCTTCGAGCTCAGGCGTACCTCTGTTTCCATGCTCATCTTCAGCAAACGCTTATAGCAATCTCTGGCAGCCAATCGTACCTGCTCCGATGCCGCCGTATTGCCTTTCACAAAAAGATCTTCCAGTTTTGCCAGTGCATCTTCTTCGTCGGGCTGCGCGCTCAGCATGAGTACCATTTCGGCCTCACCACGTCGCATAGCCAGAATACGGTGCGAAGGGGCTTTTTCGATAGGCTCTTCCCATTCGAAGTAATCTTTGAACTTCTGTCCCTCCTCTTCTTTACCCATCATCACCCGACTCTTGAACACGCCTTTCTTTTCGAAAATCTGGCGCATGGCGGCGCGGGCATCGGCATTTTCATTCATCCATTCCGCCATTATATCACGGGCACCTGCCAACGCTTCTTCTGTGTCCTTTACTTCTTTTTCTTCTGAAATATAAGCAGCAGCTTCTGCCGTAACATCGAAGCTTTCCTGTTCGAAAATGCGCTGCGCCAGTGGCTCCAGCCCTTTTTCACGGGCTATAGTTGCCTTGGTACGACGCTTTGGCTTGTATGGCAGGTAAATATCTTCCAGGGTTGCCATGGTTTCGGCCGCCAAGATCTGGGCCTCCAGTTCCGGCGTAAGCTTTTCCTGGTCGCGGATAGATTTCAGGATAGTCTCGCGGCGCTTGTCCAGCTCACGAAGCTGCTCCAGCCTATCGCGTATTGCCGCAATCTGCACTTCATCCAGAGAGCCTGTAGCCTCTTTTCGATAGCGGGAAATAAAGGGTACAGTTGCGCCCTCGTCTAATAATGTTGCCGTCGCCTGCACCTGCTTAATGGTAATGGTAAGCTCCTGGGCAATTTTTAATAGATGATCAAGATTTAATTCCATGTATGAAAATAAAGGATAATATCATTCCAAACGGGAGGGGCTATAGAAGAAACAGCTTAAGATTCATCCCACATTCGCCTCCAGCACTTGTTCCTATTCTGCTTTAGAACAGGTATCTAAAAGCCAAATTTAAGCTTTATTGGCAGAAACGGAAAAACCACAGCACTGTCTGCTAAAAAAATAGACCTTAGCCCTTATAAACGTGTAGGTTAGGAATCCATTTTTTGCCAGCTGCTTTTCTTGCCCAAGGCCTTTTCAGCAGGCCTCGTTCAGGCGGATCATACACAGGCTGCTTCAGCTTTTCAAATTTAAAATTTAAGTCACCTTAGCTCTATCCAGGAATAGTGCTAAACAATTCTTGTGAATAATCGCTACAACCAAATAGCCTCTTTATCAGAGGCTTTACATTTTAACGTTTGCTCAAAATGGAAATTCATTCTTTAGATATATCCCATTTTATCCTCTTGCTGCTCATAGGGATCTACCTGGTGCTGGTCACTTTTGTACTTACCTGGATTTATTATGATGCAGAGAGAAGAGGTGTTTTTGGCTGGCTGATAGTGCCGCTGGTATTTTTTTCCGGTAGCAGCATAATAGGCGCCCTGCTGTGGTTACTCTTCAGGCCAAAGCTTAAACTGAAGCCTGTTTCAGTGAGCGTTTAAATCAAGGGGGCAACAGGAAGCCTGCAACTATACTATTGGGAGATGCAGCAGTAACAGAAAGAATGTGCTGATAAGAAATTCTTTTGCCAGAACACGTACCTTTGCAAAAACCCGATTGCTAAAGCTATGAGCTTCCTTTACGTTAAAGCCCTGCACATTATTTTTGTTGTAACCTGGTTTGCAGGCCTGTTCTATATTGTGCGCCTGTTCATTTATTTTGCTGAGGCAGAAGAAAAACCTGAACCGGAAAAAAGCGTGCTACAGGCTCAGTTCCGCATGATGCAGAAGCGCCTCTGGTATGGCATTACCTGGCCATCAGCTATATTAACCCTTATTTTCGGACCTACCATGCTGTACCTTTATGGCAGCATTCCTACGTGGCTTGTCTGGAAAATCTGCTTTGTAGTTGGGCTTTATGTTTACCATTTTCTTTGCCACCGCATATTCAGTCAGCAGCAAAAAGGCATTATATCCTACACCTCCACCCAGCTTCGGGTGTGGAACGAGGTAGCTACACTTTTCCTGTTCAGCATTGTGTTCCTGGTAGTCCTGAAAAACTCGCTCAGTATGCTTTGGGGCATTATCGGACTTATTCTTTTCTCGGCTATACTCATGCTGGCGATCAGGATATACAAAAGAGTCAGGGGAAAGGCCTGACATTGTATAATTCTTTATGCAGGTATAGACTTAAGATAGACAGTTTATTTTTCCAGCCACACCGCTTCTACCTCAAAGCTTAGGGCTGCTGCACCAGTACGGTTGTTCCTGTTCAACTGCTCTAGTCTAACCTCAAGCTTTTCAGCATGCTTCAGCTCGAACTGATGGTTGGCTTTTCCCTCGAACCAAAATGGCTGAAAACCTGGGTAAGGGCGCGGCAGTAACATGGTGGCAGCTGGTTGCAGTGCATTTAGAGGAATTTCAATATCCTGATAGTTTTCTCCGGCCTTTACACGGGCAGCATATGTAATTCCTTCCCGGCTAATCAGCCCCACTTTTACCTCGGTATCAGATGTAGCGTTTGTTTTCATTCTGATGAGCAGTTTACCGAAACCATTCAACTCATTTTCTCTGCCCGACATCTTGTCTTTGATATAGTACTGAAAACCCAATACCCCCTCTTGCGGTAATTCTTTTGCTGTTAGCTTCAGGATCAACTGACCTGACTTTTCTGCTGTAATAAGTTGCCTTTCATCGCTTTTCCATAGGTTTGGATATACAAATACAGCACGGTCGGTGGTTGGGTTGAAAAGCTGCAGCTTTCCTTTCTCAGAAGCTACAAATACTTGCCATGCATCCTGGTGGTAGTAATCCCAAGCCCAGGGATCGCCTTCGTAACCACCCGGAAAAGTGTAGTGTTTTTCCTCGTCCTGCACCATTACCCTATACTGGATGGCACCGGGTATAACTATATCGGCAGGCACTGTAGCTTCATAAAAATACGCCTCCTTCTGCTCCATTGCTACTGTTTTGTACATGCCAGCTGTATTGCTGAGTTGCACCGCCACTTTGGCTTTTGGCGAAATGCCTGCTACCTGTGCTTTAATGCTAAAGGGCCTGTTGGCTGACACCTCGTGTAAAGGCTGATGTGCTACAAACGGACGGTTTTCCAGCGGCTGTGGTGCCACGAATTCGTGCAGCGCCACACTTCCCACTTTTGTATTGGTTTTGCCATAGCTTTTTCCTTTCCGGAGCAGCAGGTAAGATCCGGGCATCACCTGGAACTGTCCGTTAAGGGCGGTTGCCTTTCGAGTATTTCCCTGATTTAAAGCCTGAATGCTAAATTCTTTTCCAAGGTCGGCCAAAGCAATATGCATCTCCTGCAACTCCCACTGAATGCGGGTAACTTCTTTGGCAGGAGAAGCCTTTGCAAACGGGTCGCGTATGTGTACCGCATCGGGCATTACTTCTAAACGCCAGACCCCATTCTCTAACTTATCTATAAAATAGGCACCTGTTCCGCTGTATTGTACCACTGCCGAAGTACCCACACCTGCTATCTTTTCCAGTTTAGCGGCGTTTACAGGCTTTGTACGGGTGCTGTTAGAGTAATAGAATTCTTGGGCAGTATTCATCTCGCTTAGCGATTGCTTATAACTTACCCGGAATGCCCCGAAAGTACTATCGGCTGGATAAGTGCCAAAGCTTTTCCGTAAGGGAATGGCATGGAAAGCTTTTGAGGCAATCAGCAGGCTAATGGCTTTGGAAGGTGTATAGGCTAAATTAACGTAGTGCGTCTGGTATTCGGTATTGGCATAAGCTGTTGCCATAGGATCGTAGGCAAACTGCGTAGCCCACTGAAAGCCTGCCTCCCTGAAGCTTTTAGCCATAGAAGGATACATGTAAGAGCCCAGCACGTCACCGGCATCAAACTCATATACCATAAGCGCCTTGTTCGCAAAGGCTGCAATGGTATCAAAGGGAATCTGGTATTTATCGACATGAGGCAGATAATTTCCGGGTATGGTATAGTTGGCTACCAAGCCTGTAGGATACCACTGAAAGCTGAAGCCATCTACTTTTGCTCTGGCAACCGCATCGGCATAACGGGGAGATTCGCTTATATTATAGAATATGGGTTTGCTCCACCCCGAGGCTCTTAAGGCATTCGCCATTCGGTTAACATATTCAGTTGCACGTTCTTTTGCACCGGTATGGTGTGGCTCGTTGTTAACCTCTGCACCGATAATGTTTGCATCGGCACTATAGCGAAGCTTGGTATAAGGGTTTACATGGTTCAAAAGCTGCCTCAGGTAATTTTCCTGGGCTTTAAAGGCACTTTCGTTCAGCAAAGCTTTCTGCTTGCCGTAGCGGTGAGAAAATCCGGGCGTTGCCTCATCCTGCTCCGGGTACCCGTTGCCCCAGAAAGCGATGGGAGTCAGCATTACTTTAATGTCGCGCTCTTTTAACTGATAAAGGAGGTAATCAAACAAGCGCAGGTGCTCGTTCTCCAGCAGGTTTCCCAGGGTATCTGTAATTTCGGTATCCCACACATGCACCCGAAAGGCATCAAACCCGAGGCGGGCCATATGGTACACATCCTGCTCAATCGCCTGCTCCGGTTTAATGCCCATTGCCCTCACCGAACGGTAACCGTAAGCAAAAGGAACAGTATAATTTACGCCAAAAAAAGCTGCTTCCTGCTTTGATTTTTTCCAGCGTAAAATCCCTTTGCTGTCTACATATACCTGGTCAGGCTCTCCCTGGCTCTTTTTCTGGGCTAATACAGAAGCGGACGTAAGACAGAGGTATATAATTAGCCATACTGGCATCAATTGCAGTTGCTTCAGAATCATGATGAAGTAAGTTGGTATAGTCAAAACCCTTCGGGCATTTAAACATTTTTGGCTTCCAAGATAAAGAAAAAATCAAGCATTCGTACTTGGGCTCTGTTGCAGCCTTGGCTGCGGCCTTATACGGCACAAGCATCTCTTGTTGTTTTTATGTACCTTTGCTACATGAAACAGCCAGCATTGAAAGCAAACGAAAGAGAGTTAATCAAACTGATTCATTTCTTCAGCAAGCGTGCCCAGCACCTGATAGCCACAGGTGAACTGAGTTCGGAGCATGAGCAGCTAACAACCGCCTGCCATAATCTTGAGCAGCAGTTGCTGACCCATGCGGCTAACCGTGCTGCCATACTGGATAAAAGGGAACGGCTCTCTAAAATCATAGAAGATAATGCGTACTGCCCGAAATGCCAGAAGGCAGATATGCTGAAACGAAACGGCACTGCCACGAATGAGCATGGCTGGCGCAGCAATACCTATCGTTGCCGCCGTTGCAACACCACCTTCACCTGGAACCGCCCAAATAACCCATGGGACATGGTTCCTTTTCTGGAACTGTATATACGGGAGCTCGAACAAAGCCTGGAAACCCAGCAAAACCAGGCTGTTGTAGAACATACCGAAGAAGCCATCACACAGCTGCAGGATAGCTTGTCCCGCCTGAAGCCAGTGCTGGAAACAAGCAACGAAGAAGTTATTGCCCTCGATCAGAAAGAACGGGAAATGGATAAGATGATTCACCAGTTTAAGAACTACCTGCAAATCGAAAAAATCAAACTCGACACCTACCAGGAACCGGAGTAAAGATGTGGAGATGTGGAGATTTGAAGATGTGGAAATGAGGAAATGTGCTGATTAATTTCTTTTTTTATTTTCAAATCTTCAAATTTATATAACCATCCAGTACCAGAAGGCCAGGGTGATGAAGGAGATGGGAATGCCGATGCCGATCATCATGTTGGCGAGCCGGGGCTTTAAACCATAGGAGGCCGCCACAATGGAGGGGGTGATCATGGGAGCCATGGCAGCTTCTATCACACAGATCTGCACCACCTCGCTCCTGTTTCCCAGTGCCACCACATAGAGCAGATAGATAAGTGCAGGAGCCAAAAGCAACTGGTAAAGTAGCCCCATAACGACAAAGCGCCAGTGCTTGCTGCGGCGCTCGATCCGTAGCTGCATGCCCACCGAAACCAAGGCCAGGGGCGTAACCGTGCCGCCTAATCGCTCAAATACCTCTTTCACCACGTCTGGGAATGTCAGGCCAAGCAGGTTCATAGCGACCGCCAGCACAAACATAATAAAGGGCGGAAAGGTGACAATTCTCCGGACTATCAGCGCTGTACTGGCACCACCTTTCGAAAAACCCGCTGCCACAGCTATACCAAGCGTAGACAAAACCATGAACGAGCCAGGCTGATCTACCAATATGGCTGTTTTAAGACCATCAATACCATACAAAGCCTCTACCACGGGAAATCCGACATACGAAGTGTTTCCCAGACCTGCCATCAGGATAAGGCAGCCTGTTAATTTCCGGGACCAGCCATAGATTTTACCAAGAGTATAGAAAATAAGAGCAGAACCTGCAAAACAGATCCAGGCCACCCCAACCGGTAACAGCACTGTGCTGTCGATAATGATTTCCGGGATGAAATAAAGCGCCAGAGCAGGCAGAGAGATATAAATGATAAACTGGTTCAGTGCTACGGCAGTAGTAGCAGGAAATGCTTTTACGTTTCGCAGTACCAGGCCCAGGCCCAAGCATAAAAATAATAGTATCAGACTGCTCATTTAATGGCTAGTATACACGCTTTACAAGATTAGAAAATAAACTACCTGCACCACCTGCCTGTCTGGTAACAAAGTAAAGCCTTAGCTGCATACGGAGCTAAGGCTTTCGCTTGAATGTTGAAATTTAGTAAAGGCTGTACTATACCGGTTATAATCTGAAGCTCTTATTTATTTCTCACCACAACCCTCCGTACAACCCGGGCACCGTCAGAAAATATACTTAAAAAATAAACCCCGTTGGCCAGCTTAGAGGTATCAACCAGCAGGTTGTTTTCACCTGAACTAATTGCTCTTGTTTCGTCCACTACATTAGCCGACTGGGCATTGGTCATGGTAATTCTCACCTCTTTACTTTTGAGCCCGTTCAGTGCAATCTTTAAATCTCCTTCTGCGGGAACAGGATAAATGGTAAGCGCCCGCTCCAGTTCATCGTTCTTAGCTGATGCTACAGGGCCCGAGTAGGTGAGCCTGTAAATTGATTTGGTTGCGTCGTCTGATATAAATAAACTGCCATCTGTGCCAACAGCCACATCAACCGGACGGGCATAAGCTACGGTAGAATCGCTGTTCAGGAAACCACCTACCAGGTCGATGTGGTCGCCGGGTGTTTGCGTTTGGCTGTTCCATGGGTAGTATATTACTTTATAGCCTGTCTTTTTATCTCTGTTCCAGGAGCCATGCAATGCCACAATCGCCCCATTGCGGTACAGCTGTGGCATTTGAGTACCCTGTGTAAATATCAGTCCGAGGGGTGCGGAGTGTGCCGCAATTCCCTTCGTAGCTCTGTCCATTTCATCGCAATCTACTTCGCCATCTTTATTGGTATCGTAGTCTTTGTTGTAGGGCATGTTATTCATGCCTTGAGAACCGTCCGGGTTACAGAAAGGCCAGCCATAGTTTCCGCCGTCGCGCACTTTGGTAAATATCTCGGGAGGGTTGTTGTCAACATAAGCCTGAAGCACCTGCCCGTACCTGCCGGTGTTATCATTGTGCGGATATGGAATCCAGTCGCGGTTATTGCCCACCACCCACAGCTCGTTTGTGCCCGGGAGAAAGGCCAGTCCTTCCGCGTTGCGTATGCCTTCGGCAAAAAGCCGTCTGTTGCTGCCATCGGCGTTATACTGGTAAATAGCACCACGCTTGGGATCGCTTTTGGTATCCGCTTCGCAGGCATTGCAGGTAGAAGCAATGGATACATAAATCTTATGATTGCTGTCGATGGCAATGTTTTTAAGCACGTGCCCGTAATTTCCCTTTAGCTCCGGCAGGCTCTCATCGGGCAAATTACTGATAATGACCTCACGCGCTCCTGCACGGGTTTCTCCTTCTTTATACACAAACCTGCTGATCTGGTTCTTTTCGGCCACATACATATATTGGATGTCTCCAATCTGGTGAAAAACAATATCGTGAGGGTGCTGCAGACCTGTCGCATAATCAAAGTCTTGCACAGTACCATTTTCATTGGCGCGGATAAGCTTAATTTTATTATCAGATTCACCAGGCACTGAAGCAAATAAATCTCCGTTCGGGGCAACTGCCATAAACCGGACTCCGCTTACGCGTGCGTATACTTCCAGCGAAAAATCTTTGGGCACAGTTGCAAAACGATCTACATTAAAAGGTGCGGCACGCATGCTTTCGGGCACGTCTATTTTAACGGTAACAGTTGCGGCAGGTGGAGTTGTCTGAGCCTGAGCTAGCGGAATGGCTGCGCCAGTTGCGAGCGTAAAAAGCAGTAAGGGTTTGTTTAGTAAACGTTTTATTTTCATAGGGGTAAGAATTTAAGCAACCTGTATGTGTATTCCCTTCTTTAAGTGAAATCAGAGGAAAAGTTGCAGCGAAACAGCATTTTACGGGTATTAGCTCCATTTTCTTACGCGCAGCTGCTGGAAGGCAGGCTTTTAAAAAGCTAAGCGGGCAGAGAACGTACCCTCTGCCCGCTTAGCTGTAATGATGCAGGCATTCCTTACCTGTCAGGTTTAAAGATCTCTGCCATCATGCACCGCACACTACCGCCCCCTACTTTTTCTATGATGTGTATCGGCAGTGGCAGGATGTGATCATTATGATCGGTTAGCCGGGTTAGTTGGTCTTCTGTAAGTGAGTAATAGGCAGTCCTGGATAAGATCAGGATTTTTTCCTCTGCCTTATTTTCTACTTGCAGCATGTTCCCGGCAAAAGTATAGAAAGCCTGTTGTTTGGTAATCTGGATGATCTCTTTACCAGAATTGAGCAGGCTATTCCGTACTTTTTCCACGTCTTCCTCATGTATGGCATCCAGCGCAACAATAGCAAAGCCGTCACCCATGTTCATAATCATGTTTGTGTGCAGCAGCGGATCGCCTTTAGGACCGGTAGCTCTGAACGTAACAGGTGTATATTCCATAATCTCGCAGAACTGAAACAAGGGCTCTTCCTCGGTTCTGGGTGAAATGGCAGCATACGCCACCTTGTTCTGCCTGTCTAACACCATACTGCCAGTACCTTCTAAAAAACGAGGATCGTCCTGCTGCTCAAACATCTCCAGGGCCAGGTGCTCCCAAAAGCCACACTGCTCTTCCAGAAAAGCCACTATATCGCTTCTGCGCTCTTCCCTCCTGCCCTCGGGGGCCAAAGGGTAGGTTACCAGCTGTCCGCTCCGGTGCGTGCTAAACCAGTTATTTGGGAATATAGAACCCGGTGTTTCAGAATCGACTTCGTCTTTGAACACCACCACTTCTACTCCTAACTCCTCTAGTTGCGCCACCGCATTCCGGAATTCAAGTAATGCCAGATCGTGCACCTGATCGGGTGTAAGTCCTGTTATATCCTGTTGAAATTCGTTTACTTCTTCCCCTCTTGGGTTATTCCCAAAATTCGTTGGCTCTATCATGAGCACTGTATTCGTCACTTGCTTCATAGCTTACTTTAAGAATGGTAACCTATACGCACAAATGAAAAATATATGCAGAACAAAGTATGAGAACGCTGCTTTACAAAGAGGCTCAAAGGTTAAACTGGCTTTGCTTTTTCCTGCAGCCACGCTGATTCTTCGGCACTTAGATACGGTGATAATTTTTCCACAACCAGCTGATTATACCTGTTCAGCCAGTTAATGTGGTAAGGCTCCAGCAGTTCTTTTTTGACCGGTGCCGTATCTATCAGCGCAATAGTTAAGGTTTCGAAGGTATAGAAGGCTGCAAAGTCGTTTACCACATCCGGTACCGTCAGTACCAGGTTTTCGATGCGTATGCCATACTGCTCTGGCCGGTAAAGGCCTGGTTCCACCGAGGTAATCATTCCCGGCTCAATATCGATTGGAGTGGGTGTTGCATTGAAAACATGCGGACCTTCGTGCACATTCAGAAAGAAACCAACGCCGTGCCCGGTGCCATGCCCATAGTTGCGCGCATGATCCCAGAGCGGCTTGCGTGTGATCGCATCTATCTGGTAACCACGGGTGCCTTTTGGAAAGCGTGCAGTAGAACCGTCTATAGTCCCTCGCAGCACAAGGGTATAATCTGTCTTTTCTTCTTCCGTCAGGTTGCCTAAAGAAATCACGCGTGTAATGTCTGTTGTTCCTGTGGTATATTGTCCGCCTGAGTCCAGCAAAAACAAGCCATCTGCCTGTAGTTCCACATCGCTCTCAGGAGTAGCTTTGTAATGCGGTAAAGCCCCGTGTGCTTTGTAGCCGGCTATTGTATCGAAGCTTTCTCCCACAAAGCCCTCCTGCGCTGCCCTAAACTCCAGCAGCTTTTCAGCGACCGAAATTTCTGTGATCCTGGCGCTGCCAATGTTTTCATCGAGCCACTTAAAAAAACGGGTGACAGCCACACCGTCTTTTACCATTGTTTTTCGGGTGTTGGCTATTTCCACTTCATTTTTAATGGCTTTAAAAAAAGTAGTCGGGTTGGTATTCTGCACAACCTTTACCGAAGGCGCCAGCACTTTGTAAAGGGCAAAACAGGTGCGCTTCGGGTCGATCAAAATAGAACATGCTTCCAGCTCGGCCAGCACCCGCTCCACTTCCTCATAAGGCTGCAGCTCTACTCCAAACCCTTCCAGCGCCAGCTTCTCCTCCTCTTTCAGCTTGTCCTGCTCTATAAACAGCACAGCTTTATCCTGGCTGATCAGTGCAAAGCTCAGCACTACCGGATTGCACTTCACATCGCTGCCCCGCATGTTAAAAAGCCAGGCCATGTCGTCCAGTGAAGAGATCAGGTGGTAATCTGCTCTCTGCTTTCGCAACACAGCACGCAGTTCCGTTAATTTTTCGGGAAAAGATTTTCCGGTAACGGATTCATCTAACAGGTAAGCCGGAGCAGCTGGCAATGCCGGACGATCGTGCCATACAGGCTCCAGCAGATCGTGATGGCTGGCAATCCGGATACCGACAGGACTTAGTTCCTGCTCCAGCAGTTGAGCCAGTTGCACCGATATAAGCTTTGCATCAAAAGCTACCACCTCTCCCGCTTTCAGACGTTCCGCCAGCCACTGGATATATTCCGGTGCCTGCTGCACCTGTAACTTCACCAGTTCATAGCCAGAGTCCTGCAGTTGTTCAACGGCCTGCACAAAGTAGCGGGCATCGGTCCAGAGGCCGGCAAAGTCTGCTGTTATCACCAGCGTACCGGCAGAGCCTGTAAAGCCCGAGGCAAAATAAATACATTTATAGCGGTCTGGTAGGTATTCACTAATATGAGGGTCAGCCGAAGGTATGATATAGGCACTGATTCCCTGTTCTTTCATCTGCTCCCGGATAGCAGCCAGTCTTTCTCTATAGTTCATTTTGTAGTTGTTCTTTTGCCGGCAAAATACAGAAAGATGATCAGAAAAGGTAATCCGGTGAGTGGCCTAAAGGGTTTGTAGCTGTTAACCGGCTTCCGCTAATGAACGGCTACAAGACTTTTCGGTATGTCTGGGATTTAATTAGTGCTAACTTTCAGAAACGTGGCAACACCTACCCGGAAACCGAATTCTTTAAAACTTCTGTCCTGGAACGATGCGGCAGCTTCTACCCTGAAAACACGGAAAACATTATCCAGCGAATACCCTAGCTCATAGTAATGAGGTGACGTGGAAGTTTTAAGGTAGTTAACAAAAATGTTTTCTTTAAGCCCCGCAAAACGCACTTCAGGCAGCTGTGTTAAGAGAAACCGCCTGAACTGGTAATGGGTGTGGCCGGAGAAATAGGATCTGGCTGTACTGTAGGCGTAATAATCAAGCAGGCGAAAAGCACCGGCCGGGCGAAGGCTGCTCAGGATAGTGCGGTTGCCGTCGAAGTGCTGGTAATCCATAAAGTACATACTGTTGTTGTTCAGGAAGGTCCCCCCCAATGCTTCCAGTTCCAGTCTGCCGCGCACACCAAAGCTAAAGCCATGCTTTACGCCAAGCTGTACCTGGTCTAAGTCCACGTCGCTTCCCAATGCGCCAGAAATGCCTTTGCGGTACATCAGTAGCAATTCCGGCGATTGTTCCAGCACCGGGTACTTCCTGCCGTTATACACCCTGTAGCGTAATGCGGGCCTGTAACTTACATCGGCCTGAAAGATAAGCGCCTCATGCTGCGGAAAACCTGTGTCAGCCAGTTCATTATTTTCGGGCAGGTTAGGTGTAAAGGTGCGGTTTTCGCCATACAGCAGGCTATAGTCGGCCTTATTATAAAGCTGGTTCCGCTGTGCCCACTCAAGGCTTCCGTTCAGCTTAAGCGATGCGGTAGGTTTATATGCATACCCTGCCTTTGCATACCATTTCTCATATAACTTCATGTAGCTTCTTCGGAAAAAAAGCGTGCTCAATGTGTTGATGTAAGGATGAATCGGTTCGTCTTCGTTGAACTGGGGTACAAATTTGCCTCCTTCCAGAAACATACTACGCGAAGCCAAACCATCTTGCACGGTATGCGAGAACCTTGACTTTGCGTAAAAGTCTTTGCTTGAAAACCCGTACCGTAGCATCGGCGCAACCTCAAATGTGCGCCGCAGGCTATCGTACTGGTAGCGCAGCTTTCCGCTTACATTTACATTTACACCTTCTACAGTGTTATAGTGTGTCTGCGCAAGTGTGGGGTCCAGGTAAAGGCGCATCTTCGGCGACAGGTTATAAGAAGCACCTCCGATCAGGTCTGTTGGTTTAAATCTTTTCTTCCGTATTACATTGGCCGAATCCACTCCGGTTATTCTTGCTTTCTCTACCAGTGCCAGGGAGTCGTCGCGGTTATAGCCCTGCAGTTCTTTAACAGTTAGCGGCACCGGGCGTACCTCTTCCCAGTAGGCGGAATCGCGCTTGGTTGCCAGTTTATCTATGGCAAAAGACCTTTCGCTGATTACCTCCGGCTCTTGCTGGGCTTTCCGGGCTTCCTTCTCATATTCCGTAATCATCTGGCGATACTGCTTTCGGGTAAGTTTATCTTGTGTAGCCAGTGTTTCTGCCGCATCTTTTTTTGCGGCTGGTTTTAAAGCGGCAACCTCTTTGGGCACGTCCTCTACTTTCTCGTCTATGATTTCTGTTTCAGCGATCAGGTCCTTGTTCAGCTCTACCTGGTAATTGCTACAGGAGGCCATGTACTTAAATTCTCCTGCAAAGCCCATTACTTTTCCGGAAAACTTATACTGATGCGTTACCGGTAGCCATACCCGCGGAGCCACTTCGGCATAGTTCTGTTTGGCGCTTATAGGAAAGCCCATGATGCTGGTTTTCAGGTCGAGGCTATGAATGGCCCAGTAATCCTCAATAATATAGATATACCCTTCAAACACCTGGTCACCGCGCGAACGGGGGGTTACCTTGATCTTATTTACTACAATGTCTTTTTCTTCGAAACTACCTGCGTATTCAAACCTGTAGTAGGCAAAAGCGGAGCGGGAAAGCGGCGAGACGATTTCCGCAATCTTATCGTTATAAAAACTTTGCTGGATAAAACTGCTGGGCGATGCACTTCCTTTATTATCACCTTTTGTCCGGATAGAGATTACATTTTCCTCCACCTTGTTCGGCTGCTTAAAAGTTATTTCGCTAACCGATTCGGTCGTATAGGCTTCATTGAGCTTTACCCCTTCCTCTTTGAGTTTATTCTTTAAGAAGAAAGGTGCTTTGGTAAGTTCACCTGTGCCTTTTATATACACCCGCATCTTATAGCTGTTGTACTGTAACTGGTGAAACTTCTTTTTAGCAATTGCTTTGCGCATAATGGTATAAGCAGGATCTTCGTTCCCGCTTTTTACCTCTACCTCTTTCAACGAGAAGCCCTGCTCCCGTAAAACAAAGTCTACATCAACCCAGCTGGTTTTTACTTCAACCTGTTTTTCAACAGCTGCATAGCCAATGTATTTTACCACAACAGTGTGCTTTCCTGCTGCCAGCTTAATTTCGAACTCGCCATTTACGTTGGTAGATGCCCCATTATTCAGATTGGCAATATAAATAGATGCGTAAGGCAAAGGTTCGCCTTTGTCGTCTTTTACTGTACCCCTGATTCCCTGGGCATACATAGCAAAATGGCAGCAACCCAGAAACAGGGTGAGCAGGCAGGCAACAATACATTTATTTTTCATGTGAGAAGCTAAAAGATTCAGGCAGCAAAAATTAATTCAGACTAAAATTGCATCAGAAGCATTAAAAACACTCGTAAGGCAGGTTGAGCCTGCTTCTATCGTAGCAGATGCAAGAGTCCTCCTGCAGGTTGCCTGCCATCTTTTATTTTTTTGGAAAGTGTGGTTGCCAGGCTCTTCTTTGAAACTGAATGGCAGCTGTGGTAAGGTAAAATCTTCACCAGTTCCAGCCAGACAAAATTACCGGCAGCATCTTAGGCTGGCTGCTCTAGCCTGCAAACGTTTTGCATAAAGGCCGGAATAAGCTATATTAACCTGAATTTTATCCTGAGTACTCACTAGCAGCGTCTCTTTCACTATATACAGGCTTTTTCTATGATCAGCAAAAACATGTACGTAAAAGCACTTCTTTTCATAAGCTTTATTGCCGGTTCGGCTTGCAGCAGCACCGACAAAGTACAGCAACAACAGGTAAGGCTGGAGCCGAAGCAGGATCTGCTTGCCATGGCTGACAGTAATTTCCAGGATGCGGCTGCACAGTATAAAGTAATGATGGAAAGGCTGCCGCAGGATCAGTTTCCTAAAACATACCACGAAGAGAGAGATAAGCTGGAGACAAGCGGCTCTGACTGGTGGTGCAGTGGTTTTTACCCGGGAACACTCCTTTATCTGTACGAAGAAACAAAAGATGAAGCTTTATACGAGGGGGCACTGCGCATGATGCAGGTACTGGAGAAAGAACAGTTTAACACCTCTACCCACGATCTTGGCTTTATGATGTACTGCAGCTTCGGCAACTTAAACCGCCTCAGGCCCAAACCAGCCTATGAGCAAATCCTGCTGAATAGCGCCAAATCCTTATCAACCCGCTTCGATCCGAAAGTAGGCTGCATCCGCTCCTGGAATTCTTCTCCCAACGACTTTATTGTTATTATAGACAATATGATGAACCTGGAGCTGCTGTTCTGGGCTACCCGCACCACAGGCGATTCGTCTTTTTATAACATTGCTGTCACGCATGCCAATACAACCATGGAAAATCATTTCCGGCCGGATTTCAGCACCTACCATGTCATTAACTATAACCCTGCTACCGGTGCCGTACAGGAAAAGAAAACAGCACAAGGCTATGCCGATGAATCTGCCTGGGCAAGAGGCCAAGCCTGGGGCTTTTATGGCTATACATTAATGTTCCGTGAGACAAAAGATAGTATTTACCTGGACCAGGCGCGCGAAATAGCCGATTTTATGTTAAACCACCCAAACCTGCCGGAAGACAAGATTCCTTACTGGGACTTTAATGCACCAGATATACCGGATGCGCTGCGGGATGCGTCGGCAGCTGCCATTATCGCTTCTGCCCTGCTGGAGCTCAGCACTTATGTGGAAACAGAGGAGGCTTCCAGTTACTTCTCGGCGGCAGAAACCATACTTCAGCATTTGTCAGCTGATACCTATAAAGCAGCGCCAGGCACAAACGGAGGCTTTATTCTGAAACATGGCGTGGGGCACCACCCGGCAGGTACCGAAATTGATGTGCCGCTTACCTACGCAGACTATTATTTTATAGAAGCGCTTCAGCGTTATAAAAACTACAAGAGAAAATAACACAGTCCGGAGCATTCGCTTCTGACACGGGCCCCGGCTATTCTGTTAAAGAATAGATTTACGGAAAAACAGCCTGTCAACAGAATAACGGTTATACTTTTTGGCAAAGGCCAGCAGCACGGCAAAATAAGCACCATACATCATCTGTATAAATACATTCTGCCATTCTTCCAGCAAGCTGGAGCCAAAAATGAGGACAAGCATCACCAGTATGCCTGCTACAATGGCCTGCCTGGTAAATAACCCGACAAGCAGCAAAAAGCCGATGTTAAGCTCTATGATCGGCAAAGCATAGCTAAAGAAGGTAACGAAGGGGGTGGGCAGAAATGTGCTTTCAAAGGATCCTACCATCCAGGCGCTGAATTTGTCTAACTTGGGCAGCCGCACCAGTCCATGCCCAAACATGCTTACAGCTATGGGGAGCCTGCCCAACAGGTAACTGAGGTATGCATTTTTCATGTATTCCTATAATCAGATATATCTACATGAACCATACCGCTTTATGCTGTATTTTGTTTGCCCGGTACCTTACCGGAAGCAAACAAATTTTTAAATAATAGGAGTCCGAATAAAATGAATTTTTAAATTAAGAGTCGGAAATATGATTGCTGACATTATTCGGCGTAAAAACGCGAAACATTAAAGTACCGATTAATACTATATAACCTTATATTTTAAATAGGTAACAGCAAGCACTAAAACTTAACTATATACAATTATAACAATCATATTTCTAGACAATAAGCACTTATAGTAAACTTTTTTAAAAATTTATTTCTATAATTGATTAATTTTTTTAAACTTAGATTATTTCAATTTAAGAATTAAAAACGACCTTTGTAAAAATTACTTGTTTTCGTGAAGAACTCTTCAGCTACTTCTCCTACAGGCAGAAACTTAAAAAGTAAGCTTATACTAGGGCTTAGCCTTAGTATTTTACTGGCCTTTACGGTTCAGATCTTTTCCTTCAGATTAACTAAAAGCCTGGGACAAACCAAAGATTCTGTCTCGCATACTTACCGGGTTCTGAATGAACTGGAGGGAACCGTGAACACGCTTGCCAGCCTTGAGAGCAGCATCAGAGGGTATGTCATCAGCAACAACGATACCTTTAAAGCACACTATGAAGACCTGAAAAGCACTACGCTTCTTCACCTTAAAAACGTAAAAGAATTCACAGCAGATAATCCTGCACAACAGGACCGTGTACAGAAGCTTGAGCAAACCGTAAACACCAAAATCGATTTTACTGAGCAACTATTGCGCAGCGGCTCACCGGAAGCAGCCGCTGCCATGATTTCGAGTGGCAGAGGAAAAGTGATGATGGATTCTGTTTACCTGCTGGTAGCTGATATGAAGGCAATCGAAAACAAGCTGCTACACGCCAGGTCCACGCAAAGCAAAGAACTCTCGCAGGAAGTGTGGGTTATAAACCTCCTGAGCACGCTCCTGATTCTTGTGGTGGTACTGGTTGCGGCCTATTTCATTTTTGCTGATCTCAACAAACGAAGTAAACTTGAAAAAGAGCTAAGAGAAAACGAACTACGCCTAAAACAGTTTTTCGAGGCCTTGCCTATTGGTATTACAGTACGCGATGCTACGGGCGAGCTTTACTATGCAAACAAAGGCGGTAAAGAGATCCTGAGCAGGCTATTTCCGAATGCCTCCATCAACAACCTGAAGCAACTCCTCGATTATCATAAGGTATTTGTTTCCGGTACAGAAGAAATATACCCTGTCAGCAAAATGCCGATCATGAAAGCTTTGAGCGGCATCAGCACCAAGGTAGACGACATGGAAATCCGGAACGGCGATACCAGGATTCTTCTCTCTGAAACAGCCTGCCCGGTTTACAATGGCGAAGATGAGATTGTTTTTGCCATTGCTGCTTTTGAAGACATCACAGAACGCAAAAAAGCAGAAAAAGAGTTAGTACAGGCAAAAGAAGAAGCCGAGGCGTCGGTACTGGTTAAAGACAGGTTCCTGGCTAATATGAGCCATGAAATCCGGACACCGATGAATGCCATCCTGGGCTTCACGCACCTGCTGCAAAAGTCGGCGCTGGATGATGAGCAGAAGCAGTTTGTTCACGCGATACAGTCGTCTGGCGAGAACCTGCTCACGATTATCAACGATATTCTTGATTTCTCGAAGATACAGGCGGGCATGATGCAAATCGAGCAACTGCCATTTGATATCAATTCTCTTTTAAACTCACTTAAGGTTCTTTTAAAGCCGAAGGTAGTGACAAAAGGACTGGCCTTTTCTGTGAACTGCAGCAAACAAATTCCTACTTTATTGCTTGGTGACCCGGTAAGGCTAACGCAGATTCTCTACAACCTGATAGAGAACGCCATCAAATTTACCGAGAAGGGAGCCGTATTGGTTAATACCAAAATCTATAAAGAAGAAGGAGAGACCATCTGGCTGGATATAGTAATTGCAGACAGTGGTGTGGGTATACCTGCCGATAAACTGGAAAGCATTTTTGAACGCTTTAACCAGGCTACGACCGCTACTAACCGGGAATTTGGTGGCACCGGCCTCGGGTTAACCATTGTCCGCAACCTGGTGGAGCTACAGCAGGGCGAAATAACCGTAGAGAGCACGCCAGGCAAAGGCTCCCTTTTCACCGTCAGGATTCCGTACAAAAAGGCAACAGAAGAAGACATTGCCAATTATGGAGCCCAGGTTCAGATGGAAGAAAGCTTTGCCAGCAGGCAATTACATGTGCTGGTTACAGAAGACAATACCCTGAATCAGAAGCTTGCGCTAAAGGTTTTAAAAGACATGGGCTTCACTACCGAACTGGCTGTTAACGGCGCGGAGGCAGTAGAGCTTGTCAGGCAACAAAAACACTTCGACATTATTCTGATGGATATTCAGATGCCCATTATGGACGGATATGAAGCTACCCGCCAAATCAGAAGTGAGCTGAAATCAGAGATCCCGATAATGGCCATGACCGCACATGCCATGAGCGGTGAAAAAGAAAAGTGCCTGGCCCTGGGCATGAACGATTATATCTCAAAGCCATTTCACCCGAAAGACCTCCTTCAGAAGATTATCCGGCTTACGCCCAAAGATACGGTAGATGTGCAGCAAGCGGCAGACGAAGTACAGGCCACCGAGCAGGAAACCCTACAGGCGGTGTGTGACCTCAGCTACCTGCAGGAAATGTCTGGCGGTGATACAGACTTCATAAAAGAAATGATGGAGCTGTTTTTGCAGCAGGTACCGGCCGAACTGGAGAATATCAGAAATGCCGCCAGCAAAGGTAATACACAGGAAATTAAGCTTTTGGCCCATAAGCTAAAGTCGTCTGTAACAATGCTGGGAGTTGAGACAATGGCCAGCCGACTGAAGGCAATGGAAACGACAGCTGATACATCACCGGAAATTGCCATGAAACTTTACAGGGAGCTGGTGGTTATTTACGAACAGGCAGCGAAAGAAATAAAACCTCAGCTGGCCCAGCTATAAGTTTTTATTAACCCGGAGCTCTGAAAGGAAAAGAAATAGTAAAGTATGGAACCAGGCCTGAGAAAGGCTATAATTTTAACCGATTACAAACTTATGATATTAGTAATTGAAGACGATGAAATGATTCTGAGAACCTTAGAGTTCAGGTTACGGAAAGATGGCTATGAAGTGGTTGCAGCACGAAACGGAAAAGAAGCAATGGAGAAGCTGAAGAGCAGCGCCAGTTCACTTCACCTGGTAATCACCGATCTGATGCTGCCTTTTGTAACCGGCATGGAGGTTTTGTCTTACATCAAATCTGATTTACCAGGTTTACCAGTTATAGTTTTATCTGCTGCCGACGAAGAGGGCACCATTATGGATGCGTTTAAGTTAGGCGCCGATGACTTTATTGCAAAACCCTTCAGCCCTGGTGAACTCTCCCTCCGGGTTAAGCGTTTGCTTATTCGATACACATCTGTTAAGTAATGCTTGAACGGCTCTAGTTTGATGAAAATACTTTTTCCCGGAATAGTGCTTGCTGAACCGGCTTCTGCTGAAGTAGCCTTTGCACAGGTGTGCATGCCACTAATCCCGTTCATGTTAAGTTAAGTGTTGTTACAGAGAATCTTTAAAAGCATACTCCCCTAAAAGGTTCTTCTACCAGAAACAGTTCTTCATGTTACATCAGGAATCTTATACTTCATTTCTGCTCATCCCTCCCGCACTGCCTCCGCTAGTTAAGTTAATCCTGACATTATCGGCAGCATTTATGGTGGTAGCCATTTTGCTGTTCTTATTTATAGTACTGAGCAGGGTAAGAGATGGCTTTAACTATAACAGAAGGCAGCTCATGCAGAAAAAGTCGCAGCAGTTTATTACCTCAATGATTTTTGAGGAAGAAGGCTGGAATGTAGCCCGGCTGGAAAACTTCCGGGAGAAATACCTGACAAATGATTTCCAGAAACAGTTGTTCCTGGAGAACCTGATTATACTACGCAAAAATATTATCGGTGAACTTGCCGACAAACTGAACCAGCTGTACAAAGACCTTGGGCTGCACATCTATTCCAAGCAGAAGCTGTACTCCGGATCATGGGATGTGATCGCAAAAGGCATCGGAGAACTCACCGAAATGGGCATGAAACAGGACAGCGTGCTCATCAGAACTTTCATCAACCACCCGAACCAGATCCTGCGTTCGGAGGCACAGGTATCTTACCTGAAACTGCAGAACGAAGAGCCTTTCTCTTTCCTGGACGAACTGGAGGAGCCGCTGCTGGAGTGGTCGCAGATGCAGCTGGGAAGGGCGGCTCAAAAAACGCAGTTTCTCAAGCTTCCTCATTTCGAAAAATGGCTGCATAAAAAAGAGCCCAGCATTGTTATTTTCTGCATCCGCATGATCTCCTTCTATAACCAGCATGGTTCTGCACCAAAACTGATCAAGATGCTGGACCATCCGAATGAAAAGGTACGCTTAGAAGCCGTAATTGCCATCTGCCACCTCGAAATTTATGATGCAACAGAAAAAATGCTACAGATTTTCGACCGGGAGCCGCTTAAAGTGCAGCTGGAAATACTGAAAACGCTCCCCAATATCTCCGGAGAAGAGAATATTCCTTTTTACGAGCAGCTATTGCACCACCACGATAAAAGCCTGCAGCTGGCTGCGGCCAAAGCCATCGTACGCAGTGGTCATCGAGGCGAAGAAATTATGGCTACCATTCAGAACAATGATCAACACACGCTGCAGCCGGTTGCAGCTTATGCACTCGATAAAAGAATATGAATCAATTCATGGGCAATTTCGTGAGCAACACGGCTCTCGTTTTTAATTACCTCATCCTGTTCTATGCCATTGGTATCAGCCTGAATTATGTACTGCTGGCGGCACTGTCGGCCATTGCCATGCGAAGCTATAAAAAGAAAAACAGCTTTGTCGACTATCGCACCATCCTGTCGTCTCCCAATGCTCCTTCGGTATCGCTTATTGCGCCAGCCTATAACGAATCTATGACCATTGTAGATAACGTGCGCTCGCTGCTCACGCTGCACTACAACAACTGCGAGATAATTATTGTAAACGATGGCAGTAAAGACAATACACTGGCCCTGCTGATTGAAGCCTATGAGCTGGAAAAAGTAAACATGGTGCTGGACGAAAGGGTGGCCACCAAAGCTGTACGGGGCATCTATAAAGCCAAAAACCCGGCTTACCATAAACTGGTAGTTGTAGACAAAGAAAATGGCGGCAAGGCAGACGCGCTGAATGTGGGCATTAACGTTTCTTCTAACCAGCTGATTGCCTGTATAGACGTAGACTGTGTGCTGGAGCAGGATGCTATACTGAAACTGGTAAAGCCATTTATGGAAGAAGACAGAAAGGTAATAGCAACAGGTGGTGTTATCCGTATTGCCAATTCCTGTATTGTGGAAGATGGCCGGCTGGTAAAGGTAAAGGTACCTGAAAGCTTTATTGCCAGAGTACAGGTGCTGGAGTATTTCCGCGCTTTCCTGATGGGGCGTATGGCCTGGGCCAAAGTAGACGGGCTTCTGCTTATTTCAGGAGCTTTTGGCATGTTCGATAAAGAAACGGTTATCAGGGCAGGAGGCTATAACCACAACACGGTGGGAGAAGACATGGAGCTGCTCGTACGCATGCGCCGCCTGATGTATGAAGAAAAGCAACCTTGTAAAGTAGCATTCATTCCTGATCCATTATGCTGGACCGAGGCACCCCAAACCTGGAATATTTTGAAAAGGCAGCGCAACCGTTGGACTCGCGGAACAGCTGAAACCCTTTGGATCCACCGTAAAATGATCTTTAACCGGAAGTATGGCATCCATGGCATGCTGAGTCTCCCGCTCTGGGTCTTATTTGAGTGGGCCGCCCCTCTTATTGAATTTTTTGGCCTGCTGTTCTTCTTGTTTATCATGCTTTTAGGCTATGCTAACTGGTTATATTTCTTCTCCTTCTTCGCCTTAGTGTACACCTTTGCCATTATGAACTCAGTATTTGCTATCTTGTTCGAAGAACGGTCTTACCAGCAGTACAAAAAGCCCCGCTTCATGCTTAGCCTGGTACTGACTGCCTTGCTAGAGCCACTTATTTACCACCCTGTTACTGTATGGGCCGCCATTTTAGGAAACAGGGATTTAATGACCGGGAAGAAAAGCTGGGGAGAAATGACCAGAACCGGCTTTGCCCAGAAAGCAAAGGAAGCAAGTGCCTGATTAGTTTTATACTTACATCCCAGAATGGACAGCAACTTTGACATACTTCAACAACAATTTTCCCAGCTGGAACAGTCGCTGCTTTCGGAGATACAGCAGGAAAGCACTGTAAGGCACCTGGCAGCAGGAGAGCCCGTGATGCAAACCGGCCAGTATATTCGCTCTACTATCCTGCTGCTGGACGGCTTGCTGAAAGTATACCGGGAAGACGATGAAGGCCATGAGTTTCTGATGTATTACCTGCAGCCTGGTAATGCCTGTGCGCTTTCTATGATGTGTGAGGCCAGAAACGAAAAAAGCCAGATTAAAGCAAAAGCTGTCACAAGCGCAGATGTGGTGCTTATCCCCTCCCACCTCACTGAGCTATGGCTTTCCAGGTATAAAAGCTGGCACCATTTTGTAATTGCCTCTTACCGGCAGCGCTTCGAAGAACTGCTTCAGACACTGGATAGCATTGCCTTTAAAAACATGGACGAAAGACTCATCTTTTACCTGAAGCGCCATGCAAAAGTAAGCGGCAATGAAGTGAAGCTATCGCATCAGCAGATAGCCGAAGAACTTAACTCTTCACGTGAGGTAATTTCCAGGTTGTTGAAGAAACTGGAGCAGACAGGTGCCATAACGCTGCACCGGAATTACATTTCGCTGCACAGCCTTTAAAAAATATAGTTATGTAACCAAAGTCACGTAGCTTCAGCTCCGGGAGCCGTACTTTTGCTCCGGAAATTCACAACATACATGGAAATATTAGGTTACTTAGCGGCTCTCGCCATTGGCCTGTCCCTGGGACTGATTGGTGGAGGCGGCTCTATACTTACAGTACCGGTACTGGTTTATATTCTCGGGTATTCACCCGTACTGTCCACTGCTTACTCACTGTTTATTGTTGGCCTGACAAGCCTGGCCGGCAGTTACCAATTCTATAAAAAGGGACTGGTAAGCCTGAAAACCGCACTGGTTTTTGGGTTACCCTCCATTGTAGCCGTTTATATGACACGGCGATACCTGGTGCCGGCGATACCGGCTGAGATACTGGAAACGGGAGAATTTATACTAACGAAAGACATGCTGCTCATGCTCCTGTTTGCGGCGCTGATGGTTTTTGCCTCGGTGAGTATGATACGTGCCGGAAGTGCTAAAAAGGAAGAGGCTGCACCAAAGGGAGCTTCAGAACACCAGGCACCGGAAAACTTTAATTATGCCGGTATTCTGGCAGAAGGGCTTGTTGTAGGCACTGTTACCGGCCTGGTAGGTGCAGGAGGTGGTTTTTTAATTATCCCGGCCCTGGTCATATTCAGTAAACTCGACATGAAAATGGCAGTGGGCACTTCCCTGCTGATTATAGCCGCCAAATCGCTTTTTGGGTTTGTAGGCGACATTTTCAACTATAGCATCGACTGGCTGTTTCTTCTCATTTTCTCTGCTGTTTCCATTGCCGGAATTTACATTGGCTCTGCCTTATCCGGCAAAATACAGGCTGCCAAACTAAAATCAGGCTTCGGCTGGTTTGTACTGCTCATGGGGGTATACATTATCTTAAAAGAAGTATACCTTACCTGATCCTGTACACTTGTTTAATTTATCAAACTATCATTAAATCAGATCTACAACATGCTGGAAATACTTCGACAACCCTGGCCATGGTATGTATCAGGGCCTTTAATAGCTCTTGTCATGGTGCTGCTGCTTTTCTTCGGGAAATCCTTTGGCTTCTCCTCAAACTTCAGAACTATTTGTGCTGCCTGTGGTGCCGGTAAACGGGTGGCTTTTTTCAACTACAACTGGCGTGAGCAAACCTGGAATCTCCTGTTTCTTGCGGGTGCAATTGCAGGAGGCTGGATAGCCTCTACCTGGCTGGCTTCGCCGGAGGGGGTGCAAATAGCGGAGGCTACTGTGGCAGATCTCCGGGAACTGGGGTTACAGGAGCCCAAGGGGCTGCAACCAGAGGAACTACTGGGCCTGGATGCGCTGCTGAACGTTAAAGCCCTGCTTCTCCTACTTGCCGGCGGATTCTTTATAGGCTTCGGCTCCCGCTACGCCGGGGGGTGTACATCAGGGCATGCCATCAGCGGCTTATCAAACCTGCAGTGGCCATCGTTAGTAGCTGTTATCGGCTTTTTCATAGGCGGACTTATAACCACTTACCTACTGCTGCCTCTATTGCTTTAAGTGTTAAAATCTGCCTTAGCAACTTTAAAAAAGATCAAGATGAAAAAATTAAGATTTATACTGGCCGGGATTCTGTTTGGCATCGTGATGAGCAAGTCGGAAGCCATATCCTGGTACCGCATTCAGGAGATGTTCCGCTTCCAGTCGTTTCACATGTATGGTATAATAGGTACGGCTGTTATACTGGGTATCATTGCGGTATGGCTTATAAAGAAGTTTAAGCTGCGCGATATACAAGGAAACCCGATAGAGTTTACTCCAAAAGAAAAATCTGTGGCACGCTACCTGTTCGGCGGCACAATCTTTGGCTTAGGCTGGGCCTTGACCGGCGCCTGCCCCGGCCCTATGTTTGTAAACCTGGGCCACGCCTACTGGGCCATACTGGTTGCCATTGCAGGAGGCTTACTCGGCACCTATACTTACGGCGCCATCAGAGATCGTTTACCTCACTAGGCATCCAGAAACAAAAGGGGCCCTGCAGCCATATGGCTGCAGGGCTCCTTTTGTTTCTGTTATTAATTTACCAGACAGTTACTGCCTGCTTAATATGTTTGTTTAACCTGCTGTTAAGCATGTAGCCAATGGAAATTTCGTTGGTAGAGGCATTAAACATGCTCGCATCCTGCACCGGTGTTTCGAAAGCATAGCTTAATGAGAACTGATCGAAACGCACACCGCCTGTTACATGAAAAGCCTGATTTACCCTGTAACCTGTTCCCAGCCAGAAGCGATTCATATACACTGCTTTTAACTGCGTATCCAGTGTTCCTACCAGCACTTCATCGTGCTGGTAGAGCGCATTGGCAACCAAACCAATCTGGTTAGAAACACTGGCGCGATAGCCTGCCTGTACCATGTGCTTATGCGTGAAAAGGTAATTCATGTAATCGTCGCCCATTGTAACAAACTTACCTTTGGTGATATCCTGCAATGCGTAGCCTAAGTAAAAGTTTTCTGATGTAAGGGCTATACCTAAATCAAGGTCTAATTTGCTAAAGCTGCTGTTGTTCGCCAGCGCGCGCTGGTACCTCGGGTCGTTTGCCATATCGTCCACCACAAGAGATGAACCATCCAAACGATGTCCGCTATACGTAAGGGCAGTTCCCCAGCGCAAGCCCAGGTGCTCCGACAGCCTGACATCGGCACTATAGTTAAGAGCAAACTGCGTTTCACGGGAAGGCCCGAATTTATCCTGAAGAATAACTGCCCCTAGCGCGTGTTTTGCTCCGGCATACTGGTAATGTGTAACAGGCTGTTTGCTACGCGTTTTTTCACTCGCCAGATCTGCTAAATCAAACTCAGCCGAAAGCAAGATGGTGTTGGGTGCTCCTTCGAAGCCGGTCCACTGGTTGCGGTAAAAGCTTTTAATAGCCGAACCACCATACCCAGTCAGCGAAGGGTTATAGTATAACTGATTTTGGGAGAAATTACTCACCTGCTTTAAGCTCTGGGCCTGTAAGGCAGAAGCTGCAAACAAGCTAAGGGCTACGAGTAAATACTTTTTCATTATATGCTACTTCAGTACTGTTAATACACCTTTCTGCACCAGGTTGATATCTTTCACTTGGATGATGAACAGATACGAGCCCTGCTGAACCTGCCCGTTCTGGCCTCTTCCGTCCCATCCTTCTTCCGGGTTCGTCGTATGGAACAAGCGGATACCTGCTCTGTCGAATACCTGAATGTCTACATCATTATAAAAGCGGAGTTCAGGTACCGTCCAGGTGTCGTTAACGCCATCATTATCGGGCGTAAAGGCATTTACAATCTTGAGCTTTGTTTCAGGATGGTAAATAGACTTGATCAGTGTGAAAGTTTGTTCTATGGAATTATTAGATGGATCTGTACTTCTGACACGGATGACGAAACTGGTAATGCCGGACAAACCCCGGTTCGACTTCAGGTGCAGTTCATTGCCTCTTATCTCAAAACGATCATTATTTGCATCGCCTTCGCCACTTACAAGCTCATAGCTATGCGCATCATCATCCGGATCTGTTGTGCTGAAAGCACCTATGATTTCATTGTCTTTTGCATCCGGTTCAAAAGTATCTGCACTTAAGTTAAGAACTGTGGGCGCCTGGTTAGGCTCCACCACTACTTTTATCTGAGCCTTTCTATTATCTGTGTTCATAGAGTTAGGCTTAAGCACCAGTTCTCCGCTAAGATTATACGCTCCGGCTACCAGGCCATTGTAGTTGCCCCGCTCCCAGTTGATACTTAAATTTTCTTTTTCGCCATTGGCATAGGTCACCTCTACCTGCTCTGGCAAAGTAAGGCTTTCATAGGTCGTTCTGAAAGGCACTGTAAGAGCTGGGATTTCTTTTACCTCCACCACATTACGGGTTACTTTCCGAACACCCGCTGTCACCTCCCGGCCTTTGTTTCCGGCTGCGTCTACTTGGTAGAAAGTTACTGTCAGGGTACCATCCATCAGGGTTCTCAGGCTGAGTGAGGCAATGGTAAAGTTTCTGGCAGTAGCCGAAGCACTACCTGTAATCTCTTCTCCACCATTACTACTGGTGATTGTAAAATAATAGGTCGCACCAACTTCAGCGCCAGTTACGCCTATGCCTGCAGTTTCCAGGTTCGTTACGTCTATCAGATCCGTCAGAAACTGAACGGCGTAGCCGGATGGAGCAATATCGTCGTAGGCTGTTTCCAGTTTATTGGAGGCTGCATTTCCATTACCCGCAAGATCTGTTGCTTTACCGGTAGCAAGCGAAACCGCTACCACAGCCTCTCTGCCAGAGGTGGGTGTTATAGTTGCGGTATAGGTAAGTTTATCAACTGCTCTGAGATTATGAAGGGTGCCGTTGCTTACGGTAAAGTCCGAAGCTTCTAATCCAAACACTTCCTCCGACAGCTTTACCTCTACTGTAAACGCATTTTTAACCGGCCCTGCTTCACCCGATGAAATGGCTACTGTTGGTGCTGTCAGATCAACTGTAACTTTAAATTCGCTACCGGGCTGGCTTTGGTTACCGGCTGCATCCTGTGCTTTTGCCGAGAAATGATAGGTACCTTCGGGCAAGGCTGTACTTTCATAGCTAAAGCTCAAGGTTCTGTTTGC
This sequence comes from Pontibacter sp. SGAir0037, assembly GCF_005491705.1. Taxonomy (NCBI): domain Bacteria; kingdom Pseudomonadati; phylum Bacteroidota; class Cytophagia; order Cytophagales; family Hymenobacteraceae; genus Pontibacter; species Pontibacter sp. SGAir0037. The sequence goes on along the minus strand of NZ_CP028092.1, from coordinate 885,703 downwards.
GGCTGCTCTGGCTGTGCCTACTTGTCCTCTGATCTTTTCTAAAATTGTTACAACAGCACCTGCCTCTGCCGTGCCGGAAAGAAGCAAGGTATTATCAGATGTGATCTGGTCATCGGCATAAACACCTCTGTCTTCTGTAATCTTTGTAAAGACAGGTGCTTCAGGAGCTTTTGTATCTACTGTCCAGGTATAAGTGGCAGGCGTGGCATCAATGTTTCCGGCGGCATCTACGGCTCTCACGGCAATGGTATACGTTCCATCTGCCAGGTTATCGAACGTAACCGGATTGGAAGTTACGGCAAAAGTGCCTCCGTTGTAGCTAAGTTCATAGATCACTTTGCTTTCGTTGCTGCTAAACTGAAATGTAGCGGTTCTGCTGTTTGTATTGGCTTCCGGTTTAGATGCAATGGTTGTTTCAGGTGTTCTGTTATCGACAGTGGCAGGTTCTAAAAGCGGCTTCATTACCTTAAACCATTGGTTAGCCATCTTCTGATAGCCGGTGGTGCCGGGGTGCAGCGGATCATCCATATCTCCACCTTGTGTAGTATAGTTATACACGATGCCCGCTTCATTTTCCATATCCACCATTACAATCCGGTCGCTCTTCTCCGCAATCCTTTTCGAAGCCATGGCCTCTAGCTTCTCGTTGAATTTAGTAGTTAAAGGAATCGCCTGCGGATCATTTGGATTCGGAATACGGCTGATGATCCGGGCCAGAACAACAGTAACTTCCTTATTGGCGCGCGCTTCGTACGCATCCACTTCATCCAGAATCGTACTCATTTCGGCAATAGCCTGATCACTGTCTGTTACGCCATACTGTCCGCCGTTTGTGCCAAGGTGTACCAGCAGCATATCCGGACTATATTCGTCCAGATAACGACCGGCTGCTCCTCTGCTTATGGTCTCTCCTCCCTGGTTCTGGTAGCTGCCATTTTTCAGTAGCGCCAGCAAGTCCATTGTGCGGGCACCCGGAAAACCGGCATTCTCGTCGTCAGCCATAAAAGCGCTGCCCGATTTCTCACTGCCTACATAGTTGAATTTAACCTGTGCATTGTTGAGGAGGTCGTACAGGAATTTCCTGTATGCCACTCTCTCTGAAACAGGCCTGGAATCGCCGGAGCGCGTGCCATGCGTATTTGAATCTCCGAAGGGCATAATATTGAAGACCTTTGCGGCGGCATGGGTAGTTGCCATAACAGGAGTGCTATAGTCGGTTTCACCTGATCCTGTAACTGCTTTTACTTTATAGTAATAGGTTTCATTAGCCCCCAGGCCTTCGTTGCGGAAACTATAAACCGTTGCAGCGGCAGTGCCATTAATGGTTGCTAGTTCGGTGTAATTTTTATCTCCAGATAAGGAATAGGCTATTATGTACCTGGTTGCACCGGCAACTGCCTTCCATTCGATTGTGATTGCTCCAACCAACGAAGGCCTGGCTTTGACACCGGCAGGACCGGCAGCCACCGCCGCTACTTCTGCTGTTTTGTTTGGTGCGATAGCTGTTTTAGAACCGGGAGCAGCCAATGCAGAAGCTAGAGTTAACAAGAAAACACAGAACAAAGTAACCCAGGCTGTAGAAGGGGTAGAATTGTTACTCATAAGGGTGGTAAGTGCACATTTAGGTTTCAGAACATATTACTAATTCCCGTAATTCACCTGCTCTTGATGCGACAGCACATATCCTCTTCTAAACAAGCGCAGTTTTCAGGATTCAGTTAAATCAACACCGGGTAAAGCCAGATTACCAAGTATCAAATCTTCATTTATATCATATCAAGCTCCTGTGGGAAACATCGATTGTAGTAGTGTATTTTTACTTAAAGACTTGTACTATATTTCAGTATTAATAGTTTTGAATTTTGTGCTCCATACGCATTAATTTTTATAGCTGCCATCTTCTTTATAGAGGGTGCTTGGATAGCCATAGTGCCCGCTGGGCAATTTTGAGCAAAGCTTAACTATAAAGCATTCAAATATTTAGATAATTACATATTAAACCGCATGGCTTAACCGATGCCTTTTAAAATTTGCATTAAATAGTTCTGTTTTTTTCATAGCAGATAAGAAATTTGTTTTGCAGGCAGTCTCCCACCTTCCCCGGAAAAGGAAGCGGGCAGCATAGGCTAAGCTTGTGTACTCCTCAACCAGCAGAAAGGGCCGTGCCTCTTATGAGAGACACGGCCCTTTCTGCTGGTTTTGATACTTATAGAAGTGTTTTTACCAGCTCTGGCGGCCTTCCGATAACAGCCTGATCGCCTTTGATCACGATTGGGCGCTCTATTAGCACCGGGTGCTCTATCATTGCCTGCAGCCACTCTTCCTCAGAAAGTGTTCTTCCTGCAAATTTTTCTTTAAAAATGCGCTCCCCTTTCCGGATCAATTGCGAAGGCTTGATACCCAGTTTCTCTACAATCTCACGCAAATCCGCTACGGTGGGTGTGGCCTTTAAATATTCTACCACTTCTACCTGCTGGCCACTGCTCCTGATAATTTCCAGCGTTTGCCTGCTTTTACCACACCTGTTATTATGAAATATTTTTAACATACTATTCTCCTGATTCGCAAGTTGTAAGGCACCTGCACCTTAACATGACTATCAATTTAAAAACACTTTCGCTATTTTGCAGCAGCTAAAAGCTGATAGCGGTACCTTGTCTGCAAAAATAGGGAATATCCTGTTGAAACCATACATGGCCGCCTCCGCTGATACACGGCATCCAACATGCTAAAACACATTTAAACTATGAGCACTGAAGTAAGAGCACTGGAACCAAAAGAACTGTGGAATAATTTTGCCGACCTGAATGCAGTACCACGCCCTTCCAAGAAAGAAGAGAAAGTGGTGGCGTTTATCCTGCAGTTTGGCAAAAGCCTGGGACTTGAAACGACACAGGATGAAGCAGGCAATGTACTGATTAAGAAGCCTGCCAGTGCAGGTATGGAAAACAGGCAGACAGTGCTTCTGCAGAGCCACGTGGACATGGTGCACCAGAAAAACGCTGATACCGATTTTGACTTCGACAAACAGGGGATTGACATGTATGTGGATGGTGACTGGGTAAAAGCCCGAGGCACTACGCTGGGTGCAGACAATGGCATCGGGGTTGCCTCACTCATGACCGTTCTTGCTTCAAAAGACATGGTCCATCCTCCGATAGAAGCGCTTTTTACAGTAGACGAAGAAACAGGCATGACCGGTGCATTAGGCCTTAAAGGAGGCTTGCTTAATGCCACAATTATGCTTAACCTGGATACCGAAGAAGACCATGAACTGACCATAGGCTGTGCGGGTGGTATAGACGTAACAGCAACAGGCACTTATAAACAAACCACGGTTCCGGCTGATTTCATATCGTATAAACTTACTGTTAAAGGACTCACGGGCGGCCATTCGGGTATGGATATTTACCTTGGCCGTGCCAACTCCAATAAGCTGCTGAACCGCCTGCTGCTTCTTGCTTCGGAACAGTTTAACATCGGCATAGGCCAGTTTGATGGGGGTAGTTTACGAAATGCCATTCCGAGAGAGGCCTCTGCTGTAATTGCCTTATCCAAAACAGAAAGTCAAGCGCTGGAAACATTCATACAGGAACAGGAGCAGGTGCTGAAAACTGAATATGCGACTACCGATCCCTCTCTTACGATTCAACTGGAGCAGGTAGCCATCCCGGAAAAAGTGGCTGATGCGGCCTTTCAGCATACGTTTTTACGGGCGCTGTATGCCTGCCCTAACGGAATATACCGTATGAGTCCGGAAATTGAGCACCTGGTGCAGACTTCTAACAACGTGGCACGAGTGCTGTTAAAAGACGGGGAATACCAGGTGCTTTGCCTGACCCGCAGCTCTGTAGATACTGAAAAAATGGACATGGCTACAGCTATAAAAAGTGCTTTGGAACTGGCAGGCGCTTCCGTAGAGTTCAGCGGTTCCTATCCCGGCTGGACACCGCGCCCTGGTGCAACCATTGTAAAGCTTATGAGCGAACTGTACGAGGAGAAGTTCAACGATGTACCGCATGTAAATGCCTGCCACGCCGGGCTCGAGTGTGGCATTATCGGAGCCAACTATCCTGAAATGGAAATGATCTCCTTCGGTCCGAATATCCGGGGCGCTCATTCACCGGATGAGAAGGCGCAGATTAGTTCGGTGCAGAAGTACTGGGACTTTTTTACAGAAACATTAAAGCGCATACCTCCCAGGCAGTAGCTAACTAGACTGTTTTTAAATAAGCCGGATGCTGATATTAAAACCTTGCTGTTTCCCCTATGTCTGGAAATAAATTATTAAATTGAGATATAGTTTCACCTTTATTTAACTATACTGCACAGTGTACCAAACGGATATAAAAAAGGCGCAAAGTTTGCTGCTAAAACATTTAAGCAGTACAACAACAGAACAAGCCATTAAATGGCTTACTCAGAAGATGGATCTGGTGAGGTTATCTACTGCCGATAAAGATCTTTACCTTGCCTTTAGTGCCGCACCGCGTTTTGTGGGTAAAAAGTTGCTGGCACTCGACCCTGCCGCCATAACGGAAGCCAATGCTCTGCGCGAAGGTTTTAATCCGAGCGGCTGGACAACTGATCAGGCTGCCCGCACACTGCTGCTGCTGTCGATCCCGCACACAGACGCCACTGCCTTTGCAGAGAAAATAGACAACCTGTTCGACACAGCCGACATGGGTGAACTGGTAGCCCTCTATGCAAGCCTGCCCCTACTCCCTCACCCGGAGCATTTTAAGCTTCGTGCTGCAGAGGGCGTCAGGTCTAACATGGGCGATGTATTTGAGGCTATTGCACACCAGAACCCCTACCCTGCCGATTACCTGGAGGAAGGAGCCTGGAATCAGTTGGTGCTGAAAACAATATTTGTTGCAAAACCGCTGTTTCTTATTTATGGCCTCGACAAGAGAAGAAACCCTACCCTGGCCCGAATTTTATCTGATTACGCACATGAAAGGTGGGCAGCTGGTCGTTTGGTTACGCCAGAGCTTTGGCGCTCCGTAGGGCCTTTCATAAATGAGCAACTGTTCGGAGATATACAGAAACTCTTTGCTGACGGAGACCCGCTACAGCAGGAAGCTGCTGCTCTGGCCTGTTCGGAATCGGCGTATGTGCCTGCCAAACAGTTTTTAAATACGCACGCAGAACTTCGAAACAGGGCAACCTCCGGTGAGATAAACTGGGAATATATAGGCCAGAGGCACCTCGAACAAAGTATTGCTTAACCTTGCACTAAATTATCAGAACGATATGCTATTTATAGATCCACACATTCATATGACATCGCGGACCACCGATGACTATGAGAAAATGCGTAAAGCCGGCATTGTTGCCATTATCGAACCAGCCTTCTGGCTGGGCCAGCCACGCACCGAAGTAGGCTCTTTTAAGGACTACTACAGCAGCCTGATCGGTTGGGAACGTTTCAGAGCAAGCCAGTTTGGCATTAAGCACTACTGTACTATGGGCCTGAACTCCAAAGAGGCCAACAACGAAGCACTGGCAGAGCAGGTAATGGAGCTTCTCCCCCTTTTCGTGCTGAAAGAAGGTGTAGTAGGCGTTGGAGAGATAGGATATGACGACCAGACGGCAGCCGAAGACAAGTACTACCGCCTGCAACTGGAACTGGCGAAGGAAGTAAACCTGCCGGTGCAGATACACACACCACACCGGGACAAGAAATCAGGCACCATCCGCAGTATGGAAGTAGCACTGGAACATGGCATAGACCCAGGTATGGTCATTGTAGATCATAACAATGAAGAAACAGTAAAAGACGTACTCGACAGAGGCTTCTGGGCTGCCTTTACAATTTATCCAAATTCTAAAATGGGTAATGAACGCATGGTGGAGGTAGTAAAGCAGTATGGCACAGAGCGCATCATGATCAACAGTGCTGCCGACTGGGGCATCAGCGACGCGCTTTCTGTACCTAAAACAGCTGCCCTGATGCTGGAGAGAGGTATTTCGGAGGAGGACGTACAGAAAGTGTGCTACTACAATGCCTTGGCGGCTTTCGGGCAGAGCGGCCAGATGCAGGAATCCGATTGGCTGGAACCATCGCCCATAGACCAGCGACATAAATTTTCTGATAATTCCATACTCCGGGGAGGACAGACGCCAGTTGTAGGCGACCTGCCAAGTTCTAACGACCTGGGAGATCTGATTGTAAAATGACAACACTAGGAGCCTATCTCAGGCTGATGCGACCTGCTAACATTGTAACAGCTGTTGCAGATATTTTGATGGGCTATGCAGCCTCCGGCGCACTACTATCCTTCACAAACCAGGGTAGCAGTGCGCTTTTTTCGAACGACAGCCAGCCTTTGCTCTGGCTGATTTTGGCTACCATAGGGCTCTACGGCGGAGGTGTTGTGTTTAATGATGTTTTTGATGCAGACCTCGACAGGGTGGAGCGGCCGGAAAGACCCATCCCCAGTGGTAAAGCTTCTTTGGGCGGCGCCACAGCGCTTGGCCTCCTGCTGCTTATAGGAGGTATACTGGCTGCCCTGCCGGTTTCGCTGCTCAGTGCCCTTATAGCCCTGGGAGTAGCTTTATGCGCCCTGCTGTACAACTGGAAGGGCAAACACCACCCCGTGCTGGGCCCGATTAACATGGGTACCTGCCGTGGGGGCAATTTGCTGCTGGGCATCAGTGCTGTTCCGGCAGCAGTAGAAGAACTATGGTTTCTGGCCCTGATTCCGATCGTATATATTTCGGCCATTACGATGGTAAGCCGGGGCGAAGTGCATGGTGGCAACACAGCAGCACTGAAAGGAGCTGTTTTACTTTATGTCCTGGTTATAGGCAGTATACTCAGCCTGAGCCTGTTCCTAAACTTTAACGTGCTGTACAGTCTGCCATTCCTGGCGCTGTTTGCTTATTTCATTTTCCCGCCTTTGTTTAAAGCAATGCCTACCAAAGAGCCAAAGCTGGTAATGAAGGCGGTAAAAGCAGGCGTTGTAGCTTTAATTGTGATGGACGCCAGTATAGCTGCGGGGTTTGCAGGATGGATATATGGCCTGTTGGTGCTGGCTTTACTGCCGGTTTCTATGTACATCGCCAGAAAATTTGCCGTAACTTAGCCGCAAAACAAATAGCGGTATAAGCTTTGTTCGAAAGGGCACTTTGCTCTTCGTTTAAACGTTGAAACATTATAGTCAACATTCAACAACACAATGAGATCGATTCATCAGGATTTTAAGGTTCACTTTACCTATAACATACATTTTACAGAGGGTCTGTTTTCGCTTCAGAACCCGCTTCTGGTTGATACCTTAAAACAAAGCGAAAGCCCCGGCCCTTATAAGGTGCTTTTTGTGGTGGATAGTGGCGTTGCCGATACACACCCGCAGCTGCTGCAGGATATTGCCGCCTATACCACCCACTACGCTGATGCTATCAGATCGCTGGCTGAGCCGGTTATAATTACAGGCGGTGAAGAATGTAAGAATAACACTGCCTACCTGAACAAGCTTTTGCAGGCAGTAAACAACTATGGTGTATGCCGCCACTCGTACCTCATCGCTATTGGCGGGGGGGCGCTACTGGACCTGGCCGGCTTTGCAGCGGCTATTGCCCACCGCGGCATCCGCCATATCCGTATACCTACTACCGTCCTCTCACAAAACGATTCGGGAGTGGGTGTAAAAAACAGCATCAACTCATTCGACAAGAAAAATTTCCTGGGCACCTTCGCTCCTCCTTTTGCCGTTCTGAACGATAGCCACTTCCTGCTTACTCTCGACGACCGCGACTGGCGTGCCGGTATTTCAGAAGCTGTTAAAGTTGCGCTGATAAAAGATGAGGCCTTTTACCAGGAGATAAAGAACAATGCCGGGCGCCTGGCCAAAAGAGACATGGCTGCCATGCAGGACCTGATCTTCCGCTGTGCGGAAATGCATGTGGAGCATATCGGAGGCGGAGACCCTTTTGAAATGGGCTCTTCCCGTCCACTGGACTTTGGCCATTGGGCTGCCCATAAGCTGGAGCAGCTTACAAACTATAAAGTACGACATGGCGAGGCAGTAGCCATTGGCATTGCGCTGGATGTTACCTATTCTAAACTCATTGGTATGCTTTCTGAGCAGGAATGCGAGGATGTGCTGCAGGTGTTAACCGATCTTGGCTTCGATTTGTTTATTCCGGAATTAGCCGATGGACTGAATAGTGCCGACAATCGCCTGAGCATCCTGAAAGGTTTAACAGAATTTCGCGAGCACCTGGGCGGGCAACTAACTATTATGCTACTCAGCAAGATAGGAAAAGGCGTAGAAGTGCATCAGATTGAAGAAGAGCTGGTAACACACGCTGTGCAGCAACTAAAGCAACGGCAGTATGCCAAGTCCTTATCAGGTATTCATTAAGAGCGGTACGTAAACGGAGCAATTTTTTTTGTGGATAAGTAGCATTACTTATATCTAACTTAAAACTTCTTTCGTAGTAGAGAGAGCTATTCCACATTTGGATTACCAAATTTATTTTGTTATATTCAATATTGTTTTAATTTTAATGCTGGTTTTTCCCGCAGCTGGTATTCTTTTACCAGTTGTTCTCACATTCCAATGTAAAATTATATGCTCATAGATCTACAACACCATCTAACTTACTGTACCAATATCCATCAGGGGGAAACCTGGGAAGAAGTTTTCAAGAACCTGATTACCTATTTACCTTGCCTTAAAAACCAACTGACTCCCAACAGCCCGTTAGGCATCGGACTACGCCTTTCGGATGTTGCCAGCCGAGAACTGTTAGATGACAACAGGTTGACCGCCTTTAAAAAGTGGCTGGACTCGAACGGGCTCTATATTTTTACCATGAACGGGTTCCCTTATGGCGGCTTTCACAACCAGGTGGTAAAAGACGATGTTCATAAACCGGACTGGACAACCGTTGATCGCCTGGCCTACACCAAGCGCCTGGCACATATACTGGCGTCGCTGCTGCCTCAGGGCGTTATAGGAGGCATTTCTACATCACCATTGTCTTATAAACCATGGCATGGGCAGGATCAGGATAAAATAAACGAGGTATACAGTTCCTCTACGGCCCACATGGTGGAGCTGGTGGAAGAACTGGTAAACATACAGGAAGCAACAGGCAAAACCATTCATATTGATATTGAGCCCGAGCCGGATGGCCTGATTGAGAACAGTACCGAGCTGATTGAGTTCTACTCAAACTGGCTTTTACCGATGGGCTGTAGGCAACTGGCCGAATCGAAAGGCTTTACCAAGGTAGAGGCACAACGTGCTATCCTTACCCATATTCAGGTATGTTACGATGTCTGCCATTTTGCCCTTGCCTATGAGAAGCCGAAAGTGGCGCTGGCTAAGCTGGCTATGGCAGGCATCAAGATTGGCAAAGTACAGTTAAGCGCTGCCTTAAAAGCCAGCATTCCGGAAGATAAGGCACAACGACAGGCCCTGGCCGTAAAGCTACAGCCTTTTGCCGAGTCTACTTACCTGCACCAGGTAATAGAGCAGGATAAATTCGGCAAACTGAAACAGTATACCGACCTGCCTGCTGCGTTAGAGGCATTGCCGGAAACAAATGCACAGGAATGGAGAACACATTTCCATGTGCCACTCTTCACCTCCGAATACAACGGCCTGCAGTCTACACAGGATGATATTAAAGAGGTGCTATGGCTCATGACACAGCAACATGTTTCCTGCCATTTAGAAATAGAAACCTATACCTGGGAAGTACTCCCGGAGGGTCTTAAAAAAGACCTTTCAGATTCCATCCGTCGCGAAATGGATTGGGTTCTGCAAACAATAAAGAAAAAGCAACATGAAGAAAACGGTAGTCCTGAACGTAGTAGGACTTACGCAGTCGCTGCTGTCTGACAGCAACACCCCTTTTCTGTACAAATGGGCATCAGGAGCACAGGCAGCTGCCATACACCCTGTTTTACCTGCTGTTACCTGTGCCGCACAAGCCACTTACCTGACAGGTAAAAACCCCGAAGAACACGGAATTGTTGGCAATGGCTGGTATTTTGAAGAAGAATGTGAGATTAAGTTCTGGCGACAATCCAACAAGCTGATACAGGCTGAGAAAATATGGGAAGCGGCGAAAGCCGCTGATCCTTCTTTTACCTGTGCCAATATGTGCTGGTGGTACAACATGTATTCCAGCGCCGATTATGCGCTTACACCACGCCCGCAGTACCTGGCAGATGGCCGTAAAATGCCCGACTGCTATACCCAGCCAGCTGACCTGCGCGACGTCTTACAGCAGAAATTAGGCACCTTCCCCCTCTTCAGCTATTGGGGCCCTAATACCTCTATCAAAAGCAGTAAATGGATTGCAGATGCCTCTAAAATAACTGACGACCTTTACAATCCTACTCTTACCCTGATTTACCTGCCTCACCTGGACTACAACCTGCAGCGGCTGGGGCCACACGATGCCCGCATTGGTAAAGACCTGCAGGAAATCGATGCCGTATGTGCCGATCTGATCAGTTTTTATGAGGCCAAGGGTGCTAGTGTGATTGTATTGTCAGAATATGGCATCTCAAGCGTAAACCAGCCTATACACATTAACAGAGTTCTGCGTGAGAACCACTACATTTCTGTCAGAGTAGAGCGTGGGCTGGAGCTGCTCGATGCCGGCATAAGCGAAGCATTTGCCGTAGCAGATCACCAGGTTGCGCATGTGTATGTAAAGGACAAATCCAGGATTAAAGAGGTGCAACAGTTGCTGGCAAAAGTACCCGGTATAGAAGAAGTGTTGGCTGGAGACGAAAGAAATAAGTATAACGTGGCCCACGAGCGTTGCGGCGACCTGGTAGCAATTGCCAATGCTGATTCCTGGTTTACGTATTACTTCTGGTTAGACGACAGCAAAGCACCGGATTACGCCCGTATGGTGGATATTCATAAGAAGCCAGGTTACGACCCGGTGGAGATGTTCGCCGATCCGAAAATAAAGTTTCTGATGCCGCTTATAGCAGGAAAACTGATCAAGAAGAAACTGGGTTTTCGTACCTTGATGGATATCATTCCCTTAGACGCCACATTAATAAAGGGATCGCATGGACGGGTACCTGAAAGCCAGGATGAGTGGCCTGTTTTCCTCACTAAAAACAAGCAGGTATCACTTCAACAGAAAATTAAAGCAACAGATGTTTTTACCCTGATTCAGCAGCACTTAGGCCTTACGAAACCACAGGTTGCTCCCGTGCAGCCTTTCTGATCATATCTGAATGCTATAAAACAGAGCAGGCCGCTATATTAGATATAAGCGGCCTGCTCTGTTTTAAGTTTTTACAATATTTTTACCTGCGGCTGGAGAGAAGGCCGGGTTTTACTGCCTTTTCTACCTTCACACTGCCATAAGCAGGACAAACGGTGCGGCTGCAGGAAGAAAAAACTCCAGCCAACATGGCAGCAACGAATATTTTTGCTAGAACAGATTTCATAAAGATTATAAATAGGTGATCATCAAAGAACTAATCCTTCGCAGTTTTTTCTCATATACTCGCTTATAACGTATTTGTTACAAAATACTTATATCTCTTTATGCTTATGCAGCAATATAAATAGGTGTAACAGGCAATCTATCCTTCATAGCTTAGCCTGCCCTGCATTATCCCGCATCTGAAGCTTAAGAAATCACTTTAATTTTGTATATTCAAGCTACTGATAATCATTCAAGATACTTGCTACAAATGCGTCAGATCAGAACCTTACGCCTCATCTGTACCTTCTACAAGAGCTACTTTGTAGCATCACTTGTTATTACAGCCTGTTGCGCCAGTCTTTATTTGAAGTCAGGTTATAGTTTATTTGCAGCTGTGTTCTGGTTTAAAATAATATCCTTAGGGATAATCTTCTATTTTATTAACAGCTATAAAAGCAAAGAGTATTATTACTACCAGAATTTAGGTGTTTCTAAAGTCATGCTCTGGGGCACTACCCTTACCTTTGATTTTACGCTGTTTCTCTTCATTATATACCATACCCATCTTTTGAAATGAGCCACAAGCTGGAAGTTGACAGTATACAACTGGCATTCAATGACAGGAGAATCCTTTCAGATATATACCTGAAATGTGAAACAGGCAAAATAACCGGTCTGTTGGGCAGAAACGGCCAGGGAAAATCGTGCCTGATGAAGATCATTTACGGCAGCATGCCTTGTGAAAAATCCGTGCGTTTCGACCAGAAAGTGCAGTTTGAAGCATTTAAGCGGCCCGACCTGCTACTTTACCTGCCACAGTTTAACTTTATTCCGCGGTCCCTTTCCCTTAAGCGTATTTTTAAAGATTTTAACCTTGACTTTGCTGTGTTTCAGCACAGATTTCCAGAATTTAGTTCCAGGTACAGATCGTCTGTTGGCAGCCTGTCTGGCGGTGGCCAACGGCTCGTGGAGATCTATGTTATAGTGAAATCCTCTTCCTGTTTTGCCATGCTGGATGAGCCTTTCTCCCATTTGAATCCGATGCAGATAGAGAAAGTGAAGGAACTACTGCTGGAAGAAAAGGAACACAAAGGCTTGCTGATTACAGACCACATGTACAGGCACATCCTGGATCTCAGCGACAACCTTTATGTACTGGAAGGCGGGAAAACCCACCTGACCAAAACAATTGAAGATATTGAAATGCTTGGCTATGCCAGGTTATAGCAAATGCACCTAAAATAAAAAGAGCGTAGCAGCTAATGGCTTGTTACGCTCTTTTCGAAATACTTGATTTTAATTTAACTTTCCTTCCAGCTCCTCTACTTCCAGCATCAGGGCCTCCCACTTCTCATTCACCTTTTGAAGCTCTTTCTGCACCTGTTCAAACTTAAGCGATTTTTCCTGCAGCAGATCAGGGTTGCTGTATACCTTCGGATCGGCGAGTTGTGCTTCATAACCAGCCAGCTCCTGTTCCAGTTTCTGCACCTGCTTTTCTACATCCGACAACTGCCTGTTCGCCTGCTTTAGCTGGTTATTTAACGCATTATATTCTGATGTATCCCGCTGCTGTTTCTGCTTTGGCTCTTCTTTAACAGGGGCAGGTGTACTGGCAGCCACCTTTTTAGCCTCCTTCTCCTTACGCTCCTGAAATGCTTCGTACTCGTGATAAGTACCAGGATATTCCTTCAGCTGATAATCCTCAATATACCATATCTTGGTAGCCACATTCTCAACAAAATAACGGTCGTGGGAGATGATGATAAACGTACCCTCATACTGCTCCAGTGCCTGAATAAGAATATTTACCGACTGCATATCCAGGTGGTTCGTAGGCTCATCGAGCATCAGGAAATTGGCTTCGGAAATTAATGTTTTCGCCAGCGCTACCCGCGACTTCTCCCCTCCCGACAGCACTTTGATCTTCTTAAACACTGTTTCGCCTGTAAAAAGGAAAGAGCCCAGCAGGGTGCGTAACTCCACTTCTGTTTTACCGGAGCCTGCCTGCTGCAATTCCTGCAGAATTTCGTTGTCTACGGAAAGAGACTCCAGCTGATGCTGTGCGTAAAACGACATGATAACATTGTGCCCGAGCTCACGCTTCCCCTGGATATGCTCTGTACCGGCGATGATGCGCAGCAAGGTAGATTTACCTTTTCCGTTACCACCTATCAGCGCAATTTTATCGCCTCGCTCCACATGCACATTGGTGTCTCTGAAAATTATTTTATCGCCATAGCTTTTGCTCATGTGCTCCAGGCGCAGGATATGGCGGCCAGGCTGCACGTTAAACCGGAAGCTAAAGTTTACTTTGGCGGCATCAGGTGCTACATCTTCTATGCGCTCCATCCGCTCCAGTTGCTTCATACGGCTTTGGGCCTGCTTTGCCTTGGTAGCTTTAGCCTTAAAGCGCTCGATAAACCGCTCTGTCTGCCGTATATGGGCTTGCTGGTTTTCGTAGGCACCTTTCTGAATTTCATTTCGCAAGGCTTTTTCCTCTACATAAAAGCTGTAGTTGCCCGGGTATACATTCAGTTTAGCATTAGCCACTTCTACTGTAGTGGTGGTCGTTTTATCCAGAAACTCCCGGTCGTGCGATACAATTACCACGGCACCTTCGTAGCGTTCTAAATAAGATTCCAGCCATTTAATAGAAGGTAAGTCCAGGTGGTTGGTAGGTTCGTCGAGCAACAGCAGCGATGGCTGCTGTAATAATATTTTAGCCAGCATAACACGCATACGCCAGCCCCCGGAGAAGGAAGCCAGTGGCTGCTGCAATTCTGCTGTAGAAAAGCCAAGCCCTTCCAGTATGGCCTCGGCATTGGCCTGCATGCTGTAGCCTCCCAATGCCTCGAAGCGCTCCTGCAGGCCAGCCAGTTTATCAACTAGGTCGTCGTGGAAATTATTCTCGAATTCAACCAGCACCTTGTCAATCTCCTTCTGTAAGCTGATGGCTTCTTCAAAGGCCTGCATCGCCACCGATAATATACTTTCGTGTGTCTCGTAACTTAACAGATCCTGGTTCAGAAACCCGATGGTGGTTTCCTTGCTCATCTGAATACTTCCACCGTCCGGGGCATACTCGCCAACGATAATACGCAGCAAAGTAGATTTGCCGGTGCCATTGAGGCCAATAAGACCAATCTTATCTTTGGGTTTAATGTGCAGGTTGGCATCTTCGTACATCGGACGGCTGCCAAAGTGAAAGTTCAGGTTATTGATAGAAATCATGGGCGTTGCTCTACTACAAAGTACAAAGGTACTTATTTTGCTTTATTTTAATGCCTCCTTTGTGGCTGTCTTACAAATCATGTGCTCTTACTGAACAATATTATCTGGTGAACGTTTCATACACTTGTGCATAAAAATCAGCTATATTTCCAATAAAAAGATATCTCACATAATTCCGGAACTGTATGATTGCCATAACTTCCTTACTCGATAAAAAACACACCGAACGGGTACTGGAACTTATAGAGAACCTGGAAAGGAGGTTCGGGCTGCGGGGCGTTAAAATGACACCTTATCCGCACCTGACGCTTCTGACAGCTGAAATTCCGGATATGCAGGAAATGAAGGAATACCTCGACCAGATCTGTCTGGAGACTACTCCGTTTAAAATCAGAACAACAGGCCTTGGCATTTTTCCTGGTCCAAACCCGGTTATTTACACCCCTGTTCTCCGCACCCCGCTGCTCAACAATTTTCACGACCGGCTGCACCGCGATATAGCAGAGATGAGCAGTGAAATGGGCGTGTACTATAACCCGAACATGTGGCTGCCTCACATTTCGCTTGCATTGGGTGATACATCGCAGGAACTGCTGGGGCCTATACTTGCCTTTTTAAGCAGCTACAACTTTAACTGGGAAATAGAACTGAATAATCTTACTCTTCTTCAAAAGAGAGGAGACTATTTTCTAAAAGATGAAGAATTCCGCTTCGTTAAAAACGAGTATATCTTTTAAACCATCAACTACAGGTTCGGATTGCACCGCCACTTCCATAGAAAGTACAATAAAAGAGAAAAGCCGGTTTATTAATATTAGGCTCCTGGTATAAATTACTTTAAAAGCAGCCGTTCGTTCCTGCTTTTTTAATGTTCTAAGACCACTTTTTTGCCACCATTCTTGTAAAGCTTTTTTAAAGCTGATCTCTTCAGCAAATTCCCCTCTTCGGATACTGCAATTTTAATATTATTTTAATTTAAGTTTATATAAAATTAATTCAACTTATAACTTTAAGCAGTCGTAGTTTTATACAGTACAGCTGCAACATGCCTGTGTACTTTATCCATTAGTACAAAATAATTAAACTATGAGCGACAACAAAGACCAGCATAAAGACCTTCCATCATCCTACAACGTTAACGAAAACAGCAAGAACAGGCAGTTAGAAAGTTTCAGGGAGAACCCAAAAAATCAGTATATGACGACTGATCAGGGCACCCGAATCAGCCACACCGACGATTCCTTGAAGGCAGGATCGAGAGGCCCGACCATAATGGAAGATTTTCACTTCCGCGAAAAAATGACGCACCTCGATCACGAGTCTATACCGGAGCGAGTTGTACATGCCAGAGGTTCAGGTGCACATGGTTACTTTCAGCCATACGACGATTCTCTGAAAGAATACACCAAAGCCAGGTTTCTGACCGATCCAAGCACAAGAACGCCTTTGTTTGTTCGCTTCTCAACGGTTGTAGGTTCCAGAGGATCAGCTGACACAGTGAGGGATGTACGGGGCTTTGCAACCAAGTTTTATACTTCAGAAGGAAACTATGATCTGGTGGCAAATAACATACCTGTCTTCTTTATTCAGGATTCCATTAAATTTCCTGACCTGGTACACGCCATTAAACCGGAGCCTAACAATGAAATGCCTCAGGCCTCTGCTGCACACGATACCTTCTGGGACTTTGCTTCGCTGATGCCTGAGACCATGCACATGCTCCTGTGGGTTTTGTCGGATCGTGCCATTCCGCGCAGCTTCCGGATGATGGAAGGTTTCGGAGTGCATACTTTCCGTTTAATAAACGAAGCAGGTAAATCGCGCTTTGTTAAATTTCACTGGCGGCCAAAACTCGGGGCACATTCGCTTGTGTGGGACGAGGCCCAGAAGCTGGCAGGTAAAGATCCGGATTGGCTCCGCCGCGACCTCTGGGAAGCGATTGAAATGGGCAACTACCCGGAATTTGAACTCTGTGTGCAGATAGTAGAGGAAGAAGACGAGCTGAAATTCAATTTCGATTTGCTGGATGCAACAAAGCTTATTCCGGAAGAACTGGTGCCCTTGAGGCCGGTTGGGTTAATGACACTAAACCGTAATCCTGACAACTTCTTTGCCGAAACAGAGCAGGTAGCGTTTCACCCGGGTAACCTGGTGCCCGGCATCGATGTGACCAACGACCCGCTGCTACAGGGCAGGCTTTTCTCTTATATTGATACTCAGATAAACCGCTTCCATAGCTCTAACTTCACAGAGGTTCCTATAAACCGGCCTGTAGTGCCTGTCCATAACCAGAACGGAGCCGGTTTTATGCGCCAAACAATTAACAAAGGCAGGGTAAATTACTGGCCAAACTCAATTGGTGAGGGAGAGCCTAAAATGGCTCCTGAAAACGAAGGAGGCTATGTGCATTATGAAGAAAAAGTAGAAGGCCACAAGATCAGGGCCCGAAGCGAAAGCTTTAACGACCATTACTCCCAGGCAACCTTATTCTGGAACTCCATGACAGAGCCGGAGAAGAAGCACATTGTGCAGGCAGCACATTTTGAGCTGGGTAAAGTAGAGATAAAAGCCATTCGGGAGCGCATGGTTGGCCATTTTTATAAAATCGCCCCGGAACTTGCCGAAATGGTTGCCGAAGGCATTGGCGTGGGAATACCAAAAAACCAGGAAATAGCATCTACAGGTCATTATGAGGATAACGATGCTTCCAGGAAAATAAAAGCAGGCACATCAGTCGATGCTTCTACTGCTTTAAGCATGGAGAAGAATAAAATACAAACTGCAAAATCAAGAAAAGTGGCTATCCTGCTCGAAGATGGCTATGACTATGATGAAGTAATGCAGATTAAAAACGCCCTAAAGGAGGCTGGTGCCAGTGCAAAGATCGTTTCTAAATTATACGGCATGCGCAAGGCTACGAACGGACAGGAAATAGAAGCCGATAAAAGCCATATCACCACCGGCTCCATTATGTATGATGCCATTTATATTCCAGACGGTGAAGCACATATAGAGGCACTCATGCAGGAAGGTGATGCTTTACATTTTATCAATGAAGCTTTTAAACATTGTAAAGCAATAGCCACATCAGGTAACGGGATTGCTTTGCTTCAGAAAGCAGAGGTGCCCGGAATTTCCTTTGCCGATAAAAGTGCCGCAAAAGTAATGGCTGATAAAGGGGTTATAACCGCAGGCACCGAGGCTGATGCAGATGATTTTGCCACAGCTTTTATCGATGCCATTAAGAAGCACCGCCACTGGGACAGAGAAGAAAAAACCAAGGTGCCGGCCTAACCACTTATAAAATATTTCACGCAAAAAGTCAGCCTGCACAGGCTGACTTTTTGCGTTACAGGAGCAGCTTCTGTAAGCTTCCCCAGATTTTAGGCCATTGTAAAGTTGGTTTTCAAGTTACAATTTCCTCCAACAATTCCGCAGGTGTTCTGAAATTTAGCGCCTGATGCGGGCGGTGGTGATTATAGTCCTCCATCCATTCCTCCGCTTTCTGGCGCACCTCCGAAAGGGTCCGGAACACGTAAGCGTTGAGCAGCTCTCTCCTGATGCTGCCGTTGCAGCGCTCGATGTAGGCGTTCTGGGTCGGTTTCCCTGGCTGAATAAACACCAGCCTCACCTTGTTCTCCTTGCACCAGTCTTCGAGTTTGCGGGAGATGAACTCCGGCCCGTTGTCCACCCGGATCATCTCGGGCAGCCCCCTGAATTCCCTCAGGTACTCGAGCACCCTGATCAGGCGCAGCGCCGGGATCGACAGGTCCGCCTCCATGGTGAGGAGCTCCCGGTTAAAGTCGTCGACGATGTTGAGCAGGCGGAACTTGCGGCCGTCCCAGAGGCTGTCACTCATAAAGTCCACCGACCAGACTTGGTTGATCTTCTCGGGCTGGAAGAGGGCCTGCTTGAGGCGGGCCGGCAGCCTTCTCTTGTGTCTCCTCCTGATGTTGAGTTTCAGCTGGCTGTAGACCCTATACACCCGTTTGTGGTTCCACCCGTATCCCTTCCTCCTGATGCGGTGGAAGCACTGCCAGAAGCCGATCGAGGGGTGCTTCTCCACCAGCAGCCTTAGCTCTTCTTCCACCAGGTTGTCGTCTCTTTCCACCGGCTTGTACTGATAGCTGCTTCTAGGAAGGCCTGCTGCCTTGCAAGCCTGACGAACGCTCCTCCACCATAAACCCCACCAGCGCCTTCTTCTCGTCAGGCTCTAAAGCTTTTTTTCTACCGCGTCCTTGAGGGCGTGGTGCACCAGGGATAATTCAGCAAACATCTTCTTGAGTCGGGCGTTCTCCTCCTCCAGCTCTTTCATTCGCTTGAGCTCCTTTACCTCCAGGCCGCCGTAGCGCTGGCGCCACTTGTAGAAGGCCGAGGAGGTGATGCCCAGCTCCCGGCAAAGGTCCTGGGCGTTGCGGCCGTTCTCGTGCTCTTTGATGGCCTTGATGATCTGTGATTCTGTAAAGCGTGTCTTTTTCATTCCATCTAAAGTTAAACATTTACTCAACTTTTAAATGGCCAACTTTCAGGGAAGTCTACACTTCCACCTGAAAGCTTGAGGGCAGCTTCGGCAACAACTTCTATTAATCAACAGACTATAGTATATTTACCTTTTACTCTCCTAAGGTATTTATATGAATTTTAGTGAATTTCAAAAACCTCTAGCTGTATTACTTCTGGGTGCATCCATACTTCTAAGTTCCTGTAAAAGCTCCTCTCCTGCTACTGTTGCCATTCCTGTAGAGGCAGGGGTATCAAGGGCATTGGCAGCCCACCGCAAGGAGAACATAAGTCAGCTCCGCTACCAGCTACAGCTACATATTCCCAGGCAGAAAAAAGAGGCTATTCAGGCTTCCGAAACTATAAAATTCCACCTGAAACAGAAGCAGGAGCCACTGCAACTAGATTTTAAAGAACAGGCTGATCATGTGCTCTCTGTTACCATTAACCGGAAAAGAATTGCGCCTGTCTTCGAAAAAGAGCACCTTATTTTACCAGCCAACTATCTGCGGAAAGGGGAAAACCAGGTGGAGATAGAATTTATAGCTGGCAACCTTTCGCTGAACAGAAACGAAGATTTCCTGTATACGTTGCTGGTGCCTGACAGGGCACGCACCGTTTTTCCATGTTTCGATCAGCCCGACCTAAAAGCCACTTTTGCACTTTCACTTACCTTACCGCAAGATTGGCAGGCGCTGGCAAATGGCCCGCTTCAGGACTCTGTACTGACAGGTGATACAAAAACATATCATTATGTGGCGTCTGATACCATCAGTACCTACCTTTTCTCATTTGTTGCTGGCAAATTCTCTAAAGTTACCCGCACAGCAGGTGGCAGAGAGATGAACTTTTACCATCGTGAAACCGATACGGCTAAGCTGAACCACAGCCTGGACCAGATATTCAGGATACACGGCGATGCTCTCAAATACATGCAGGAGTATACCCGGATTCCGTACCCTTTCCAGAAGTTCGACTTTGTGGCTATACCCGATTTCCAATATGGCGGTATGGAGCATGTCGGTGCCATCGATTATAAAGCTTCGTCGCTCTTTCTGGATGAAGGTTCTACACGCGATCAGGAAATTTCGCGCTCCAGCCTTATCTCCCACGAAACTGCCCATATGTGGTTCGGAGACCTGGTTACCATGCAATGGTTCAACGATGTCTGGATGAAGGAAGTCTTTGCCAACTTTATGGCCGATAAAATTACCAAAGTAGCGCTGGCTGACTCTAACTTCGATCTTAAGTTCCTGCTCGATCATTTTCCGGCTGCCTATGCCGTTGATCGTACTGCAGGCGCTAACCCAATCCGGCAGCAGCTTGATAACCTGCAGGACGCAGGCACCATGTACGGCAACATTATCTACCATAAAGCTCCCATTGTGATGCGGCAACTGGAAAGGCTGATGGGCGAAGAAGCTTTTAAACAAGGGCTACAGGTATACCTGCAACAATATGCTTTCGGTAATGCCACCTGGCCCGACCTGATTGAGATACTGGATGCACGCACTCCCATCGACCTGCAGGCCTGGAACCAGGTGTGGGTAAATGAGTCGGGGCGGCCGCAGTTCGATTATCAACTGGAATACAAAGACAAGGAAATTACATCTCTTACAATCACACAAAAAGGAGAAGACGGATCAGACAGGCTTTGGCCACAATTGTTTGAAGTAGCCTTGGTTTATAAAGATCATGTAGAAGAGATTACGGTAAATATGCATGAGAAGCAGGTATTGGTAAAAGAAGCAGCAGGCAGGCCCCGTCCGCTTTTCATCCTGTTTAACTCTTCGGGTCAAGGTTATGGCCAGTTTCCTGTTGACCTGAACAACCTGGCTGCAGTCTCAGGGCTTAAAGATCCGGTAATGCGTGCTTCGGCTTATATTAACATGTATGAAAGCATGCTGAATGGCCGCGATATAACGCCTACAGTGATGCGCACCTTTACTTTAGAGGAGGCCGCAAAGGAAACAGAAGAATTAAACCAGAAACTACTTCTGGGGCAACTGCAGGATGTTTTCTGGCAATACACCCTGCCGCAGGAACGAAAAGAGCTCGGAGCAAAACTGGAAAGTAGCCTCTGGGCCGCTATGCTGCAGCAGAAAGCGCCGAATGCCCGAAAATTATTTTTTAAAGCCTATCAGCAACTGGCAACTACCAAAGAGGCACAGGACAAACTGTTCCAGGTCTGGAAAAAAGAACAGGCTCCTGCAGGCGTAACACTTACAGAAGATGATTATACTTCGCTCGCCCTTGCTTTGGCAGTGCGCAACTTTCCGGGACCTGTGCTGGAAGAGCAGCTGCTGCGCATAAAAAACCCTGACCGCCAGAACAGGCTGCGCTTCCTGATGCCTGCTTTATCGCCTGACCCGGCTACACGCAATACTTTTTTCGCTTCTCTGAAACAAAGAGAAAACCGGGAAAAAGAAGCTTGGGTAACTACTGCTCTTGCTTACCTGCACCACCCTTTACGAGCGGAAACATCGCAACAATACCTGCAAGAAAGCCTGGAGCTGCTTGAAGAAATCCAGTTAACCGGCGATATTTTCTTTCCTGCGAACTGGCTGCAAAGTACATTCGGCTCTTACCAAAGCTCTGAAGCAGCCGAATCAATCAGAACGTTTTTGCAGCAAAATTCTGATCTTAATCCGAAACTAAGGGCAAAAGTGCTACAAGCAGCAGA
The DNA here is from genome assembly GCF_005491705.1 of Pontibacter sp. SGAir0037. Taxonomy (NCBI): domain Bacteria; kingdom Pseudomonadati; phylum Bacteroidota; class Cytophagia; order Cytophagales; family Hymenobacteraceae; genus Pontibacter; species Pontibacter sp. SGAir0037. The sequence goes on along the minus strand of NZ_CP028092.1, from coordinate 863,868 downwards.
CGGCGTGTTCAGAGCGGAGAAAGCAAGAGAGGCAGGCAGATAGAAGTCTCGTTCTAAAATGGTACAAAGTCATTTTAGAGCACAACGACCAGCTTTATGCCATCAAAAAGAAAGCACCAGCCGGTTTACCGGCTGGTGCTTTTTACTAAAATCTAATATCTATTGTCTAATACCTAGCTCTTCTATGGATTACATATCCAGTACAATCGCGAAAATCAAAGGAGCTACAATGGTAGCATCAGACTCGATCATGAATTTAGGTGTATCTTTTCCTAATTTACCCCAAGTAATTTTCTCGTTTGGCACCGCACCGGAGTAAGAACCATAGCTGGTAGTAGAATCAGATATCTGGGCAAAATAACCCCAAAGCGGAACACCGTCGCGCTGTAAGTCCTGGTGCAGCATTGGCACTACGCAAATAGGGAAATCACCCGCTATACCTCCGCCAATCTGGAAGAAACCAATAGTAGATTCTTCTTTCGCTGTATTAGTATACCACTCCGCCAGCTCCATCATATACTGGATACCGGTTTTCATAGTATGTACGTTCTTGATGTCTCCGCTAATCACGTGGCCGGCATAGATATTACCTAAGGTAGAGTCTTCCCAACCCGGGCATATGATTGGCAGATTCTTTTTAGCCGCTTCCAGCATCCAGCTGTTCTTCGGATCTATCTGGTAATATTGCTCCAGATCGCCAGATAATAACATCTGGTAGAAGAACTCGTGCGGGAAATACGATTCACCAGCTTTATCGGCTTTTTCCCAGTATTTTAATACAACGTGCTCCAAACGGCGCATCGCTTCCTCTTCCGGAATACAGGTATCTGTTACACGGTTCAGGTGGCGGCTTAAAAGCGCCTCTTCATCAGCTGCAGATAGCTCGCGGTAATGTGGAACACGCTCATAGAAATCGTGTGCTACCAGGTTAAAGATATCTTCCTCCAGGTTAGCACCTGTGCAGGAAATAGCATGAATTTTATCCTGGCGGATCATTTCTGCTAAAATAATACCCAATTCAGCTGTTGACATGGCCCCAGCCAGTGTTACGAGCATTTTACCACCATTATTCAGGTGCGTTTTGTAACCTTCGGCAGCGTCTATCACAGAGGCTGCATTAAAGTGCTTGTAGTGTTTCTTTAAGAAATTAGTTACTTCCATGTTTATTGGTTTAGAGCCTGCCCGCTCAGGACAGCTTGCTCCCGCAAGTTATGAATTAATAATGATATTAATTACGGAGCATAAACTGTTGCAGTTCAAACCAGTTGCTGCTGGCGAATTCCTATGTCAGCATATTATCCTATTTATTCGAGTTCAGAACAATTTCTGAACTAAATAATTCCACTAGAAAAGCAAAAATTCAGGCAGCAAAGGCTAAAAGTCTACTATGAGCAGCATAATTTTAGTCCTGCAGCAACATCATCAGTGCTTGTTCTAAGCCGGTTTTTCTATGATCAGGTTGTGGTTCGTGTAGATACAGATATCAGCGGCAATGTTAAGACTTTCTCTCACCATTTCTTCTGCAGATAAATGCGGCGCGTGCTTTTTAAGTGCCAGCGCTGCAGCGTGTGCATACATACTACCCGAGCCAATGGCTGCAATCTGATTATCTGGTTCCAGTACATCGCCTGTACCCGAAATAATCAGTAATTCTTCTTTATTGGCTACCACCATCATGGCTTCCAGTTTGCGCAGGTATTGGTCTTTGCGCCAGTCTTTTGCCAACTCAATAGCAGCACGTTTCATATTGCTGTTATAGGCATTCAGCTTTTCCTCGAAGCGCTCCAGCAGCGTAAATGCATCGGCAGTGGAGCCGGCAAAACCTGTTACAATTTTCCCATCAAGCAGCTTTCGTACTTTTCTCACATTACTTTTTGCAATGTGCTTGTCCATAGTTGCTTGTCCGTCGGCACCCAATGCCACTTCGCCATTATGATAAATACCTACTACAGTTGTTGATCTGATTTTAGTCATAGCAATTGTGTTATGTTGCTTGTTGATACGCAGGAAAAGGCACTTCTGCCACTCCCAACAGTAAAGCTATACTTTCTTCAAAGAAAAAGCCAAAGAGCTTAGATGTGCCAAATTGGCCGAAAGTATCAGCAACAGAGGTATGCGGTGTAGGTGCTTACAGGCTTTTACCAATAGTTGTAAGCGTCTCAATTCTTTATTAAGCGTTGTATAAAACTTTTAAATCTCAAAATGCAAGGCTTTGCTCTTACAGCAGAGATTAATTAAGTTTAATTTAGTATTATCCTTTTTAAGATGAATATTATTAAATTTAAATATTACAGAGCTAAAGGCAAATCTGCTCATTACAGTCTGTTAAAGAACCACACATAGTGCGGATAGTAGGAGTAGTACTCCGGCTAGTGAGTAGTTGGATAAAATTTCAGTTATAGAAATTGAAGTTGCTTCATTTAAATTATCAAGACCAGAACTCATAAAATGGCATTTATCTTAATAAGACTTATTGCGGTTGCTCTGATTATTTTTCCGTTACTTTCAGGAGTATTTGTTTTTGCAACAGATGCTATTTTAAGTTTCAGTCAATTGCAGTCTCTTTCATTCATCTACATTGTTTGGGGTTTTTCGCTATTCTACTTTTCTTGGTCCTTTTTACTGTTTACCCTTATCCCTTATAGTTTTATGTATGTTCTGATACCAATGAAAGAGTTGGGCTTTTTCTATAAATTCATGCTGTTTTACATAATGCTTGTAATTATGGGATTAATCGTGCCTGAAGCATCAGTCGCGGGGGCATTCAATGTAAATCCATATCCAAGAGCTCTGGTATTATATTTTCTATTGACAATAAGCATCTGCCCCTTATGCAACTTGTTCTTGAATAAAAAAGCTCATTTTCAGGAAGCGCATGATATAGATTCTTGACTAAGAGTAAGAAGAGAAAAACTTAATCTAACAAAACTATAAGGTAGCTTCGCCTCCTTATAGACCAGCACGTTACCTATCATAGTAACGTATCGAACTTTATCTTGTAAATGAGCGTTAATGTAATAACTTTGTAATTACATTAAATAAAAATCATATGGAAGTATCAATCATCCAAATAGGGAATTCCAAGGGGCTACGGCTGACTAAGGCCATTCTGGATAGGTATAACATTAAAGATAAAGTTGAGCTAATACTGGAAAAGGGTCAGATTATTTTAAAGCCAGTTGAGCATCCAAGGAAAGGTTGGGAAAAGGCTTTCAGTAAAATGCACGAGAACGGTGATGACCAGCTGTTACTGGATGATGTGTTTGGTGATGAAAGCTTTGACGAATGGAAATAAGTCAATATGAGATAGTCCTGGTAAATCTGGACCCTACTGTAGGAAGTGAAATACAGAAAACAAGGCCTTGTGTCGTGATATCCCCCAATGAGATCAATTATAACCTAAGAACAGTAGTTATCGCACCTATGACTACCCAGAGCCGTAGTTATCCTACTCGTGTGAAAGTGAAGCATAATAATCAAGTGGGGTGGGTAGTAATTGACCAGATAAGGACTATTGACAAAGTCCGCATTGTTAAAGTGTTAGGTAACCTGAACCCTTCAGAAGTCGCTTCCTGTAAAAGTGTGATAAAAGAAACCTTTGTGGACTAATAAAAAATGGTGATAGGTAACCTCGTGCAGCCGTAACTCTTTGCTTCGCTTTGGGCTTCAGCTGCACAAGACGTTAACATACACTGCACACAATCTTTACCATTTAACAAATCTGCCAGTACTGAATTTGTATAAATTGCGACTATGAAAGAGTTCATAGAATATGTTTTACAGTTCGGCAATTTAAATGCACAGCAAATTAAAGTAATTGAAGAGAAAGCAATAAAAGCAAACCTGCAAAAAGGCAATTACTTTTCAGAAGCTGGACACATTCCAAGACAGGTTGGATTTATTGTGGAAGGTGTGATTCGGGGTTGTTACTACAACAACAAAGGAGAAGAAATTACCCGTTGCTTTATCAGCGAAAATAATCTGGTTGTTGATTATATTAATTTTGAGGTTAATATAGCTTCTTCGGAGTACCTGCAAGCCTGTACGGACTGTAAACTCATTTTATTTTCAAAACAAGACTGGGAAGAGCTTTCACATATAATTGTAGGCTGGGATAACATTAAGAGCAAGATGGTTCAAATATGTATGTTCCAGAAATCCAGGAAAGGACCGGTTATTTCACAGGATGCAACTACCCGTTATTTAGAATTCTTAGAAAACTATCCGTCTCTAATCAACCGTGTTCCGCTAGCTTACATTGCATCCTACCTGGGAGTCACGCAACAATCATTGAGTAGAATACGAAAAAACATCCGCTAAAACTGTTTTTACCATATGGTAAACGATTTCATTTTTATGGAGAGCAATTTTGTTTGTCAATAAAAAAAACTATAAAATGAAATCAGCATTAATAACAGGAGCTAACAAAGGCATAGGCTTCGAAACAGCAAAACAACTATTGCAAAAAGGCTTTTATGTTTACCTGGGAAGCCGAGATTTAGAAAACGGACGTAAAGCGGTTGAAAAACTAAAATCTGAAGGACTAACCAATGCAGAATCCATACCATTAGATGTCACAGACGACAATTCTGTAAAAGCAGCTCGTGAAAAAATCGGCTTAAAAACAGATGTATTAGATGTTCTTATCAATAATGCGGGTATCAATGGAGGTGAGCCACCCTATACCGCACTTGAGGCAAAAACAGAGCAGTTTATGGCAGCCTTTAATACCAATGTATTTGGCGTAGCAAGAGTTACACAGGCTTTCATTTACTTATTGCGTAAATCGGCTGAACCAAGAATTGTAAATGTAAGTACCAGCGTGGGTTCTCTTTCGCTGCAAAGTGATCCGAGTTGGCCGGCTTATAACTATGCAAAATATGCGGTATATGGTGCTTCGAAAGCCGCTATGAATATGTACACTGTCCAATTAGCTTACGAATTGCGTGATACGGCTTTCAAAATAAATGCAGTTTGCCCTGGCTATACTAAAACTGATTTCACGAACTATAATGGAGGCGCAGTTGAAGAAGCTGGAAAACGCATTGTAAAATACGCGTTGATAGACCAGAACGGACCAACAGGAAAATTCTTTAGCGAAGAGACAAACCCTGAAACAGGCGAAATACCTTGGTAAAAAACTGTATACAGCAAAGGAATGATAGTAATAGCGGTTTAGGTGTATCCAAACCGCTATTATGTTTTATTGCTGAAATCAGTGAACGGTAAGGTTAACAGCAAAGTTATTTTGTAAATAGACACTCCTTCGCCAGCTGACAAAACATCATCACAACAGGACAACTGTTTAGGCTTGCAGGTAACGATTATTTTCCAATAGTTACTTTTCGGTGCTCTATTCCCCAGTCAGCCAGATTATCAATTATGTTTTGCAGCGTTTTGCCATATTCTGTAAGTTGATACTGAACAGTTACAGGTTGTGTATCTAACACCGTCCGCTTAATGAGCTTGTTCATTTCCAACTCTTTCAATTCCTTGCTCAACATCTTGTTTGAAATTCCCTTTACATCATTCAGAATATCGGAGAATCTCCTTTTGTTGTAATAGCAGACAGACGAAATAATAGAAATCTTCCATTTTCCGTTCAGCACGTCCATGGCATCGTGAACAGCCATAATACGCTTCTTATTCTTGTCGCTGCTTAAGCATTCCATTTCCGTCATAAGTTACTTTGTTACGCAAAAGTTACTGTTACTTTTAGTTACAAAGTAACGAAAATAAATTTATCTCCTCTACATTTGTGCTGTTAAACAGCAAATAATTTGAAAAATGGATTTCACTAATAAAAACGTAGTTATTACGGGCGGAAGCACAGGAATTGGATTTGCTACCGCAAAAGCATTCATCAACGCAGGAGCAAATGTGTGGATAACAAGCAGAAGTGCTGAAAATCTGCAAAAAGCAGCGGCTAAAATCGACAATCCAAAATTGAAAACGGTTGTGTCGGATACTTCAAATTTGGCAGGAATTGCCGACTTAGAAAAATCAGTTGCAGAAAGCGGAAGTAAGATAGACGTGCTTTTCCTGAACGCAGGAATAGCCATATTCACACCAATTGAACAAACAACAGAAGCAGATTTCGATGCACAGTTCAATACCAATGTGAAAGGATATTACTTTACATTGCAAAAACTCATACCGCATTTGGCTGAAGGAGCATCAGTGCTGTTCACATCATCAACTGTTGCAACAACATCTCAGATGTATGCGAGTGTGTATTCCGCAACCAAAGGTGCCGTAAATAAAATTGCCCAGATTGCCGCAAACGAATTGGCAGAAAGAAAAGTGAGAGTAAACATTGTGAGCCCCGGGCCAACACAAACCGAAGGTTTTGACAAAGCAGTTCCCGACAATGAAACAAAAAAGCAATTTGCCACAACTACAGCTTTGCAAAGAATGGGCAATCCTGATGAAGTTGCAAAAGCAGTGTTGTTCCTGACTTCCGACAATGCAAGCTTTATTACTGGAACAGAATTACTGGTTGACGGTGGTTATATTGGTTATGCACTGAAGTAAACCTAACGACCTAACAGCTCGGGCAATACAACAGTCCGTGCGGGTAACGACAGCCGGATATTCCGGCGGTTGACATAGCAAAGCAGCTCTACAGCATTAATGCTGTAGAGCTGCTTTGCTATGTAGGTGAAAAGATCTTTAAAACAGGTATTTTTCTCTCTGTGAGAAATGGCAAAGTGCCTTACGCGCTTCGAAGAAAAATGGGCGAGGCAGCAGCCATTATGTTAATTCAGAACGGGCATGAAAACAGATCATATGAAATTACGGGCAGTAAGCTGAATGCCTATACCGACGTAGCTCAAGCTCCTTTCGAGCTGACAGGAAGAAGCAGCTCATACACTGATGTTGAAGCAACTGCATTTGCCCAACAATTAATAGAAGGTGGTGTTCCTGAGCCTCTCGCTTTCTTACAAACAGGTTTCGCTACTGACATAAAGAACAATCAGTTCGGAATCTTTAGTGAAGACCTAGAAACATTGATCGGAATAAAACCGGCTTCACTTAATAACACTTAAAGCACCCCTATTTCCCAATTATTTTTTTGCGGTGCTCAGTACCCCAGGTAGCAAGATGCTCAATAACAGACTTGAGTTTCTGTCCGTACTCTGTGAGTTCGTATTCAACAGTAACAGGTTGCGTATCCAGCACAGTTCGTTTAATCAATTCATTCATTTCCATGTCCTTCAACTCCCTGCTGAGCATCTTACCGGAAATACCAGTTACTTCCCTTAGAATATCGGAGTATCTCTTCTTGTTGAAACAGAGAGAGGCTACAATAGAGATTTTCCATTTACCGTTGAGTACATCCATTGCATCATGCACGGCCATAATGGTCTTTTTGCATTCATGCGTTTCAATTTCATGATTCGTTTCCATCATAGGTTACCTTGTTACCTGTATGTCACTATTACTTTTTGTCACTAGGTGTCAAATATAAACAATTATTTCTCAACTTTGAGGCAACTTATTAACAAGAACAGATATGGATTTATTAGAAAGCCTCCACTGGCGATATGCCACCAAAAAGTTCAGCAGCAAAAAGGTTTCACAAGATAAGCTGCAAACAATTCTAGACGCCATCAATCTTTCGGCTTCATCAGTGGGTATGCAGCCTTACAGGCTTTTTGTGATAGAGAACCAGGAATTAAGAAAAGAATTAGGGAAAGGTTCTTTTAACTCACAAATAGCGGATGCCTCTCATCTTTTAGTGTTTGCAGCCTATAGTGCTGTCAGGAAGGAGCACATAGAAAAGTATATACAATATGTTGCAAAAGTAAGAGAAACACCGGCAGAAAACTTGGCAGATTTTAAAAACTCTTTGGAAAGCTACCTGCTTAGCAGAACCGATGAGGAGAACTTTATCTGGTCGGCTAAACAGGCGTATATCGCATTGGGAACAGGATTGATTGCAGCAGCACATTTAAAGGTAGACGCTACGCCAATGGAAGGTTTTGATGCAGAGAAGTTTGACACACTGCTTGGGCTAAAAGAACTGGGCTTGAAAAGTGTTGTGCTGCTGGCCCTGGGTTACCGCGATGAAGAGAATGACTTCTTGGCTAAGCAAAAAAAAGTAAGGCTGCCAAAAGAGGAATTTATTACCGAAATTGTGTAAGCAGAGCCAGAAAGGCAATAAACCATCAAAAAAGCATTGGCCAAAACAAAGCTGGAATGTAAACTTCAGCTTTGTTTTGGCCAATGCTGCGCCTAAGGTATATTTTCTGGCAGGACAACACCACATTTATTTTACATCACATGCAACGTTCCGTAAGTTTTGAGTATCTTATAGGAAATTAACTATATATGAACCGTTATTGGCTACCCCTCAGGCTGCTCAGCCTGGTCATGCTTCTTTTAGTTTTAAATGGCTGTGGCAAGGATGAAGGAAGAGTTAGTTCTGCAGGAAATTCCGGCTTCCACCAAAGCCTGGGTAACGGCCCATGCGACTAATGCTGTACTGCACTTTACCAGTAATACGGGCGCGCAGGAGCAGCTTAGAGTTAGCGTAAAAGAAGATGTTATTAAGCGAATTCATGGCGATTACCAGCTCCTGACCTATACCTTTACAGGGCAGCAGGAACACTTGGGCTTTGCTATTCAGGCAGAAAAGAGGTTCGCTGATTTTGCAAACAGCAGTAAGCAGGATTTCGAAAGCGAATACCTGACTGTAAATACCAGCGATAAGCCAAACGAAGAATACCTAACCCCTTATGGCGTTGAGGGAGAACTCCTGAACAACTATACCCTAAACGGACAAAACTACAATCGTGTTTTACATCTTGTTTTTTCATTTACTGCAGAAAGAAGCGACAAGATAAAAGAGATCTATTATGCCAAAGAGGCTGGCATAATCTCATTTACAACCGCCAATGGGCAGGTCTGGTTAAGGCAGTAACTATTAAATTTAAAACGGCTCCCTTACCAAAAAGCTTTTCTGCTACACAGAACATCTTTTTACCAGCGCGTTTCATCGAATCGGTTGAAGTTGCACCAAACTATTTAAATTAAATAACACTAATTTTTAAAACAAAAGCGCCTCTCCGTTTACAGAGAGGCGCTTTTGTTTATCCTTTACAGAAGATTAAACCAGTAACCTGATCGGATCTTCCAGCAGGCTCTTAAATGTTTGCAGGAAAGCGGATCCTACCGCACCATCTACCACACGGTGATCACAAGACAAAGTAACTTTCATCACATTACCAATCGTGATCTGGCCGTTTTTCACAACAGGTACCTGTGAAATACCACCTACTGCCATAATACATGCATCAGGCGGGTTGATAATAGCCGTAAATTCTTCAATTCCGAACATACCCAGGTTAGAGATCGTGAAAGTACTTCCCTCCCACTCTGACGGCTGTAATTTCTTATTCTTAGCTTTACCGCCTAACTCTTTCACTTCAGAAGAAATGGCAGAAAGCGATTTAAAATCAGCATGGCGTACTACCGGAACCAACAAGCCTTCATCTACTGCTACCGCTACACCAATGTTGATGTGCTTGTTATAACGGATCTTATCGCCTAACCACGAAGAGTTAACAGCCGGGTGCTGACGCAACGCAACAGCAGCGGCCTTGATAACCATGTCGTTGAAAGATATTTTAACCGGAGAAACTTCGTTCATGCTGGCACGGGCTGTCATGGCTTTATCCATATCAATGGCCATTGTCAGGTAGAAGTGCGGAGCCGTGAACAGGCTTTCAGACAGACGACGGGCAATCACCTTACGCATCTGTGATACATTCACCTCTTCGTAAGACTCCTGCGGCGAACCGAACACAGCCGGCGCCGGAGCAGCAGCTGGCTTACCTGGCTGTGGAGCAGCCTGCGCTTTTGGAGCAGAAGGAGTAAAGTTTTCTACATCGCGTAACACAATGCGGCCACCCTCGCCCGAACCTTTTACATCAGAAAGATTAACGCCTTTGTCCTGCGCTACTTTCTTTGCAAGCGGAGATGCTTTAATCCTGCCGCCATCTTCAGTGGCAGCTGAGGCAGAGGTTCCATGGGCAGGTACAGAAGTCTGCTGTACTTTGTCAGAGGTTACTTCATTGGCACGGGAAGCAATGTTCGCATCCGATTTTGCATTCTCTTCGCTTGAACGTGCTTCTACATCCTCTGGCAGATCGCCGGATTCAGCAACATTTCCACCGTCTAACAATGCTTTGTAGTCGGCACCCTCTTCACCGATCACCGCAATAACGGCGTCAACAGCTACAGAGTCACCTTCGTTTACACCTGTATACAATAAGATACCGTCCTCATACGACTCCAGCTCCATGGTTGCCTTATCGGTTTCCACTTCGGCCAGCACATCGCCTGATTTTACTTTATCGCCTGTTTTCTTCAGCCACGAAACAAGCACACCTTCTGTCATGGTATCGCTCATTTTAGGCATTTTAATAACAGTAGCTTTGATATCAGCCTTCGGAACAGCTGGCTCTTTTTTAGCCGGAGCTGCAGGGGCCTCTTCTTTCTTAGGTTCAGGAGCAGGAGCTGCTGCAGGAGCGCTCTTTTCGCCTTTGGCCTGTGCCACCAGATCGGCAATGTCTTCGCCAGCATTACCAATAATGGCAATAACAGCATCTACAGGTACAGCATCGCCCTTTTTCGGACCAATGTACAAGAGAGTACCATCTTCGTAAGACTCCAGCTCCATCGTTGCCTTATCGGTTTCAACTTCGGCTAAGATGTCGCCTGCGCTCACCTTATCGCCTTCTTTCTTTAGCCAAGATGCTATCACCCCCTCCGTCATCGTGTCGCTCATCTTAGGCATACGTATCACTTCAGCCATAAATATCGTGTTATGTGTTTTGCCTTTTAGGTCGTGTATAATCAGAATAATCTGCCCAAAAATATAGCTAAAAATATTTTATTCAAACTATCCTTGTGTTATTTGTTCAGCTTTGTTTGCTAACCTACCAGCGGCTTGTCCTGCCCGTAAGCATGCGACACATCGCAGTACTTCTTCACTGTGAACATAGTACCGGTATAATCCAGCTCATAGAGACACAGGTTCAGGTGCTCGAACTTATCCATGCACCGAAGCGGGTAGTTGAGCAGCTGGCATAATAAAACCCGCATTGCCCGGCCATGCATGCAGATCAGGATCGTTTTCTCCTCCGGCCTGCTCAGCATTAGATCAATAAATGGTTTCTGCCGGGCAGCCACCATTTCCGGACTTTCACCTCCTTCTATCGGTACCGAGGTATTGCCTTCTTCCCAGGTGCGAAGCACACCATAATAATAAGCATCTTCTTCCGGGGTGATACGGGTGCCCTCTCTGTGGCCCCAGCTGATCTCGTTCAGCCCGGCATGCTGCTCGTGCGGCAGCCCCATGTCCAGGAATCCCTGTACCGACTGCATCGTTCTTTTCAGAGCTGAAGTATAAACTTTATCAAACGGAACATCCTTATACTTTTCGAAAAAAGAGGCTGCCTGTTTACGTCCCTCTGCATTCAGATCAGAATCTATTCCACTGCCCTGCACAATGCCCTGCAGGTTGTAGTCGGTTTGCCCGTGGCGGATCAGGTATACTTTCTTAATACTCAAAATTGTTCTACTTTTGCCCTGTTAAATCTTTAGACTGCAAATTTAGGCAGCATCTTGCTATGCACAAAGCTATACATACGTTAGAGCAGGTAAACGAGTGGCGAAAAAATACCATGATGGAGCACCTGGGTATCGAAATTACCGAAATAGGTGATAAATACCTGTGCGGAAAGATGCCGGTGGACCACCGCACGCACCAGCCCATGGGGCTTTTACACGGTGGTGCCTCGGTTGCCCTGGCAGAAACGCTCGCCAGCCTGGGTGCTGCCCTTCAGGTAGATTTAGCAACAAAAGCCTGTGTTGGTTTAGAAATAAACGCAAACCATGTGCGAGGGGTGCGCGAAGGCTGGGTTTATGGCAAATCCAGTGCCGTGCATGTGGGCCGCACTACCCAGATATGGGAAACTGTTATTTCGAACGAAGCAGGAGACTTAGTGTGCCTAAGTCGTATGACGGTGGCAGTGATAGATAAAAAAGGATAAGAATGACAGAGGCAGCATTTGCCTTCGGAGACGGAGAAAACACGGGCGCAGGCCCGGCCTATACATTAGAGCATTTTTTTAAAACAGCTATTCAACAAGGGTTGCCTATTGCAGTTTGGCGGCTACCCGATACCACACAGGTGCAGGCCTGCGTTTCATTTCAGAAGAACCTGATCGTAGCGCAGCCTGTGCTGGAGGAAAGTCCTTTCGGCTTCTTTTTCTGCCCTTTCGAAGAAAAGGACAATCAGAAAAACCTTTTTATACAAGCCGATGTTTACTTTGATGCTACTTCGGGCTCGCTTACAGTACGGGAGGGTGTTTCCCAGGAAAGCCAGGCAGCATTTATGGCCACGCTTCAACAACAGAAAATCAATACTGGCTGGCATGCTGCCTCCGGCACGAACCCTCCTTCTGCACAAACAGAAGAGAATTTTAAAAATGCTGTTGCCGAAGCTGTAAGCGTTATTAGGGAAGAGCAGATGGAGAAAGTGGTATTATCCAGAAACCGGACCTATCCCCTTCCCGCCGCTTTTGATATACTGGAAGCAAACGCAGCCATGCGCAGTGCCTACCCCAGAGCTTTTGTTTCGCTTGTTTCAGTACCCGGTGCAGGCACCTGGATGGGCGCTTCCCCTGAAATTCTGGTTAGTATAGATCAGCAGCAAATTTTCCGAACGGTGGCTTTAGCCGGTACGCAACCTGCCGTAGAAGATGTATCGGAGGCAATCTGGCGACAAAAGGAAATTGAAGAGCAGGGCATGGTGGAGCGCTACATCCTGAGCTGCTTTAAAAAACTGAGACTGCGCGAGTATACTGAAGTAGGACCTAAAACAGTGGTAGCCGGTAAACTGATGCACCTGCGCACCGATTTTAAAGTAGACATGAAAGAGGTGGACTTTCCCAGGCTCGGTACTGATATGCTGCATCTCTTACACCCGACGTCTGCCATTTGCGGACTTCCCAAAGAACCGGCTCTACAATTTATTCAGGCGCATGAAGGCTATAACCGCAGCTACTACAGCGGCTACCTGGGCCCCTGTAACAGCCCTGCAGGCACACACCTTTACGTGAACCTGCGCTGTATGCAGATACTTTCCGATGCAGCCGTACTATATGCAGGCGCCGGTATCACCGGGGAGTCTTCCCCCGAAAAGGAATGGCAGGAAACCCAGCACAAAATGCAAACCATGCACCAGGTTTTAAGCCGGTTTGAAAGCAGTTAATATGCTAATTTTTAATGTACTAATGTGCTGGTCGGAGGTTCGGCTTCAATAGTAATTGACTTGATTTGAATGATTATAGGAACAGTCTCTGTTCAACCATTTTATATAAAATATCCTGGTAACTAACCAGTTCAGCATTGTTTTTTTGACATTATCTTAGCTACCACATTAGCACATTAAGAATTAGCACATTAATTAAAAACCCATGATCCTTCAACCTGTTGTAAATATTGCTGAAATCTGTGCTCAGAAAGGAGTAGAAAATGTGGTGCTATCGCCTGGTTCCCGTTGCGCTCCCTTAACCATTGCGTTTGCCCGCCATCCGAAGCTGAAGGTCCGGACGGTTAGCGATGAGCGTGCGGCAGCTTTCATAGCGCTGGGCATGGCACAAACAACAGGAAAACCAACGGTTATTATCTGTACGTCGGGTACGGCTGCATTAAACTATGCGCCGGCTGTTGCGGAAGCTTTCTTTTTACAGGTACCATTGCTCGTGCTTACGGCCGACCGTCCGCCAGAGTGGATCGATCAGCTCGACGGGCAAACCATTCGGCAGCAGCACGTATATGGGCAGCATATCAAAAACAGCTATACTTTTCCGGTAGACCTCGATCATAAAGACGCCATCTGGCACAGTAACCGGTTAGTTTCGGAAGCACTGAATCATACCACCTCCTACCCAGCCGGACCGGTACACATCAATATTCCTTTGCGGGAGCCTTTTTATCCGCCTCCAGGTGAAGAGATCCGCTTTGATGAAACAGTGAAAGTTATTGAAGAGGAGCATAATACTTATCCTCTATCCGCTGATCAGGCTTCCAGACTACAGGCTGACCTACAGCATTATCCACGGATATTGGTAGTAGCCGGGCAGGACAACTATAACCCTGCACTACTTAAAAACCTGCGTAAATTTGTTCAGGCAACTGGTGCCGTAGTGGCCGGAGACATTATTTCCAATGTACATTCCCTCCCTGAAGCTATCCGTTACCAGGATGCCCTGCTGGCCTGTCCGGATGAGGAGAAGCTTCTCAGCCTGCAGCCTGACCTGCTTATCACATTTGGCAAATCCATTATCTCCAAAAGCCTGAAGCTGCATTTGCGCAAATACAAACCAAAGGCGCACTGGCATGTGCAACCTGCTGGCCAGGCTGCCGATACTTTTCAGGCACTCACGAAGATTGTCCGTTGCGAACCGGATAGTTTTTTCAGCTTACTGGCAACAGAACCAGTTACAGCTGTAGCCACCTCTTTTGCAAAGAACTGGCAGAACCTCAACCATAAAGCAGGAGACTTTCTGCAGCAGTATACCTCATCTGCCGGGTACAGCGAGTTAAGTGTATTGGCCAGGGTGCTCCAACAGCTTCCGCAGCCCGGAAACCTGCACTTAGCCAACAGTATGGCTGTGCGCTATGCCAATATACTTGGTTTACCTGCTGACAAGGATATTGCTGTTTTTGCTAACAGAGGCACCAGCGGCATAGACGGCAGTACCAGCACTGCAGTTGGCTGTGCCCTTACCAGCCCCCACATAACCACCTTACTCACCGGCGACCTGGCCTTCTTTTACGACCGCAATGGCTTATGGCATAATTACCTGCCCCAGAACCTGCGCATTGTTCTGTTAAATAACCACGCCGGAGGTATTTTCAGGTTGATAGAAGGCCCGAAACAGCAGCCGGAGCTGGAAGAGTTTTTTGAAACCCGCCAGCCACTTCAGGCCGAAAATACAGCCAGGGATTTTAAAATGCAGTATACAGCCTGTCACTCGTTGGCAGAACTGGAAAAGCAACTTCCGCATTTTTTCGCTGCAAATGCAGGTGCATCAATTCTGGAAATCTTTACAGACAGCAAAGAGAATGCAGCTGCCTTTGCAGCATACAAGCAGGCGTTAAGAAAAACATTATAGAATTGCCTGACATCGTTTAAGGCTGTCAACAGCTTTGCACCAATGAACCAGCTTTAAAATATCCTGGTTCATTGGTGCTCTTTCACATCTTGTTCCGCTTTCCCGAAGTCTGTGTTCCTTTCATGGCAGAACAGCTCTTTCAGTGCATCATCGGCAAAAAATCATCTCTCTTTACAATACCCAAAAATTTATGAAAAACGTTTAAATAATTAGTTGTCAATTGTTTAGTACCTAAAACTATCATCCTATGAATCTTTCCCGAGATATGCACACACTGGAGCACTGGGCAGATACGCACCACCCGCTCTGGATTGATTTTCTCCGCATTGGCTTAGGCCTTTTTATTTTCATAAAAGGTGTATTCTTTATTCAGGATACAGGAGCCATTCAGAATTTACTGGGCCAGAACCAGTTCGGCTGGTTATCGTTAGGCTTGGCGCATTACGTAGCTTTTGCACACTTGGTAGGCGGAATACTCATAGCTATTGGGCTGGTAACACGGGTGGCTATCTTATTTCAACTGCCAATTCTTATAGGTGCCGTATTCTTTATCAACTCTTTAAGAGGATTTAGTGCCGGTAACGTAGAGCTATGGATTTCGGTGCTCGTGCTGGCCCTGCTGATCTTCTTCTTTATCTTTGGCTCAGGCCGTTTCTCTGTTGATCACCTCATTCGTAAACCAGAAACAGACATCTTGTATTAAAGTGCTGCTTCACTTCCTTCTGATACACTTGATCAGGCTCTAAGTTTGTCCTATGCTTTTTACCGGAACCATTAGCTTTTAAAAATCAGCCATATACATCAAAAAACACATCCCCGTTTAGAACAATAGCGTTTATGTAGTACTTTTACAGCATAAAAGCGGCAGCTGATGCTTCGGAAGAACAATTTGTTGCCATATCGTACACTACACAGATAATTGTTTTAAATGGAAAGCAAGTATAACTGGACCACATTAAAAGAATACAAAGAGATTCTTTTCCAATACTACAACGGCATAGCCAAAATCAGCATTAACCGCCCGCAGGTGCATAATGCCTTTACCCCGCTTACTGTGATGGAAATGAGCGAAGCCATGGAGCTGGCACGCCAGAACCAGGAGGTTGGCGTGATTATCCTGACCGGTGAAGGCGGTAAAGCTTTCTGCAGCGGCGGCGACCAGAGCGTGCGCGGGCATGGCGGTTATGTAGGCGATGATGCGGTTCCCCGCCTGAACGTGCTGGACCTGCAAATGCAGATCCGCCGCATTCCGAAGCCGGTAATTGCCATGGTGGCAGGCTGGGCCATAGGCGGAGGCCACGTGCTGCATGTGGTATGCGACCTGACAGTAGCAGCTGACAATGCACGTTTCGGACAAACAGGACCTAAAGTTGGTTCTTTCGATGGTGGTTTTGGTGCTTCTTACCTTGCCCGTATAGTAGGACAGAAAAAGGCACGTGAAATCTGGTACCTATGCGACCAGTACGATGCGCAGGATGCCCTACAAATGGGATTGGTAAACAAAGTGGTGCCACTCGACCAATTGGAAGAAACTACCGTACAGTGGTGCGAAAAAATACTGGAAAAAAGCCCGCTGGCTCTCCGTATGCTCAAAGCATCTTTTAACGCAGAGTTAGACGGACAGGCTGGTATTCAGCAACTCGCTGGCGATGCCACCTTACTTTACTACTTATCCGACGAAGCAAAGGAGGGCAAAGACTCTTTCCTGCAGAAGCGTAAGCCGGACTTTTCAAAATACCCTAAGTTCCCATGATTTTTTCATGCAAGGGTAACTATTTGCTATAAAGCAAGAAGAGCAGGTGCGGGAAAAATAACCTTACCTGCTCTTCTTGCTTTAATTTTTATAGCTTCCACTTTTCAAATCTACGTACATAGGTTCTCAAACAGAAAATTTGGCTACACGGCAAACAGATTTCTGATAACAGACTTCTATTCAAATGGCACCAGAAAAGGCACTCCTGCTCAACGGAAAAAAATTTTACTACGACGAAATAGCTGATTACTCTTTTCGCAACAGTATCCCCCTGAACGGCTATGAAGCTAAAACATTGGAGTTTTGCAGAAGCTGGCTGACAGGCGTACAGGAATTCCCAATCCAAACCTCGGGTTCAACCGGCGAACCCAAACGCATTCACCTTAGTCGCAAACAGCTGGAAATCAGTGCCAGGCGCACTATCAAATTACTGGGACTTCGGGAGTACGACCAAACCCTTATCTGCCTCAACACAGATTACATTGCAGGACTGATGATGCTGGTGCGTGGTTTTGAGGCAGGATTGCAGATGTTTATTGTAGAACCGGTTTCTAATCCCTTCAAACTCCTTCCCGAAGGCACCCGCATCGACTTTGCATCTTTTGTGCCGCTGCAGCTGCAAACTATACTGGAAGACGTAACTTATGGTCCTGCGGTGCTGAACGGAATGAAGGGTATTCTGGTAGGTGGCGCACCCGTAGGCTTATCGTTGCAGCGGAAGCTACAGCAGCTGAAAACACCGGTATACCATACGTATGGCATGACAGAAACTGCCTCTCATATAGCCCTTCGCCTGCTTAACGGTCCTAAAGCTGCAGAATATTACGAAGTGTTGGACAGCATCCAGATCGGGCAGGATAAACGTGGCTGCCTGACTATTACCGGAGACATTACCAGCAACGAAACTATCGTTACCAACGACCTGGTAGAATTGCTTACCCCTACCCGCTTCAGGTGGATTGGCCGGGTAGATAACACCATCAACTCAGGTGGTGTGAAAATACAAAGCGAAAAAGTAGAAGTAGCTATTGCCGAGGCATTGATGGAGCTGCCGCAACAGCCCCGCTTTTTTGTAGCCCCACAACCAGACGAACTGTTAGGCGAGAAAATAGTGCTTCTGATTGAAGGAGAAAAGCTGCCGGAAGAGGTAGAGCAAACGCTCTTCACCAAGCTCAAAACACTGCTCCAGAAATTTGAAGTACCAAGAGAGTTATACTACAGCCCTTCTTTCTCCGAAACGAACACAGGCAAGGTCTCTAAACAGAAAACATTGCAGAAACTGGGGCTGGAGCCGATATAAGCGATACAGCAGGAAACAGATTCTTTATATAGAACAGCTTTTATCTGAACCCGTAAAACTAGTAAAAACATACTATGAAGCGCCCTCTTATAAACGTTTGCACAGCTGCACTTTCTCTGCTGTTCTTAAACAGCTGCAGCAATGGAGGCTTGTTCGGCTCCGGAATTCCTGCCACACTGGAAGAAGCGTGGGCAACTGATAACACGCTTAAAACACCAGAGTCTGTGCTACACGATGAGCAGCGGAATGTCCTGTATGTCACCAACATCAACCAAACTTCCTCGGCTGCCAATAAAGATGGCGATGGTTTTGTTTCCATACTTTCGCTGGACGGGGACATAGAGCAGCTTTATTGGGTAACAGGGCTGAACGATCCAAAAGGAATGGCATTGTTTAACAATGTGTTATATGTTGCCGACCTGGATGAAATTGTAGCCATTGCCACTCAATCGGGGTCTATACTCGGCCGTTACAAGGCAGATGGAGCCAAGTTTCTGAACGATGTAACTGTAGCAACCGATGGAACCGTTTTTGTCTCAGACTCTGATATGAACAGGATTTACCAGTTGCGCAACGGCAGAGTAAGTACTTTTATCCAGGATACCAAGGAGGATAACAGACCCAACGGACTTCTTTTTGAAAGCAACCGCCTGATTATAGCCTTCTCGGGTAGCGGTGTAGCGCGGTTCTACGATCCGAACCGAAAGCAGGTATCGGACTGGACGGAAGGAATACCTTCGGCAGATGGCGTTGTAAGAGCAAGTACCAATGGCTATTTTATCTCTAACTGGAACGGAGAAGTATATTATGTAAACAAAGACGGCAGAAACTGGAAAGTGCTCGATACCAAAGACAGTAAAGTAAACGCTGCCGATATCGAGATCAATACCAGAGACCGCCTTCTGTATGTTCCTACTTTTTTTGATAACCGGGTTGTGGCTTACCGCATCTCCGGTGCCGGCCTTTAATCTTTAGTATCAGCACTTGAAAAAGCTCCCCAGTCTGCATATCCTGAACGGCGATGCCAGCATACCTGCTTTTGAGGCAGCCAAATTGCCCGGACAGGTGCTCGTATGGCGTGAAGTTCTTTCTGAAGGTCCTGTAGGACCACATGCGTCAGAAAAGGAATTCTGGCAGAAACGTCAGGCATTTATAACGGCTGCCTTTGCTGAATCAGCAGAGGGGTACAGGCATAAGGTGCTGGATGAGCTGCCAAAGCTGCAGGAGGCACCTACGTTTTTTGAGGTTGTACTCTGGTTCGATGCCGACCTGATGTGCCAGGTAAACCTGCTCTACCTGCTGCAACGGCTAAGCAGGCAACATATTCCCCGAATCTGCCTCTGCACTCCGGCCCCAGGCAAAAACATAGGTCTTTTAGATGCGGAAGAGGTACAGGCGCTTTTCCAGGAACGCCTACTGGTTACAGAGGCACTACTGGCACAGGCCCGGGAACTGTGGGAACTATATGCCGGCTCTAACCCTTTGCAGTTGCAGGACTACCTGAAACAGCAGCAGCTCCTGCCCCGAATGGCAGAAGCACTAACCTTGCACCTTACACGGTTCCCAGTTTGTGAAACAGGCATAAGCCTGCCGCATCAGTACCTGCTTCAGGCAGTTCAGCAGGGAACAACTACTTTGCAAGCACTTCTGCAGCATTTTTCGGAACACTACCCAGGCTATGGCTTCGGAGATTACCAACTCAAAAGCCTGCTGCAGGAATTACAGCCAGAGCTGGTTACGCAGCACGAACCTTACCAGCTAACACAGGCAGGACAGCAGGTAATAGCAGGGCAGAAAAAGTACACCCGATGGCTTCAGCAGCATGCAGGGTTTGGTGGCGTGTCACATGCATCTGCCATGCCCTATTGCTATAAGCAGGAAGAAGCTGTGCTTACACAAAATAATTTTTAAATTTAAACCTGTTTTGGCCTTAAATATGCAGTAGCGCCAGTATACTTAAACAAGAGGGAATATGAAGATGACGCAAAAGTATGTACCTGTTTTAACGGTGGCGCTGGTACTCACCGTTCTTGGCCTGAGTGCGCAGGACCAGCAAGAGCAAACGGTTATCAAGGGAAACCCGAAGAAATTCATTCTGATAAAAGAAGGGAGCGACAGCACCTCCCTTAACCGCAAGACTCTTTCAGGTATACATCTGACCACACAGAAGAATGGTTCTTATATACTGGATTTTGAGCAGGAACTGGAAGAAAACGCCGTACTGGAAATTAAAAATAAAGCAGGCAAAGCAGTTTATCAGAAACCAGTAAGTATAGAAGGAGACAAAACCAGTTGGCGCTATTCCCTCGGAAAGTTAAAACCTGGTATATACCTGGTTGAGATCAAAACCTCTAATACCACCTACTGGACGAGATTCAAAGTCAGAAAATAGCACATTGCGTTCCTCCAGCTGTTCTCGATCTTTCAGCCTATAAAACAACTTACTAGCCGTGAGTAATTCAAGAAAATTGTTTACATTAGATTGATAAATTTACACAATCATGGGAAAATCACAAGACGCCAAAAAAGAGGCGAAGAAGAAGCCTGCTAAAACCGAAAAGGAAAAAAGGGCTGAAAAACAGGCAAAAAAGAAAAACAATTACGAATAACCCTTACCTACTGCATAGCAGCTAGCGGGTTTAACCTACTATCAGGCAAAAGCCACCTATTTAGGTGGCTTTTATATATTAAAGCCCTGTTAATCAAGCTCTTCTTTTATTAGAAGATCATATAGATTATATCTATATTAATGTTTTATCAACACCAACTAAACCAAATCTAAACTATGGCAAAACCTCTGAAAGTTTGGGGAGTACCTTTCCTGGCTACTTCCGCGCTTTTCTTTTCTGCCTGCAGCAGCAACCCGACTGTAAAAAGTGAAGAGCTCAGCTCAGGTATCAACAAGGAAAACATGGATACCTCTATAGATCCGGGCGATAATTTTACAGCCTATGTGAACGGAACCTGGCTTAAAAACACAACCATTCCTGCCGACAAATCTTCTTATAGTGTGTGGCACATTTTAAATGACAAAGCCCAGGAAGATGTAAAAGCCATTATTGAAGCCTCTGCTTCCGGAAATTTCGCCCAGGGTTCTAATGAGCAGAAAATCGGTGACCTGTATGCGTCTTACATGAACATGCAGGTGCGCGATTCGATTGGTACGGCTCCCCTGGCGGCAGAATTTAAAAAGATAGACGCCATTGCCAGCTATACAGATCTGGCATCTTATTTTGCTTATGCCAACAAATCTGCCAACAGTGTGCCTTTTAGTGTAGGCGTTACCGAGGACTTCAAGAATCCGAAGCAATACATGCTCTATACCTGGCAAAGCGGTTTAGGTCTTCCCGACCGTGAGTATTACTTTCAGGAGGATGCCAAATCAAAAGAAATACGCACTAAGTATGTGCAGCACATTGAGAACATGCTGCAACTGGCAGGTATCGAAAACGGCAAGGAGAAAGCGTCTAAAATCATGGCATTGGAAACTCAACTGGCTTCCAAGCACATGAAGAAGGAAGAAACCCGCAACATGGTGGGCCTTTACAATAAATATGCGACCAAAGACCTGAAAACGCTGATGCCTGATTTTGAATGGTCTACTTTACTGAAAAACGTTGGAGCACAGAACCAGGACAGCATTGTCATTACCCAGGTTGCCTACATCAAAGACCTGAATAATATTATTAAAAGCACTCCGCTGGATACCTGGAAAACTTACCTGAAATGGAGTGTGCTAACAGGTTCGGCTACTGCCCTTACATCTGAACTGGATAAGGAGAATTTTGAGTTTTATAGCAAAACCCTCTATGGAACGCAGGAGCAACAGCCGCAGTGGCGCCGAGCTGTGGATGTGGTAAATAACAACCTGGGCGAAATGGTAGGCAAAGTTTATGTGGAGAAACATTTTTCACCTGAAGCCAAAGAACGCATGCTGGACCTGGTAAACAACCTGCTGAAAGCATATGAATCGAGTATTAAGGAGCTGGATTGGATGAGCGAGGATACTAAAAAACAGGCTCTCGACAAGCTCAGCAAGTTCACGCCAAAGATCGGCTACCCCGACAAGTGGAGAGATTATTCAGACCTTAAAATTGTGAAGAATGATTTGTATGGCAACATGGTTCGCTCTGCAGAATTTGAGTATAACCGCATGATGAACAAGCTGGGCAAACCTGTTGATCGGGACGAGTGGGGCATGACTCCTCAAACAGTAAATGCCTATTACAACCCGCCACTGAACGAGATCGTTTTCCCGGCAGCCATTCTGCAGCCGCCTTTCTTTGATATGAACGCGGAAGACGCTGTAAACTACGGTGCCATTGGTGCAGTTATCGGCCATGAGATCGGCCACGGTTTCGATGACCAGGGAAGTACATTCGACGGCAATGGCGTGATGCGCAACTGGTGGACTGACCAGGACCTGGAAGAATTCAAAAAGAGAACAGGTGCCCTGGTAGCTCAGTATAATGAGTTTAAGGTGTTCCCTGACCTGAATGTGAACGGAGAGTTTACACTGGGTGAAAACATTGGCGATTTAGGCGGATTAAGCATTGCCCTGAAGGCTTACAAAAATAGCCTTCAGGGCAAAGAAGCTCCTGTACTGGATGGCTTTACCGGGGCACAACGTGTGTTTATCGGCTGGGGACAAGCCTGGCTGCATAAAGCACGTCCGGAGGCACTAAGAAACCAGGTAAGCACAGACCCGCACTCTCCTGCCAAGTTCAGGGTAAACGGCGTGGTACGCAACATACCGGAGTTTTATACCGCCTTTGATGTGCAGCCTACAGACTCGCTGTACCTGGCACCGGAGAAACGGGTAAAAATCTGGTAAACATCTTTAAAATTTTAAATACAAAGCCCCTGCACGGTACAACTGCAGGGGCTTTGTATTTACTAAATCAAGCCATTGCTGATGGCAAACTGCACCAGCCCGCCTGTATTTCGTGTATGGGTCTTTTCTATTATTTTCTGCCGATGCGTGTTCACGGTATTAAAGCTAATAAAAAGCTTTTCAGCGATTATCTTGCTGCTGTAGCCTTCGGCTACCAGCTTTACAATTTCCAGCTCCCTCTTACTGAGTAACTGCTGTGCAGATTGCTGTGCGGCCTTATCAGGAGAAAAGAAGACGCAGGAATTATCTTTGGCCGACACAACAGAAGCTATCTGGTTCCCGCTTTTCTTCCAGTTGCTGATATCAGAGCACATTCCCAGCATGCGTGTAATATTGCCTTTTCTATCCTGCTGCAGTACCGTATTCTGCTCCAGCACGCGCAGGTGCTTTCCGTCGGGCTTTAGGATGCGGTAATCATAGCTAAATTTATATTGCACCCGGTCTGGAGCTGGTACTGCCATGATAAAATCCCAGATATTTTTCAGGAGCTTCCAGGTTTTCGAAAGGTCTTCTGGATTCAGGATGGCTATGCCGCCAGCCAAACCGTTTTCAGTAAAATAATTAGCCGTATAGCCTAAGATCTGCTCAGAGTTGGTACTGACAAAATCGTACTGCTGTGTTCGAAGGTCCAGAACCCAGGTAACACATGGTGCCTGGTGCAAGACTGCAGCAAGAGTTGGGTGAAACCGCATATAGTACCAGCTATCCACCAGGAGCGGTTCATAAGGCTGGCTCTCCCAAATAGCCACCAGTTCCTTATATTCTTTGGGGAAAGTAGCAGATACTACTTTCCCGGGAGCAGTGGCAGTCATCTGTGTCATAGGTAGCAGGTGGGTTAACGCCAGAACAGCAGAATAATTTATATACCAATAAACCTATGAATTTTATAATAAAATATCAATACCTATAACTAGGTATTTTCTACTAAATCATCTGATTATCACATAAATACAACAATCTAAATTAGTAAAGTCAGGAATTATGAACAGAACTATAAATGAACTAAGCTTCCTGTTCTTCCAAATTGAAAAGAGCACTTAAACCCTCGAGCAAAGCCTCTGATTCTCCACGCTGGCAGGCAGATTTAAGCTCAAGCGCCGGCATTTTTATGATTTTATGGAGGATGTTCTTCGTTACCTCAAGCAACAGCTCCTGCTCCGAGGCACCTACCTTTTTCAGATAGCGCGCCAGTTCCTGCTGCCTGATCTGCTCTAACTTATTCTTGAATTGCTGCAGAGCAGGCGAAATAGCCATTTCCTGCGTCCAGGTTAGAAAATCGGCCATAGCCACTGCTAAGATTTGCCTTACCTCCGGAATAGCCGCTAACCGCAATGCCAAAGCAGCAGAGGTACGGTTGCGAATATTATCGATGTTATAAACTGAGATTCCGGCTATATTTTCCAGTGCTACATCAATACAGCGCGGCATCGACAAATCGATGTAAAATTGTGTCCTTATTACCTCTCTCTTTTCCACCTCCTGCTTATTTATAAAAAAACAATCGCCTGGCACAGAAGAGATCACCACGTTGGCCTGCTTCATTTCATGCCACACATTTTCCCAATAAGCGGCTCTGGCCTCCAGCTGGTTTGCCAGCTCCAGCGCCTTATGGTGTGTGCGATTTACTATAACCAGGTTACGGATGGATGATTTTTTAAAGTTAAGGCAAACATCTCTGCCAATATCACCTACGCCAATCATGAGTACGCGAGGGTTAGGTATGGCGGCCGTCAGTTCTTCAACCAACTCAACAGTGGCATACGACACAGAAGCAGCCCCATCCTGAAAAGCAGTTTGATTAACCACCAGTTTATTGGTGTTGAAGATCGTGTGCATGAGCCTGTGCAGAAAAGCTCCTGCCATACCAGCATCGGCAGACCATTGATACGCTTTTTTTACCTGGTTCAGTATCTGCATATCGCCTACCACCTGAGACTCCAGGCCAATAGAAACATAAAATAAATGCTGCACTGCCTCTTCTGCCTCTACTACTGACCGGAAGTAAGGCTGCACCCCTTTGGTCGCAATAAATCCTTTCTCCAGAGCAATTAGCTTTATCAGCTCCTGCGAAAGGTCTTTCGGCGAAGCATAGTATATTTCGGTGCGGTTACAGGTCGACAGCACCAGCACATCGCTTGCATCGGTAAATTCCTTTATTTTATCTAACAGGTTTCTGCAGGCAATCTCATTCAGGGCTACGGCCTCGCGCACAGCGATCGGAGCATTCTTGTAAGATAAGGTTAAAGCTTTAAACTGGATCTGCATGTCTTTCATGTTCTATGTCGCATGCAAATTTCAGCTAAATCAACTTGTTAAAACATGACTTTCGTCAATTTTTGTGAGGATTGATGTCAGCTGGAACCATCAGTTTCGCATCCTCTTCAGCTTTTCCAGGTTCAGGAAAGTGATTTTGCTGCCCTGTGTGTCTATCAGCTTTTCGTCTTTAAAATCGGCCAGTGTCCGGATAACTGTTTCTTTGGAAGCACCTACAATACTGGCCAGGTCTTCGCGGGAGATAGCCACCTGCACCTGATCCGCATCTTCTCTTTTATACTGTTTCTCTACCAGCAGCAGCGCTTCAGCCACCCGTTTGCGCACAGAATTATAAGCCAGCTTTAAAAGGCGTTCTTCTTTATCAGCCAAGTTGTCCGAAAGAATCTTGATGAACTTATTGGCTACATCGCGGTTTTTGTAGAGCAAAGAAAAAAACTCTTCTTTCGGAATAATACAAACTTCTGAATCTTCCAGCGCCATGGCAGATTCACGGTATGGCTTCTCCTCCATCAGATCAAGATAGCCAATAAAGTCTCCGTCTTTGAACAGGTTGGTGATATATTCCCGCCCGTCTTCGTTAGCTTTATAAGTTTTAATTTTGCCTTTGCTCAGGAAATAAAGCGCATTCGGGAAGTTGCCTTCAGAGAACAGATTTTGCTTCTTTCTGTAGATGGTTACCTTCTGCTCGTTGGAAATCAGCTTGTTCAGGTCTTCAAGGCCACGTGCTTCATTTATAAAATTCTGGAGCCCCTCCATGTTGTTCTGAAACTCCGATCTCAGGATCTCATTCTTTTTGAGGCGCATTTCAATGGCATCAAGCAACTCCAGGTCGTCAAACGGCTTAATCAGGTAATCGTCTGCTCCCAGGTTCATGCCCTTTCTGAAATCCTCCTTCTCTGATTTAGCCGTCAGGAAAATAAAAGGAATACCCGAGGTATTGGAGTTGTTGCTCAGCATGTGCAATACCCCATAGCCATCCAACTGCGGCATCATAATATCACAGATGATCAGATCCGGAATTTCTCTTTTAGCCAGCTCTACTCCTACCTTTCCATTCTCAGCTTCCAATACCTCATAATTAGCCAGCGTTAGAATTTCCGCAATATTCTCGCGGATTTCCTGGTTATCTTCTATCAGCAGTATCTTTTTCATAAGACTGTTTTGTTTAATGGAAATGTTACAGTAAAAGTGGTTCCTTTATCTAAAATACTCTTGTAACTCATGGTTCCCCCCATTATATCAACGTATCGCTTCACGATGTTCAGTCCTAGACCTGTGCCTTGTATATTGGTAACGTTCTGTGCCCTGAAAAAAGGAGTAAACAAATGGGTTTTATCTGCATCCGGAATACCGATGCCCTGGTCTTCTACTTCTATGCTTATAGTACCACCTGCCATCTGCGTTGTAAAGCGGATCGCTTTTCCCTCTCCGGAGTATTTGCTTGCATTCGACAACAGGTTAAACATAATGTTCTTCAGCAACTGCTTGTCAAGATAAACAGATTTTTCCTTTCCCTGATGCTTATATTTTATCTGCTGCCCCTGTTTCAGAAGCCCCTGCATATCTTCTGTAACCTCCTGCGAGAACACTTCCAGATCGAAGGAGGAAGGTACATTATAAATTTTGCCTTCCTCAATTCTGCTTATCGACAGAAAATCATTCAGAATGGAGGTAAGATTGCTGACAGCGGATTTAATACGGTTTACGTGCTTGTTCCGCTTCTCATCATCTTCGGCCGTTTTGTATTTGCTTATAAGCGAAGCCGATGAGAGTACAGTACTTAAGGGAGTACGAAATTCGTGCGAAGCAATGGTAACAAAACGCGACTTAAGCTCATGCAGCTCTTTTTCTTTCTGCAGGGCTTTCCGCACCTCCTGCTCTGCCTCATACAGGCTCTTGTTGGTGAGTTCCAGCTTTCTGATTGCCTCTGCCAGCTCCTGTGTACGCTCTTCTACCCGCTGCTCCAGCTCTGAGTTTAACTTCTGAATCTCGGCCAGGCTTTTGGCATGCTCTATACTATAGCGGATCGACCGTTCCAGGTCGAAAGGCGTTAGCGTACCCTTCACAAGGTAATCCAATGCACCGACTCGCATGGCTCTTTCATCGGTTTCACGGTCGCTCTGGCCTGTGAGCAGTATAAAAGGGGCCTCTGTGCCTCTCTCCACAGCCTGGGTAATCAGCTCCAGCCCATCCTGCGCACCCAACCGAAAATCGACCAGGTATACATGGTGCCGATGCTCGCCAATCAGTTCCAGCCCCTTCTGGTAAGAGTTTGCCCATTCCAGGTGGTAGTACCGTCCCGGGATATCATCAATAATATCTCTCGTGATGATAAAATCATCTTCATCATCGTCAATTAGCAGTACTCTGATCTTATCAGGCATCCGGTTGATTATCTGTTTTAAAGTTTCGGCAATTCTACTATTTCAAACCAGTATTTGCTTAATGTTTTCATCACATCTACCAGCGCAGAAAAGGTAACCGGTTTCGTAATGAAAGAACTTACACCCAGATCATACGTGCGCAGAATGTCTTCTTCTGCCTTAGAAGTTGTCAGCACCACCACCGGAATCATGCGCAGACTATCATCGGCCTTGATTTCTTTCAAGGCTTCCCTTCCGTCTTTTTTAGGCATGTTCAGGTCCAGCAAAATAAGTCCTGGTGTCGGGTATTCTTCTTTATCTGAGAATTTGCCCCGGTTCTGAAGGTAGTCCAGCAGTTCCTCGCCATTCTCTACAAACAGGATCTGGTTGGTCAGGCGGCTTTCCTCCAACGCTTCCTTCACCAGCATACGATCTTCGGCATCATCGTCGGCTACAAGAATTATGATAGGGCTTTTTGCGGATTTCATTTTTGTTGGTCCTCTTCGGGATGTTTAAGTGCTAATGTAATGATAAAACGGGTTCCCACACCGGGCTGACTTTTGGCAGTGATATCCCCCCCGTGGCGCACTGCAATTTTGCGGCAGATGGCCAGTCCGACACCGGAACCCTCGTATTTCTGTCCTTCCAGTCGCTGAAAGATGTTAAAAATTCTGTCCAGGTATTTTTCATCAAACCCGATTCCGTTGTCTTCGATGTACAACTCAGTTACTTCGTCGCCGGGGGTTGCCGTCAGGTGTGCCTGCCTTTGCAGGCTTTTCGCATAGATATTGATGATCGGGTTCTCGTCTTCTTTCCGGAACTTGATGGCATTACTGATCAGGTTCTGAAACAACTGCCGCATTTGCGTTGGTTCGGCCTCTATGGTAGGCAGTGGAGAGCGGATAATCTCTGTACCTGTTTTCTCTATGGCTACTTCCAGATCAGAAAGTACTTCCGTCAACACCTGGTCCAGGTTTACTTTTACAAAAGGCTTGGACTTGGAAGTAACGCGCGAAAATTCCAGCAGGTCGTTGATCAGGTTCTGCATGCGCGAGGCAGCAT
Organism: Pontibacter sp. SGAir0037; assembly: GCF_005491705.1. Classification (NCBI taxonomy): domain Bacteria; kingdom Pseudomonadati; phylum Bacteroidota; class Cytophagia; order Cytophagales; family Hymenobacteraceae; genus Pontibacter; species Pontibacter sp. SGAir0037. The sequence goes on along the minus strand of NZ_CP028092.1, from coordinate 835,028 downwards.
TCAGCATACGGTCTACATAATCTTTGCCCTGGTCGCTTAGGTTTGCGTACTCCTTGCTGAGCAGCCTGTCCCCGAAGGCCTGTATCTTACGCAAAGGCTCCTGCAAATCGTGCGACGACACATAGGCAAAATCCTGTAGTTCGCGGTTACTTCGCTCCAGTTCAGCCGCATAGCGCCGTAGCCTTTCCTCGTTCAGTTTCTGCTGGGTAATGTCATGCACAAAACCAGTATACACTTTGCGGTCGGCCAGCTGCACTTCACTAATGCTCAGGTAAAAAGGGAAAACGGAGCCATCTTTCCGCTTTCCGGTTACCTCACGCCCGATACCAATAATGCGTTTCTCGCCTGTTCTGTGGTAGCGGTTCATGTACCCGTCGTGGCGGCTCTGGTCCGGCTCCGGCATCAGCACATTAATGCTTCTTCCTAAAAGCTCATCCTCCTGATAGCCAAACAATTTTGCTGCAGAAGGATTTACCATTTCAATAATACCACGGGTGTCGATGGTGATGATGCCGTCTACCGCCGCCTGTATAATCGAATTGATTTTGTTCTCACTTTCGCGGAGGGCTGCCTCAGCCTTTTTAAGACCTGTAATATCGTGCACTATGCCGGTAAAAATAAGCTTATCCTGCAACTGCACTTCACTGATGCTCAACAGGAAAGGAAAAACTGAGCCGTCTTTCTTTTTACCCAATACTTCCCGGCCTTTCCCAATTATCTGTGCCTCACCGGTACGCAGGTAATTCTCGATATAACTATCGTGCCGGCTATAGTCTGGCTCCGGCATCAGTATTTTTATATTCTGCCCGATAATTTCAGCAGGAGCATAACCAAAGATATTGGCAGCGGCAGGGTTAACTGTCTCAATAATTCCCCGCTGATCTATTGTAATGATACCATCAATAGCTGTATCGATAATCGCCTTTAAGCGTGTTCTATCTTCGAGGTTTTGCAAAGGTTCTTCCAATGAGCTAGAGGTTGTTTCTGTTATATAAATGCTGTGCCAAAGATACGGAAGCTCTCTTTTTGAAAAGATGACATCTATCATTTCTCCGGCTGCTGAACCTCATAAAAGAAGCTTACAGGCTGTTGTAATTTTACAAACTGAACAGGAATCAGCATCCTGACAAGCTATAAATTTCTACTATTTTATACAAGCCGGATTAGTAGGGACGTAGAAATAACTCTTTAGAACTCTGATTTTCAATATGAAGAACATCCTTTTATCAACCGATTTATCTCAGGATGATTATAATACAGCTTTGTACGCGGCTGAAATGGCACGCTTTACAGGCGCACGTCTCATTCTTTTTCATGCCTATCGTACCAACCTAACTTTTTTGCAGGAAGGCGCTTCTTCCGACACCTGCTTAAACGAAAGGCAGGCGCAAGCCAAGCTGGACAGAATAGCCAAGGCCCTGCACAAGATGTATGGCATTTCGATTACGCGATTGCTTAAGCCGGGCTTTACACAGGATGAACTGCCTGTTCTAGCACAAAAAACACGCGCAAATGTAGTTGTTACAGGCATGAACAAACCTGATACAGTAACAGTACCTATCCTGGAAAAAGTGAAGGTACCGGTTCTATGTTTACCTCAGAACTCCTTGTTTGAGCCTATTAGAAAGATTCTGCTCTTCCGGGAAGAACCATCGTTTCAGTTGAACAACGCCTATGAATGGCTTGTGAGTTTTGCATCTAACATTAAAGCAGAGCTGATACATGCTCATGCTGTACCGCAAATGGCAGTTACGGCACCGGGCGGAGCCGTAGGTTCAACTGAGGCAGAAATGTCTTTTGCAGCAATACCGGCATTACTGCCCGCTGAAACTGTAGGCACTTATACGCTTTCTGAGGCTTCTCAACTGATAGCCTTACAAGCCGATACCGCACAAAACGCTTGTAAACTGATTTACCAGCTTACCTCCCAAGCAGAAACGGCCCGTCCTGTTCTCTTCTTAAAATAAGCTGGCCGAAAAGCAGGACTGTCCACTGTCTGGGACAGTCCAACGATGCTGGCATCATTTTTCAGTTAATCAGTCACCGGTCCGTACTATACTTCCGAAACACAGTCCTCGTGTAGCCTGAGCAGTTTTCTTTCCAAGTTTTGCAGGGAACTTGGCGGAAGACTTAAAACAGGAACATGCGTCTGAGCAGCAAGCCTGACAGTGATGCTCCTGTTCAGAAGCCGATCCAGGAATGAATGCCTGGCAGGAACTAAAACCAGCATCTCTGCCTGCTGATCATTAACATAGTCCTGTATACTTTCCGCAATATCCTCCCGCTGCTGAAAATATACTTTATAGTCGATGCCCTTCAGCTGCACATCCAGTATGTCCAGAGCCTTAAATACATGGTTGCTCTCCTGTTGCAGCTTTTGATCAGAGTACAGGTGCAGTACGTATAGCTGACTGGCGTAATGCTCCACCAGTTCTTTCAGCAAGTGCAATCCCCTGCGATCTGGCAGTTCAGCAACATCCAGGGCAAACACTAGCGAGCCTAATCCTTTGAATTTCCAGCCTTTGGGTACAGCAATGGCGGGAACACGGCTATCCTGCATCACGGCAAGCACTGTCCGGCCCAGAAAAGCCCTGTCCAGTGCACCTGCTCCTTTCATACCCATAACAATTAGATCTGCCTGGTACTCTTTTGCAACGCTTATGATCTGTTCGGTGGCAAAGCCAAACCGGGTAAGGCAAGTAACCGGTACCTGTGCTGCATCTGGCATGTTGCCTTCTACTTCTACTGTATGAAATCTTTTCCTTAAAGGCGACTGCAGGTAAAAATCTTCCATCTCCGCTGCAAGAGAACTTTTGAACCGAATGGCAAAGTCACGGCTGAGCTCCGCTTTAAATTCTTTTACATAGCCTTCCAGTATACTGAGGTTTGAGGCTTCCAGCTTCTCCATCATCGACTCTACTCTTAAAGCATCGGGGGAATAGACAGGCTGATAAAATACATGCAGGAGCACGATTTCAGCTTTGGTAGCACCAGCCAGGGCATAGGCATAAGCCAATGCATCTTTAGAAGACTGGGAATAATCAATGGGAACCAGAATAGTTTTCATAATCGCTGCAGTTTAAAAATTTGTAAAATGACAACCGACTAACAAGTTGATTTAGAACTTGAAATTAAGTTCATACTTCTTCACTTCCCATGATCTGCATCACTCCACAAGATGACATTTATCAGTAAAATCCAGTTTAATAATAAATAATTGCAAGCCTTGGGCAATTATTCAGCGTGTGGACAGAAAGCAGCAAAAGATCACTTTCTGAAGTGACAACCGTCATACCCTGCCTCCGAAGGCCGCTCTAATTTTGTCACAGAAACTAAAAGCAAAACGTCATGAATCAGGGACAGTTTTTCAAAACCGCAGGCTTTCTGGTGCTCCTTATGCTCCTGAGCCTGGCCTTAAAGGCACAAAATGCATACGAATTAACAGGGAAACCAGAACTAAAGGTGAGCGGAGGTTCTACGCTGCACGATTGGGAGATGGTAACAGCCTCTGCGCAGGGCAAAGCAGAAATCATAGTAGAAGACCAGGCAATCAAATCTATCAAATCAGGTGAAATGACCATGAAATCAGAATCTTTGAAAAGCGGCAAAGGAGCCATGGATGATATTGCCTATAAAACATTGAAAACTAAAAGTTATGAAGACATCCAGTTCAGGATGACCTCTTTTAAGAACATCAGTCCGAACAGGATGCAGGTAACAGGCAACTTAACCATAGCAGGTGTTACCAAATCGGTAACATTCGAAGTACAGCCACAGGTGAAAGGTGCCACAGTAGAATTAAAAGGTCAGGCAGCTATAAAGTTCACCGACTATAAGCTTACTCCCCCGACCGCACTCTTAGGTACCATTAAGACAGATAACAATCTAAAGATTTCTTTTAAAGCAAATTTCCAACCTATCAACCTTTAATAAGATGAAAAAGACTTTACTTTCCCTGAGCTTGCTACTCGGTTTGCAGCTAAGCTCTCATGCACAGGTTACGTTATCTGACATGCAAAACTGGAGACCTAACGACAAAAGAGGTATTCATGTGTTTGAGACTTCTAAACAGGATACGGTTGTCTACGAGGGTCTGAAACTGCGCCTGGGCGGTAGCTTTACACAGCAGTTCCAGATGCTGCAGCACAGCAACACGGCTTCGGCAGTTTTAAACTCAAACGAGCAAAACCTGAACCAGCTGATTACGATCGGCAATGGCTTTAACCTGGCTACCGCCAACCTGAACTTTGATGTAGCCCTGGCCGATGGTATTCGCCTGAACCTGGTGACCTACCTGTCATCGCGCCACCACCCCGAGACATGGGTAAAAGGCGGCTATATACAGGTGGATAAACTTGGCTTCCTGAACAATGCCTTTGCCGATAAGCTAATGGAGCATGTAACACTGCGCGTAGGGCATATGGAAATCAACTACGGCGATGCGCACTTCAGAAGAACAGACAACGCACAGGCCATGTACAACCCTTTTGTAGGTAACTACATTATGGATGCCTTTACCACTGAAATTGGTGGTGAGGTCATTTACCAGAACAAAGGCTTTCTGGCATTGGCAGCCATAACAGGCGGTGAGATACAAGGTGGTATAACCAAGCCAGACCAGAGAGCGGCATCTTACTATGGTAAAGTGGGGTACGATAACCTGGTAGCTGACAATTTAAGAGTACGTTTAACCGGCTCCTTCTACACAACATCCAGTTCGGCCAGCAACACCCTGTATGGTGGCGACAGAGCAGGCTCACGTTACTACCTGGTAATGGAAAACCAACTGGCCACTACCAGCGCGCAGGCTTTTTCTGGCCGCTTTAACCCAGGTTTCACCGATAAGGTAACTGCCCTGGTAGTTAACCCCTTTGTAAAATACCACGGCCTGGAACTCTTTGGTAACCTGGAAAGAGCCAAAGGCAGATCTGCCGCCGAAACCAGCGAGAGAACCTGGGACCAGGTAGGTGCGGATGTTGTTTACAGATTCGGTAACAGTGAAAACTTCTACGTGGCGGGCCGCTACAACAAGGTACAAGGCACGCTGGCTACTGTGAATACCAAAGCAGAGATTGAGCGCCAGCAAATCGGTGCCGGCTGGTTTGCCACCAGAAATATCTTAGCTAAGGTTGAGTATGTGCAGCAGAGATACTATGGTTTCCCTGGCACCGACATTCGCCATGGTGGCAAATTCGATGGCTTTATGGTAGAAGGTGTCATCTCTTTCTAACAAAGTTTAAAACCTGATCAGATGCGTATCCTACTTGCCCTCCTCCTGCTGGCTGTAAGCGGATTACTTCCGAAAGAAGAGGCACTCGTTGTCCGGGAAAAACGAATAACGGTGCAGGCTTCTACCACTCTTGGGAGTATCTCCTGCCAGTATAAAGCAGAAAGCAGGCTGGATACGCTTCTGATCAACAAGCCGCTCTCTGCGAAGGAAAAGCTATGCCTGCGCATACCTGTAAAAGAATTTGGCTGCGGTAATCTTTTGCTGAACAAGGATTTTCAGCGTACGCTCAATACACAGCAGTACCCGACGGTTTACGTAGAAGTGCTGGAACTGCAACAGCTTAGAAAAGGCTACGCCGGAACGTTAAGGCTTCAGTTAGCAGGTAAAAGCAAACTGCTTCAGCAGGTGCACTTTTACAGAGCAGAAGAAGCTAACAAGGAAGTACTGAGAGCAGACCTTTGCCTCAATTTCTCTGACTTTGATTTACATACGCCACGCAAACTTGGCGGTATGGTGAAAGTGGAAGAAGAACTAAACGTTATAGTTGACCTGGTGCTGCTGCCTCAGAAAACCCAGGCACTTTAATGTATGGTTGCAGCAGATTAGCAGCCCAAGCTGCTTCGATATTTTTTCAATATATACTCAACATTCTTTAACTAAACCAACATGAACCATGACAAATTTTCAATTTCCGGAAGATTTGGAAAGCTTCCGAAATGGTTTGGTAAACAATCAAGTGTTGTTGCTGAGAGCAGGTGGAAACGGACTGGCATGTTCGTTTTTAAAGGAAGGTATTGTCTGCCACTCCATCGTTATTCAAGACCAGATTTTAGCCGATGCTTTATGGAAAACCTGTGAAAGCGGAATTCTGGAGGGAGTTAAATACCTGCAATTCAAGTATTCGTTTGAAAGCTTTATGTTACGCATCAAAGCAAAATGGCTGTACAAAGAATTAGCAGCTACCCTTCCTTATCTCTTTACGAAACAACAGGTTATAGCATAAATATTTGGCTTAGTCTAAACAAGAAGAGCAGCTCTGTTAGGTAGAGCTGCTCTTCTTGCTTTCGGACAAACGCTTGTTCCAGCTTTTCCTTATTTCTTTAAATATGGCCTTAAAGCATTTTGCCAGATGGTATAGCCTTTCTGGTTCATGTGCAGGTTATCCTCTATAAATATATCTGCCATAGGCTTCCCGTTCTTTTGCAACATCAGTGGGTATACATCTACAAACTGAGCATTCTTCTGCTTTTTAAGGTAGCTCTTAATAAGATTATTGGCCTCAACCACAACCGGCATGTATTGCTCCCGCGAAGGACTCGGCTTAATGGAAACAAATGTTAAAGTAGCCTTCGGCAGCTTCTCCCGGATAGCTGTAAACACGGCCTCAAAACGTTTAAAAACTTCCTGCGCATGAACGGTACCGGAAGCTATGTCATTCTCACCCGAGTAGATAACTACCTGGCGTGGCTGGTAGGGGAACACGATATCGTTCAGATAATATGCCAGGTCGGGAAGTGTAGAACCGCCGAAGCCCCTGTTTATAATCTTATGCTCCGGGAACATCTCCTGCACATTGCCCCACATCCTGAATGAAGAACTCCCAACAAACAAGATAGCGTCTTTGGGCGGTGCCTGCAGGCTGTCCTGCTTCTTAAAAGCCTGGATTTCGTCCCAGAACGGTGGTTTATTTTGCTGTGCTTGCGCTGTACCCAGTATACACAACAGTAACAGGCTTAGTAAAAATGATGGTAAATATTTCATAGCAAAGGGTGTATGTTTTAACAGAAGCTAATATACGCAGGTATTCCATATTAGACCGCCATAATCTCTAAGATGCCTGTTTACTTGCGCCACCTATCCCTTCCGCTTCGTTATAAGGCCTGTTTTTTCTACACCGAGCCATTTCTCTGCTGGCTGTAACATAGCATATTAGCTATACATATAAGCAAAAACTATAACTAAATAACTTTTATTGATTTGAACAATATGAGCGCAACAAGCACCTTTGCAGCATAAAACAACATTACTACATACATGTTTAAGCAAAAACTTATACTCTTAGCCGCGCTAGCAAGTGCACAAGTAGCTTTTGCCCAGCAAAAGCCACTTACTACCAACACAGGAGCTCCTGTTGGCAACAATCAGAGTTCAAAGACTGCCGGAGAGAACGGGCCTGTTCTCTTGGAAGATGTTCACCTGATTGAGAAACTGGCTTCGTTCGACCGTGAGCGTATACCAGAGCGTGTTGTACATGCCCGTGGTGCCGGAGCTCATGGCGAATTCGAAAGCTATGGCGATTTCTCAGCCTATACCAAAGCTTCACTTTTCGGTTCAAAAGGCAAAAAAACGCCTCTATTTGTACGTTTCTCTACCGTTGTTCACGAGCAGGGCTCTCCTGAAACACTGCGCGACCCCCGCGGGTTTGCCGTAAAATTCTACACCGACCAGGGCAACTACGACCTAGTAGGCAATAACCTGCCTGTGTTCTTCATCAGGGATGCGATGAAGTTCCCTGATATGGTACACTCGTTCAAGCCTTCGCCAATCTATAACAAGCAGGACCAGAACCGAGTTTTCGACTTTTTGTCGCACCAGCCTGAGTCTACAAACATGCTCACCTACCTGTACACCAACCTGGGTACTCCTGCCAACTATCGCCAGATGGATGGCTTTGGCGTACACGCATTTAAATGGGTAAACACACAGGGCGAAGTGGTGTATGTAAAGTATAAGTGGACCTCTCTGCAAGGCGTAAAAAGCCTGACGGCTGCGGAGGCTGCACAGGTACAGGCAAAAGACCATACCCATGCAACCACTGATCTGTACGAGCAGATCAGCAAAGGAAACTATCCGTCGTGGGAGCTTTCTGTGCAAATGCTGAAGCCGGAAGACCTGGATAAATTCGATTTCAACCCGCTCGACCCAACTAAAATCTGGCCTGAGAGTGTTGCGCCAAGCATGAAAGTCGGTAAGATGACACTGAACCGCGTACCCGGTAATTTCTTTGAAGAAGTAGAGCAGGCTGCCTTTGCACCGGGCACTTTAGTACCAGGTATAGAGCCATCGGAAGACAAGCTGCTGCAAGGCCGTGTATTCTCTTACTTCGATACACAACGTTACCGCCTGGGCGGAAACTTCCAGCGTATTGCCATTAATGCTCCTAAAGTTGAAGTAAACAGCAACAACCAGAATGGAGCGTACAGCGACCGAGCCAAGAACTCGAACATCAACTACGAGCCTAGTATAACTAAGCAAGGTACTTATGCCGACAACAAGCAGTATGAGTATTCTACCCGTAAAATAGATGCGGAAACTATGCAGCGCGTTATTTCCAAGCAAAACAACTTCGCTCAGGCCGGTGAGTTGTACCGCTCTTTATCTGAAGCAGACAAAAAACACCTGATCAGCAACCTGGCTGGTGACCTGGGGCAGGTACAGAACAAAGAGATCGTTACTAGGATGGTAAGCCACTTTTACCAGGCCGATGCCGACTACGGAAACCGCCTGATCAAAGCCTTGAAACTTAATCAGAAAGATGTTGTAGCTGTTACGGCTTCTGCAAATTAACCTCATGAAGGCTGGGTGGTATGCTTTGCTGCCACTCAGCCTTATTTCAACCCAGATTTTTAGAATTGATTTCAGGCTTCCATAACAGGAATAACGCCCCTTCATTTCTAACTTCTAATTTATAATTTATAATTCTTAAACACGATGCTGAAGGCAGTTTCTCTATCTCATCAGACAGCCTCATTAAACTGGCGGCAGGCGCTTCAGTTACAGAAAGAAGAAGCGGCAGCATTTATGGCTTCCTTAAAGATCAGGGGATTGGCTGAAGGCGTACTGGTGATAACCACCTGCAACCGCACAGAGGTTTATTTCGAATCGGCCGACACCACCCCTGCACAAATACAACAGGAACTGCTGCAGTTTAAGCAACTGCACAAGCAGCCAGCATACACGAACCTGTTTACGCATCACAATTACAGCGAGAGTACCTTGCAGTACCTGCTGGAAGTCGGCCTGGGGTTACGCTCTCAGGTGATAGGCGATCGTCAAATTATCGGCCAGTTTAAGGAAAGTTATCAGCATACAAAAGATCTGCAGTTCGGAAGTCCGCTGCTGCACCAGGCTATGCAAACGCTGCTCCGGGCTCATAAGCGTGTGCATAACGAAACAGGTTTCCGTTCCGGTGCCTCTTCGGTTGGTTATGCTGCCCTGGAAAGAATAGCTGATTTTATACCCAGAAAAGATTTCCCGGCTAAAAAACTGCTTATAATAGGGGCCGGACAAATGGGCACAGATGTAGCAAAGTATGCCGCCTCTTTTGGATTTAAAGCAATTGCTGTCGCCAATCGTACCGACGCCAAAGCTGCTGAACTGGCAGAGAAACTACAATTAGAACACTTGCCTTACTCACAATATCTTGCTGCACTGCCTTCCTTTGATGTAGTGATTTCCTGTGTGAGCGGTGGAGAGCAGATAAAGCCTGAGCAGCTTGGTACAACCTCCAACAGACGTATAGTGCTGGACCTTTCTGTACCACAAAGCATAGCTCCTGCCGTAGCTCAACTGGCACATACAACCCTCATCAACATAGACCAGATCACGAGCCGGACACAGGCTGTTAAAGCTGCCCGCATGCAAGCCATAGCCGATGTAGAACAGATCATAGAAGAAGAAACCGAACAATTTGCACAATGGCTGGAAGAACTGCCTGTGGCAAAATCTGTTGCCCAGCTCAAAAGTTTTTTTGCATCTGTGCTGGAAACAGAACTGGCAAAGCACCCGCAACTGCAGCAGGAAGACACAGCCAGCAAGCTGGCTAAAGCAGCATTAGACCGGCTTATCAGAAGACCGGCAGGCGCCTTAAAAACGACAACAGGTGCATCGCGGCAGGTACTCCTGGACTCACTGCAAACCCTGTTTAAACTAGATTAATACCTTTAGCATAAATTAACTTTTTACCTCTCCCTTATTTTTAACTTTTATACGGATGAAATCATTATTGTTTAACATAATTTTCCTACTTTTCCCTTTTTCGCTTTTTGCACAAGGCACAGACCTGATTTCAGCTGCAAGAGCAGGCGACCTTGCTACGCTGCAGACACTGATCGAAGCTAAAGCAGATGTAAACGCAGCTGATCAGCGCGGTTTCACACCTTTAATTATTGCCGTGTATGGCGGACACAGTGCAGCGGCTGAACTTTTAATAAAAGCCGGAGCCAATGTTAACCGCCAGGATGCCACAGGCAACACGGCCCTGATGGGTGCCGCATTTAAAGGCTATCCTGAAGTGGCAAAACTGCTGATTGAGAACGGGGCAAATCTTAACCTGCAAAACGGCAATGGCGGCACCGCCCTGATGTTTGCCACCATGTTTGGCCGTAATGAGCTGGTAAAACTGCTGATAGAAAAGGGAGCCGATAAGAATCTGAAAGACCAAAGGGGCTTAACGGCCCTAGAGCTGGCAAACCAGCAGGGAAATGCCGAAGCGGTGGCACTGCTGCAGTAAAGACATTTTTTAGATGGTTAGTAAAGTCAGAGGCGCAGGTGAAAGCTTGGGCCTCTGTTTTTGATGGTAAAAAAGAACAATAATACTCCTGTTGTATATATAAGCACCCTAACTACGAACATTAATCTGTTATCAAACCCAAGGTCAAGCACAACTGAAAGCAACAGATTCAGAAGCAAGAATACAAACAAGCCAATGTGTACTTTCTTAATCATGCTGCTGTTTTAGATAATTGTGATACCTGCCAACATCAGTTTGTCTAATAACCTCTGCCAAACAGTCTGACAGCCTCGTGTAAACGGCGTGCAATGCCATCGGCCGAAGCATATGGTATAAACTGTTTTGGAAGGAGCGGTTCTTATGGAGCTGTTTTGATATCAATCAAGTAAGGTTTTAAGGGAATCCCTGCTTCATCAGTAAACCTTTTTGAGACTAGAGACTGATATCGTTTGTTAGGCTCCATCTTTACTTCGAAACTGAAGGACTTTCTGTCTTCAGAGAACCCTATCACTTTCTGAATCATCAATACATTTTCTTCTCCTAAGGGACCAAACTCGAAGCCTCTTGTATTGACGTTCATAGGTTGAGAGAAATGTATTGTAATGGTCGTGGTATTAGGATGTACGGTTTGGCTTCCATTTTCAAATTGTTTAATACTTATGACCTGTGGCCTTAAACTCTCATAATAACTGATAGGCTTTTCAAAATAGGTTGCTCTATCTACGAATTTAAACAATTCCGTTTCATTGTTGTAGTCCAACTCTATCATCTCCTCTATTGCCTGCTTTTTAATTTTTGAGGCATCATAATAATTCTTACATATTGCGTAGCCAATGTAATATCCTAAATCACGCATCCCGAACTTATTGTCAGAACTATTCCATAGCCAATTTCTGAAGTCGGAAGTGAACATCTCCTTTGTAAACTCTGATTTCAATCGGTCATCCATACTTTGGCCAAAATTAATCTGCGGGTTGGGAGACTTCATATTTAGGGCTTTTTCTGCTACGAACTCCGCCGCTCCCTCCAAAACGGCTTGGGCTAATAGAGAATTTCCAATAGTTGTTTTCTGCTGCGTGTGAATGTATTCATGCGTATTTAAAAAGGTCAGGTCGCTGATGGGGCTAGTCTCGAAGAAGCTTTTGAGATGAGGGTAATCCATCTCAATCTCATTTGTGACAATGCTCTTGTCTGCCATAGCCAACTCACTTCCAATTAGAACCTTATCCGCAATAGTAGTTCCATTGGTTCTAAAGGCCCCGATTGTAAAATATATTTTGGCAGGCTTCAAAGACGGGTAGACTTTCTTAAGTTTCTCTATTCCTTTCTCAATTTCCTTGGCATAATTATCCGCTTTCAAAGTATTGTTTCTGATAGAGCCCCAGAACAAAGGATATTTGTTGATTGCGTTTACGTATGATTGCGCCGTATATCTGCGAGCTTGCATAATGGCTTGCAGTCCTGGTGAGCCTTTGCTGATATACAAGGCGTTGATCAGTTCAATTTGTCTTGTGCTGTCTTTCGTCTGAATGATTTGGTCATAGGCTTTCCAGAAATTAGGAATGTCGTCCGTGACCACACTTTTATGCCTCTGCGCAAAACAGTTAAATGAGGTAAAAATCAAAAATGCGAAAAAAAATTTTCTCATATAATTTGTTATAACATTGCTACTGACGGGTTGTATACAAGGTAAACGAGGCATAACCGAAGTATGACTTGTATACCTTGTGCTTGTTGCACAACCTATTGAAGATAGTCGTAAAAGGATATATTACCAAATCTTTGATGGGATGCAGGGCAGGAAAACTTTCGAAGACGAGCGGGAGCTGCGCTTCTCGCTCTCGGCGCACGTGCCGGCGCACAACTTCTACCGGCGGCTCAAGGACAGGCTCGACCTCTCGTTTCTCTACCAGCTGACGGCTCCCTACTACGGCAGGTGCGGCCAGCACTCGATTGACCCGGTGGTCTTCTTCAAGCTCTGCCTAGTGGCGCACCTGGAGAACATCTCCTCTGACCGCAAGCTGATCGAGCACTGCAGCCTGCGCCTGGACCTGCTCTACTTCCTCGATTACCAGCTCGACGAGCCCCTGCCCTGGCACTCGACCGTCTCGCGCACCCGCCAGCTTTTGCCCGCCTCTCTCTTTGAAGAAGTCTTCACGCGCGTGCTCTCCCTGTGCGTGGAGGCAGGCATGGTCTCGGGCCACACGCAGGTGGTGGACTCGGCTCTCGTCAAAGCCAATGCATCCATGGATTCCCTTGAACTGAAGGTGCCCCAGGAGACGCTCAATGCCCACCTGGAACGAGTCAGGGTCATCAGCCGCGGGGATCGCATAGCGAAGGCCAACAAAGCCAGCCAGCAGCAGCGTACCATCACGGCCAGCCGGGAAGAATTGCTTGAGATCCGGGCCCGCAACCGCAAGTGGCAACTGGAACAGAACTACCACCCGGGCGCCCATAACAAGGGCGCCAAATACACTTCCAACAAGACACATTACTCGCCCGTGGATCCGGATGCCCGCATCGCGATAAAACCGGGCAAGGCCCGCAAGCTCTGTTACCTTTTGCAGCTCTCGGTAGACACGAGCCGCCATGTGATCACGCACGTGCAGGCCGCACAAGCTGACCGCAAGGATAGTCTATGCCTGCCCGCCATAGTCAGCCATCTTCAAGCAAGGCTACAACTGCTTCGCCTGAGCTGCACCGCGCTGCTGGCCGACGCCGGCTACTCTTCAGGCAGCAACTACGCCTTATTGGAACGAGAGGGAATAAGCGCCTTTATCCCGCCACACGGCACCTACAAGGGTGGCCCTGCGGGATTCACCTACAACAGAGAAGAGGATTACTGGCTGTGCCCCTGGGGCAAGAAAGCTACCTTCCGCAGAGTGGCAGCCAACCGGGTCGAAACAAATAAAATGAAGATCTACCTGACCACCAGAAAGGATTGCAAGGGTTGCCCTTACCGTGAAGGCTGCATTGGCAAAGGCCATGAGCGCAAGGTGGAAATCACTTACTACCGGGACGAGTACGAGCGGGCCATCAGCCGGGTCAACAGCCGTTGGGGGCGGCGCATGAAAGGGCTGCGGCAGGCCACGGTGGAACCGGTACTGGGTACGCTGCTAAACTTCATGGGAATGGGCAAGATCAACACTCGCGGACTGGAAGTAGCTAATAAGGGAATGATTATGGCAGCAGCAGCATACAACCTGCAGAAACTGCTGCGCTTCACCCCAAAAAGAAGCCAGACAGCTGTCTTGGCCCTGCCCAGACCAGAGCCACAGGAGTTTTTCAGCCTACTTTTAGCAAATCGGAAGGTATGGTGGGCGGGGAAAGAAATAGGAGAAACAAGTTATGCTTGAGTTGTGCAACAGCTACCCTTGTTGGCATAGGCCTTTTTATTACTTCTGTTCCATATATAAATTCCAAAGCTCTTGCATTGGCACAGTTCTTCTACTTACCTTATTCAAATCCTTACCTTCAGCTGTCCAGAGAAAAGGGAAGCAATGGATGCCTTTCTTACCATCAACTTTTTTTACTTCTTCTCTCCAGTTTTCCCACCTGAGTCCTTTATAAAATTCATTGATGTCACCTGCAAAACAAAAAGATAAAAAATCAGAGTACCCTATTCCTAATGACTCCCACTCCAGATTGTCAGGAGAAAAGTAGAATACCTTCCCAATCTCTTCTTGCCCGAATGCTCCCGCGTTAATGGCGTAGAATCCACCAAGCACATCATCAGCAATCAACAGAAAAGAAGGCTGTTCTCCATCATTTGTAAAGGACTTCCCCCTGTTCCACTCCATGATGCTCCTGTCAAGCTTCTCAGAGCCCGAACCTAAGATGCGAATCCAACCATCATCCACCAGTATTCCGCCAGATTCATAAACGATTGCTCCCATCGGTGAGCGGGTAGTGACTTGCAACTGTAACAGGGCGTTCTCTGCCTTTTGCTGTTGTTTAGGTAAAACTTCTACTTTGTTGCTTGCTTCTTTTAACCAGTCCTGCACTATAGTCCATCCTGAGTCTTCTTTGTTTATAAGCTCTGATAAAGGGCGAGAACTACCGCTCTGTGCATTAGCCATAGTTAAAGAAGATAAAAGTAGAAAGGTGGATACAGCTATCTTTTTCAATTCATGATTTAGGTTAATGCCAACCTATAGATTAGCGCCATGAGATTTTTCCAATAGTTCTACTTCCTTTACCAGATATAGGTTTAACTTGACTGTACCTGAAGAAGCAGCCAGGGCACTACCCGCCAACAAGGCGACCAAGGTCCTACCAACCGATTCAGTCTGGCTGCTTTTATTTTCAAACCCGCAGGCAGGGGTCATATAGATTTTCGGGACGCAGGGCCCATCACAAAGGTTTCGATCCGTCGCTTGCACAACCTATTTAAAGATATGGAAAAAGCTATACAAACACAAGCTCCTGCCTTTATCTTAGGCGTGGATGTTTCCAAAGACAGCCTGGACGTGTGCCTGATCGACTGCAGTGACGGCAGGCAGCTCTGCCACAAGCTCAACAACAATCCCTCCGGCTTTCGCCGCATGAAGGCATGGCTCAAGCAGCAGGGCTGCGAGGCAGGACCTGAAACGCTCTGCTGCCTGGAGCACACGGGCCTCTACATCCGCCAGTTGGTGCACTACCTGCTGGCAAGGGAGGTAAGGGTGTGGATGGAGAGCGCCCTCAGATCAAGAGAAGCATCGGCCTGGTCAGGGGGAAGGATGACAGGGTGGACGCGCAGCGGATTGCCCGCTATGCCCTGCTGCACCGGCAGGAGGCAAAGTGCGTGAACCTGTCGGCAGTGACGCTGGAGCGGCTGAAGGATTTGCAGGCGAACAGAGGCAGGCTGCTCAAGGCACTGCAGAGCATCAAAGTAACTGTCAAAGAACTCATGGCGGTAGATCCTGTCTCCGGCAAGACACTTGAGCAGGTAAACAAAAAGGCCATCAAAGGGCTGGAGAAAAGCATGGAGCAGGTAGAGGAAAAGATGCAGGAGTTCATCGCCAAAGACGATGCCCTAAAGCACAAGTACGACCTGCTGACCTCTGTAAAAGGCGTGGGCAAGGTGCTGGCCATCTCGCTGCTGGTATACACTAGAGGGTTCACCAGGATGGAGGAAGCTGGCCTGCTAAGCCGGGGTGGCCCCCTTCGAGTACAGAAGCGGAACAAGCGTGATGGGCAAAACGGGTGTGTCTAAGTTTGCTAACATGGAGCTCAAGCACGTGCTGCACATGGCGGCCCTAAACAGCGTGCGCTACAACCAGGAGATGAAGCTATACTTTAACAGAAAAGTCGGGGAAGGGAAAAGCAAGATGAGCGTGCTGAATGCGGTCAGAAACAAGCTCCTGCACCAGATCGTGGCCGTCATCAAAAGAGGGACACCCTATGAGATCAAATTGAACAAAAATTAGACAAAAGCACTTGTCTTACTCATAGATTTCGGACTGGGCCATAAGGCGGCGTAGCTGGCTTACGGGTGTGGTTAGCATATGTTATTCTTTTACTGTGACAATGTTTAGGTAACTTTCATCTTCATTGAAACTCCACTTCCTTGGGCTAGTCGCATCCAACTTTGTAACTTCTATCTTTTCTATTTGACTTAAATCAGCAAGAAAGAATTGCTGATCAACAAGCAGGCTTTTGTTTAGCAGTACTTTGAGCTTTCTGTTCGCTTGGGAGACTTTGAAATGGTCGTACACTTTATTAAGCCTTTGTAATGGTATGTCTTTTTTCAGTTCTACCAGAACAACCCCATTTTCTCCCTTTTCGCCAAAGATCTTCAATGCACTTGCACCTTTATATATTTTAAGCACTTCGATCTGGCTTGGCTTGATCACCAGATGGTTGATTTTTGTTGCTAATGAGTCAATAAAGACTAAAGGTTGCTCGCCATTTAAGCTGCTTGCTCTGATGTTTGTGAGAGTGGTAGATTTTTGTTGTAAGTCCTGACTAAAAGATACAGTAGCAAAAGAGAGGACTAAGAAAAAAGAGAAAAGGAATGTTTTCATTTTTTTATGTTGTTTAAATTGATGCTAACGGCTTGTGTATACCTTGTGCGAGGCCATCAGCCGAAGCATAGGGTATAAACCTTGTGTGCGCCCAGTATGGGCACCTGGTACTGAAGGTATCAAATTATTCCAGAGGGTGCAAGTCCCTTACAGGCGAGTTGGTGAAGCCTGTTAGCAAGCCGCAAGCTGGTTCGTCGTGAGGCGTGCAGTGAAGAAAGCGGGACTGCAAAATCCGGTACTGACGGACAGAAACTGCATAAGAGGCAGGGAGTCGTGGGTAAGCAAGCACATCTTTGTAAAGCCCCTGACCAACAAGCGACTTTGTGTAGATGCAGCAGGAATCGGAGGAAGGAATGTGCTCTTACCTGGGGAGGTCTCCCTCTGTCGTGAACACAGGGAGAAGTCAGCAGAGGCCATAGTAGGTAGAGGTAACGAGCCGGGAAGCACCCGGAGGTCTCACAAGCTACCGAAGGGCCGAACGTTAAGTTGCTCTTAATTCGGCAAGGAGGCTCAGCCAGCCTTGCCTTAAGCGGGGCAGAGATTACAGTAAAAGTAGTAAAGATGATAGAGAAGGTACTCCACCGGGGCAACATGCTCAAGGCATACACGCACGTGCTGGCCAACAAAGGTTCGGCCGGTGTGGACGGTATGCCGGTAGAGAAGCTGGCTACGCACCTGAAACAAAACAGGGACGCCATCGCTACCGACATCTGCAACGGCAGGTACCTGCCTCCACCCATCCTAGGGGTAGCCATACCCAAGAGCAACGGTAAGAATCGCCTGCTGGGCATTCCCACCGTCACCGACCGCGTACTGCAACAGGCCGTTAATCAGGTGATAGCACCGCTCTTTGAGCTTGATTTTACCCAGCACAGCTACGGCTTCCGCCCCAACCGCAATGCCCACCAGGCCCTGCAGCAGGCACACAGGCACATCCACGAGGGCTATCAGCACATCGTGGACATCGACCTGCAGAACTTCTTCGATGAAGTGGATCATTGCCTGCTGCTGCAACTGCTTTACCGGAAGGTAAAATGCCCCCTCGCCCTACGCCTCATCCGCAAATGGCTCCGGGCCCCCATCCTTATCAACGGGAGACTGGTCAAACGTCGGAAGGGCGTGCCGCAGGGAAGCCCGCTCTCACCGCTGCTCTCCAATATCATGCTCCACGAGCTGGATAAGGAACTGGAGCGGCAGGGGCTGCGCTACGTGCGCTATGCCGACGACTTCAGCGTCTACACCAAAAGTGAAGATGAAGCTCGAAAAGTAGGCAACGCTGTATTCCTCTTCCTGCGGAACAGGCTCAAGCTGCCTATCAACAGGGAGAAGAGCGGCATCAGGCGGCCAGTAGACTTTCAGATTCTGGGTCACGGATTCGTGCCCACCTATAAGAAGGGAGATAAGGGCAAATACCAGCTGGTAGTGGCAAAGAAGGGATGGGAAAGGTTAAAGCAAAAGCTAAAGAGCATCACCCGCAAAACAACGCCCTGCTCTTTTGAGCAGCGTGTCCGGGAACTGAAAGAGGCGCAGCGAGGCTGGGTCCACTACTTCCGTTTGGCAAGTATACAGGGCAAACTCAAAGAGGTCGACAGCTGGATACGAAACAGGCTCAGGCACTGCATCTGGCATGACTGGAAACGACCGGACCGGAAAAGGAAGAACCTGATTCGGCTGGGCGTTCCCAAGTGGCAGGCGTATGCCTGGAGCAGGACCAGGAAAGGAGGATGGGCAGTAGCTCAAAGTCCAATCCTGATAACGACGGTAACGGTGAAACGGCTTGTCCGCAGGGGGTATGAATCAATGCTTGACTACTACAAGAAAGTAGCTCCACAGCTTAACGAACCGCTGTATGCGAGAACCGCTTGTACAGTGGTGGTGTGTCACGAACGAAGGACGCTTTTAGTGTCCTTTGGTGCTGTGCAAATGATGAGGGCAGGCCCCTCGGAGCCGGTAGTCAGGTGCAGGCTCCAAACCGCCTTGTGCGGCTTTGCTTAAAAGGCATGGTCGTGAGCGACAAGGAAAAGTTACCGGAAAGGTAGCAGGTAGGTGTTAAGGAGACGAACGCAAGTGAACTGCTGAAGAAGTGTCGTTAGCGAATAAGTGATGTCAAAACCGGGAGTCACCACTGTCCCGGGATAAGCATGAGGGCAACCTGGCTACTGCTCATGCGGCATCCGGCATTAAGGCAGCGTGACCTTAACACAGGCATTTGCACGGAACGTGAGAACGTGTCGTCCTGATGAGAAGGGAGAAGCTCAAGTGGCAGACCCACAAGAGTAAGAGTACCGAGGCAGGGCACGCGGGCGGAACATCCCGTAGTAGCGTGGAAGTCCCTGTAATGGGGATGGAGCCAAGGGGATGTATTATCCGGTTTTTATCACAAAGAAAACTGCAGGTAAGCCTGCAGGAGGTACTGACATGATTAAGACAAAACCATTTACCATCTCAAAGCACATCGTGCACCAGGCTTACCTGCGTGTAAAACAAAACGGAGGTAGCGCAGGTGTGGATGGGCTAAACCTCGAGGAGTTCGACCAGGACAGCAGAAATCACCTTTACCGGTTATGGAACCGAATGAGCTCGGGAAGCTATATGCCCGCACCCGTCTTACTGGTGGAAATTCCCAAGAGCGGCGGGGGCACCCGTCCACTAGGAATACCCACTGTTACGGATCGTATTGCCCAGATGGTAGTCACCATGACATTGGCACCAGTACTGGAGCCTGTGTTCCATGACGACTCCTATGGGTACAGGCCGGGCAAAAGCGCACTGGAAGCGGTGGGCAAAGCCAGGCAGCGGTGCTGGCGGCAGGACTGGGTTCTGGACCTGGACATCAAAGGCTTCTTCGACAGCATCCCGCACGAGTTGCTCCTAAAAGCAGTGCGCAGGCACACAGACTGCAAATGGGTGCTGCTCTACATCGAGCGGTGGCTCAAAACACCTGTGCAGCAAAGAAACGGCATAACCACAGAAAGGACAAAGGGCACTCCGCAGGGAGCAGTCATCAGTCCGCTGCTGGCCAACCTGTTTCTGCACTACTGCATGGACGAGTGGCTGCGGATAAAGTATCCCGGTTGCCCGTTCGAGCGCTACGCAGACGACTGTGTGATACACTGCAGCACCGAGCAGCAGGCGATAGCGCTTAAAGAAGCACTGGCAGAAAGGCTAAAGGCATGTGGCTTGGAGATGCACCCGGAGAAGACCAAAATTGTTTACTGCAGGGACGAGGACCGACGCAAAAGTTACCCGAACATGTCTTTTGAATTTCTGGGCTATACATTCAGAAGCAGGAAGTCACGGAATAAGCAGGGTAAATATTTTATCGGATTCTTACCGGCAGTTGGCGATAAAGCCAGGAAGGCAATCCGGGAAAGGATAAGGGCATGGAAGTTGACCAGCAGAAGCGGCAGCAGCCTGACAAGGCTGGCCGAGGAAATCAACCCAGTTCTGAAAGGCTGGATTAACTACTACGGACACTTCTACAAATCGGAACTCTATGAGGTATTGAGATATTTGAACCTTGTACTCAAGAGCTGGGCCAGGCAGAAGTATAAGAAACTGCAGGGCCATAAAATCAGAGCAAGCGATTGGCTGGGGAAGGTGGCTAAGGCCATTCCGAACCTGTTTGCGCACTGGCAGCTGGGAGTAAGGCCGTGAAGGTTGGATAATAGGAGCCGTGTAAGGCGAGAGTCTTACGCACGGTTCTGTGAGGGCGTAAGGGGGAGGTTCCCTTGCGCTACTCGACTGAGAGCCTCACCGTGAGTAATTTTGCTCACGGCGGGCTACTCGATTGCCAGAAGTTATTCTCTTTTTAGTTGATTCTCAAATAAAATGACAATAGCGACGTAATCCTTCAATTCCTGCACATCGTCGTAGAAGTCAGAATAGGTTTTAGGGTTATGGAATCTGTAAATTCGGAGTTTATCTCCAATCTTGAATTCCACCGTATAGCTTTCCCCGTCTGATACTATTATCTTCTGCTCTGCTCTTCCCCTTATAGTATTAGTATACTTCTTCATCTTTGGCTCGAGCTCTGTTTGGTTGGGCAAATAGACCAAGTTGTGATTTAGAAGCAACCGCATTAAAGACCTTAACTGATCTTGCTCAGCTTTAAGCTTGTACTTCTTTATTTTTACTGGCTTATTCTGTTCGGCATACTCTACTGCTGTCCACAAAGAGTCTTTAACAGCAACTATTTTCAGATTCCTTGTCCCGCTTAATTTATCCAGCTTATAAAAACGGACTTCAGTAGCATTTGCAGATTTGTCAATTGGTGCTAGCCCCACTTTTTTCTCAAAGTCACTGTTTGGAGATAAGTTGATGCTGTCTGACTGTATATTGTCTGCTTTTGAGTGCTGTATATCTGATAATTGCTTTCGCTGTGCATACCCATTCATGCAGTAAAGAAGAGCGAAGATTATTATCAGTTTATACTTCTTCATTGATTACAATTAAGCATAACGGCCGCGTGCATGCAAAGCCCTAAACGTAGTGAGGGTTTGGTATGCATTGTGTTGCCCGACGTAGTTTTATTATTATTCCCTTTCGTGACAAAGTCAGGCTTCTCTAAAACTTAACTGCTCTGCCAACTCTAACTCGTTTAGTAGTTTATAAATTGGCTTATAGTCTACCGCTTCAGGAACATTAACAGAGTAGTAGCCTGTGATAAAATTTTCCATTCCTTCATATTCACAACCAAAGGAGGTAAGCTTATCTAATACTCCCTGCTTGTTCGCACACTCAAAGAAAATAATATTTATAGTAGTGTTTCCAGATGGTTTTATCAATTCTTTTACTACCAATTCTTCAAATTCATTTTCCACTCTCACGACGTCTCCGTCTGAATAGCTGGTTACAAAGTATGGAATATTGTCAATCTTATAATGGCCTTTTTCTTCATCTATAGGTTCAGCCCATACCCTTTCTACATAGTCTTCATCTAAAATGTCGTTCCAGAATTTAAAGATTATCTTTTTCATAAATTTCTATGACGGGCAACTACTGTGTAGCAGGAGCACTACTCCTACTATCCGCACTATGTGTGGTGTGGCATTGCCTTGTTTGGATCTTTAGTTTTAAACTTAGCGCACTTGTACCCACACTAGACATATCAAAGAGCTAATATAACACTACTCTACAAATAATCAAGCGGACTCACAATTTTATCTAATGCATAGCTGGTAACGTGGGTATAGATCTCAGTGGTTTTGCTGCTGTTGTGCCCCAGCAGCGTCTGAATGTAACGAAGATCGGTTCCCTGCTCAAGCAAGTGAGTGGCAAATGAATGCCGTAGCGTGTGGGGTGTCGCTTTTGCCTTCACTCCTCCCTTCTCACGACAGGCCTGGAATACCTGGCGTAAGCTGTCGGTTGTGTACTGCCCGCCGTACTGCCCTTCAAACAGCCAAACTTTGGGCTTGTACTCCTTATAATAGGCACGAAGGGTCTCTAACAGTTTCGGCGAAAGAAGCGTGGTGCGGTCCTTCTTGCCCTTGCCTCCACGTATAAGCAGCAGGTTCCTGTCCGACTGCACATCTGTGAGCTTCAAATTGATTACCTCCCCTATTCTTAGCCCGCTTGCATAGAGCAGCTGCAGCATACACCTGTGCTTGAGGTTGTCCGTTGCGGAAAGGATTTTCAAAACGTCCTGCTTGCTGAGTACCAGGGGCAATTTATCAGCTTTCTCAGGACGCTCTATATGTTGTAGCTGCACCTCGTGGCGACCCAGCACCCGGTGGTAATAAAACTTTACAGCATTAACGCTTTGGTTCACAAAAGAATAAGAATAGGTACCGGCCTGCACCAGGCCACGGTGGTAGGCATTTATGTCCTCTTCCGTAAAGGCGTTGATCTTTTCCATGCCAACGGAGGTATGGCTGTTAAGGAAACGTAAAAGCAGGCCATGATAGGTACGAAGTGTATTCATGCTGTAATTGAGCAGAAACAGCTTCTCTATGTAAGCCAGAGGACAACTGATGTATTCTTGCCCCTTGCTGTAGCTCTGTTCCCAAAGCTGGCGCATCAGCTTCACGTCCTTAACCTGCAACTCCTGGCTGAGCCACAGCCAGGCCAGGCCATTTAACTCCTGCAGCAGAGCCAGTATGTGCTGGCCTGCAGGGTATGGGCATTGCAAAGTACCTATAGGTTTCGCTCTGCTTTATTCAAGAACTGCAGCTAGCTGGCTTCAACTTCCGCCACTTCACCCATCTCTACCGCACCACCAAAGGCAACACCTACCATTTCTGCTACGACTACGGCTATATGTTGCTCGAGGATGATAAGGTGCT
The DNA here is from genome assembly GCF_005491705.1 of Pontibacter sp. SGAir0037. Classification (NCBI taxonomy): domain Bacteria; kingdom Pseudomonadati; phylum Bacteroidota; class Cytophagia; order Cytophagales; family Hymenobacteraceae; genus Pontibacter; species Pontibacter sp. SGAir0037. The sequence goes on along the minus strand of NZ_CP028092.1, from coordinate 811,994 downwards.
TATCGTCAACTGGCAGCCCTATATGGAGAAAGGCAGGGGGATGAAATTCACACAAACTCTAAGCCAAACCTGTTACTGCGAATGAATATAGAAATTTTAATTGCATCAGCTGCCGGAGCCTTCGCTACTGCGGCGAAGGCTCAATCAATCTATCTTTACTGAATTGCTCCAACACCTGCTTGATGCCGGACAAACCACCTGAAATATTCTCCATCTGCACCAGCACCTGCCCTACCTGGTTATTTCCACCGAAACCGCGTAGCTTCTGGTTACGCACAAATGTAGCTTTAATATCTTCCCAGCGTTGCGCTTCTGCGGAAGAGGCAAGCCCGATCAGCTGCTTAAACTTCAGCATATTGGCCTCTGCACCCGTGGTAAGCGTTTGTGATTCGGCCTCATAGTGCGATAAAACCAGCGTTTCCAACTCCTCATCGTTCATAACCGGCATTACCTTTTCAGCCAGTTTGTTCATGTTGCGGTAAGAGCCCTGCAGCTTAAACGGCGGCTCAGTGCGGTATTCATCCGCCTGGGCTGCCGAGCGGATATACTCCATGTTCACCTTCAGGATCACGTCCTGTATCTTCAGCAGCTTTTTCAGCACCAGTACATATTCGTTTACCTCGGCCGGTAAATGGCTCGCCTCAAACTCCATACCTTCATGATCGCCTGTCTCGGCCAATTGCAGCATCGGGTAAATGTCTTTCTGGCTTTTGGCTGCCAGCTTCGCCAGCGTAGGGTTAGAAGTCAGGGCGTTTTCGATGTAGCTCAGCTTAAACACATCAGCTGTATCACCTATAATATCGCCCAAATTATAAATATCGGCACGGTTGGCCAGCATGTCAGGCATCCGGAACTTCTCGCCTGTTTCGGTATAAGGGTTACCCGCCATCACCACGCATACTTTCTTGCCCCTGAAATCGTAGGTTTTGCTTTTGCCTTTGTAGGTTCCCTCAATCTTACGCTGGGCATCACAGAGCGAAATAAACTTCTGCAGAAACTCCGGGTTACAGTGCTGGATATCGTCCAGGTAGATCATCACGTTATCGCCCATCTCGAACGAGAGGTTCAGTTTTTCCAGCTCTTCACGGGCAGCACCGTTAGGGGCTTCGGCCGGATCCAGCGCTGTTACCTGGTGCCCGATGGCCGGACCGTTGATTTTCATAAAGATGATACCCAGGCGATTGGCGATATACTCCATCAGAGTGGTTTTACCATAGCCGGGCGGCGAGAGGAGGAGGAGCATGCCCATTAAGTCGGTGCGTTTGGCCTCTCCTGCCGTACCGATCTGCTTGGCCAGATTAGCTCCGATCAGCGGCAGGTATACCTGGTCGATCAGCCTGTTGCGCACAAACGACGACAGCACCCGCGGCTTAAATTCGTTCAGGCGCAGCTGGTCCTCAAAACGCACTGTCAGTTGCTTTTTAAGCTCATTAAACTGCATAAACTGTACTGCCACCTGTGCTTCGTAGTTTTGCAGCTTCTGCAGGAAGCGGTGAAAATGCAGCTGATACCTTTGCTGCTGCACCAGCGCATGGGTACCCTGCATCTCCTGTAACTCTTCTTTCAGCGGCAGGTTCCTGACATGCTGGCTATGGTAACTGTTCGTGAAAAGCAGGGCCGCTGCTTCGGGCACATATTCCGCTTTCTCGGCTTCGCCTGCTTGTCCTGTAAAAGCTTTCAGCCAGTGCCGGACCAGCTCATACTTTTGAACAGGGTTCTGCTCCAACGATTTAACTGAGGCCTCGTAGGTGCCGGCTGCTTTGTGCTCGGCCAGGTAATGCAGAAACTCCTGGTAAAGTGCCGCCGCCTGCGAACTGATCACAAAATAATCGCCCCGGGTCAGCTCGTAGAACAGGTACTCGCCTGCCGCTGCCGTATCGGCCTCCCGGCATAATTCTGTTTCCTGCACAAAAGTCTGCAGCTCCTGTTGCAGATCGGCTTTCAGCGCATCAAATTCATGTGTATCCGGAAAGACCTGCAAAATGGCACCAATGCCTTTCAACTGATGATGCAGCATTTGTCTCTTCTTGTCAGAAGCAAATACTTTCCAGAACAGCTGTGCGCATACTCTGGCCGTAACATCATACCGCAGGAGATCAGCGGTTTTTACCAGGCGGATAAGGGCGGAAAGTATAAGCGTGGCATCGTGGTCGTGCACTCCTTTTATATACCCTTCGCTGTAGCGCACAGCCATAAACTTCTGCACATACCCGCTTAGCTCCTGCGTAGTAAGTTTATAGAGTTCGTCAATGCTATATACCTGCATACTAACTTCTGCCACTTTTGCTTTATTAGTAGCAGCGGCCTGAGCCGCCTCTAAAATTTTGAAAGCCAGGTACTCGGCACGGTATACCTGTTCGTTTTCCGATACCAGTGTTTGTTCCCACACCGGCCGGTAACTCAGGAATTGCTCATCGGTAATTTTCTCAAAAAAGTCTGTGCCTGTCAGGTGGTAATACATGGAATCGTTGCGGTGCACCACGCTCAGTTCCAGCGGCTGTGTATTTACCGTAAACTGGTATTTGCCGAACTTCAGCACATTCGCTCCATCTACAAACAGTTCCTGCTTGTCCTTTAGCTGGCGAATGGCGTCTTCTTTCAGTGTTTTCAAACGGCTCTGAATGGCATCGGCTTTAATGGTATCGCCCATACCCAGCAGTTCTTCCACAATGCTCCTTATCTTCTCTATCATGAGGTCGGAGGCAAAGTAGCCGTTTATTTCGTTTACAGTTCCGAAGCGCGATGTGCGGCTCTGAGCTGCTTTCAGGATACGGTCGGCGGCTTGCTGCAAAGCAATAGCCCGCTTGTTCCGGGCCTCCTGCAGCGCCACTTTTTTCGATTCGAAAGCACTGTAAATTTCTTCCCGCTTTATAGTTAGCTGATCGATAAATTCTTCGAAATCAGGAAACCTTCCTTCCAGCTCTTCCAGCTGTACCATCAGTTTGGCCAGGTACTCTTCGCATTTCTGGGGCGTATCGCACACATCCAGGTAATTAATCACACTCTGGTTGATCAGCTTGAGCTGCGAATTAAACTCCGCTTTGCCTTCCTGTGCGAGCAGTTCCTTGCGCCTGCGCCTGAGAGCTGCCTTGGTTTGGTTAAAGGTGGCATACATGGCCGAGATGGCATCAACAATGCGGGTAGTCTGTGTGGCATCTTCTATCTTCAGGTTACTCACCACATCGATCAGCATCTCCAGCTCGCCCGAAACCTGTGCAATCTCTTTATCGGTTGCATCGGCCTCCACCACTTTGGCTACTTTCCCGATTGCCGCATTTATATCGTTTACCCGCTGTTCGTAAGGCAACAGGGCATCTGGCTCCAGCAGAAAGGCTACGGTAGCATTGGCCACATCTTGCGAAAAGGTCTGTAACTGGCTGTCGTAGTTGCTGATCCGCTCCTCCTCCACATAGCGCAGCTCTTTCAGTGAAATTACTTCGCCACGTATGGTACGCAGATCGGCCAGGTAACTTACATAATCGTTAATATTGGCCGCCTTCTGAAACTTCAGCTTTTTAATCAGTTCATCGGCTTTGCTCAGCACCTGGCTTACCTGCTGCTGTGTATGCTGGCGAATACCCTGCACTTTCTCAAACTCCTCTACCGCAGCGCTTGCCGTTTGCCGGATAGCACCTAAAGGCAGCGCCAGTTGAAAGGTGTCTTCGCGGTTCAGCCAGTGGTAGGTATCAAGCGTATCGGTGGTTTTCTTGATCAGGTCGAGGTACAGGTTGTCGTACGAATCTTCTTTCTGCAGCAAGGCCAGAATTTCGGTACTCTCGGCCATGGCCCGTACAATGTCTTTGTTCCCGATCTTGTACAGAAAAGACTCTTTGGTAACCGGAAAACTGAAATTGCTTCCAATGTAAGGCGTCTGCCAGACCTGGATCGCATGGTGCTTTTTAGGCTCTTCGTCGGCGCGGAAATAGCAGAGCTCTCCATTCTCAAAGAAAGCATAGCCATGGCAGATAATCGGGTTCTCGATCTTCTGCGCAATCAAATTGTAGGAAAGCAGCAGGTATACACCACTCTCTTTGTTATAGAACACGTACAGAAAATCTTCGCCGTTCGGAGAGGCAATGCGCTTCTCGAACAACATGTCCTGCAGGTTGTTATCAAACTGTTTAAACTCTCCGGTTTGCAGGTAGTAACCATAGGCGTAGATCAGGCCATGGTCTTCGGGCAGCATAATGCAGCAGTTCTCCAGCGCATCTATCCGCCGCGCCTCCTTCAGCTTTGAGTTGTATACCAGGTATCGGTAGTTGTTCTCCCGGTAAGGGCGTATCTTCAGCAGGATAATGTTGCCGATAATGGCGTAATAAATTTCGGAGTCGTCGAGCGTCTGGTCTTTATCCTCCACCTCCTCGGCATAAATGCCGTGGCCCGATTCAGTATTATCCTCCACCTTCAGCGTCAGATCGCCGTGAATGGTTTCTACAAATACTTTATCTTCTATGGAAATATGCGGATGCCTGCCTTTACGCTGCGCTTCTCTTGTGGTGCGCTTCCAGCTGAAGTCGTGCTGGTTGGGAAACACAAACTCGTGGTCGCTGCGGTTATCGAGATAGGTAAGCGAGTTGCCCTGCACCGCCCACTTAAAAGTTTTAATATCGTTCACGCTTTTGCCGATACGGAACACCATAAACAGGTGTGTACCAATAAAAGCAAACTTCACAAACTGTGTGTTTTTATAGTATTTGTAGAGTTTCTGAAAGTCTTCCACAAACAACTTATCACTGATAAGCTGTAGCGACTGCTGGTGGAAAGCGTGGTTCTCATAAGCATACACACTGAACACATCGCTCAGCTCCACCTCCGACTTCAGCCCCAGGTGCACATTATAGCCGAACAGAAACGAAAAGCCGACCGGCACCATGTCCCAGGGCACGCAGTTATGTTCTGTGGTTACCCGCTCTGTAGCCAGCAGCTTTGTTTCAATGGCCCCGAACACCTCCTTCCGCTCCTGGTTCAGCTTATCCAGCCGGTCACGTAGTGCTGCACCACTTTTGTGCAGGCGGTTCCGCAGAATTTCGTAGGTGCCGCCTTCGAGTTGTATATTATCGTTTGCTGTTTCGGCAGCTGTAGTTTGTGCTTCCATAATTACAGATTCAGAATCAGGATTTACAGGATGAAAGGATGAACAGGATTGGGATTAGCAGGATAAGCCTTTGGCTCTAGATAGCACGCTCAATATTGAATTGCATCAGTAAAAGGATTACAAAAGATAAAGTATGTTGATGACCCGGATGAGCTCAGACACTCGCGGGTGCTACGCACACCGCGAGGTCTTTTTATTAAGCTAAGTAACAGGATGCAAGTATCACGACAAAAAAGCTGCTCATAATAAGGGTAATAATTTAATATAGCATAAGGCTTCCTTGCTTCATCTCATCGAATTATATCCTTATTGAATAAATTATGAATTTCATCATTTAATCCTGTTCATCCTAAAATCCTGCAAATCCTGATCCTAATTCAAAGAAATATAAGGCTTATCGGCAATGCCCATGGCGGTGGCCGTGCTGGTGAGTTGCTTTAGCGTAGAGAGCGTACTTTCGTCGGCGCTGCTCTGCATCATTTTCAGAAGCAGGGCCGATACGCTCAGGTTACGCACATCATCCGAGGTCATGCCAAACTGGTTAATAAAGCGTTGCAGGTTTTCCTTGAAGTCTACGTGGCCATTGCCGTTTACATGGAAGAAAGTATCTTTTACCGTATTCAGCACATCGCTGTTGCTTACCAGCCTGTCTACTGCTTTCCCTTTGGTAATAGAACCTACAATCTGGTCGAAGAACATGGTTTCACCACCCACAATATCGATTTTCGCAGCTTTAAGGGCTTCAGAAATCACTTCGGCCTGCGAAGCGGCAATGTCTTTCTGGATATGGATGTGCGCCAGTTCAATGGCTTTGTCTTTTTCCAGACGCAGCTTGAACTCCTCGTGTTCTTTGCCCACGCCATCCAGCTTACGCATTGCTTCGGCTTTGTCTTCTATACCTTTGGCATCTACCGTAAACTTTTCTCCGATCACACGCGCCTCTGCCAAGCCTCGTTTTTCGTTGGCTGCGGCCAGATTCTCGATTACAGCGGCATCAGCCAATCCTTTTTCTTTGGCAACCTTAGCGGCCACCAGCCCGATTTTTTCATCGGCCTCGGCCTGCGCTTCGGCCTTGGCACGGGTAGCTTTAGCCGTGGCAACCGCCTGCATTTCAATCACAACTGCTTCGGCCTCTCCTTCTTTCTGCTTCGCCTGGGCTTTTGCCTCCATTACCTGCGCTTCTGATAACCCGATGGCAGCAGCCTGCGCCGCTTCGGCTTCGGCCATGGTTTTAATTGCCTGTGCACGGTTAGCAGCCGATACCTGTTCTGCTTCGGCATCTATCAGCATTTGCTTGGCACGGAACTCTGCCGCCTGGCGGGCAGCTTCGGCACTCTTAATTTCTTTCACCAGTGCTTCTTCGGCCTCTTTTTCTGCATTTTTGATAGCTACCAGTTTCAGACGCTCTGCCTCTGCCACAGCCCGTGTGTCTTTAATTTTCTCTTCTTCCTCCACCACAGCTTTCTCTACAGTGACACGCTCCCGGATAATGCCCTGTATGTTCTTGCGCTCTTCTTCAATGGCTTTTTCCTTCTCGATCTGAGCCAGCGATACGATACGCTCTTTTTCGTTTGCTTCCAGCATACGCGCCTGCTCTACACGCTCAGATTCAATGGCATCGGTGCGCTGCTTGTTACGCTCGGCCACCAGCACCTGGCGGTCTCTGTTCTGCTCGGCAATTTTTACTTCTTCTTCGGTGGCAATGCGTGCCTTTTCAGATTTCAGTAACTCTTCCTGGCGTACCTTCTCCATCTCAGCATTTTCGCGGGCTTTGATGTTAGAGATCTCGCGCCTCTGCTTTTCCTCGTTTTCTGCCAGCTGCTTCTCCAGCTCCAGAATGGTTTCCTGCGCTTCCACATCCTGCTTTTTAATGGTTTTCTGTGTTTCGCGCTCGATTAGGTTTGCCTGTATTTTTTGCTTGGAAGTCAGGTCGATAATTTTCTTGATACCTTCTGCATCCAGAATGTTGCTTTCATTCAGATTTTTCAGCGGTGTCTGCTCCAGGTAATCTATGGCGCAGTCGTCCAGAATGTAGCCGTTCAGGTCTGTGCCGATGGTTTGTATGATCTGGCGTTTAAAGTCGTCGCGGCTGTTGTAGAGCTCTACAAAATCGAAATGCTTACCTACGGTTTTCAGTGCTTCTGAAAACTTCGCATCAAACAAGCCTTCCAAAGCGGCATGGTCAGAGGCTCTTTTGCAGCCAATCGACTGCGCCACCTGCACCACATCCTCCGGCGTTTTGTTTACACGCAGAAAGAAATTCACCTTGATGTCGGCGCGCAGGTTGTCTTTACAGATAAGCCCTTCCGATCCTGTTCTGGAGATCACAATGGTTTTAAGTGTAATATCCATCACCTCCAGCTTGTGGATGATCGGGATCACAAAAATGCCTGAGAAAGACACTTTGGTATCGCCAAGGCCCGTGCGCACAAGGGCTTCCCCCTGCACAGCCTTCTGATACATTTTAATAACAATGGCAATAATGCCGATCAGGACTACCGCCATAATAAAAACGATAGAAAGAGATAATTGTGCAATCATAACTAAACTGTTTCGTAAGGTTCTATCAGATAATATTTATTTTCTTCATCATAGTCGATTACCAGGGCCGTCTGGCCTTTGGCTACGTTGGCTCCCCGTGTGGTTTTCACGTTGAGTAAAAGCGGCGAACCATCTGTTTTAACAGCGGCTTGCCCCAGGTCTGTCTGCGTAGCAGGGAGCATTACTGTACATACCTTGCCGATAATGGTAACAGAGGAGTCATGCTCTTTTTCGAGCACGGAAAAGAGCTTTACAAAAGGTGTGGTAAGTATCTTGGATACCAGCAGGCTCACCGCCAGAATCGGAACCAGGTATAGTAGTCCCAGCAAAGCGGAACTGTTATTGGTATAATAGTTGGCCAGTATAGAAATTGCCCACAGTGGCAGTACCAGGAAGGTGAGAAACACCATCAGCGGAATCTTTCCGAGATTGAAGAAGGCAAGTGCGGAGTTGAGCCAGGTAATACCCGAAACGCCATCTGCATTCAGATCTGCCTCTGCTTCTACTTCAATATGCAGGAAATCGAGGTCGAAAAGCCCGAAAATGACAGCCGCCCAGTAAAGCAGCACAAACACGAGCAACGCAGAAGGTATAATATTTACACTGGAAAAAGCTGCGTAAAAAAGTTCATTCATAAGCTGGTGGATCAGTGGTGGCAATACATACAGCGGCAGTAAACACTGGCTGTTTTACTTCTGCTGCTTCCGTATATCTTTTGTTAAACCTGTTTCCAAATCTAGCAAAAACTTTAAAAAGCAAAGAATATTTACATATAAACATGTATTATTTTTATGTAAATTTTATTCAGCCAGAAAAGTGGATCTGTCATGATGAATCAGGAGTAGAAGCACCAATCTTACAACCATTTCTGATTTTTAACTTAATATGGCATTAAATATTAAGGAGCAGCGAGACAATAAAAGCTAAAAACTCAATAATGGCTTCTATTATTTCAAGTTCTGTGAGAATCATGGCACTAAAGTTAAAGCTGATTACAATTCAGTCCTGTTTTTCTGTGAACGCCCTATTAGCAGGTAAAGCAGGGCACCAAGCAGGGGTACAAAGATGATGACAACAGCCCAGATCAATTTATCTGTACCTGATCTGAAATCACTTCTAAGCAGATCAATTATTGCCCATAACCACAAGACAAATGGAACAAGGCCAAATAAAAGTACCAGCAACAATTCCATAGTTCCGATACCGCCGATATAGAGTAATATGTTTTCCATTTTCTTCTGGTTTATGTATGACAAATAAATTTATACTTCGTTGGAGGACCCGTGCCTGAAACCAAGCTTTGCCTTTAATGCAGCTACCTCATCCGAGGCTTTCTGCGAGGCATCTTCACCGAGTGCCTTGTCAATCTCTTCTTCTACAGAGCGTTTCTGGTTTGCCATTTCGCCATAAGATTCAGCTAGCGCCTCTTCCACGGCTACTTTATCTTTCATACGCTCCAGCAAAGCCACTGTGCTGGAGGAGTCGATCTGGGCCAGTTGCTTGTTAATGGCTTTGGTTGCATTGCTCACCGTTACCCTCGACTTCAGCACCCTCAGTTCGTTTTCCCACTTGGCAATAGTACCCCGCTGGGTTTTAATATGCTGCTCCAGTTCAGCTACCGACTGCTCAAACTTATGCTGTTCCTCCAGCGATTGTGCGGCAAGCCTTATATGCTCGTCTTTGATCAGCAGCGCTTCTGCAGCCAGCCTATCAGCCTCACTGGCATTCAGATCGCCTTTATGTGCCCGCTGCAGTAGCTGCACCGCTTTGTTTTCGTATTCCTGGGCTTTGTCGGAATGCTTTTCCACATCGTTGCGGGCACGGATCGCCATGGCCTTTACTTCGGCTGTGGCTTCTATACTTTTTTCCAGTTCCTCCTTCATGTCCCGTATACCTTGCTCCGTCATTTTAATAGGATCTTCCAGCTGATCGACAGCAGCATGCACTTCGGCCTGCCCAATCTTCAGTATTCGTTTGATGATATTCATATCCATATCTGCCTTAATGTTTTGAAAACTTGATTAACTGGTCGGCATACTCACTCAGCAAAAGCGACAGCGAATTAAAACAGGCTTCTATCTCACACAGATCAAGCGTCTCAATCTGAAGCGTATCCCGAAAAATTACTTTTCTACCCGATTCATCCAGAACAAAGGCACCGTGAATGATGTCGCGGTTCTTTTGCAACAGGCTTTTATATACCTCCGGCGAGTCGTGGGGCAGATCCAACAGGTATTGTTCCATAATCAGCAGCGGATCCGTGCAGCCAATTACCAGGTTTTTTATCCCCATTCCTTCATTCTCCACCACAAAAACGCAATCCAATTCGTCTTCAAATGTGATGTTGAAACCGAGCTCGAGTAAGTAGCCCTTTACTTTACAATAGTAGTTGTTTCCCATACTGCAATTGTTGTGGCATTTAATATTTTAGACTTCCTTCTTTATGATCAGTTCCGCCCGTTTCAGAACTACCACACTTACCCAACTTGCACGTATCAGAAATATCTGCTAACATTATGAGCAGATTGTTATAAGCAGTTTAATAAAGAAGCTACAGACTTCAAATAAAACATGCCACCTGCCTTTACTCATATTTATAGCTAATTACTGGTATAGATTCTGTATCTTTGCCATATTTGATGATGTAATGATACGATAATTCTATATAAGCTCAAAATATTAGCAGATATTTTTTTTCACAAATGTCCTATATAGGTAAAAATATAAAGAAGATTCGCACTGTAAAGAAGCTTAGCCAGGCTGCTTTTGCGGAGCTTTTCAATCTGGCCCGACCTAGTGTGGGAGCCTACGAAGAAGGCCGTTCAGAGCCTAAAATAGATACATTACTGCAAATTTCGCAGTATTTTGGCCTCTCGCTCGACCAGCTGCTGGCCAAGGAGCTTACCGTAAACGAGCTGTATGGCTTCGATATATTTAAACGTAACTATACAGCAGGCGATGTGCTACTAAAAGTAGCAACAGCACCTGCATCTCCACTCATAACTGCAGTTTTTGTTTCATCTGCGCAATATGAGGCCTATGTGCAGCATCATGCTGAAGCAGCATACCTGCAAAGTTTACCTCAGATAGCGGTGCCTGCCACTTCAGCAGCTAACAGTTTGAGCAGAGCCTTCGAAATGCGCACCGCTGACATGCTACAGCAGCAACAGGGTATACACATCGGCGACATACTTTATGCTAGTCCCGTGGCTCCAGATCAGGCCCGTGGATTAGCACCAGGCGAAGTGGTAGTCATTGTAACTGAAGCTTCTGTTGTTGTGCGCAGGTTTATTAAAGCTGAAAAGGAGACTCTGCTTCTAAAAGCTGATAACCCTTCTTTTAAACAGGAACAGGTGCTGCTACGGCATGTGAAGGAGCTATGGAGGGTAGCCGGAATTTATAGCACCTCCCTTTCGGCCCCTGCTCCGCTGGAAAATCGGGTGGCTGCCCTGGAAGCACTGGTACACGAAATGCAGGACAAGCTTAACCGAATCGGCTCATGAGAACACACTCCCCTTTTCTGAACAACTTTCAGCAGGTGCTGCACCAGGTATACTTTAGCCCGGGAGACGCTTGTTTAGGAGCTATCCTTTCTCTGGTTAATGCGGCTCAGCACTCGCTGAAGATCTGTGTTTTTACGATTAGCGATGACCGGATAAGTGAGGCTATTCTGACTGCACACCGGGAAGGGGTGCGGGTGCAACTCATAACAGACAATGACAAGTTGTTTGATACCGGCTCTGATATACGGCAACTGGCAGCTGCCGGCATAGAGGTGCGCGTAGATTTTACTTCTAACCACATGCACCACAAATTTGCCATTGCCGATACACAGGCTGTACTCACGGGCAGCTACAACTGGACAAGAAGTGCCGCCAGATTCAACCACGAAAACGTACTGGTTACCAACCACCGTGCCACCGTTTTTGCATATCTGAATGAATTTGAAAAGCTTTGGCCGGAAATGGAAAGGCTGTAACCACAAGCGATACAACGATTGTTCCCTTTCCCTCAACAGCAATCGCTTAAATATTCAATACTATAAATATAGTTCAAAACCAATCCTTCTCTATTGCCTGTTATATCGGTTCATAAATACTTCGTTTTTACAAACAAAAAAGAACCAAAAGCAGTATTTATAATCGCAGATAAATCTATAAATCATTATTACAATCAATAAATAGTACAAGTCGCCCTTTGTTATTACCTCACCGAAGGTAATCTTCCTGCATTTGCTCCTTCCCAAGTACCCAGGCCTTTCACTGGTTTTTATGAAAAAAACTTTACCTTCCTTTTTTACTGCCGGAAATGCGGCATTTCCTTTCGCTGCTCACCACGTTGCTTCAGCTAAGCCTGTCCGGATCATACTGTTCTTGTTTTTACTGAGTACCACCACAGCTTATGCGCAATACGATTTGCAGTGGGCAAGCCCCTCGTTCAGTGCAGCGAATGGCTTATCAGAGTCAGCTACAGACAGTAAAGTAGATAAAGATGGAAATGTTATCATCTTAAGCCAGAACGGAATTTTTAATAACGCTATGCGCGCCACGCTTTTTAAGTTTAATTCCAAAGGAGAAAAGGTATGGTCGCTGGTATACGACAGCAAAACAGGTTTACCGCACGAAAGACCAGTAAAACTAAAAGTGGACGCCGCCGGCAACAGTTATATATTAATCAACCTATACCGGGAGTATCAAAGCGACCATACCAGGCTGGTGAAGGTAAGTGCTGCAGGTAACGTGGTATGGTCAAAAGAACTAAAAGAGCAAAACGGGCATGTCTTAGAGGCTACTGCCCTGGAAGTAAGCCAGGATGGAGAAATTTACATAGCTGGTAACCCCAACGGAGCTATTGTCATCCAAAAGTTAGCACCAGACGGTTCAGTCAGTTGGGAAACGGTAAAAACTGTTTTAAGCGATTGCCGTGTTACAGATATAGCCCTGGATGCCCGACACCATATATTAGTAGCAGGTTCGGGCTTTGCAGGAATGCAAGGTTATAACTCCCTGCTCCTGAAGCTGGAGGCCGCCTCCGGAAATGAAATTTATACGCAGCAGTTTCATCACAATGCCTCTAATCAGGTTACCGATGAGGAAGCAAGGAGAATAGTGCCTGCTTCGGATGGCACTGCTTATGTGATTACCAGCACAAGAGCTGATCCGTATACTTTTAACATCATACTGCTGAAGTATGATGCCGATGGCAACCTGAACTGGAGTACTATGATCGGGGCAACAGACGAATCGGAATATTTTGATGCGGCTTTGCTCAGTAATAACAATGTGGTTATACTCGGCCGTGAAACAAAGTACCGTACTACGCCTGATTATTTTCTAACTACAATTGACACGGAAGGCCAGCAAGGCTGGTACAAAACATATAATATCTACGGCGACATGTTCCGTGAAATTGCCCCTCAAAAACTGGATGTAAGTTCAACCGATAAAATAGCAGTAACCGGCCATACAGCCTATTACCAGAGTGTTCCCACCTGGTTTATTCCGTCGCCCTATGTGGAACAGCCTGAGATTATCACTATATTATATGATAAAGAAGGTCAGGAACTTTGGCAGAAGCGGCACAAACTCTCAGATAACACACAGGCATTTGGGCAGGACATTGCTTTTGACAGCCACAATGCCCTGTACATTATCGGAAAGAAGAACGATATTCCACAAACCAGAACTTCCCAGACGGCTAACACACAGGAAGTACAGGCCGATGCGGCAGAACTCCTGTTGCTGAAATATACTTCCTGCAGCGAAACTCCAGTTGTTAAAGCCGGAGAAGGCAAGACTATATGCAAAGGGGCTAGTGTGCAGCTAAGTGCTTCGGGTGCCGAAACCTACGAATGGTCGCCGGCAGCAGGACTTTCTGCTACCAATATTGCCAACCCCGTAGCGTCTCCTGTTGCTACCACCACCTATACAGTTACAGGCACAGTAAACGGCTACACCACATCAGCCACGCAGACTATCACTGTTACAAACTGCACTCCAACCGGGCTGAACAGGGGCAACAAAAATAAGGCGCTAACGGTGCATCCCAACCCAAGCCAGACCGGGAAATTTCTTGTTGAAATGAGTCTGAAATCACTGTCTGATCTTTCTGTGCAGGTAACGGATGCCCGGGGACAAACTGTTTTCACAGCCAATTATCAGCAGGTAAAGGGTAAGTTTGAGAAAAAAATAGACCTCTCTGCTTCTCCGAAAGGCATTTACTTTGTTACAATTATAACAGATGCTGGAACTTCTACCGGAAAGGTTGTCATTAAATAAAGCCGGTGCCGCCACATTTGCTCTTTTTCCGTATGAAGGCCGTATGACACAAAGAGAAGTAACAGACCAAGACGGCACCACCTGGACCTGTGTTCAGGCTTATGGCGGATTATCAAAAGAGAAAGCAGACAAAGCCACTGAGCTGGCAGAAGCCGGAAAGGGCACTGTAACGGTTGTTTGCACTCCCAGCGGCGGCGCACAGACTATACGCCTGCAATTACCCCCAAGCTGGGAAGAAACAACAAGTGAAGAACAGCTTTTAGCCGCCATCGAGCAAGAAAATACCTGAAACACAGTCCGCGCCTGAGTTGCTGACACAGGCGCGGACTGTGCTTTAATACGCAGCCTTGCCTTACTCTTTTATCAGCACTTCTACCGCTGTTCCGGCGGTAGCCCGGCTCCGCAGCAGGTCAGAGGTTTTCACCAGATTGATAAACTCGACGCGATAGCCTTCTTTATCTGCTCCCCTTGCACCTTCGGCCAACGCTAATACCTGGTTATATGTAGCAGTACCTTTAAAAGCCGAATCGCGCAGCAGCATAGCATAAGCTGCCACAGCGGCAGAGAAACGAAAATTATCTGTTGTCTGCTTCAGACTTATTGCCTTGTCTGTTACCACCGTCTGAAAAAGTTTGCTGTTTTCGGCTTCAGGTTCTTTGTAACGCACCTTTAGCGAAAGCATTTCGTTGCTTGTAGTGGCCTTCTGCTCAAGCTTTACCTGCTGGTATTTCAGGTCGTCTACCTTAGCACTTAGGTCTGAGGCAGCACCCACGGGTACTATCTCGTACAAAGCCGTTACCGAATGCCCTGCCCCCATTTCACCGGCATCTTTTTTATCGTTGTTGAAGTCCTCGTTTCTTAAGGCCCGGTTTTCATACCCAATCAGGCGATAAGCTTTTACTTTGGCCGGGTTAAACTCCAGTTGTAGTTTCACATCTTTTGCAATGGTAAAAAGCGTGCCGCCGAACTCATTTACAAACACCTTTTTCGCCTCCAGAATATTATCTACATAAGCATAGTTGCCATTACCTTTATCAGCCAGCGTTTCCATTTTAGAATCTTTGTAGTTTCCCATACCGAAGCCCAGCACCGTCAGAAACACTCCTTCCTCCCGTTTCTGCTCTATCATTCGCTCCAGTGCAGCATTACTCGATACACCTACATTAAAGTCGCCGTCGGTTGCCAGAATTACCCGGTTATTGCCTCCTGTTATCAAATGCTGCTGTGCTGTTTTATAAGCAAGCTGTATGCCTTCACCACCGGCTGTAGATCCACCGGCTTCCAAGCGATCTATGGCCTTCATTATTTTATCTTTCTGATTTCCACTGGTTGGATCCAGCACCAGTCCTACCTGGCTGGCATACACCACAATCGCTACCTTATCCTGTTCTCTCAGCTGCTCCACTAATAGCTTAAATCCGGCTTTCACCAGGGGCAAACGTTCCGGAGTATTCATCGAACCGGAGACATCTATCAGGAAAACCAGGTTAGAGGGAGGCAAAGCAGCTGTTGGAATATGCTTCCCCTGTAAACCTATGTGCAGCAGCTTGTTTTCTTTATTCCACGGGCATTCAGACAGTTCCGTGCTTACTGAGAAAGGATCGTCTCCTTTGGGTTCCGGATAATCGTATTTAAAGTAATTGATCATTTCCTCGCTCCGCACAGCATCTTTGGGAGGTGTTTGGCCCTGCGCAAGAAAACGACGCACATTGCTATAGGAGGCACGGTCCACATCAATCGAAAAAGTAGAAAGAGGATTCTTAATTGCCTCCAGAAATTCATGATCGTGTATGGCATCGTACTCTTCGGTATGGTACGGCACCTGCCCGTTGCTGCTATAGTACCGTGTTTGTACACCAGGTTGAACTATAGCCTGCGTATACTTGCCGGATGATTGCTTTGCAGTGGTTACACCTGCTACACGCCCGGACAAACCCCGTAAATGCACATTCCCATAGCCTGTTACCACTACCTCTTCCAAAGCCCTGGCATCTGTGAGCAGTTTTACATTTATAACAACCTTTCTCCCGATCTTAACCTCCTGCGTTACATAACCGATAAAAGAAAATACCAGTACCTCCTTCCCTTCCGGCACCTGTATGCTATATTCTCCTTTAGCGTTTGTGACAGCGCCCCTGGCTTTCCCTTTTAACTTTACAGCAACTCCGGGAAGAGGTTGCCCGTCCTGCGCATCTGTAACAGTTCCATTGATGGTTCTTTCCTGCTCTGGCTGCTTATTTTCAAAAGCAGATAACATGAGCACCGTAAGCAGAAAAACGAAGGTAAACATGGCTTTTCTCATAGCGATATAGTTTTGGTTTCTCCTGATGATGCAGGCTTGGCCCGGATTCCATAAGGGTACAGAGAATAATTTTAAAAATTTTTTTCTTCGGAAAATTTATTCTATTTACGCCCTATGTTCCTGAAACTCTTCTCAAAATCACGGCCGCCTGACGACCTGGAACTGGTACAGAAATACCAGAAGACAGGTGATCTGGCGTGCATTGGAGAATTGTTTGAGCGCCACACCGAAACAGTTTACCTCGTGTGCCTGAAGTACCTGAAAGATGAGGAAGAAAGTAAGGATGCTACCATGCAGGTTTTCGAAGGCCTGGTGGAGACACTCAAAAAGCACCAGGTAACCAATTTTAAAAGCTGGCTGCACGTTATAGCTAAAAACCATTGCCTGATGCAGTTACGTGCTGCCAAGTCTAAAGAAAAGCTTTTTCTGAAACAGGATGCTACTGGTATGGAATTAGCTTCCAACATGCATCTGACCGAGGAGAAAGAAGAGAGGGAAATTGAATTTCAGTACCTGGAACAGGGGCTGGAGAAACTACCTCTGGAACAGCGCACCTGTGTAGAGTTGTTTTACCTGCAACAGAAAAGCTATAAAGAAATAGCTGCTATAACAGGCTGCGAGCTGCATAAAGTAAAAAGTTATATTCAGAACGGGAAGAGAAACCTGAAACTATACCTGCAGAACAATAATGGAGAGAGATAACATCCGGTTGTACCAGGACGAAGACAATCATGTTCCGCTGGAACTGCTCAGGCAGTACCATGAGAATACGTTGCCCGAAGCTGAAACCTACGAAGTCGAAAAGCACCTCCTCCACTGTGAGCTCTGCACCGATGTGGTAGAGGGCCTGGTGCTCTCTGACCGCACCCAGACTGAAGCAGCTGTAAACGATATCAACTATCGCTTAAAGGCAAAACTTCACCTCAAGGAAAAGAAGAAACGTGCCCCCAGGATGCTTTGGGCAGATTGGCGTGTGGCAGCGGCTATCCTTGCCCTGGTGGGCGCTACGGCTGTGTTCTTCTTTTACCTTTTCTCTCAGTTAAACCAGGCTAAAAATACGATTACCCAAAGCGCACCTGCGCCGGTAGTGCCTGCCCCTGCTGCTACACCAGCCCCTGCCGCAGCGCCTCCCGTAGTGGCAGTACCGGAATCTGCTTCAAGTGCAAGTGGTACCAAACCCACACCAACCAAAACCGGCACAGTTCCGGGCAGCGCTGCAAACACAGCCAAAGCACCGGCCGCCCCCCTGGCTCTTGCCGCAGCTGACGTAGTAGGTATACAGCAGGAGGCAGACCTGACAGAGCTTGAGACCAGCCGTGTGCTGGCTGCACCGGCCAAAGTGTTTATAGATTCTTCTTTGCTGCAAGCCCCCGCTGTGGCCGGTGTCATAGAAGGGCAAAAGCAGTTGCAGCAGACTTTGGTTCCCTCCGATTTCAATACCAACATGCCGCGGGCAGCAGCATCTAATCTTAAAGCAAGAAAGTCTTCCGCTTTCAGACAACTAACCGGTAAAGTGATGTCGTCTAACGGAGAGGCTTTGCCAGGTGTTGCTGTTACGGTAAAGGGTGCTGCGACAGGTGCTTCCACAGACGCTAACGGCAACTATAGTCTTCTGCTCCCGCAGGACAAAGAAACACTGCTGCTTCAGTTCAGCTATATCGGCTTCGAACGACAGGAAGTAAAAGTAGATAGTGCCATTGTGGCTGTAAATGTTAATTTAACTGAAGACACCAGGAGTTTGCAAGAAGTAGTGGTAGTAGAGCTTGATAAACGCAGGGAACCTAAACTAGGCAAAGCTACTGCCCCACAGCCTGCAGCAGGTATGCGAGCTTACCAGCAATACATACAGGAAAACCTGAAATATCCTTCCGGTAGTACAGCGGGGTTGGTGGTGGTGGCTTTTACAGTGCAGGAAGATGGCAAGCTTTCTAACTTTCGGCTTACAAAAGGGTTAACCCAAGCCAGTAATGCAGAAGCTATCCGCCTGCTACAGGAAGGCCCTGCCTGGACTCCTGCCCGGCAAAACGGCAAGCCCATAGCACAGGAGGTGAAGGTCAGGATCAGGTTCCGGAAAAGATAAACCTGCCTTCAGATATAGCAATCCAGAAAATCGAGCACGATGTGGATGACCAGGCCCAGGCCCCACAGCCTTGTTTTCGGAAAGAGGGCAAGCAGTACATATAGAGGCACAAGCCAGTAACTGTGCAGCAAATGATAACCAACGCTGCACCTGTTCGGATCCAGAATGGGCGTTGCCAGCAAATGATCGGCATCTATAAGCAAGCCTGCCAGCATTATCAGGCTTGCTCTTTTAAAATAATTGCGGTAAAAGAGCCAGGCAACTGCCAGCGGAACCGCAATGTGCAGTATCATGTGCACTATAAACCCAATACTGATTTCTACTTCTCCCAATTTGCCTTAAATTTCCTGCCTCTATCATACTGCAATTGCTTTTATAGGTTTCCAGAAACCTGAAAACAACACAAGCCCCTGGCACTGAAGTGCCAGGGGCTTGTGTTAAAATTTGCTAAACCAGTAAATATGTCTGAGCAGGAGATTTAGATAAAGACCTGAGGCTGTGTCTGCTGAAGCTGCATGTAAAGCGCTCTGGACTTCACGTGTAAAGAAAACCAACTATAATCCGTTTTAAGCCTGGCAAAATTATTTCCCTCAACAATACCGTTTATACCTGTTTTATTCAGAGCATCTGCCAGTATACCTTGTTGCACCATAAAGCTGTCTACTGCCATACCTTCCCTCAGGAAGATGCATTCTAAACCTTGTTGTGTTTTCTTTAATAAAAGCATGTTGCTTTTTCCTAGTCCTTCCTGAAGTCTTTCTAATTCTCTCATATTAATTAACCCTCAGTATTACAGACAATTATCACATAACACAAGTTCAATATTTTATATAAATTATTAAAAAATTATAAAATATTAAATTTCAAAGTTGCCCCTGTTTCTGCGACTGTAATGTATACCTAAAATATTGTAATATAGGAGCAACATTCATAGAAAAGCCAACTACAGGAGCACAAAAAAGCCTCCCGAGTACAAATCAGGGAGGCTTTTCAGAATATGGGAATATATTACTTTTTAACTACGTCTTTAGGCCGGCACCTCATCAAAATCCATGCTTTTAGGCAGATCCATAAATTTTTCAGCCAGTTCAGAAGGCAAAGTGGTTAGTTTTCTTTTCATCGTGTCAATCCAGGCACCGTCAACATTTACGACAGCTGCTTTCACGCCATCACCACGATAGATGGAATGTCTGATTGACCAGCGCGATCCGTCGGTCCTGCTCTTGGTTAGCTCCAGCGTAACTTTCAGTGTATCATTTAGACCGACTTCTTTCAGGTAAAGCAGTTCTTCCCGGAAAAGGATAGGCCCGATGTTAAGCTCTCGAAAAACATTAAAGTCTAATCCTATACTATCCAAAATGGCAATTCTGGCCTGGGCTGCAAAGTCAGCATATACAGAATGGCGCATATGCATATTTGCATCCAAGTGAGACCACATTACTTTACCTTCATAGACATTATGCATAATTGATTCTAAGATTTAAATATTTAATATACTAAATTAAAAATACTCTTCTAAACTTAATCTTGCAATACATTTTATAGCTAAAACCAAGCCAACCTCAATTTATTTATGGTTAGTGCATGGTAGCGCTTCACACCCTCTCTCCTGCGTCTGATGAATAGCTGAACTCCGGCATTATGGTGCAACAGTTACTCCTGTTGGTCAACTTTAGACTAGATGTTTTTACCAGGTGACAAAAGAAGCAGCAAAAATAGGTATTTTATACTAAGAACAATCAGTATTGTTTAAGTTGATTCTGATTTTAAATATGTATATAGAAAGAATTTACACTTAACCCCACACCGGAAATGTTCAAAGAAAGCTTCAATAAAGAAATAATTTAAATTATCCTGGAAAAAGAAAAAGCACCTTTTAGCAGTAAAAGAATGGCTCTTAATTAGACAAAAACTAATACTAAAGCTTGTTCAGAACTTAAATCAGCTAGTTTAATTTAATTTTTTGAACTGTTCACTATTGCTGGTGTTTATCGCTGTTAGAAGGTGGCATCATTGGTAAATACAAAAACCATACGCTTGTTTAATTTAAATTATTACTATATTACAGCTGCTGTTTATAAAGTAATTAGCAATTGATGCCGAAGGAATTTTAATGTTGATAAAGAAAGATGGAGCCCTCACCTGCCTTAAATGTAACTGCAACTCGTAAAGAAACATATTTCACTGCTATTCTGGATGCAGAAGGCATATGCAGCTATGCAGGTTCTGCTGTTGAAACTATTCTCAATTACAGGACCGGTAAGCTAGTGGGGCACATGTTCTTTCATTATGTTCATGAACAGGATACGGCTTCGCTGCTAAATTTGCTACAGCAATTAACCGACGGAGAAATCAGAAACCAGGCTTTGTCGCTCAGGCTGCAGCATGAAAACGGGGAATGGTTGAAGTTCAATGTGATGGCCAACAGCATTTCTGCTAACCAGGTTGTACTGGAGCTTTCTGCTCGTTCTGATGGCGATACCTCTTTCGAAGCAGCACCTGCTGATCCGACGGAGGAGGACGACTATTCTTCCCAGTTCAAGTTACTGTATTACAATCACCCGGATGCTGTCTTTACAATGGATGCACTTGGGTTTATAACAGACTTAAACCTGGAAGCTTCTCGCATTTCAGGTTATACTGCAGAAGATATCCGGGACAAACACTATTCGTTTTTCCTGACCTCAAAGTTTCTTGAAAAGTCTATACATGCCTTTCACAAAGCGCTGTCAGGAGTAGCATTAACATTCACCACCAAGATAAGAAGCAAACATAAAGGCATGCTGTTTATCAGCATTACCCTGGTACCTGTGCTTGAAAACGGAAAAGCAAGAAGTGTGCAGGGCATTGCTAAAGATATCACGGATTTGAAAAAAGCTGATAAGCTGGTAAAGAAGCAGGCTATCCGGCTAGAAAACATCCTCGAAAGTATGGAGGAGCCTTTTTTTGCGCTAGATAAACAGTTTCGGGTATCTTATGCAAACTCGGGGTTTGCCGAATTTCTGAACCTGAAAAAAAGTAACATCCATAAACAGAATATATGGCACCTGATTCCAGAAGCCAAAAACACAAAATTTTACGACAAATGCCTTCGGGTTGCTAAATACCGCATCTCCACGAAATTTATACTTTATGTTCCTTCGCGTAACGGCACCCTCCATTTCAATATTTATCCGTACGATAAAGGAATTGCCGTGCATTTTAAGGACGTAACGGCCCAGAAAGCTGCACAGGACGAGCTTAAAAAGCTATCGCTCGTTGCCAGCACCATTACCAATGCAGTGGTTATAACAAATAAATATTCTCAGATTGAATGGGTTAACTCTGCCTTTACCCGCCTTACCGGTTTTACCCTGGACGAAATAAAAGGCAAAGTGCCTGTTTCATTCCTGAGAGGCCCAGAAACAGACAAGGAAACGGAAAACCATTTCAAGCAACTTTCAGACTTAGGCATTCCTTTCTCGCACGAGGCGGTCGGGTATACCAAGAACAACGAGAAGTTCTGGCATAGTATCTCCATCAGCCCTATCCATAACGATAAAGGCGAGGTAGACTACCTGATTGCTGTACACACAGATATTACTGACAGAAAGCTGGCAGAGGATAAACTGGTAGAGCTAACGGAAAACCTGTTTTACCAGAACCAGGATTTACAGCAGTTCACTTATATTGTTTCGCATAACCTAAGGGCACCCGTTGCCAATATACTGGGGCTTACCAGTATACTGAACAGAATGAATACTTCCTCTGAACAGTATACCCAGACGCTGGAAAACCTTACTTTAAGCGCCAGACGACTGGACACCGTCATCAAAGACCTTAACCTGATCCTTTCAGTTAAAAACGCTGAAAGAAGTGAGCAGCTGGAACCTGTAAACCTTGAGTCGGTTTGCCACGATGTTATTCAAAGTATCGAACAGAGTTATTCACCCGATCTCTATTGCATTGAACTTGACATGGAAGAAGATGCCTGTACGATTTTAGGCCGACGTGCTTATTTATACAGCATTTTGCACAACCTGCTCAACAATGCTGTGAAGTACAGAAAAGAGGCTGTTCCGCTAGTAGTGTATGTTAAAAGTAAAGTTGTTGCCGATTCTGTTTGTGTGCAGGTACAAGACAATGGTTCGGGTATGGACCTGGAAAAAGTAGGATCGAACATTTTTAAACTATACAAGAGATTTCACCCGAACATTGCTGGCAAGGGAATTGGTTTATACCTTGTTAAAACACAGGTAGAAGCTTTAGGCGGTCGCGTTGAGGTACAAAGCAAAGTAGGCGAAGGCACTCAGTTCAGCATTTACTTTAAGATGCACCAACAAAGCTGACAGGCAATACATTAACTGACAAAGCTCTACTGCAGGCTCTTTACGCCCGGCCTTGCGAAACTCAGCAGCATACAGTGGTGTAAAAGCTTAGGAAATCAAGCCGTTCTGAAGCGCAAACTTGATTAACGTTGCCGTATTCTTCATCTGTGTTTTCTCCAGCAGGTTTTGCCTGTGCGTTTCTACGGTACGCTTGCTCGTAAATAACCTATCGGCGATTTCTGCATTGGTATAGCCTTCCGCGATCAGCAGCAGCACCTCTACCTCCCGTTTTGTAAGTTCGCGGTGCTGGCTTGTGTTTGCATCCGGACTTTCCGGGGCAGGGGAACTTACACTCATACCCTCACCCGAGGACCGTACGGTTGTATACTGTGCCTTTTTGAGCAGCTCCAACGCCACATCTGAACAAATAAACAAATTACCGCTTGCCACCAGTTTAATGGCAGAGGTTAATTCCTCTTTTCCGGCGTTCTTTAAAATATAGCCTTTCGCACCTGCTTCCAGAACCTTGTTTACATAACTTCCGTGGTTATGCATCGATAACACAAGTACCATAACCGACGGGAAATGCTCTTTCAGATAGCGTGTTGTTTCAAAGCCGTCACGGCGGGGCATATTAATATCCATCAATACGACATCCGCCGATTGCTTAGACAGTAACTCTATTAGCTCCTCACCATCAGAGGCTTCCCCAACTACTTGAATATTTTGCTCATCCCTTAATAGAGCCTTCACACCATCCCTGATAATCTTGTGATCATCAGTAAGAATCAATTTAATCATGATTTAGCAAGAAAATTATTGAACTCGTAGCATTAATTTAAAAGATGTTTAAGTGTTTGTTTTCAATTAGGAAGTAGATAAAAAGCAGGTTACTAAACTTACAAAGCGTTAACTGTCTAAAAATCAGTAACCCTGAAGAGCTAGTGTTATGACCGAACAATTTACGAATTATAGCGCCATTCAGTTTTACACACATGCCAGTATTATTACAATCAGCGGCTTTAATCAGAGCAGGCACCTGATCGAAACGGCGAACCTATTACGTATTTTTCCGGGAACATACGTATATGGCACAGGAATAAATTAAAATTTAAAGGCTACTTTTAGAGATAAAATAACTGAATCACCAGAAAGTAAGGCTGAACAGAGTTTCAGCTAACGTACTTTCATTATGATAAAGCTCTTAAAATGAGAGACTTTATTGCAAGACGCTCTAACTAATATGAATGCATTTAAAGTAGAAAAGACTTTGCTGGACAATAATTTTATTCTTGCTTTATCAGGTGAACTCGATGCCAGTTCTTCTGTAACAGCCGATCAAGCCATTGAACAGGCTATTAACTTAGCGCCTGAAACACTAATTATTGAGTGCAGCAGGCTCAGTTATGTATCTTCGGCAGGTCTGGGTGTCTTCCTGGCCGCTTACCAGGCCTGTCAGCAAAAAGAGGTAGCTTTTGTCTTTACCGAGTTACAACCTAAAATAAAAAACATCTTCAGCATTCTGGGCCTCGACAAGATCTTTACCATAACAGATACTATTCAGCATGCTTTAACATGAGCCTGAGCTACACTGGTAGCATCGCATCAAACAGTAAGGGCCTGCCGATCGGCAGGCCCTTACTGTTTGATGCGAGTGGATTACCAATCCTGCTCGTCTCTCCTGTTTTGCTCAGAAGAACGGCGGTTGCTGTTATGGTTGTTCTGCGAAGTTCCCTGTCTTCCCCTGTTATCATCCCGGTTATTTCTGTTCTCAGAAGATGAGCTTCCATATCCGCTGCCGGAGTAATCGTTTCCGCGCATAGAGCCATAATCTCCACCGCGCGAACCACCATAACCCGATCCTGATCCCATACCGGAAGAACCATAGCCTCCACTGCTTCCGGAGCTATAGTTGCCCATACCCATAGAGCTGCTGCCATAGGACGAGCCGCCTCTGCTTCCGCCCTGCGACGAGTTGTAATTTCCCTGCGAGTAGCCGGAGCCACTGGTATAGTCGTCGTTGCCGCGCATAGAACCTGAGCCGTAGCCGGAAGCTGATCCATATTCATCCCTTCTGCCGCGTGAGCCATAGTCGCCGCCCCTGGAATCGCCACCGCTCATTGAGCCGTACTCTTCAGAACCGCCGAACTTACCACGAGAACTATAGTTAGAGCCACCGAAACCAGAGCCGCTATAGCCTTCACGTTCGTTTATCGAGCTGTAGTTTCCTCTGTTGCCCGTTCCGGAACCATAGTTGCTACTGCCCATGTAACTTCTGTTACCTGCATCCATTCCCCCGGAAGAATTGTAGCTTCTGCTTCTGCCTGATGTTCCGTGGTTGGTGTCGCTATAACCGGAGTTGCGTTGTGAATTACCGTAATTTCCGCTGGAGTACTTGTCGTTTCTGGAGTTGCCGGAGCTAAAACCAGATGCCGGTGTATTGCCTGATCCACCGTAGTTTGAGTGGCCATAGGCAGAGCCTCCTCCGTAGGTGCTACCGCCCCCGCCGTAAGAAGTTCCGTTGCTGAAATCTCCCCTGGCCGATGCGCCGTAGTTCCTGTAGTTATCTGAATTTCTATAGTTTGTTGAGTCGTATCCTCCTCTGTCGTAGCCGCGATCAGAAGAATAGTTAGTTCCTCTTCTATCGTTATCCTCGTCTTCTCCGCCTGTTACTCTGTCCCAGGCATTGCTGATAGTGTCTCCGATACGGTCGAAAAAGCCTCTTTCCTCATCTGATTCTCTGTTGTCTCTTGAAGAACCATAGTTATTGTTGCGGGCTCCATAACCGCTATCGTGCTGGTTGCGCTCATAATCTCTTGCCATAGCTTTCAAATTTTAAATTTTAACTTGAATAAAATCTATGATATTAACGTAGAGCTACTATTGGGGTTGTGTCATGCCATGTGAATAAAGGCAAAAAAGACACAATAAAGTGAGTATTCACTCATCTTAATATAATTTTATTTTAACATTGCTATTCTTCTGCCGGTTTAGGCCTGTGCCGGGCAGCCGGAGCAGGTTATTAACACGTATGATATATGGAAACACTGCACTAAATACTTATTTTAGAAATAAATAAAGGTAATTGAGCCACTAAGTTTTCACCAAGAATGAACAAGCACGTACAATCACTTCAATGCACCTTAGCCTGAAATTTCAGGCTATTATTTAAAGAAAAGCAATAGGCTCCGGAGCATTTTAACAGGACCAAATAAGATATTTATGAATATCGTTGAGTTAAGGATAATGCGTGGGCCAAACTACTGGTCCATTAAACACCCCAAAATCATAGTTATTAAGCTGGATCTGGAAGATCTTCAGCATCTACAGACAAACAACATACCCGGCCTGGCTGATAAGCTACAGCGCCTGTTCCCGGGTATGACCGAACACCGTTCGTCTATCGGCACAGAGGGAGGTTTCCTGCAGCTGGTTCAGGAAGGCACAACACTCAGTAAGCTTGTTCAGCACATTGCCCTGGAACTGCAAACGATGGCAGGAATGGAAAGCGGTTACGGCAGGCGGTACCCTACGGCAGACCCAGGCGTTGATTTTATAGTTTTCTCTTATCAGCAGGAGCGAGCCGGGGAATATGCAGCCGAAGCTGCTGTGCGTATAGCCGAAACACTGGCCAGAGGCAAAAAAGTAAGTATTGTCCAGGATATTGCCAAGCTGCACCAGATCAGGGAAGATGAGTATTTCGGCCCGAGCACAGAAGCCATCGTGGTAGAAGCCGTCAGCCGCAACATTCCTTATATCAACAACCACTCCCGCAGACTTATTCAGCTGGGCTACGGCATTCACCAGCGCCACATACAGGCAGCTATGACCAGCAGCACTTCCTGCTTCGGAGTAGAAAGCGCAGGTGATAAGCACGCTACTAAAATGATACTGGAAGATGCTGGTGTGCCTGTACCAAAGGGATTGATCGTGCGTAACGCCGAAGAGCTGGTCGAAGCTGTAGCAGAACTGGGTTATCCTATCGTAACCAAGCCTTTGGACGGAAACCAGGGCAAGGGTGCCAGCATTAACATTCCCACCTGGAAAGATGCCTTGAAGGGTTTGTCGGAAGCACAGCGCTATTCGCAGAATGTGATGGTAGAGCAGTTTATAGAAGGGGCAGATTACCGCCTGCTGGTGATAAACGGCAAATTTATAGCTGCTGCCAAACGTACGCCGGCTATGGTTGTAGGAGATGGTGTTTCCAGCATTCAACAGCTGATAAAAGAGGTAAACAAAGACCCCAGACGCGGCATCGGCCACGAGAAGGCTCTCACGCACATCAAAGTAGATTTACTCACCCGCTCCATTTTAAAGGAAAAAGGGTTAACCCTGAAATCGGTGCTTCCGGCGGGAGAGATACTGTACCTGAAAAGTACGGCCAACTTGAGCACAGGCGGCACTGCCACCGATGTCACCGACCTGGTGCACCCGTACAATGTGCTGATGGCCGAACGTATTGCCGGTATTATCGGTTTGGATATTTGCGGCATTGATGTAATGACCTCTGATATTGCCATTCCTCTACCCGAAACAAGAGGAGCTGTGATAGAAGTGAACGCTGCCCCGGGTTTGCGTATGCACATCTCCCCTACCGAAGGTTTGCCGCGCAATGTGGCTGAGCCGATTATCAATATGCTTTTCCCGCACGGCTCCCCTAGCCGCATTCCGATTGTGGCCGTAACAGGCACCAATGGTAAAACCACCACCACCCGCTTAATTGCGCACATGGTTAAATCCAGGGGTTTTCAGGTGGGCTACACTACAACCGACGGTATTTACATACAGGATAAACGCATTATTAAAGGCGACACCACCGGAGCCTACAGCAGCGAATTTGTTTTAAAAGATCCTACTGTAAACTTTGCCGTTCTGGAATGTGCCCGTGGCGGTATGCTCCGCTCCGGCCTGGCTTTCCAGCAGTGCGACATTGGCATTGTTATGAATGTTTCTGCCGACCATTTGGGCCTGAAGGATATTAACACCCTGGAGGAAATGGCACAGGTAAAAGCTGTTATCCCCCGCACCGTTTGTCCGGATGGATATGCCATCTTAAATGCTGACGATGACCTGGTGTACGAAATGGCAAACGGGCTTCGCTGCAAAGTAGCTTTCTTTAGCCTCGACGAAGAAAATCCGCGCATTCTCAAACACATCAGCAAGGGAGGCCTGGCGGCGGTGCTGGAAAATGGCTACATCTCCATATTTAAGAACACCTACAAAATCCGGGTTGATCGTGTGGCTGACATTCCGCTCACGTTCGGCGGCCGGGCAAGGTTTAACATTCATAATGTGCTGGCAGCTACGTTGGCAGGCTATATTTCCCATTTCGAGGTGGCCGAGATAAAAAGAGCTTTACGCACCTTCCTGCCTTCGGCTGAAACCACTCCGGGACGCATGAACTTGTTTCAGCTGCCGAAATATGAAGTGCTTATCGACTACGCTCACAATACTGCCAGTATGGAGGCAATAGGCGACTTCTTATCGAATGTACCATCTACTCATAAGATCGGTATTATTGCCGGTGTGGGCGACCGGCGTGACGAAGATCTGCAACAAGTAGGGCGTCTGGCAGCAGGAATGTTTGATGAAATAATTATCCGGCAAGACAAAGATTTGAGAGGCCGTTCCGGTGACGAGATTAACAGTTTGCTGAAACAGGGCATCCAGGCAACAGGTAAAGACATAAAGGTAACAGAGATCAGTTCTGAAACACGTGCATTGGCTTATGCCCTGGAGTATGCCCCACAAGGTGCCTTTATCACACTTTTCTCAGAAGACATACCGGAAGCCATCAAGCTCATCGAAAGCTTCCGCATCATTCAACACAGAAGCGTAATTGCTGAATAATAAAAGCTAGGAGGTTCTTTTTAAGCTATGAACAAATTTGCTATTGCCCTACATGGCGGTGCCGAGCAGGTGAAACGTGAAGACATTACCCCGGAACATGCCGAAAAATTCCGACAGGGCTTAGCCGAAGCACTTGCGACCGGGTATGCCATACTCGAAAAAGGCGGCACAGCCATAGATGCTGTAACAGCAGCCGTAAAAAGCATGGAAGACAATCCGGTGTTTAACGCCGGCAAGGGAGGCAGCTTAACAGAACGTGGCGAAACAGAATTTGATGCGGCCATTATGGATGGGAAAACGTTACAGGCAGGTGCTGTAGGTGGCGTCCGTTATGTGAAGAATCCCATTGAACTGGCCCGGGTTATCATGGAACACTGTAAGCATACTTTCCTGACAGGCACTGGCGCTGAAGAGCTGGCCTTAGCGAACAATTTAAAACTAATGCCTCCTGAATACTTTGTTACAGAAGATAAGAAGAAAGCCTGGGTGGAAAAACAAAAAGCAGGCAACTTGTCGGAGCACGATACGGTTGGCGCCGTTGCTTTAGACCAAAACGGAAACCTGGCTGTAGCTACTTCTACCGGCGGACTTACCGACCAGCATAAAGGCCGGCTTGGAGACAGCCCGATTATCGGTGGAGGCACCTTTGCCAGTAACGATGTTTGTGCCGTAAGCTGCACTGGCGAAGGAGAAGTTATCATGCGGGGCGTACTGGCGCACGAAGTATATGCCATCATGAAGTATGCCGGGGAATCCCTGCAAAGCGCAACAGAGAAAGCTGTAAAAGTATACGACGAAAAGCTACAGGGCGACAAAGGCATTCTGGCAATGGATCCGGAGGGCAACATTGCCTACGCCAGTAACACCAACCTCCTGAAAAGGGCCTGGCAAAAAGCCGGAGACGAACCAGTTGTAGCCTTGTGGGACGATGAGCCTAAACCATAAATTATCGTTGCTCCTGAAGTGTATGCACCGTTTTAGCATGAAAGCTTTTCTCCCTATTTAGAAGAACAAGCAACACTTTCTATACAGATCTTTTGTCTATGATCGGAAAAGCATATAACTCCAATCCTGAATTCCAGTATCTAATGTCTATCATCTAGCGTCTGAAAAAGCATGATATGTATTGGTACCTCGGGTTGGCACTACAAGCATTGGATGGGAAATTTCTACCCGCATGGTTTAAGATCAAAAGGTTTTACAGATTACTATACCCGTTTTTTTAGTACAGTAGAAATCAATAACTCGTTTTATAAGTTGCCCTCTGCCGAGACTTTTGTTAACTGGCGGGCCTCCGTTCCCGATAACTTTTTGTTTGCTGTAAAGGCTAGCCGCTTTATTACGCACATGAAAAAGCTGAAAGACCCCCAGGAAAGCATAGCCCGTTTTTTCGGGAACGTAAATGCCCTTGAAGAGAAGCTGGGGCCTGTCCTGTTTCAGCTGCCGCCCATGTGGAGCATTAACCTGGAGCGCCTTCGCAGTTTCTTGGCCCAACTACCACCCTATTACCGCTATACCTTCGAGTTCCGCCATCCCAGCTGGTATCATCCTGCAGTGTACGACCTGCTCCGACAGTACCAGGCGGCCTTCTGCATTTACGAACTGGAGTACCACCAGTCGCCCTTCGAAGTAACATCCAACTTTGTGTACGTTCGCTTACACGGACCTGAGGCAAAGTACTGTGGCAGCTATACAGAAGAAACCCTGCGCTGGTGGGTTGATAACTGTCGTGCCTGGCATGCTCGAGGCTTAGATATCTACATCTATTTCGATAACGACCAGAATGGCTATGCAGCCTTTAATGCACAACGTTTACAAGAGCTGGTAAGGGAACAAATTGTCTGCTGATTTAGGTTGTAAAAAAGGTGCAGACATAAAGCCGAAGTACTTCTTCCATGTATTTGTAACATACAGTATAACCATTAAGCAACAGATTCATAGAAAAGTAAATTTAAAGGCGCCTGCGCTACACCTTATAACTTAAAGTTATAATCCATAAAGAATAGTGATAAGATATTGTAGCAGAATAAGCGTAAATTGCAGCGTAGAAAAAGGTGCAGCAGATTACCGAATTCTTCATCTTAACAAAACAGTTACATGATAACAACAGATATATGCATAGTGGGGGCAGGTCCTGTAGGCTTGTTTGCCGTTTTTGAAGCTGGTTTACTTAAAATGCGCTGCCATCTGGTAGATGCCTTACCGGCAGTAGGAGGCCAGCTTTCGGAAATATACCCCAAGAAACCGATCTACGATATTCCCGGCTTTCCGGAAGTACTGGCAGGCGATCTGGTTAAAAACCTGGAACAGCAAATTGCTCCCTTTCACCCTACCTTTACTTTAGGTGAGCGTGTAGAAGAGCTCCAGAAGCAGGAAGACGGCTCTTTTATAGTGTTGACTTCTGAAGGCACTCAGATAGCTTGTAAGGTGGTGGTAATTGCCGGCGGACTAGGTTCTTTTGAACCGCGCAAACCAGCCGTTGAAAACCTGGAGCAGTTCGAAGGCAAGGGAGTTGCCTATATGGTGAAAGATCCGGAAACATTCAGAGATAAAAAAGTAGTACTGGCAGGTGGCGGTGACTCTGCCCTTGACTGGACTATTTTCCTGGCTAATGTAGCAGAAGAACTTACACTGGTGCACCGTGGCACTACTTTCCGGGGCGCACCTGAGTCGGCAGAGAAGGTACTTAGCCTGGCAGAAGAAGGAAAAATAAACCTGATGCTGAAATCCAATGTGGTGGAAGTGCAGGGCAATGGTAAACTGAATGCCGTTTCTGTTCTTGTAGATAATAATGCAAATCAGAAACTTGATGTCGATTACTTCATTCCGTTGTTCGGCCTCGTGCCAAAGCTGGGTCCGCTCGAGAACTGGGGGCTGGAGCTCGATAAAAATGCCATTGTAGTAAACACCACCGATTACTCCACTAACATACCAGGCGTTTATGCCATCGGCGACATTAATACATACCCTGGTAAGCTGAAACTGATCCTGTGTGGTTTCCACGAAGCTGCCTTAATGGCACAAAGTGCTTATAATATCATTTACCCGGATAAAAAATTCGTACTGAAGTACACAACAGTTAACGGTATTCAAGAACTAGCTTAATGGAAAACACAATCACAGTATACCTGGAACAGGAAAACGGCGAACGTATTCCGCTGGAAACGCCAACCGACATGGGCCTGTCTATTATGGAAGTGCTGAAGGCAAATGAATTTGATGTTCCGGCCATATGCGGAGGTATGGCAATCTGTGCCACATGCCACGTAGAAGTGCTGGAAAGCGGCGAGTTGCCGGAGCCCAGCGACGATGAAGCTTACATGCTTGAATCGCTGCCCCACGCTACTGAAAGAAGCCGCCTTTCCTGCCAGCTAAAAGCTAAACCTGAGTTAGACGGCCTGGTAGTAAGGCTGATGCCGGAAGCTTAAGTATGATCCTATACATTTTAGAAGCCCTGTTTCTTTCGTAGAAGCAGGGCTTCTTTTTTTCCTGCCACCATCCGTGCAGCGCCAATTTTTCATAGACAAAGCTGCCATTATCCCGTATGTAACTTAAAGGCATATTTTTTTACTAATACTAAGATAATTACATTGGAGCCATTAAAGGCTAATGCGTTAACCAAAAACATGTCTTGTATCGTGGTATTTAGCGAAAATTTATCCTGCACAACGGTAGGCAGTTTTGCATCAGGAATATAACCGCTACAGCCTTCCCTTTTATAGATCAAAGATACTGTATGCACCACATGTATCAATTAAAAGATCCTATGGCAGACCAGAACCAACAACAGCCACCTTTTGGCAAGAAAACAGAGCAGCACAACGACTCCCGCAGAAGTTTCTTAAAACAGTCTTCGCTTCTAACAGCGCTGGCTCTCGCTCCACCTGCTGTAGTGGAAGCAGCCGAAGCACAATTTGATGAAAAAGTGGCCGAGAAGTTTGAAAAAGTGCCTGTTACGCTAAAAATAAATGGTACCGAGCATAAGCTGTCGGTAGAGCCACGGGTTACTTTACTCGACCTGCTGCGCCAACAGCTGGATTTAACCGGCACTAAGAAGGGCTGCGATTACGGTCAATGCGGTGCCTGCACCGTGCATGTAAACGGGGAAAGAATTAACTCCTGCCTCACCTTTGCCGTGATGCTGGAAGGCAAAGAAATCACCACGATCGAAGGACTGGCAAACGGCGAAAACCTACACCCCATGCAGGCCGCTTTTATTAAACATGATGGTTTGCAATGCGGCTACTGCACACCTGGACAGATTATGTCGGCCATAGCCTGTATACAGGAGGGGCATGCCGGCTCAGAAGCAGAAATAAGAGAGTACATGAGCGGCAACATCTGCCGCTGCGGGGCTTATCCCAACATCATCAAAGCAATAGAGGAAGTTAAAAACAGCGGCGCATCCTTATGAATCCTTTTCAGTACATACGACCATCCAGGGCTAAAGCTGCCATAGAAGCCCTGACGAAAGATCCTAAGGCCCGTTTTATAGCAGGAGGCACCAACCTGATCGACCTGATGAAGCATGGCGTGATGGCCCCCGAAAAACTGGTGGATGTAAACCTCTTGCCCTACAAGAAAATTGAGAAGAAAGGAAACGGAATCAGAATCGGGGCATTGGTCTCGAACAAGGCGGTAGCAGAAGACAAGCTGGTCCTGGAAAAGTTCCCGCTGCTCTCGCAGGCTCTGTTAGCAGGTGCATCGGCTCAGTTACGTAACATGGCTACTGTTGGGGGCAATATAATGCAACGCACCCGCTGTTACTATTTCTACGACACGGCTTTGCCCTGCAACAAACGGGAACCAGGTACAGGCTGTGGCGCCCTGGAAGGCATACATGACATGCATGCCATCTTCGGGTTTAGCGATAACTGCATTGCAGTACATCCGAGCGATATGGCCGTTGCCCTGGCTGCCCTCGATGCCACCGTAGTGGTAGCAGGGCCGAAGCGCGAACGCCAGATTCCTTTTGTCGATTTCCACCGCCTGCCCGGCAACACACCCGAACAGGACACCAATCTTCAGAAAGACGAATTAATAATAGCAGTAGACATACCCGAATCCCCTTTTGCCAAGCATGCCCATTACCTGAAAGTACGGGAAAGAGCGTCCTATGCCTTTGCACTGGTTTCGGTAGCTGCTGCCCTGGATATCAGCGGAAACAACATCCGGGATGCACGCTTGGCAATGGGTGGTGTTGCCCATAAGCCCTGGCGCCTGTTCGAAGCAGAAAAAGCCCTTGTCGGAAAACCAGCCTCCCAGCAAACTTTTCAGCAGGCAGCTGAAATTGCCATGCGTGGTGCCAAAGCCTTCGAACACAATGCCTATAAACTTGAGCTGGCTCCCAGATCGCTTGTGCAGGCTCTGAAAACTGCTGCCGGAATCTCTTAAGAATTTGCTCAGACTTAACGCTACCATGAAAAATATACCTAACAGGAAAGTAGTAATGGGCGACCCACTCGACCGTGTGGAAGCAAGGCTAAAGGTGACAGGTGCCGCCCGCTATTCAGCCGAATACAACCTGCCCGATATGGCTTACGGCGTGGTGGTCACCAGTACCATAGCCAGTGGCCGCATCCGCAGTATAGATACCACAGCAGCCGAAAGAGCACCTGGCGTACTCGCCGTTATCACCCATCAGAACTCACCTAAAGTACCTGGTTTCGAAGCCAGTGTAAACAATGAGGGATCGCGGGTGTATGGCCAGGAGTTTCGCTTGTTCTACGATGACAAAATTTACCACAACTACCAACCTATTGCACTGGCCGTAGCCGATACATTTGAAAGAGCCAACTATGCGGCCTCGCTGGTGAGGGTGCAATACGACAAGCAGCCGCACCAAACCGATATAAAAACCAACCTGGAACAAGGCATTAAACCAGCCCGGGAAAACGATTACAAAAGAGGGAAAGCAGAGGCTTATAAAACAGCTGCGGTAAAGATAGAGCAAACATATCATACGCCCATACAGGTGCATAACCCCATGGAAACCCACTCCACTACGGCTGTCTGGGAAGATGGGAAAGTAACGGTTTATAACAAGACACAGGCCACTAAGATTTCTCAGAAAGAGATAGCCAAAGCCTTTGATCTGAGAGAGGAAGAAGTACATGCCATTTCACCGTTCGTAGGTGGTGCTTTCGGCAGCTCTTCCCGTGTGTGGCCACAGGAAATGGCGGCTATTTTAGGAGCAAAAGTGACAGGCAGGCCAGTACAGGTCATGCTGAAGCGTGATCAGGTGTTTAACATGGTTGGCTACCGACCCCGCTCTGTGCAGAAAGTAGGTATAGGTGCCACCGCCAACGGCACTCTGGTTGGAATAAGCCATCAAGCCTATGGCGCAACCTCCCGCTACGAGCAATTTACAGAAAGGCTGGTCGACCCAACAAAATCGATGTACAGTTGCCCGAATTTAGATACCAACTACCGCTTGGTAGAACTCGACATGAGTACGCCTTGCTGGACCCGTGGCCCAGGCGAAACAAGTGGCTCTTTTGCACTCGAATCTGCCATAGATGAACTGGCTTATGCCCTGAACATGGACCCGCTGGCACTTCGCCAGAAAAACTATGCCGATAAGGATCCTGCCAACAACAAGCCGTGGTCAAGCAAGCACCTGCAGGAGTGTTACGAGATAGGTGCTGCGCGCTTCGGGTGGAGCAAACGCCCTGCAACTCCCGGAAGTATGCGATCAGGGGAATGGCTTACTGGCATGGGCATGGCTTCGGGTATTTATAAATCGGAACGGGATAAGGCTGATGCAAGGGCTAAGCTGTTAGCTGACGGCACTATTCTGGTACGTAGTGCCGTGGCAGACACGGGTCCTGGTTCGGCTACCATCTTCACACAGATTGCCGCGGATGTAATGGATGTCGAAGCCAGCCAGGTAAAGTTCGAGTGGGGCAACTCTGACTTTCCGCATGCGCCGGGGCAGTTTGGCTCACATACCACCGCTTCGGTCGGATCGGCTGTATATGATGTCTGTACTAAATTAAAGCAAAAGCTGCAGGAACTGGCAGGAGCATCGGCCAGTGTACCTTATGCAGAAATTCTGAAGCGGCAGAACCTACCGGAGGTGGAGGTATCGGTAAGTTCAGAAGGAGGCCAGGAAGCGGATAAATATTCCGGGAAATCTTTCTGCGCCAATTTTGTTGAAGTACAAGTGCATGCGGCTACCGGAGAAGTAAGGGTAAGACGGGTTGTTTCGGTAGTGGATGCCGGCAAAATCATGAACCATAAAACGGCTCAGAACCAAGTATACGGTTCCATTGTCTGGGGCATTGGCATTGCTTTAATGGAAGAAGGAATCATAGACCATCGCTTCGGCAGGCACCTGAACAACGACCTGGACAAGTACCACGTACCGGTAATGGCCGACATACCTCCCATTGATGTTGTCTTCATTGATAAACCCGATCCTGTTATTGATCCTATGGGAGCAAAAGGACTGGGTGAAATTCCGTTGATCGGTTTTACAGCCGCCATTGCCAATGCCGTTTATAATGCCACAGGCAAACGCATACGGGAACTGCCTATCACCCCTAAAAAACTGATATGATTTTAACGTTTAGCTGCATCCAAAATAAAAAGGCATTTCTGCGTATATTTGTAGCTAAACCAGAAGAACCATGCTAAAAGGAATTATACTTGCCGCCTGCTTAACAACAGGTTATCTCTATACAACAACGCAAACGGATGCCTTAAAAGCCTCTATAAAGAGAGGCGAAGAAGTGTATAGTGCCAACTGCCAAAGCTGCCACATGCCGGAAGGAGAAGGCATACCGGGAGCTTTTCCGCCACTGGCTAAATCTGATTTCCTGATGAAAGACCAGAAGCGGGCCGTTCATATAGTTTTGCATGGCTTAAGCGGCGACATACAGGTAAACGGCGAAACCTATAGTATGGAAATGCCTCCGCAGGCGCATTTATCAGATCAGGAAGTAGCCGATGTGCTGAACTATGTGCAAAACAACTGGGGCAATAAAGCCAAGGCGGCTGTTACACCGGCACAGGTAAAGGCAGCCCGGAAATAATGATCCACTGTGAGGGAAGCGTAATTTAAAGACGTGTAAAGCTGAGGCTATTCTCTTCTAAAATCGCGCTTCCCTCCTGTTTTTGCCATTAGTCTTGTGTCTTTGATCACGATGTCGTGGCTCAGGGCTTTGCACATGTCGTACACCGTAAGTGCAGCCACCGATGCCCCCACCAATGCCTCCATTTCGATGCCTGTTTTAGCCGTAATACTGGCTGTACAGTCAATCACTAGCTCCTGCTGCTCATTCAGCTGTATTGTAACCTGGCAGTTATCCATCCCGATCGGGTGGCAAAGCGGGATCAGTTCGCCTGTCTTTTTTGCTGCCATAATGCCGGCAATAATAGCCGTCTGAAAAACAGATCCTTTTTTAGTCTGAATATCATCTCCTGTCAGCTTTTCCAGTACTTCAGGCGGCAATACCACTATACTCCGGGCTGTAGCCGTACGGTGCGTTACCTGCTTTGCTCCCACATCTACCATGGCAGCCTGCCCTTCATCATTCAAATGCGTAAAATCGCTCATGTGTTTCTCTGCTTTTATCAAGATTAATACGGCCAGGCACGGTATACTTCCCCTTGCTTAAACACACTTTTGTGTGAAGGCAATTCTAAAAAAGCATTGTTTTCTACCAGGTTGGCCAAGTCGCCGGAGCCGTTCCCTTCCAGCGGTGTTGCCAGCCACTGTCCGGCTTCATTTACCTCTAATTTTACCTGCATAAAGTACTGCAGCGGCGGGCTAAAAGTCATATCCGTATGCAGAACAGCAAATACAGCCTGCTGTTTCTTCAGCCCCAACGATGCTTCCAGCCAGGGCTGCACATACCTGTGAAAACACATAAAGGTAGAAACCGGGTTTCCGGGCAAGGCAAATACCAGCGCTCCAGCAGGGTGCCTGCCAAACCAGAAAGGTTTACCGGGCCTTTGCTTTACCTTGTGAAACAGCTTTTTTACGGCCAGTTCCTCCAGCACCTGCGGCACATAGTCGTATTTCCCCATGGATATTCCACCACTTAAGATCAGAACATCATACTCCTGCAGGCAGCGCGACAGGTGAATGCATGTTTTCTCCGGATCGTCGGGAATGTGCAGCAAATCAGGCTGCAGGTTATATTTCTGCAGCGCAGCCTGTATAGCATAGCTGTTAGAGCCTCTGATCTGAAATGGCAGTGGCGTTTCATGCACCTGTACCAGTTCGTCTCCTGTAGAGATTACAACCACTTTGGGCAGTTTTTTTACCTGTAGTTCGGTAGCTCCCACCGCGGCCGCCAGACTAATCAAGGCTGGCGTAACAACCTGGTTTGCCTGCGCCACGATGTCGTGCTGTTTCCTGTCTTTGCCCTGAAAATGAACGTTCTGCCCTTCTCTTACCTCTTCTACCTGTATGGTAGCTACGCCATTTTCAATCAGCAGGTCTTCGTACCGAACCACTGTATCTACCGAAGCCGGAAGAGCCGCACCCGTCATGATTTCTACGCACTCGTCTGCAGCGTCTATAGCAACCGGCCTTTCTCCTGCTGCCTGGGTGGCTTTTATACGAAACCGGCGGGTTCCTTCACCGAAAGCTGCAAATTTAAAAGCAATGCCATCCATCGCTACACGGTTGTAAGGAGGCAGATCACGGTCTGCTCTTACATCTTCGGCCAGAACCCGGCCCGATGCTTTATCAAAAGGAACTACTTCTTTACCGTAATCTTTTACTTCCGCCTGAATAATCGCATCAGCTTCTTCAACAGAAATCATGGAGTGCAGTGTCAAATTAGGTGTGAGATATTAGACGATAGATGTTAGATAATAGATTGTAAAAAATCAATGGTAAGTCGGCCAGGTATGTTAGAAGTATTAGAAGTGTTAAAACTATTCAATTCTTTAACTTTCTAACCCTACACTACCCGCCGATTGTTGCCATGGAGGCATTCAGGATTGGCAGGCCCATGCTGTTTTTTTCTGCTTCCCAACCGTTCTTTTCTTTATTGCTGACAGCTTCCCTGACAGCTGCTCCCAGCCGGCTATCGGTATAGCCGGCACGCATCAGATCTTTCAGATTCATGACGCCTTTACCGTAGAGGCAGGTTTTTAGCTCGCCCTGCGGTGTAAGCCGGATGCGGTTGCAGGTGCCGCAAAAAGAACGGGTATAAGCAGCTATAATGCCTATTTTGCCTTTGTGTCCGGGAATCTTGTAGTTAAAAGAAGTTGAATAAGGCGGATCAGGCAGTTTTGTGATTTCAGAATACTTTTCTTTGATGGAATGCAGGATCTGCACGTGGTCCCAGGCAAGCTTCGTGTAATGGTTATCACCACCGTTAAATGGCATTTCCTCTATAAAACGTACGCTTACGGGCAGCTCTTTCGTTAGCTCCGCCAGCGGCAGAATGTCCTGGGTATTCCGGCCGTCCATCACCACGGCATTCAGTTTTACGTCTATGCCATGATGCAGCAGTTGCTCCAGTGTCTCCAGCACCTGAGGCAGATAATCTCGCCGTGTAATCTCCAGAAACCGGTTCCGGTCTAGCGTATCTAGGCTTAGGTTAACTGACTGCACCCCCAGCCGCTTCAGCTCAGGCACATAAGGCGCCGTTAGTACGCCATTGGTTGTAATGGTTAGTTGCCGCAGCCCCTGAAGTTTCGACAGCTCATTCAGGAAAGGCATGAAATCTTTCCGGACAAAAGGCTCACCGCCTGTAATCCGAATCTTTTCGATGCCCATTTTTACCAGTACCCCACACGCCTGCAGCATTTCCTCGTAGCTCATCAGTTCTTTCTTCGAAAGCCAGTCTATACCCTCTTCGGGCATGCAGTAAAAGCAGCGCAGGTTGCACTTGTCCGTTATGGCCAGCCTTAAGTAGTTTATAGTTCTTCCGTGTTTATCCAGGAGCATGAGTTATTGTTTAGATGCAGGTATCAGTACGTAATATCGTGTTTCAATGCTGATTTATAG
This sequence comes from Pontibacter sp. SGAir0037, assembly GCF_005491705.1. Lineage (NCBI taxonomy): Bacteria > Pseudomonadati > Bacteroidota > Cytophagia > Cytophagales > Hymenobacteraceae > Pontibacter > Pontibacter sp. SGAir0037. Next base: position 772,569 of record NZ_CP028092.1, on the reverse strand, counting down.
GTAATACAGTTTTTCTACTGCTGTTGTTCATTTATCCAGCAGGTTCCTGAGAAAAGAAAAAGCATACTGCTCAACAAACTCAATTCCTGAACAGTATGCTTTGCTAGTATAGGTTTAAACGGTCTTTAACTCTTCCTGGCTGATGAACGGCTGGTTACGCAGACGTTTTCCGGTTGCCTTAAAGATTGCATTGGCTACTGCGCCGCCTGTTGGTGGCAAAGCAGGTTCTCCCAGACCAGTCGGATCAATGCCATTGTTTACGAAATGCACGTCTATCTCTGGCACTTCTTTCATACGAATCAGGCGGTAATTATTGAAATTCTTCTGCTCGGGAGCTCCGTCTTTAAAGGTCAGGTTGCTATACATGGCATGCCCTAAACCATCCACTACACCGCCGCGCACCTGCTGATAAGCCCCGCTCAGGTTCACCACAATACCACAGTCGGCTGCTACGTGTACTTTTTCTACAACTGGTTTCGCATCTTTTAGCTTCACCTCAGCCACCTGGGCCACATACGACCTGTGCGAGAAGTAAACGCTAAAGCCTTGCGCCACATCTTTCTTTTTGCCCCAGTTTGATTTTTCTGCGGCCAGTTCAATTACACCACGCATACGGTCTATATCATACTGAATCTGCCCGACAGGCGACTTCTTCGCTTTATCGAGCAGCTCCAGGCGGAACTGCACCGGGTCTTTACCGGCGGCCTGTGCCACCTCATCCAGGAATGATTGCTCGGCAAAAGCCAGGAAGTTTGTAATAGGCGCGCGCCATGGCCCTGTTGTAATAGCGGATTTATGCTCTACAGAATCAATTAGCAGGTTTTCTACCGAGCCGGAGGGAAAATTGCCTTCTCTGGTAGGATTTCCTGCATTTATACCTGCCCCCCGCAGTTTATAACCGATCATGTTGCCCTTGGCATCTAAAGCAGCCTCGAAGCGATAACGCACTGCCGGACGGTAAGTACCACCCGTCATGTCGTCTTCTCTTGTCCAGATAACCTTAACCGGAGCCTTGATGATGCTGGACAGCTCTGCCGCTTCCATTACATAATCGGCACTTAATCTCCGGCCAAAGCCTCCACCTAATCGGGTAAGCTCCAGTGTAATTTTCTCCGGCTCTATGTTCAGCATTTTCGCAACCATGCCACGCGCCATCTCCGGCGTTTGTGTAGGTCCTGCCAGTTCTACCCCATCCGGTCTTACGTGTGCAAAGAAGTTCATCGGCTCCATCGGGCTGTGCGACAGAAAAGGACACTGATATTCGCTTTTAATTACCTTTGCGGCAGTTTTAAAAGCAGCCTCTACATCACCGTCCTTCCGGCGTACAGTCGCATCAGGACTGTCGAGTAACGCTTTGAAGATGCGGTCGTGGTCAGCAGAGCTTTCCAGCGCCTGCTCTTTTTCATACTCCACTTTCAGCACCTTTCTGGCTTTGCTTACCTGCCAGGTCGATTTTCCCACTACGGCCACATTGTTCTTAAAAGTAACCACATCGACTATACCAGGCATGGCTTTGGCAGCTGCGGCATCAACCGATTTTACTTTCATACCAAAGGCAGCAGGCCTCTGTATCTGGGCAAACAACATTCCTTCTTTATAGAGGTCTAATCCGTAAAGTGGTTTGCCTGTGATCATTTCCTTATTGTCGACATTCCGTACTGCCGTACCTATAAGTTTGAAATCTTTTGGATCTTTTAGTTTTACATCCTTCGGTACAGGAATTTTAGATGCCTCTGTAGCCAATTCGCCGAAGCTCATTTTGCGGCCACTCGCCTTGTGCACCACTATACCGTTTTCAGCAGTAAGTGTATTAGCCTGTACGTTCATTTTTTTGGCACCGGCCTCTATTAGCATCTGCCGGGCTGTTGCGCCCGCTTTGCGAAGGCGTTCCCAGGAATGAGGAACAGCACCGCTACCTCCTGTTACCTGCCGCTCAAATTTAGTTGTGTCGAGCGGGGCCTGTATCACTTTTACTTTAGACCAATCGGCATCCAGTTCCTCGGCCACGATCATGGGGAAAGAAGTTTTTATATTCTGCCCCAGCTCCGGGTTTGGAGAAAAGATAGTAATTACCCCATTTGGACTGATCGAAAGAAAACTGTTGAAATCAATCGCACCAGAAGCCATGGCGGCCTCGTCTACTATTCCCATGGCTGATGCGGCTGAGCCCGCCCAGCTGAAGCCAAGGAAAAGCCCGCCACCCGCCACTGCGGACAGCTTCATAAAATTTCTTCTGCTTGATGTAATGCTCGACATGGCTATTTCATTTTAGTGGCGGCTAAGGCAACAGCTTCCCGGATGCGGTGGTAGGTACCGCAGCGACAGATATTGCCGTTCATAGCATTTTCAATTTCTTCAGTGGTCGGCTTCTTGTTCTTATTCAGCAACGCAGTAGCTGTCATGATCTGGCCTGCCTGGCAGTAGCCGCACTGCGCCACATCCACCTCATCCCAGGCCAGCTGCACCGGGTGATCGCCTTTTTCAGATAACCCTTCTATGGTCGTGATCTTATTATTGCCAACAGCAGAAACAGGAAGTACGCAGGAGCGCATGGCATTACCGTTCATGTGCACGGTACAGGCACCGCATTGCGCAATGCCACAGCCATATTTAGTGCCTACCAGGCCCAGGGAGTCGCGCAGCACCCACAAAAGCGGGGTGTCTGGTTCTACATCGGCCTGATAACTCCGGCCGTTGATTTGCAGCGTATAAGTAGCCATTCCTAATGATTAAATTTGTTTTAACCACAAGGTAAGAAAATTATAGAAATTTTAACTAACAGTAACCGGAAAAGGAGACCTGACAATTTACCTGGATTGCAGCAATGCCTTATAGTCTTCTGCAGTATCTATATCTATTGCCCCGAGGGGGAAGGCAACTGTTGTTACGGCCTCCTGATGGCGAAACAAAATTTTCCTGGCTCCCTCCTGTCCTTTCAGGGCAAGTAATTCTGTGAAAAATGATTTCCCAAACAACACGGGCGTACCTGCAGTATCTTTATAAGCCGATGCAACTATGCGGTTCGTGTTTCCTGCGCTTGCCTGCACCAGCCTGTTCAGCAGTGCCGCATCCACATAAGGCTGATCGCATACCATAAAAATACAGCCTGTAGTTTCTGGTTCGATGCGGAGCAGATACGTCAGTCCACTGCGGATAGAAGAAGCCATGCCCTCTTCCCAGCCTGGATTCTGCACAACGGATACAGGCTCCTTTTCCACCTCAGGAAGTATAGATGCGGCTCTTGCGCCCAACACCACCACGACAGGCGCACAGCCAGCCTGCAGTGCCACCTCTACCGCATGTTGCAACAGTGTTTTCCCCTGGTAAAGCAGTTGCTGCTTGGGCTCTCCTAAGCGTGTAGAAGCACCGGCAGCCAGTAAAACAAGCCCTGTCACAAAAAACACCCCCGCTCTTTTTCTACATCTACCCGTTCTATTACAGCGGTTTCGCGCGGATGTATCGTTCCTAATTTGTCGCGCAGGGAAGCTCCGCTCTTAGCGGAAAGCACCGCTTTTATTTCTGAGACAATGGATAAGGCTATTTCTTCGGATGTCTCTGCTCCTATTTCCAACCCGGTAGGTCCGTATACATGGCTTAGCACTTCTTCGGTAATGGTGAAGCCTTCTTCCCGAAGCTCGTCGAGCATGCGCTCCAGCTTCTTTTTTGGTCCTAACGATCCGATGTAAGGCAGCGGCAGCGGCAGCAACTGACGCAGCATCGCCAGATCGTAGTTATAGTTGTGCGTCATCAGTACAAATACCGTTTGATGATCTATCTCCAGCTGTTGCAGAACCTGTTCCGGCTTCGAAACCAATACCCGCTGCGCCAGAGGAAACCTTTCTGCCATTGCATAATTAGCTCTTCCGTCTACTACACTCGTTTGCCACCCCAGAAGTGCGGACATGGCTGTTAAAGGAATAGCATCGTTTCCGGCACCAATTATAACCAGCGATATAGCCGGCTTCAGCAGCTCTACGAAACCCGTTAAAGCTGCCCCGGCAGTGATATAGGTCTTCACAATGGAGGTTCTGGTCTCCAGTACCTGCTGTGCATCGGCCAATATAGTTTCCTGTAAAGCTTCATCTTCGCAAATTCCCATTGTTTCTCCCGCTTCAGGTATAAACATGCAGGTACCGGGCTGGTAAGCTGTGCGGTTCTCGAGCGAAAAAAGCGTGACTAATACAGCCGTTTGCCGGTTTGCCAGAAACGCTTTCAGCAATGCAATGGGATGGGCAGCAGAGGCCACATTAATTGGTTCGATCAGGATATGGATGATGCCGTTGCAGCCTAAGCCAACCCCTAGTTTGGCATCATCTTCATCGGTGGTATCGTAAGTTACCAGCATGGCTTTCTGCTGCATCATTACCAGCCTGGCCTTGCGTAGCGCATCGCCTTCCAGGCAGCCTCCACTAATGGCACCTGTTAGTTTACCGTCTTCGGTTACCAGCATGCGTGCGCCCGGCCTTCTGTAAGAAGAACCCTGTACATGCACCACGGTAGCAAGGGCTGTTTGCTTATGCTCATTCCGGGCCTCCTCAAATGCCCGGACAATATCCTGTAATTCTTTCATTCATTTACTAACGTTGCCTTCAGGACTTCCGCATGGCCAGGTATAAACCTGCGGCAGCTCCTGCCAGAAGTGCCACACCTGTCAGCACGGTTGTCCTCTGTTTATCTTCCGGACTAAGCCAGCCACCACTTATACCCGAACCAATGTCAGTTGGTTCGAACAAACCATTATCTGCAACAGGAGCTGGTTTTGCCCTGGAAAAGTAATTCTCCATGATTCCTGCTAATATACGACGGGTTAAGCCCGGAAACAATGTGTAGGAGCCTCTTAGCAAATAACCGGAGCCACCCACCGTCACTCTTTCCTTCGGGTGATAGGCCAGTTCCACCATTGCCTTTGCCACCCGGTCTGCCTCGTATACCGGCGGTATAGGTTTTATCTTTTTGCCGATGTAATTGGCAGCATGCTGAAAACCAGGTGTATCTATAAAGGCAGGAAACACATCACAGATTTGAATGTCAGGCCAGTTTAAAAGTTCACCGCGCAATGCGCCTGAAAAGCCTCGCAGACCAAACTTGCTGGCTGCATACGCTACAGTATAAGGCTCCGGCACCCAGGCTCCTACCGATATGGTATTGATGAGAATGCCATAGCCTTGTTGTTTGAAGTAAGGCAGCACAGCATGCGCTCCGTGGATATGGCCCATCAAGTTCGTTTTAATGACATGGTCGTGTGCCGCAATGGGAGTTTCAGCAAATTCACCTACCGCTCCTATTCCTGCATTATTGATCCAGACATCTATCTTTCCCCCGAACTCCATTGCTGCATGCGCCAGCTGCTGCACCTCTTCCGGGTTTGTAACGTCTGTTTTGATATAAGTAGCTGTTGTGTTCAGGTTCTCACACGCTACTGCCAGTTCTGCCAACAGGTTTTCCCTGCGTGCGGCCAGAACCAGTTTTGCTCCGTTACGGGCAAATTCCAGTGCAGCTGCACGGCCTATGCCGCTGGAAGCACCTACCAGTACTACTACTTTACCTTTTAAGTCTTTTCCCATATTCTTGTTAGTTTGTGCTTGCTTGCTGCCATAGCATTTGCTCAAAAGACCTCACAGTGTCTTTAAGACCTGTGAGCGTCTGTGCCATTACCGTTTGCTACTACTTGAAACAAGCTTTTATCTCTTAGTTTTCTTCATACCTCAGTCTTAAGCAGGCTATGTTTTATAGTTAGCTTTGGTACGCTCAAGGCTGGGGTAGGGGCCCTATATAAGCGAGGCCGCGCCTTCGGGCATCGCGCGGCAGAATTGAGAGCTGCCCTTCGGGCTGCCACTCACGTGGCACCGCTACAATTCTGAGGCGCTCAACCCAAAGTCTGGAATCAGTTCGATAGCTAAAGCTTGTCGAGCTTTGGTAAGCTTATAAAATTTGCTATTAATTTCCTTATTCTTAGCTCTGACAGGCTGAAGCATAATCTCAGCAGAAGCCAGTATTAAAGATAGTTCATATACTCCTACAACAGCGCAACAGCCTCAGCCAGGTGCACAAATGACGATTTTTTGTTTGAGCGGTCAGCGAGTTGCAAATCGTCTTGATTCTTTTGCTTACTTTTCTCATCATCGAGGGGCCCTACCCCCATCAAGGAGAAAAGTAAGGCCCAGCCGGCGAGGCGAAAGCTAACAAAGTGCATAATCAGATGACGATTCAGAACAACAGCTTCAGAATGATGTTAACGCTAAATAAGTTTGCCCTATATATAATACAATAACACTCTCCTTACTGAAGCACAGCAACTCCACTAATCTATTAACAACTTGTAACCCCTTCCTACAACAACTTATCCAACGTAATCGGTAATTCCCTTACCCGCTTGCCAGTAGCATGAAAAATAGCATTGGCAATGGCGGGTGCTACGCTTACAATCCCGATCTCGCCTAAACCTTTTGCACCTATGGGGTTCACAATATCATCTTTCTCCTCCACAAAAATCACTTCAACATCATGTATATCGGCATTAACCGGAACATGGTACTTATCGAGGTCGTGGTTTATAAAGCGGCCCAGGTTATTATCCATTACCGACTCTTCTTCCATAGCGGCTCCTATGCCCCATACCACACCACCCAGAATCTGGCTTCTGGCTGTTTTAGGATTGATGATGCGGCCTCCGGCAATAGCACTCACCACACGTGTTACTTTCACGGTCCCCAGATCCTCATCTACTTTCACCTCTACAAAGGTGGCAGAGTGTGCGTAGGGTGCATAGTTGCTTTGTTCTTCGGCCGGTTCATTCGATACTTCTTCTTCTATAGCACCACCTTCGGCTTGTTTCAGGACAGTTGTAAGCGCAACTGCTTTGGAAGGATCTCTGTTCAGGCTGATCTTGCCATCACTGAAAGCAACACTTGCCAGGTCTGCACCTGCCACCGGAGAATTAGCTACCTGCTGTGCCAGGTCTAACAGCTTTTGCTTTACTTTATCGCACACTGCTTTTACAGCCGATCCTACCGATGAAACCGTCCAGGAGCCGCCTTGCAGAGGCGACATAGGCAGCGTTGAGTCTCCTAATTTAAAGGTAACGGCAGCCAATGGAAGTCCCAGGGTGTCAGCGGCAATCTGGCTCATAACGGTATAGGTTCCGGTGCCGATATCGGCTGTGGCGCAGCTTACAGTTAAGTTACCATTCGCTTCCAGCACAGCTTTTGCAGCAGCGGGTTTCTGCTTTGCTTCCCAGGCGCCGTGTGCCATGCCCCAGCCAATCAGGTTATGGCCTTCCTTCATGGAGCGTGGTTCGAGGCTTCGTTTATCCCACCCGAACTTTTCTGCACCCTGCTGGTAACATTCCTTCAGCTCTTTACTTGAGAAAGGCAGGTCCTTGTTCTGGTCTTTCTCTGAATAATTCTTCAGCCGAAACTCCAGCGGGTCCATTTTAAGCTTGTAGGCCATTTCGTCCATCGCACATTCCAGCCCGTAAATACCGGTAGTTCCTCCCGGTGCACGCATATCAAGCGGCGTATAAACATCCAGCCCCACCAGCTTATGGCTCAGCTTTACATGATCGCATTTATAGAGCACGCCCGGCCATATTACCACATCTTCGGTATAGTCTTCAAACCTGGATGTTTCAGCAAACACATCTTTCTGAAGTGCTTCTAACTTTCCATCACCGGAGGCACCTATCTTAAACTTAAGCGTGGTTTTGGGCCTGTGCCCAAAAGAGAACATTTGCTGCCTTGTAAGCACCAGCCGCACAGAGCGCTTTAGTTCCCGCGCTGCCAGCACCGTCAGAAAAAGCTGGTACTGCGGACGCAAACCGGAGCCAAAACCTCCTCCTACAAAAGGCGAGATGACATGCACTTCCTCCATCGGCAGCGCAAAGGCTTGCGAGATATACTTCTGACTGTTCTGCACCCCCTGAATTTTATCGTAAATGGTCATCTTCCCATCATCGCCCCAAACAACAGTGGTGGCATGCATTTCCATGGGATTATGATGTTCGCTTGGATGGCTGTAGGTGGTCTCTATCTGCACAGGCGCACTTTCCAAAGCGTTATCAGGTGTGCCTCGGGGCTTGGGCGGCGGCGTTGCCTTATACTGTTTCGGCTCATAAGCATTTTCTATGTTCGCTTCAAAGTCTGAATCGAATGCTTCCTGCTCATACGCTACTTCCACCAGCATACCTGCATAACGTGCCAGTTCAAAGCTTTCTGCCACTACCAAGGCAATCGGCTGCATACCAAACTGTATTTCATTGTCATAAAGCGGGCGAAAAGGAGAGCCTGGCGGAGCATCCTGATCTTGGTAGTTTTTGTCGAACCATACATAGCCAGGGCGGTTCTCATGCGTAAATACTTCTACCACACCCTCCAGCGCAAGCGCTTTGGAAGTATCTATTTTCGTTATTTTTCCTTTCGCAATGGCGCTGTTTACTACAAAGCCATATAAAAGATCCGGTGCCGTAAATTCGGCTGCATATTTTGCCTCGCCGGTTACTTTTGCGCGGCCATCCACCCGGTTAGCCGGTGTTCCGATTTTATCTCCTGTCATGATGCACTTTCCATTTTGTAAGCCTGCTCTAGCGCACGCACAATGGCGCGCTTCGCCAGCTCGATTTTGAAATCATTATCTCCGTATCCTTTTGCCCCCTGCAGGTAAGCTTCTGCCACTTTCCTGAAGTTTTCGGCTACAGGCTGCTGCCCCTGTAGCAGCGCCTCTCCTTCCGGCACCCGCCAGGGCTTATGCGCCACTCCGCCCAAAGCTATACGGGCTTCTTTAATGGTATCTCCCTCCATGTCTAGTGCTGCGGCAACAGAAACCAGCGCAAAGGCATAGGAAGACCGGTCGCGGAGCTTCATATACGTATAATGATCGGCAAAACCTTTGGCAGGCAGATCAATAGAAGTGATGATTTCATCTGCTTTCAGGTTGGTGTCGATGTGCGGTGTATCACCGGGTAACCTGTGAAACTCGGACAGCGGAATGGTTCTTTCTCCGTTTTTACCGCTTACATTTACTTTTGCCTCCAGTGCAGCCAGTGCAACCGCCATATCAGAAGGATGGGTGGCAATGCAATGTTCGCTTGTGCCCAGTATAGCCAGATCGCGGTTATAGCCATTGATGGCCGAACAACCCGAACCAGGTTCCCGCTTGTTGCAGGGAGTTTGCGTATCGTAGAAATAGTAGCACCTAGTACGCTGCAGCAGGTTTCCGCCATCGGTGGCCATGTTTCGCAACTGCCCCGTAGCGCCAGCGAGTATGGCATGCGAAAGCAAAGGATACCGCTGCTCCACCTGTTCGTTATAGGCAGTATCGGCATTGGTTACCAGAGCTCCTAACCTTAGACCTCCTTCTTCATTTTCTTCTATCGTTTTTAAGGCGATGTGCGTAATATCCACCAGGTGTGCCGGGTGCATGACATCAATCTTCATCAGATCGAGCAGGTTAGTGCCTCCTGCTATAAACTTGGCACTCTCGTGTGAGGTAACCTCACTTACAGCTGAATTAACATCGCTGGCTTTTGTAAATGTAAACGGCCTCATGCTGCACTACTCCTTTCCAGTGCTTCCTGCACTACTTTTACAATATTGGTATAGGCACCACAGCGGCAGATATTTCCGCTCATCAGGTCCCGGATATCATCCAGCGTTTTGGCTTTCCCTTCGTTTACCAGTCCGATCACCGAACAGATTTGACCGGGTGTACAGTAGCCACACTGGAAGGCATCGTGATCGATAAAGGCCTGCTGCACCGGGTGTAGCTCACCGTCTTTCGCCAGGCCTTCGATGGTGGTAATTTCTTTATCTTCCTGCATCACGGCCAGGGTGAGGCAGGAGTTAATGCGTTTGCCATCCACAAGCACGGTGCAGGCACCGCATTGGCCGTGGTCACATCCTTTTTTGGTACCTGTCAGGTGGAGGTGCTCGCGCAAGGCATCCAGCAAAGAAGTCCAGGGAGCCAGCTCCAGTTGTTCTTCTTTACCATTGATATTGAGCCGCACCGTACGTTTTTGAGGTAATGCAGAGGAGGGGTTTTCCATAGTTTCAGACTTTATCTTACATGTTTGTGCTGATGATCCAGATGGTAGGATTAAAAAATGATGCATCACATCGCTACATCAGGACAGGCATACACTTGCTTATATCCTAGTTTTTCTAATCAAACTTCATTGAATTACGCACCCGATCCTTTTTTTGTTGGCCTGCTGCAGGCTTTCGGCGCACAATAAGTACACCACTATACCTGCCTCTGAAGTACAGCCTGAGTAAGTGTGGCGGAATTTAGGTAGCGCTGCATTGCAGTTTAAGGTGGGGCTGGCAAGTAAAGTTAATTTTCTGCGCTACATGTCAGTATGTAGCTACAACACAGTAGAGGCCTGGCATTTATTCCGGTTTAGCCTCAAAAAGAAAAGCCCCTGCCAGAACAAGGGGCCTGAATTTTATAGGAAAGACTCCTGAAACGAAAAGTATAGTGGTAACTAAGTCCTCACCTATACCTCAGTGCGTAAGCCGCTGTAAAAGCCACTATGAATTTTTATACAACCGTTTCCCGCCTTACTTGCACTGCTTTGGGCAGAACTATGAAAAAAGTACTTCCTTTACCTGCTTCGCTCTCCACCTGAATACTGCCGTTGATGCTTTCCAGCAGTTCTTTGCTCAGCATCAGCCCTAAACCCGTGCCTTTTTCGTTGGAGGTGCCTAGCGTAGTATAACGTTTTTCGGTGAACAGTCCTGCCAGGTGCTCCGGCAGTATGCCCTTGCCATGATCACGGATAGCCAATACTACTTTTTCTTCCTGCTCTTCTGCCGTAAGCCTGATTTCTCCACCGGCATAAGAAAACTTAATAGCGTTCATTAACAGGTTGCGCAGTACGAAATTCAACCTTTCTTTATCGGCTACAGCTACTTTATTTGCAGCAATACCGTTTATCAACTGAACACCCTTTTTCTCTGCCTCCGAAACCGCCAAGTATATATTTTCATCGGCTACTATATGAAGGTCTACCTCCTTCAGCTCAACAGATGATTCTTTTAACTGTGCCTTTGCCCAGATCAGCACATTGTCCAGCATGCTCATTGCCACCGACATCTCCCGCTCCAGCAGACCGAAGATATGCTTCACTTCCTGCTCCGTCATGGTTCGTTTTTTTGCCAGCCCCAGGATACCTTTTATGGAATTTAAAGGACTCCGCAGGTCGTGAGAGACAATGGAAAATACTTTGTTTTTAAAGCCATCAAGCTTGCCAAGCCTTTCGTTCTGTTCTTTTAAGACTAGTGCCTGCGAGCAGATTTCATTTTTCTGCTGCACAATTTCTGTGTGCTGCCGCTGCATAAAAAGGTGTGCCTCCTGCAGCTTTTTGAACGCAGTTCTTAATCGAAGCTTCCCAGCTATCACTACTATAAGTAAGGCAAATAAAAGCACAGTAAGGGCAGCACCCATCATAAATGACTTGTGGTGGTGCGCTATCTCCAGTGCTTTCTTATCACTTTCTGCTCTTAAATTTGCGTTTTCCAGCTCTTTCTGCTCGGTTTCATATTTAGCCGTTAACTCCGACTCAATTTTGGTGCGGCTTTCTGCATTCATTAATTCGCTTTGCCTGGTGTAAAGCGACTGATATTTATACGCCAGGTCGTACTGTTGCAGCGATGCGTAAATTTCGTGCATCAGCTGTGCCGCTTCTGCAATTTTTTTTCCCGATTCCACTTTTTCAGCCATTGCCAGACTTTGGCGGGCATATTTCAGGGCCTCCACTCGGTTACCTACAGCTTGGTAAATTTTGGCTATTCTGCCCAGTGAAGCCATCAGAATCATGTCATGATGCAACTCCTGATTCAGACGAACCGACTCAAACAGGTATGGAAGCCCTTCCTCAGGATGATCAAAATACAGGTGCACATTCCCAATGTTATGCAAACTGATGGCCCAGCTCTTCTTGTCGCCGATTTCCTCCTGTAGGGCTGCCGCTTTCTGAAAGAACTCCAGTGCTTTTTTGTATTCACCTTTCTCTTCGTATACATTGCCCAGGTTATTGTACACCTTGCCCAGGCTCTTCTTATTATTGGTTTTCTCCGACAGCGCAGAAGCAGCACTGTAATTTTTTACAGCCCTGTCTAAATCTTTAATTTTAAAGTAAATGCTTCCAAGATTTAGGTAAGAAGCGGTTAGGCTGGCAGTATCCTGCATTTCATTTGCCATTTTCAGCGCTTTATAGTGGCAGTCCATTGCCTGGTCGTACTCACCAGTGATCAGGTAAGCATTTCCCAACAGGTTCAGGGCTTTGGAATTTCCAAGCCTGTACCCAGAGGCTGTTGCCAGCTGATCTGCTGCCAGCGCATATTCCTTTGCCTTCTTTACATCCGTAAGCAGGTATTCTTTGCTCAGGTTACAGTTTGCCATAATTCTGGCCGAATCTGTCTGCGCTTTCGACAATTCCACCTGCAAACTATCTATAACTTTATTTTGTGCCTGGAGCGTACCCGAAAGAAGAAGTAATAACAGTAAAATTGATTTCATAAAAGAGGATTGCTGCGAAATAGCCCTTCCATGCACAAGGCAAAGTTCAAGTGATAAGTTTAAAAAGAAGGAAAAAGGTTTAATAATTCAGACTATCCCGTAAAAATCACAAAATAAAAAAGAAAATAATCAATACCCTAACCTGCACTTATATTTGTTTAAAATATTGATTTACAAACAAAAACATAACATCCAACATAGACAAACATAGCATATAGCTATATTAAAATACACTTCAACAACGCTTTAAAATGCAAGTAAAACCCTTTATAAAAAACAGGATTTCTATTGTAGAACAGGTATTACTTCCGCCATTTCTGTGCAATACTGATGGCCGTTTCCAGCATATGCGGAGCCCAGCTTTCAATTTGCCATTCGGAGTTTGCCAGGGAAGAAGACCGGAGCAACTGCAAAGCTTCTTCGTATGAAGTTGCCGTCTCCAGGATGTGCGACAGGGTGTATTGTTGCGCCTGCAGCGTTTTGTCTTCTGCGGCAGCGCCTGGTTGCAAGGGGTGAGAGGGAAGAAAAAGATTTTTAGCGGCGGGTTTCCTGGTAGTTGTGTGGCGCTTTACCAGTTCCTCCATCTTCAGGAAATCTTGCCGGAATTGTATTCTGCTACTTTCAAGTTTTAAGCCGTTCCCAAGCTGTTCCAGCACTACGTACTTCAGTTCAGGGCATAGCGGCAAGGCATACTCCAGCAACTGAAAAACCTCAGCAGGTACTGCATCGTCGTGGGTGTCGCGTCTTATCCTGATGGCCGGGTCAAGCACAGAACTTTCCCAGCTGCCTCCTGAAATATGGATTTCACGCACCCGGTGCAAAGGATAGAGCTGCATAAGCTCTTCAAATGACACAGAAAAGTTATGCAACTGGCAGTATAAATTGTGCAGGTCCAGGATAATGAAACCGTTCACTGGCTCCACCAGCTTTTCCAGGAAATGCCCATGCTGCTTTACCTCATCCAACGAGTAGGAGAAAGCCAGGTTCTCCAGGCCGACAGGGCGCTGGCAGGCATCCGAGATGCGCATTAGCCTGTCCTGCCCGATGCGTAGGGTGCTGCTGGTATACGGTATGTTAAGGGGAGCTCCGTAATGGAAATTCTGCCCGGTAAAGAAGCCGAAGTGCTCTGTTATATGGTCGAAGTGAAACTGCCGGCAGACCTGCTTTAGATGCTCTAGCCATTGCTGCTGCTCTTTTGTCCATTTACCTGAAACCAAGGAAAAGAACACCCCATGCCCAACCAGTCTCTCCTCTCCACTATAGGTATGGAGTAGTTCTGAAAACCAGTCAGGGACCTGCTCCGCCCAATACAGGGTATCAAAGGACCATTCCAGTGCCTCTACCCTCCCCTCTTCCAGCAATGGAAAGGCAGCGGAGAGAATATCTGTATCTAAATTACAGGCAATGGACGCGAACACTTCAGGCGCTTTCATGATAGCCAGATAGCTCTGAACTACCTTATCCCATGCCACAGGCAGGGCAGTTAGCAGGATATGTCTTTACCTCTTTTCCCTTTGTTCCTTGTTCTGCGGTTGGCTCTGGCAGTTCGCCTTTAGTACAGCTGCTTGTCTGCACGGTTATACCAACCAGTATAGCTCCAAGTAAGGCTTTCGGAATTCTCATAATACTGATCATTTAAAGATTCGTGATTAACTGATATATAGTGTGTTTATAGAGAAGATTCTGTTTTAGAGAAAAGGGTTGCATTGCTTTTATTTTTTCAGATAAAAATCAGCATTATCAGTAATCCCGTTTTAATACTCTGCCAAACCCGCCTATGCCAATAGTTATAGAATGAAAGTTACCATTGTACCCGGTGTATTTCCAGTTAAACTGCGGCTGATTATAGGAGTACCGGATTCTGGCGAACCAATAAGATTCTTCTCCATTCGCATGTCTCATAACAGCCGTAGTCTTACCTAGTTTCAGGTCCAGGCTTAGACCTGCTGTATATGTTGTCGTAAACGAGAGGCCCACATCCTTATATTCCGGAATCTGTTCGATATCGTGCGCCGTGGGAGAAATGTGCATCGAAGAAATACCAGCAAACGGTGCCAGTTTTACATATCTGTTGTCCAGGACAGCGTAGCCCAGCGAGGCCTCCGGTAAAAATACACGTGCCTGCGCACCGTCGCTCCAGATAGCATCCGGAAAAGGAAGCGCATTTTTAGTTTTGCTAAAGCCGATATAGTTGCGCAAGTATAAGCCCCACCGGTTATAGAAAATATCGAAGGCTATACCCATCGGGATGCTGTTATTGAAATTTGTCTCCAGGTTTTCGGTAAAGCTGCCGTAGCCGGAAAAGAATTCAAAGGCAAATCCCCATGTAGAGGGTTTAAAAGCAAACCGGATATAACTCTTCACATACGGATTGTACTTAGAATCAGGAAATGCCGCTAAGTACTGTTCTGCCTGCCTGTTCAGGTCTTCCTGCACATCAGGTGTTTGCTCTGTGTCTGAAAGAAGGTAATCAAGATTTAGTATTAGAACATTCTTTTCGGCATCGGTTAAATCTGACAGCTGAATTTTAAGCTTGGCCTCCGCCTGCTTTCCCATCAGGTATGAAAGCAGCTTTTCCGCCAACACATCCTGGCGCGGTCTGATCCGGGTTCTGGAAACAGACACCAAGATCGAATCAGCCATAAGCATATCCTGCAGCACGAGCGGGTACTGCTCTGTCCAGTAATACAGCAGCCACTTTTCCAGCGGATAAAATGCCACATAATCGGCATCTTCTTCATAGGTGACCAGGTATTGCAGCACCTCCCGCACTTTTTCCTGGTCACCTGCCAGGAACTTTTCCAGCAACAACCTTCTGCCTTTGTCAATCATCCCGGCTTTCGACTCCTGGTAATTCAGAATTTCATTCCGTAAACTATCCGTTTGGGCAAAGGTGCTGAGGCTGATAAAGAACAGGGGTATTAGAACTAGAAGTTTTTTGGTCATAGGTAAAGGTGCTGCTGTCAATTAAATTTATACAATCTTTGTTTAGGTTTGTAAGCAATGCTTTAAATTAATTTTAGCAGCAAGTCTTAAAAACAGGAAAGCCCGGCTTAAAGCCGGGCTTTCCTGTTAGTGCTGTAAGTAAGCTTGTTACTGCTTTACAACTTTAAGTGACTGTGTGCTTGACCCGTTGCTGATTTTCAGGTAGTAAATGCCTGAGGTCATTTTCAGGCTTTTCGTGTTCAACGTGATGGTGCCATTTTTCACTTTATGGGATTTGCTGTATATCGCCTGTCCGTTCTTATCATAAATCACCACTTCTACCTCTCCTGCATCTGCACTTTCAAACTCAATGTTCAGCACATCTGCCACAGGGTTTGGAGACACGGCAAAAGAAACTTCCGGCTCATAAGCACCTGAAGCAGCGCAGCTACCCAATGTAGCACCTTTAGCCAGATGCTCTTCTACTGCATTAATTGAAACGCACAGTGTTTTCTCTTTGCCAGGCTTGCCTGATGGATTGTGGCAAAGCAGTACTTTCTGGTTGTTTCCGTTATTGCTGCAGCTTACATTTACCACATGCACCTGTACCGCATCCGTAGTTGTTCTGCCTCTGGCATCGGTAACAGTTACGGTGTATACGGTGCTCACCTCAGGGCATACCGAGATGGTTGCCGTGGTTTCTCCGGTGCTCCAGCTATAAGTATAACCTGCTTCTCCACCTGTAGCACTTGCAGTAAGCGTAGCGCAGGCAGTCGGAGGATAACCAAAATATACTGTTTTATCGGCACCGGCATCAGCTACCAATGGCTCGTTAAACTCGAACCTCGTCATCACCGGCAAGTGATCCGAAGTTGTATTGGCGTAGTTCGGAATAAGGTTAAACGGTATGATCAGAGTTTCAGAACCCGCATAATACTCGTCGTATAGTTCATCGCTGATGGTAATATGATCGATAACGTTATCTTGTGTGATGAATGAGCGTAAACCTGCTTCACTTAGAGTAGAGGTTACCACTCTGAAATTGTCTGCCGTCACAAAAGAAGCATACGTAGAAGCACCGCCGCCAATCGACTCGTCCACATCGTCGTTGTAATCACCTAACAGGATCAGGTTCACATCAGGGTAATACTGGTCCAGCGTATCTTTCAGCGCCTGTACATCATAGCGCCTGCGGATAAGATCGGCATTGGCAGAACCAGACTTCGCATGAATATTAATCAGGCTGATTCTTTCGGTAACACCTTCTATGGTAGCATCTACCGTCAGCATATAAGGTAACCTGCCGCTCGACCAGAAAGAAGAAGGGCTGGTTGGGTAATTATTCAGAGGCGTGCTGGCTCCGGTTCGGGCTGCATCATACATCTCCTCAAAAACCACTCTGTCGCTTACAACAGAAATAAAGGCTGTATTATAGATAAAGCAAACCTTTTGTTCCGGGAAAGTAGGATCTGGTCCGTTAAATGAGTAAGAGAAGCGATCAGAGCATACACGCGCATAGCCCGGCAGCATATCCACCAGTTGCTGTAACAGATTCTCATCCGATATTTCCTGCACGGCAATAATATCCGCCTTGGAGCTCTCGATCACTTTCTTCGCATTCTGAAGCTGCAGCTGCACATCAGACGGACCATAAGTAGGCAGTGTAGAGCCAAAGAACTCCATGTTCCAGCTCATGACATCCAGTGTTTTGGCAACAGGCACATCAGAACCAGCCGCAACGTAAGGTCTGGTACCAGGAAGATCGGCTTCGAAGCGTGGCAGCAACTGGGGAGTACCTCTGAAACTACCTACTACACCAGTTATGGTAACAGCATCCTGTGGCTTTACACGGCCCACCAGGCTTTGCACATCTCCATCAATCCTTACCTGCAGGGTGGCAGTGCCGTCTGTAACATTGTAGTTGCTTTCCGGGAACAGCAGGCCGCGCTTGTCAGTAAAGCTTACACCTGGCACAGCAACCAACTGCCCTTCGTAAGCAGCCACCTGAGAGGCAGTAATAATCACAGGCGTAATCGGGTTAGTAGCCACTCCGTAGCTTTCAACCTTCACCACATCTACTAACTGCAACTGCTGGTTAAACTCTCCTATCACCGCTGTTACCTGTATCGAATCTCCGATCTGGTAGTTGCCCGGACCGTGAACTGCATATCCGAAAACAGCTATACCACCTGTTGTATCTTGTATAAAAGCCGGACCGCCCAATTCGCTCGCAGCTGTTATGGTGCCGTTAACAATAACAGGAGTTCCTATGCGCAAGGCTCTTGCCTGTGCAATATTTACCTGCTGTGGCTCCGGATCTGGTTCTGGCTCAGGCTCTCCGATACCGAACAGCTGCCCTGTATTAACGGCATTATAGGTACTGGCCATAGAAGAAGACCAGGTAAAATCTTGGTAAATAAAACCTGAACCCGTTAACTGCAATGAAGTGTTTAATGGTGTATTAGCATCCTGTTCTACACCAATATCAGTACTTAACATGCCGGCTGCTGGTCCGTTTGTCGCAGTAAAAACACCCTCATAGCTCAGGAACTGCAACACAGAATCAGCCGCATTTACAAGAGCAATACCATCAGGGGCGCCATTCTGTAAACCACTGATTGGAAAGAAAACAGTACCGAAACCGTTCTGCTGGTTCGGAATAGTACCAGATAAGGTTATGATTGGCGCATACGTAGCTCCGTTGCTACCATTGTAAGGAATCAGTCTCCAGCCACTCAGGTCGGTACCGGCCTTACCTGCCAGTTCTACTCCCTCGTTCACATCTGTACCCACGTTATCGTAGTGGAGCTCGTTGATGAAAACTATATCGCCCTGAGGCAGGAATACCTGGCCGTTGTTTACCTCGTTATAAGTAGAGGCAAGAGCTGCTGTCCAGGTAAAATCTTCGTATGCTGAACCTATACCAGTTAGCTGCAGCGTTAGCCCGATAGCTTCAGAACCAGTCTGCAACACACCAATATCGGTGCTCGTCATGCCATTGGCAGGACCGTTTGTCGCGGTAAAAGCACCTTCATAGCTTAAAAACTGCACTACTTTACCTGCAGCATCTACCAAAGCAATGCCATCGGGTGCACCATTCTGCAAACCATTTATCGGGAAGAAAACAGCGCCATAGCCGTTCTGCTGATTGGGGATGATACCCGATAAGTTAACAATCGGGTTGTAGGTAGCGCCATTGCTTCCGTTATAAGGCACCAGTTGCCACCCAGCTAAGTTCGTACCTGCTAAACCCGCCACTTCCACACCTTCGTTTACATCGGTACCGGCATTATCGTAGTGTATCTCATTAATGAAAACAATGACTTTGCCTGGTGTCTCCGGCTGAGGATCCGGCTCTGGTTCCGGTTCAGGATCGGGGGTTGTACCGCCACCGCCAGTACCAAAGCCCTGGTTGTTATTAGCAGCTCCGAAAGTGCTTTGCGCTTCTGCAACCCAGGTAAAATCAGTATAAACCTTTCCAGTGCCGCTTAACTGCAACGAAAAGGTTTCGGGACCTGTTCCAGGCTGCGAAACTCCTATATCGGTGCTGCTCATGCCATTGGCCGGGCCGCTTGTTGCTACAAAAGCACCTTCGTAGCTTAAGAACTGTACCACCTGGTTATTGGCATCTACCAGGGCTACACCGTCTGGAGATCCATTCTGGATTCCAGCATAAGGTACATGCACAAACCCATAGCCGTTTGCCTGGTTTGCAATGATACCTGAAAGTGAACGAGTGCCATAAGAAGCGCCCCCGCTCCCGTTGTAAAATACAATGCTCCAACCAGTGAGATCTGTTCCGGCCGGGCCTGCCACTTCAACTCCTTCGTTGACATCGGCCCCGTTATTGTCGTAGTGAATTTCATTGATAAAGACGCTCTGCCCTGCTGCCTGTTCCGGGAAAACAAGGGATATGAGAACGCTACAAAGGAAGACAAGTAGTAGAGTTTGCTTCATTAAAGTAGGTTTTAGTTAAAGAAATTTTTTCGGTGCAATAATCTTAATAAAAAATTACAAAATAAACCAGCTTATGTTATTTAATCATTAATTTGAACGTCAATCAGTTCCCTGTTCAGATGATTAGTGCGTATGGTATAGGCTTCGCTACCACGCAGTTTAACCATTTCTCTTTGCTTCCGTGACTCCACTTACCCCCTAACGAATGTTAGCTTTATCAGCAGAAATTCGTAACTTCACACAACAACATAAATTCTGTTAAAAAACTATGCAAACAAAAGAAGTATATATTATATCAGCCGTTCGGACTCCTATTGGCAGTTTTGGTGGTGCGCTCGCCAGTCTTTCTGCCACAGAGTTGGGTGCTGCAGCCATAAAAGGAGCCTTAGAGCGTGCTGGGGTAGCTAAAGAACTGGTACAGGAGGTGATTATGGGTAATGTGTTGTCGGCCAACCTGGGCCAGGCACCTGCCAGACAAGCTGCCATTAAAGCCGGCCTCGGTTACAATGTGGAGTGTACTACCGTAAACAAAGTATGTGCTTCCGGCACGAAAGCCATTATGTTTGCGGCTCAGGCCATTATGCTGGGGCATAAAGATGTAATAGTAGCCGGTGGCATGGAAAGCATGTCTAATGTGCCTTTCTACCTCGAAAAAGCGCGGTTCGGAGCTAAACTAGGACATGGCCAGATGACCGACGGTTTGTTAAAAGATGGTCTTTGGGATGTATATAATGATTTTCATATGGGTAACGCGGCAGAAAATACAGCCCGTGAGATGAAAATCACCCGCGAAATGCAGGATGAATACGCCATCGGCTCTTACCGAAAAGTAGCCGAAGCCGCCGAAGCAGGCTTACTCAAAGATGAAATAATTCCGGTTGAAATTCCTCAGCGTGGAAAAGAGCCGCTGGTAGTTACAGAGGACGAAGAATACAGAAAAGTAAACTTCGATAAAATACCGGGCCTGAAACCGGTTTTCGATAAGGCGGGCACGGTAACAGCCGCTAATGCCTCTACCCTGAACGATGGGGCTGCTGCCGTACTGCTGATGAGCAAGGAAAAAGCCGAGGAACTGGGCGTAAAGCCTATTGCCAGAATACTAGGCTTTGCCGATGCCGAGCAAGACCCGATCTGGTTTACCACTACTCCGGCGCTGGCTATACCAAAAGCCCTGAAGCATGCAGGTATAGAACCAGGTGAAGTTGATTTCTATGAGATCAATGAGGCCTTCTCGGTTGTGTCGCTGGCTAATAACCAGAAGCTTGGCCTGGAAGGCGGTAATGTAAACGTATTTGGTGGAGCCGTTTCGCTCGGTCACCCGCTGGGGGCTTCGGGCGCACGCATTCTGGTAACCCTTTGCAATGTACTCGATAAAAAAGGTGGCAGGATTGGCGTTACCGGTATCTGCAACGGCGGTGGCGGAGCTTCTTCTCTTGTAATAGAAAAGCTATAATTCCGGAATTTGTATATAATTTGCAGGCAGCCTTACGTTAACCCGTAAGGCTGCTTTTGTTTTGCCCGGGCTTTAAACTGCTGCTGATGAATTTTTTAGGCAGGCTTTTTGTCTATTGTCTATAACCACTTGATATGTTATTTATGAGTCGATTTCTTTCATTGCTTTTCACCTTGCTGCTACTGAAAGTTGCCGCTGTTGCTCAATCGAAAGTGATCACCTATCACAACAACGAAAGCTCTTCTGTAAAGGAAGTATATTACATCACACCTGATTCTCTTATAGTAGGGTATTATAACCGCTTCTACCCAACCGGCGAACGTGAAGCTCTGGTGAAATTTGTAGAAGGAAAACGTGACAGCGTTTTAACCGAGTTTTATCCCAACGGACAACCAAAGCTCCAGATCTCTTACAAGCAGAATATCAAACACGGGCCCTTTAAAGCATACCATCCAAACGGCAAGGTATTGCAGGAAGGTATGTATGAGAACGACCAGCAAAGCAACGTGATCAAAACCTTTTATGCCGATGGCACAGTACGGCAGGAAGCCAGTTTTTTGAACGGTTTCCCGGAAGGGCTGGTAAAGGAATTCTATCCATCCGGCAAGGTAAAATCTGAGATATACTATAAAAACAACCAGCAGAACGGACTGGCCAAAACCTATTACGAGAATGGCATATTAAACACGGAAGCCACCTATAACAATGGCATGCTGGAAGGCTCCTATAAAACATACTTCGATAACGGGCAACTGGAAATGGAAGTACAGAATGTGGCGGGGCAGAAAAACGGCAGTTACAAAAGCTATTATAAAAGCGGTAAGTTAAGCACAGAAGGCACTTTTCAGGCTGGCAAAATGCATGGCTTAGCCAAAGCTTTTTACGAAAATGGGCAGCCACGTAGTGTAATTACCTACAAAAACGGGGAGCCTAGCGGCATCAGCAAGGTGTTTTACGAAGATGGCACCCTTCTGGAAGAAGGCAACCACAGCAACAACGACAGCAAAATTACCCACTACTATCCTTCAGGTCATGTAAAGGACGAAGAAGTATTTAAAAAGAAGCAGCGCCACGGTGTCTGGAAAGAATATTATGATGCTCCCGGAAAACCGATACAGGCTTCTGAAACATACGTGACAGACATATTACAGGGAGAAAAACTCCTGTACTATGAAAACGGTCAGGTCATGGAAAAGTATAACTACGACAAAGGCAAAATATTAGGCGTCAGCCAGGCTTTCCACCCGTCGGGCAAATTAAAGTCTGAGACAAATCACAAAAACGGTCTCCGTTTCGGCCCTTTTAAGCAATACTTCGAGGACGGAAAAGTAGAGGTACTGGGCCAGTTCAGGAATAACCGCGCTACCGGCACCTGGAAATACCACGATGCCACCGGCAAAGTAGTCCGCACTGCCGAATACCGCAACGGAGAGATTGTGAGTGAAAAGTAAAAGTTAAAAGGCAGAAGGTGAGAAAGGCTTTTACAAAATCCTCTAACCTTCTGCCTTCACCTACTTTACCAGCACCTTCTTCCACCATACCTGGCTTCCGGAATCTTCTTTCAAAGTATAGGCTACCAGCAAATTTTCCTGGTCTATTGGCAACACCACCGGATAAATTGCCCGGAGTGAATCTGGTGTCAGGCGGGAACTACTTATGAACTGCCCCTGCTGATCTCTCAGTTGTAAACCAATCCTGTTTCCGAATTTTTCGGCCTGCTGTACCCGTTCGTCCCACACAATAGCCAGTTTACCTCCGCCGTAAGACACCATTTGAGGATGCTTGGCTGATGGCAGGTTACTTACTGCTTCCCGTGGTGTAAAGGCAGCTCCTTCCCGTTTGTGGCTGTAAAAAACACCGCTTCCACCACCCATGGTATACCAGGCAAAGTGCATCCCCTGCTGGTTAGATGCCAGCGCAGGCCCTGTATGAGGGCAGCCATTAATAGACCAGTTATCCTCGCTGATGCGCGCTCTTTCCGAAAAGGTCTTGCCATTGTCGGCTGAGTACATGTGCATCATATCCCGAATACTGTCGTTTAAAATGGCCCTGTAAGCCACATGCAGCCGATCCTGTTCATCAACATACAGATCGGTGCGGCAGCACTGGCAAAGCTGTTGGTCTATTACTTTTTCACTTACAAAACCATTCCGGCCCTGTGTGCTGGAAAAGTAGAGCGAGGAGCCTTCTTTGGTGCTGGTTTTGCGCGAATCGAGCCAGATAGCTCCAACTTCGCCATCTGGCAATAAGGCCACATCAAAATAGCGTTCGTCTATACTGCTTTCGGCATTCTCAGCCAATTGCCTGGCACTTGTCCAGGTAGCTCCCCCATCAAAGCTCTGGGTATAAAAAACAAGTCCGGCATAACTGTTTTCAGGATTTGGATTGCTGACGGCGAACATAGCCAGCATTTCTCCATTCTTCTTAAAGATCAGTTTCGATAAATTCTCGTCGTGCGGGTACACACCAGCTGAAGCAGGAATAGCCCTTGGCAAACTGAAGTTTTCTCCTCCGTCTTTCGATACAGCATAGGTTAAAAGGTAATTGCCGATTGTATCCTGTGCCTGCACCCAGCACAGCACTATATTTCCTTCGTGGTCTTGGGTAAGATACGGACAGGAGCCGTTTAGCCCCTTCTGCGATATCTGAACCGCTACAGACTCCTGTTCTTCTGTCTGCTGAGTAGGCTGGCATCCTGTTACAGCAAAAGCCAGGCATATTACCATATAAAACAGCGCAAATCTTCTTTTCATAAATAAAGTAAATGGTTGTAAACCTGATAAATGAATTCTAAAAATTACTACTGCCTGGCAGCAAAACTATAGCCCAGGCCCAGGTGAAAAACTCTGGGAGTACCTTGCCTGTAGCTTTTGCCATAGGCAGTTTTCTCGGCAGTCGTGGCGTACAGCTGGTTGGCCAGGTTCAGGCTGTTCAGCCATATTTCAAAACCTTTTATTGTATAGCCCACCCTGCCATTCAACAAATTATAGCCATTGTAATATTCGGTATTGGCCGCATCCATATAGTACTTGCCCAGGTGCAGCCACTCCAGGCTCAGGCGCAGGCCCTGCACAAAAACAGGTCTGAAAGTAACTTCGGTGTTGGAAATAAAGCGGGGCGCTGTCGCCATCTCGTTATTATTGAAGCCTACGCCACGCTCTTCGTACTCTTGGAAATAATGGCGGGCATTGGTGCCACTGAAGCGTATGGAAACAAGGTCTGATGGAGCATACTTCAAGGTATATTCTACCCCTTGATGCTTGGTTCGGCCAGCATTCTGGTTCTGGTATGATCCGTCCGGCAAGCGTACCGAAATAATTTCATTTGTGCCGTTCAACTGATAAAAGCTAATATCGAGATAGCCCCGGTGCTGCGCAAAGCTCACCCAGCCCCCTGCTTCGTAGTTTGTATAGTTAGATGGCTTAAGTGCAGGAACTTTTACGCCACGATATAGCTCCGTGATCTGAGGCGGGGCAAAGCCCACACTATAGTTGGCATAAAGTCCATTGCTCTTGCCCAGGTCGTATGTGAGTCCCAGTTTCGGGGACAGGCTTTTAAAACCGTTCTTTTCGTCGGGTGCACCGCTAAAGGCACTACCGGGCAGGTGGTTGTCGAAAGCATAGTCGAGCCTGTCGTAGCGCAGAGCCGCCACCAGCTTGAGCCTCTCCGCCGGATTCAGCTCCAGTTGTGCATACGCAGCAGAGTTCAGCAACTGTACCTGGTAATCGGTTAAAAGGGAATCTGTAGGAATATAACCTGTATAAACGCCGGTTGTACTTCTGTCTACAGTTATAAAATGAGCCTGATAAGTGGCAGGACTATAGTCGAAACTGATGCCTCCGATGAGTTGTCCATTTAAAACCGGCAGCCCTTTTTTATGCTGTGCTATTAATCCATAGCTTTCGAAAGCATCTTCGTTGATCTCTCCTTTTGCTTTTAAAGGATTTCCCTGCACATTGGATATGGAGTAAAAAGGGTTCTGACCAATGGCGTTGTTGCGGAAGAAAAGCGTTACCAGCGTATAGTTGTTTTCGTTCCAGGCATGTTCCAGGGTACTTCTTACGCGCAGGGCGTTTACTTTCCGGTACGTAAAAGTATGCAGGCTGGCGTATTCCTTGTTATAGAACCGGGTACTGTCCAGGCCACCGGTCTGGTCAGTAACATAGTCTATTAAACTGGCAGCAGTAGTCAGTTTACTTTTTACGCTTAGCTGGTAATCAGCTCGTAAGGTAAGTGCCAGTTTATCGAAATCGCTGTGGCTCATGATGCCGTTACGTTGCGAAGCATAATAGCCGCCTACATACACACCGAGCTTTCCAAAGGTATTGGAAGCAGAGAAATCGGTCCGCTTGTAGCCCAGATTGCTGGCTTCGGCCTGAACTCTGGCAGTAAATACCTGTGAGGGTGCCTGCGTAATAAAATTAACGGCTCCTCCGATTGCCTCACTTCCGTACAGCGACGAAGCAGGACCACGAATCACTTCTATGGACTTAAGCGCCGCCATATTTATTTCGATTAAGGCATTATGGTTAAAGTCTCCGCTTGTCCGGATCGGAATACCGTCCTCCAGGTACAAGAACAGGCTTTTGTAGCCAATGGGCTGCCGGATAGCCATTGTATGCTGTTCGTTACCGAGGTTTACCATATACACCCCGCTTACCTTGTTGAGCACCTGGTCTAAAGTTACAGGTTTAGTCTCTAACAAAACTTCTTTGCTGATGGCACTGATCGCAACAGGCACTTCTGTTCTGGCCTGTCCTTCCCGGCTTGCCGATACCACCACCTGGTTCAGCTGGCTGGCAGACCGGCGGAGCTGCACAAACAATCCGCTTGCACCCAAAGGCAACTGCTGCGGCAGATAGCCTACATAAGAAACAACGATGGTATCGGCCCCGGCTTTACTGTTTAGTTTGAAATGTCCGTTAAAATCAGTTACAGCACCACTTGTAGTACCTTTCAGCTGCACACTGGCACCTGTTAAAGCTTCTTTGGTGATCGCATCGACCACCTTCCCCTCAACCGCCGATTGAGCGTGAGCATACTGGCATAGTATTATGGCAAGCACAATACATGCAATTATTTTTTGCATTGAAATAGAATTTACAGTTTATGGAAAGACATGCTTTCCCAGTTTGCACAGCAAGTGCATAAACAGGAAAACAAAGGAAAAGGCTTCGCATAGCGGAGCTTAAAGAAAGTTAAACTGTAAATTGTGGCGGGCGGAAAACAGATCCGGGTCTTTTATCGGCACGTGCAGCCTTATACGCTGAACCAAACAGCTGAACGGACTCCGCTAAGTAAGGGTTCAGTTGAAAAAGAGGCTGGTAATATAACGTCACCTGAAAGGCTTGTTTCTGGGAATGCTCTGCTGCATGATCATCGGCCTCATCGGCATGCCGGAGTTTCTTTTTCAGGTAACAGCTTCCCTCGCAGGAAAGCTCCGGCTTATCTTTATTGATACAGAACATTTCTGTTATGTAGGCTCGGTTAGCTTCATAATCAACTACAATAAACACTTTGCTGAACACCTGTAACAGCATTACTACCAGCAGTGATATCGTAATTAAATTCTTCATAAAAAACCGAAGCCACAAAAGTAAGACAGAAGCAAAGAATTCAAAATGACCTACGTCATATATTTTATTCCTGCTCTGCACCCACACAACATTTCTGCCTGATCAAAACTGGCTTGGCCATGTTTCCTACACAAAATCCTTTACGGCTAATCATCGGGAACAAATACAGAAAATTGCCTCCAGCAACCGGCTGTCGCTGCACGGCTATTATGCAAGTTTTCATGATCAGGAAAATTCATGGCAAAGTTTGCGGGCTCCGCTTTTAAACAAATTCACAAAAGAATTTTTCCACAGAAAACATACAATAGCTGAAGTACTTAACTATTTATCCACCGAAGCTACCCATAGGTTTGATTTTTTATTCCTAAATCTTCAAATTACCTTCGTAATCCAAATAAGGGCACTATCATGCAAAACGGACTAAATACAGAAATTCGCAACGACTGGACTTTAGAAGAAACAAAGGCAATCTATTTTAAACCTGTACTGGAGCTGATTGTAGAGGCAGCACAGGTGCATAAGCAGTATCAGGCGACAGGTGAGGTGCAGGTATGTACGCTGCTATCTGTAAAGACAGGCGGTTGCCCGGAAGACTGTGCTTACTGCCCGCAGGCAGCACGTTTTCATACCGGCGTAGATGTACATAAACTTCTGAGCCAGGAGCAGGTGCTTGCTTCTGCCAAACGAGCCAAAGAAGGCGGTTCTACCCGTTTTTGTATGGGAGCAGCCTGGCGCGAAGTACGCGATAACCGCGATTTCGACCGGGTACTGGACATGGTAAAAGGTGTGAACAACCTGGGGCTGGAAGTATGCTGTACTTTGGGAATGGTAAATGAGTACCAGGCACAGAAACTGAAAGAGGCAGGGCTTTATGCTTATAACCACAACCTCGATACATCCGAAGAGCATTACGATAAAATCATCACCACCCGCACTTACGACGACCGCTTAGAAACCATTGATCATGTGCGCAATGCAGGTATATCTGTATGTTCAGGTGGAATTATCGGATTAGGTGAGACAGACGAAGACCGGATTGGCATGCTGTACACCTTATCTACCCTGGTACAGCACCCGGAGTCGGTACCGGTAAATGCCCTGGTTCCGGTAAAAGGAACTCCACTTGAAAACCAGCCAAGGGTATCGGTTTGGGAAATGGTACGTATGATCGCCACTGCCCGTATCCTGATGCCTAAAACGATGGTGCGCCTTTCGGCCGGTCGTGAGCAGATGAGTATTACAGAGCAGGCGCTTTGTTTTCTGGCAGGTGCAAACTCTATTTTTACAGGAGAAAAGCTTTTAACTACACCAAACCCTGATTTTGACCAGGACAAAGCCATGTTTGAGCTACTGGGCTTACAGCCTAGAAAATCATTTAAAGAGGAAGCCCAGCCCCAACCTGTGGTTGGGTAGATATTAGACACTGAATATTAGATGTTAGACAATTATACTTGTACATCTGTGAGAAAGTCTAAAATCTAATGTCTAGCATTTTAAATAAGCTGCAGCAAAAGCTGGCGGAGCGGGAGGCACAGGGAAACCTGCGCCATCTGAAAACTACTACCGGCCTTGTCGACTTTTGCTCGAACGATTACCTCGGCCTGGCCCGCTCCGAAAAGCTGCGGGCGCTGATTAAAGAGGAGGAAGAAAAGTACAGGTACCTGCCAATGGGAGCTACCGGCTCCAGGCTCTTGTCAGGCAACCATCTTTTGTTTGAAGAATTAGAAGCGACCATTGCTGCCTACCATAAAGCAGAGGCGGCTCTGCTTTTTAATTCCGGCTATACTGCTAACGTAGGGCTTTTATCGGCGCTGCCACAGCGGGGCGACACTGTTTTTTACGACGAGGCCAGCCATGCCTCCATGAAAGACGGGCTACGGCTGAGCTTTGCTAAAACATATGCTTTCCGCCATAACGATGTGGCAGACCTGAGGCAGAAACTGAAACACGCCACAGGACAGGTATACGTGCTAGTGGAATCAGTTTACTCCATGGATGGTGACCAGGCTCCGCTAAAGGAACTGTCGGAACTGTGCCGGGAGCAGGACGCAGCACTGATAGTGGACGAAGCCCATACCGTTGGCCTTTACGGAGCTAAAGGCGAAGGGCTTACAGTTGAACTGGGCCTCGAAGAACAGGTTTTCGCCAGGGTACTTACCTATGGCAAAGCGTTGGGTGGCCACGGAGCAGCCGTGGTCGGTTCTCAGGTGCTACGGGATTACCTGATTAACTACAGCCGGGCTTTTATTTATACAACCGGCCTGCCAACGCATGCCCTGCTGGCACTGAAGTGTGCCTATACCTTACTGCCTGAACTTACACCAGCGCGTGAAAAAGTAAAGGCTTTAGCGAAACAATTGTACCTGAAACTAAACAAACTTAGCGGCATTTGCTGCACCCCGGCAGACAGTGTTATACTTTCTGTCTTTTTAGAAGAGGCTGCCCAGCTTAAACCCCTGGCCAATACTCTGCAACAACAAGGTTTTGACGTGCGGCCGGTGATGAGCCCGACTGTCCCCCCGGGGAAAGAACGACTCCGCCTGATCGTGCACGCATTTAATACAGAAGAACAAATTACTGGTCTCGAGAAGGCCATTGCGAAAGGTACATGAAACAATACTTTGTAACAGGAATCGGAACGGACGTTGGCAAAACAGTTGCCGCAGCCATACTAACCGAAGCCCTGCAGGCCGACTACTGGAAACCTGTGCAGGCAGGTGGCCTGGACTTCACCGACACAGACACCGTTAAGAGTCTGGTTTCGAACGAGAAATCGTTTTTTTTCCCGGAAGCTTACCGCCTTAAAATGGCGGCTTCGCCGCACCGTGCTGCAGCAGCAGAAGGCATAGAGATCGACATGAAAGGCCTGAAACTTCCTGAAACTCAAAACAACCTTATTGTAGAGGGTGCAGGTGGTTTAATGGTGCCTTTAAACAAACGCTCACTTGTGATAGACCTGGTACAGCAACTGGGGCTGGAAGTGGTGCTAGTTTCCAGGAACTACCTGGGTAGCATTAACCATACATTGCTCACAGCAGAGGTTTTACGCTACCGTAAAATTCCGGTAGCCGGCATCATCTTTAACGGCGAAGAAAACACGACTTCAGAAGACTTTATCATTAAATATACCGGCTTGCGTCGTTTACCGTCTATCCGACAGGAAGCAGATTTCTGCAAAGACACCGTAGCCGAGTACGCTGAGCAGTTTAAAGGATTTTTGTAAAATTAAATATCGTATCACGATACACGTATCACGACAGAATGCACATTCTCTTCTCAAACTAAGAAATCAGACATTTCGAAAAGAAGGCACTTATATTTTATTAAACCAGTTTTGCCTCCTTACATTGTAAAGTTTTTCTTTAACAGTAAATGTTTTATTCTAACGCTGAGGAAGGGCATGAACAGGATTCTTTGCAATTGTCGTACTACTTGATACGTGCTACGTGTGTCGCATAAAATTTTCTCCTTATGAACCTCTCCCAACGCGATCATAACGTTATCTGGCACCCGTACACGCAGATGAAGACAGCGCCCTTACCTATTCCCATTGTGCGTGGCGAAGGCGCTTTGTTATTCTCCGAAGACGGTAAAACCTATGTTGATGCGGTATCGTCGTGGTGGGTGAACCTGCATGGGCATGCGCATCCATATATTGCCCAAAAAGTTGCGGAACAGCTGCAAACCTTGGAGCACGTTATCTTTGCAGGTTTTACACATCCTGCAGCCGTTACCCTTGCCGAACGCCTTATCGGGATTCTTCCACAGGGCCAGCGCCGCATCTTTTACTCGGATAATGGCTCTACAGCCGTTGAAGTGGCTCTTAAAATGGCGATCCAGTATTGGGAAAATAAAGGCACTCCCAAAAGGCGCATACTTGCCTTCCGCGACAGCTACCACGGCGATACGTTTGGAGCGATGGCGGTGAGCAGCCGCAGCACTTTTACGGCTCCTTTCTGGTCTTACTTATTTGAGGTTGATTTTATAGATGTGCCTGTTCCTGGCCAGGAAGAAGAAACCATTGCGCAACTGGAAGCTTATGCCGCTTCTGGCACCGATACAGCAGCCTTTATTTTTGAGCCGCTGGTATTAGGTACCGCAGGCATGGTAATGTACCAGCCGGCAGCGCTGGACAAGCTCCTGGAAATCTGCAAGCGCCACCACATTCTTACTATTGCCGATGAAGTAATGACAGGCTTTGGCCGGACAGGGCGTAACTTTGCCTGCCACTACCTGCAGCACCAGCCCGATATGGTTACTCTCTCCAAAGGCCTGACAGGCGGCACAATGGCTTTAGGCGTTACATCCTGCACCGAAGAAATATACACTGCCTTTCTGCACGACGACAAGAGCAAAACATTTTTCCACGGGCACAGCTATACTGCCAATCCCGTTGCCTGTGCGGCAGGCCTTGCCAGCATGGATCTCCTGCTGTCAGAGGAAACGCAACAGCACCTAATTCGCATTGCCCAGAAGCACCAGGAGTTTACGGCACGTATCAGGGGTTTTTCCAACATAAAAGAGATACGCCAGCAAGGTACTATCCTGGCCATTGAATTCGAGAGCGAAAGCGGCACCTCCTATTTCAGTAATCTGCGCGACACTTTTTACAATTACGCCCTGGCGCAGGGAGTTATACTCAGGCCGTTGGGAAATATCATCTATATGATACCGCCTTACTGCATTACCAACGAACAGCTGGAGCAGGTATACCAGACAATAGTAGGAATGCATCGGTTAATTTCCGACAACCAGGCTTAAATTATTCTTACAGTTTAAAGCTTTGTGCTGTATTCACTTCTGATTACTTTCAGAAGAATCTCCCCGGGAGGTTCGGGATTCAAACCGATAATACCTAATTTTGCTGTTCCGGATGTAGTTCCGAGGCTTAAAACTAAGTGAAGCTTTGAATAAGGACGAACAGGTAATTGTGATAAAAGGATATGGCGCCATCTCCCCTTTAGGTGCTGATGCCGCTACCACTTCTCAGGCTTATACGAAGGGAATTCCCGCTTTTACAACAATACAGCACCAGGGGCAGCCAACACCTGTGGCAGCACTTCCACCGGAAGCGGACCAAAAAATACAGGCACTGGTTCAGACGAACCGGAACTATAAAGCGCTGGACAGATCGGTTCTGATGGCTGTTTACGCTGCACAAGAAGCTGCTGCGCAAGCAGGATGGGTAGCTAGCGATAATGTATCAGATGAAGAGCTGGCTGTCAATATAGGCTCTTCCAGGGGCGCAACAGGATTATTCGAACAGCATTACGAGGCTTTTCAGAAAAGTGAACTTTCGTCCAGCGCCTCCCCTACCACCACCCTGGGCAATATTTCCAGTTGGGTAGCACAGGCTGTTAACGCAGGCGGCGCACAAATAAGCCATTCTATTACCTGCAGCACTGCTCTTATGGCACTGGCAAACGGTTTGGCCTGGCTAAAAGCAGGTATGGCAAAGCGCTTTCTAGCCGGTGGTGCCGAAGCTCCTTTAACAGCCTTTACCATTGCCCAGATGAAAGCTATCGGCATCTATTCCAGACTATCGGCCGCTGACTATCCTTGCCGGCCATACGCTCAGAACGGGAACAGCACATTTGTGTTGGGAGAAGGCGCAGCCGTGTTCGCCCTCGAAAGCATACCCGCTCATCTGTTAAAAAAGGGCGATGTTATTGTTGAAGCCATCGGCTTCGGGTTCGAGAAGCTTAACAGCAAAACCGGTATCTCAAAAGAGGGAATAAACTTTCAGATGTCTATGCAAAAGGCACTGCAACAATTACCGGCAACCGACAAAAACACAGACCTTCTTATCAGCCACACCCCCGGCACACAGGCAGGAGACCTGGCTGAGCTTACTGCCATTGAACACACTTTTAAAAAAAATATCCCTGTCATAACATCAAACAAATGGATGATTGGGCACTCTTTGGGAGCTTCCGGCGCTCTAAGCCTGGAGTATGCTTTATACCTTTTTGCTCAACAAAAAGTACTTTTCCCGTCTTACCTCGAAACTAAAGTACCTAGCTTAAATACAAATTTTGTTCGCATTATGGTAAATGCTGCTGGCTTTGGAGGCAATGCAGCTTCTGTGATCCTGCGTAAAATTTAGCCTGCTTCTAAGTCTCATTTATGGAAAGCTTTTCCATTTTCTGAACTTAATTTCACTTAGAAAATCTAAAAAATACCTTATTTATGGATTTAATGCAAGAAACTCTTTTTGGCACCTTATTGGGTAAATACCTTTTGCTATATAGGATGCGCCCCATAATATGAAAAAGGCATTGTTTCAGGCCCGGTATTTTTTGTTTTCTTTCATTATGCTTTCGCTGCTGTGGCTTCATAAACTTGAGGCGGAATTCAAACAACCTATGGTTGCAGGCCATAGCAATAGCCCCGGTTCTATTTTTACAAATGCTCCAAAGCCTGCTGTTCCAGTACAATACAAAGCGTTAAGCGCCGGCAATAAAAAGGAGCATTGGATTTTTACGCTGACAATTCACCAGTAAGCTTCTTCACCACCCTCTCCCAAAGCCACTTTAGTATATAGAGCTACATTTTTAACTTATACGAAGTCTTTTATAATGTCTGCTAAAACAGATCAAAATCACCCTTCAAGCATTTTAATTTACACAGCTATTTCTAGCTATTACAGCCTTCATCTTCCAACTAATTACACTTTCCCACTATCATTTAATTTTCCATTTTTAGGAAAACTTCTAAAATTCATATTACCTTTCTAATTCTGCATCATTCTTGATGTCAATAATTATAAAAATAAAACAATCTAACCCTTGTTTAAACACCAATTTTAGAGATTTTATTCTATTTCAGGCTGTCCAACTCTTTTAAAACACGATTTTTTTCACTATCATTGTCCTGTTATTGTGATAAAACACATCATCAGAAGGAACTAAACAGAGTATTATTATATTATTTTGCACAAAGACATTAAAGGTTGGTTAAGGCAAAATAATGCAACGAAGTAATATTTCTGTAGTGCAGTACAGCACGTGTGGCATCACACATGAGAGCTTATCATCTCATGCTAAATGACTAGCAGCTCTTTTTCGCCACCTACATGAAAACACGCTTTACGCTTAGAAGACTTTATTTAGTCTTTCTTTTCTTTCTGCCGGGATTCGTACTTGCACAAACTCCCGGCTTAATTACCAAACCGGCAACTAACGGCGGGCAGGCAGTGCTTGATCCTGACGGCAATGGCTATGTGTCTAAAACGACGGCCGGATTTCCGGGAAAGAATGACGAGGGTGCCGCTTACAGCGAGATTGATTACCGCCCCTTCCCGGCAATGGGAATTGAAACGCTCGGTGACCTGACAACAGGCTCAACAGGCGGGCACACAGATTTTGCACCACCAGAATACACCAACCACAACGGCTCACCGGTTGCCTCTTTCTTTGATGGCAGAAACATGCTTTTTCGCTTCCGCCTCGGCAGCCAGTCTACCTCCTCCAAAGGTTATTCGGTGCTTATTGATATAGACGGACAGTTTAACGGTGCATCTCCGAATCCTGGTTTTGAGTATGAAGTGGTGCTGGCGCTTAATTTCGATGTCGCTGTTTACAGGCATAGCGCAACCGGTTCGCTGAAGATTTTCAGTGGCTCTGTTGACCAGTTTTCACAAAAGGCAGTAGCTGCTTCCACTGGCGGTGGCAATGCTGACTTCTTCTATGACTTTTATGTACCTTTAACTGCCTTTGGCGGAGGCATTACAGCTTCTACTCCTCTACGCATGTCGGGCATAACCATTACCAGTGCACAAAGCGGCTTATCTGGTACAGTGGCCGACGTTGGCGGTGTAAACTTCCGGGAGTACGGTTTTGATCCGATCAAAGCCTGGACAGATGTGATTAATGCCTTCCCTCCTACTTCCCTAACCGATATACAAACAGGTCAGTTTGGAAAAGTTTCGGCCGTTGCCCCTGTTGTCAACAGCCCTATTTACGAACGAGCTATCAATATCACAGGTACTTCTATTGAGGCACCAGGTTCAGTAATTACAGTTTACAGAACCCGTACCACCACTTTGAATGGCGTTACTTCCACTACCACCATCACCTTAGGCACCACAACAGTAAGTAGCTCCGGCACCTGGACTTTAGCCAGCGGAGTGGCAGGCAACCTATTAGTAAATGATGTGATTCACGCTACTGTTACTCCCAGCAACAAGAACACATCCCCTGTTTCAAACAGAGTTACAGTTATTAGCGGAGTATGTACCAGCACACAGCCATTGGTTATTACCGGCACCATCACAGGCAACCCCAAAGGCTTTAAGGGCACTACTCCTTACCAGGGCTCACAGGTGATTACCATTTACAAAACTGTGGGAGGAGTTACAACTGTGTTTGACCAGCAGACAATTAATGCACAAACAGCCACCGCCACTCCAGGCTTATTTGAATGGACCTTCACTTACTCTGGTTCTAAATCTGACGACTTAGGCTTATATACGGCTACCACTACTCCTCCGGGCTATTGTGAATCGCAGCGGTCGAACCAGATATGCTACAGCGGCAGCGGCAATAACGCTACCCTAAACAATATTACACCCAGAATAACAGGTGTAACCTATAGCGACGGCACTCCGGCTGTCACCAACATTACAGCCTCTACTACTTTTGTATCCAACAAACTGGCTACAATTTCGGGTACCTTATCCACCAGTCAGGGTGGTGTAACAATCCAGTTAGTAGTGGATGGTGTTGCTGTTTCGGGAATAACCACAACATCGGGATCATCGGGAGCCTGGACGCTGAATGTTCAGAGCCTGAACCTCGATTTTGGCAAACTTCTGACAGTACGTTCCAGTGTCTCGGGTAGCAGTTGCAGCACTATCCTTTCCAGCGCATCCAACTTTTTAGTAACGCAACCCACCACCTCTGCTCCTACTATTTCTGGTTCTTACTGCGGCGTAGTAGCCGCTATTTCCGGCAGATCTGTAGAAGACCCGGGCACTATCGTAGAAATTTATGCCAACGGAGTTGCCACCGGTAAAACAGGCAAAGTAACGAATACAGGCTACTGGTACGTAGATTTGTCTTCTTTATCAGGAGGAGGCATTGCGCCAGGAGTATCCATAACGGCAAGAGCTACAGCAACAGGAGAACACATCAGTGCTCCTTCAAATACAGTAGTCTCGAATCCCATTCCTACCGGCACTGTTACCATAAACCCTGTCACAGAAGGACAAGCAAATATCACAGGCAC
Organism: Pontibacter sp. SGAir0037; assembly: GCF_005491705.1. Classification (NCBI taxonomy): domain Bacteria; kingdom Pseudomonadati; phylum Bacteroidota; class Cytophagia; order Cytophagales; family Hymenobacteraceae; genus Pontibacter; species Pontibacter sp. SGAir0037. The sequence continues at coordinate 736,917 of NZ_CP028092.1, read as the reverse complement.
AGGGCCAGCCAGTACGGCTACAACAAAAAACTATATTACAGTAGCCATAGAAGGCACGCCCTACCCAGAAATGGAAATCAGCACGAGTGGCACCTGGGCACTTAACGGTATCTCCTCATTCGAGGTATTTGCCGGCGCAAGAATCACTGCTTCATACAGAACCGGAAGCGCCAGTTGCCCAAGCAGCCCTGTTACTGTGACCGTAACCTGTAAAGCACCCTTAAGATATTCAATCGGCACAGGCAACAGCAGCATTTGCAGTGGAGAAACAATAAAAATAACTGTTCCGTTTTCTGAGCCTGAAGTTTCCTATGTGATCATGAACGGCACTACTGCTTCTGGCCCTGCGGTAATAGGCACAGGCAACGCCATAGAACTTACGTCTGCACCACTTACCGCCAACGCAACTTTAACTGTAGTGGCTTCCAAGATCAGCGGAACCGCCTGCACCACCACGATGGATGGCAGCAGAACTGTAACAGTAAATGCTTTACCAGCCACCACCGGACTGACTCTTAGCCAGCCAAGTATCAGTTCCAGTTGCCCCGGCAGTTTCTCTGCTACCCTCAGTGGCACCCTCAGCGCAAATACATACCAGTTGGTAAATGCGGCAGGCGTATTGGTAGGCACTGCCGTACAAGGCACCGGTACTTCTGCAAGCATTAGCCTATCCACCGGACTTATTTATGCCTCACAGACTTTTAGCATAAGAGTTACCAACAGAACCACCGGCTGTTTTGCAACTGCCGGCTCTCCTGCTTTTACAGTTACGATCAGCAGCCCAACAGTAAACCAGACTGTCTCACCTGCCAATGTAACGGTTTGTATGGGCAGCACGGCTACCATTACCTTAGGAAGCACCCAATCCGGCTTTACCTATCAATTGATGAACATCAGCAATCAGCCTGTGAGTGCGGCTATAACCGGAAATGGCGCATCGCAAACCATTACAACCAATGCTTTAACTACAGCGGGCACTTTCCAATACTATGTCGCTGTAAAGTCTACCAACAGCACCTGTACCGAGGCATTCAGGCTGAACAACCAGGTGACAATTAATGTAATGGGAGAAGCATTCTCCACCAGTTCAGCCTCCTGGACGACCAGGTGCGGCCATAACCTTAGCCTCACCCTGACGGGCAATACGCCACCAACCGGTGGTTCCGGGCGCTGGGAATTAACCGGCAGGATAAACAACACGACTGCCAACATTACCATTGCATCTCCAACCTCACCTACAACCACAGCTACGGGCTTAAGTTCGGGCACCTACACCTTTACCTGGACCGTAACTTCAGCCTGTGGCACCAGCACAACCAGAGCCTCATCGGTTACTGTAACGGTAAACTGCCCGGGCTTCTACGAATTGGCGGCCCCCAATTACGTAAATAAGTATAGCTCAGGTGATGTACTGGCCACAGCCTTTGATACAGACGCGGGAGTAAAAACGGCTGTTTTACCACAGGGACAGTACCTGCCAGGCGGCGTTACAATAGATCCGGCCACCGGACTTATAACTGTATCTAACCCGGCTGCACTGGTAGCAGGAACCTATACTTTTAATGTTAATTTAACAGATAACCACGGCTATACCACAACTGTACCTGTTACCCTGTGCTTTTACGGCACAGCACCAACGGTAGCGCCATTACCAGTTGAACTTACAGTTTTTAATGTGTCTGTGAAAAGCAGTAAACCGCTTTTACAGTGGAGCACAGCCTCTGAAATAAACAACAGCCATTTTGTAATTGAGCGAAGCAGTGACGGCTACAAGTTTTCGGCTATAGGCACTGTTAAAGGCAGAGGCACAAGCTTAACTCCTTCAGACTATAATTATGTGGACCACACGCCGCTATCAGGCCTAGCTTACTACCGATTAAAACAGGTTGACTTCGATGGGAGCTACAGTTTCAGTAAAATAGAACATGCACTGTTGGAGAAAACATTTTCAATGGAAGTTTCTCCAAATCCTTTTCAGGAGAAAGTAATCCTGTTCCTGCCTGTAACCATGACAGAGGCTCTAAACATTACAGTTTATTCCGTTGCAGGCAAAGTAGTTTACACTTGCATTGTTCAACCTCAGGAACAAAAAACTGAACTGGAGATAAGGTTAGGAAGCCTTAGCAAAGGTATTTATATATTAAAAGCGACCAATGCCGGTGCACAGTTTACACAGCGCATTGTAAAGCAGTAAGTACAAATCTTTTTAAGCATGAAAAATCTGAAACGTAAAGGATAAAATATTTTACGTTTAATAGAATACAGTAAAGCGATATTTTTTAATTTAACACGCATACATTATTAGCAGATTGCCTGCACTTCCAATGGTTTTTTGCTAAATTCGCACCAAAATTCATTCATTTTTTATACCTATTTCATCTAAATGAAAATAATGAAATTCGGTGGCACCTCCGTAGGGTCAGCCGAGCGTATGAGGGCTGTTTCTGACCTGATTCAGGACGGAGAGTCTAACATTGTGGTGCTATCGGCTATGTCGGGCACAACCAATGCGCTGGTACAAATTGCAGAAAAGCTGTACCAGAACCTTAATGATGACGCGAATGCGCTGATTGATGCGCTCCATGATAAATATAAACAGGTTGTAGAAGAACTCTACAACACCAACGAGAAGAAGAAACAGGCAAACGAATTACTCTCGCACCACTTCGACTATATCCGGGCCTTTACACAAGACCTGTTTACTATTCATGAGGAGCGTGCGATCCTGGCACAGGGCGAATTGCTGTCTACTGCTTTATTCCAGTTTTTCCTGGAGGAGAACAACATTTCTTCAGTGTTGTTACCTGCCCTTAACTTCATGAAAATTGATGAAAACGAAGAGCCGGATGCTGTTTACATTGCCCGGAATCTGCAAACGGAACTGGAGAAGTATCCAAACATCAACCTGTTTGTTACCCAGGGCTACATCTGCCGCAACGCTTTCGGAGAAATTGACAACCTGAAGCGTGGCGGTTCCGACTACTCTGCTTCGCTTATAGGCGCTGCAGCTGATGCTTCTGAAATCCAGATCTGGACAGACATAGACGGTATGCACAACAACGACCCGCGCATTGTAAAGAATACCTATCCTATTGCTGAACTCTCTTTTGACGAGGCTGCTGAGCTGGCTTATTTCGGTGCGAAAATTCTGCACCCTTCCAGCGTATTGCCTGCCAAACAAAAAAATATTCCTGTTCGCCTGCTAAACACCATGCAACCGGATGCAAAAGGAACAACCATCACAGCTGATAGCGAAGGCGGTAAGATTAAAGCGGTGGCGGCAAAAGACGGCATAACGGCTATCAAAATCAAGTCTGGCCGTATGTTACTGGCTTATGGTTTCCTGCGCAGTGTGTTTGAGGTTTTCGAACGCTACAAAACACCAATCGACATGATTACTACTTCGGAGGTTGCTGTGTCTTTAACAATAGACAACAACAAATTCCTGAACGAAATTGTAGGTGAGTTGAAGGAGTTTGGCCAGGTGGAAGTTGACCAGGAGCAAACCATTATCTGTGTGGTAGGTGACTTTATTTCAGAGCGAAGCGGTTCTGCGCTAAAAATATTTAAATCGCTGGAAGAAATCCCTTTACGCATGATTTCTTACGGAGGCAGCAAAAACAACATCAGCCTGCTGATTAATACTGCAGATAAAGTAAATGCCCTTACTTTACTGAATGACGGCATTTTTGAAAGGAGCACGCATAATGCTTAAAGAAAACCTACAGGAGTTACAACAGCATGAAACTCCTTTTTATGTATACGATTTAGAACTACTCAGGCAAACGCTACAGGCGGCGCAGCAGGAGGCCTCCAGGTACAACTTTCATGTACACTATGCCATGAAAGCCAATGCAAATGCTCCCGTATTGGCCGAGGTTCTAGGTGTTGGCTTTGGTGCCGACTGTGTAAGCGGTAACGAAGTACGCCGCGCCATCGAAAACGGCTTTTCACCTGAACATGTTGTTTTTGCAGGCGTAGGCAAGTCTGATGCTGAAATAAACTACGCACTGGAGCAGGATATCTTCTGCTTCAACTGCGAGTCCAGCCACGAACTGGAAATCCTGAACGAACTGGCAGAAAAGAAAGGCAGAAAGGCCCGCATCGCGCTGCGTATCAACCCGAATGTAAATGCCAAGACGCATAAGTATATTACCACGGGTCTTGAAGAAAATAAGTTCGGAATAAACGCCTGGGAACTGGAAAGCGTGCTGGAGCTTTTAAAGCAGTTGCCGCACATCGAGCTAATCGGTATTCACTTCCACATTGGCTCTCAGATTACTGACCTGACTGTTTTCAAGAACCTGTGCACTCGTGTAAATGAGTTCCAGGAGTGGTTTGAGGCTCATAATGTGAGGCTCGAGCACCTTAATGTAGGTGGCGGATTGGGAGTAGACTATTATCACCCGGAGCAACAACCGGTGCCGGATTTTGCTTCTTATTTCAGCCTGTTTAACCAGTTCCTGGAAGTAAGGCCCGGACAGCAGGTGCACTTTGAGCTGGGTAGAGCGCTGGTAGCCCAATGCGGTGCTCTGGTCTCTAAAGTGCTCTACATCAAAAAAGGAATTACCACTAATTTTGCCATTCTGGATGCAGGCATGACGGAGTTGATCCGCCCTGCGCTTTACCAGTCTTACCACAAAATTGAAAACCTTACGGCTGCTCCTTCAGAGGAGGTGCGGTATGATGTGGTAGGCCCTATCTGTGAATCGAGCGACTGTTTTGGTAAAGCGGTTATGCTGCCCGAAACCAGGCGTGGCGATCTGATCGCCCTTCATACAGCTGGTGCCTATGGAGAAGTAATGGCCTCCCAATATAATTTGCGCGATAAAGCAATCGCTATTTATTTAAATCAGTAAATTTTCACAAAAAAGGGTGCTACTACTGTAGCACCCTTTTTTGTGAAGCTGAACTCAACTCATAGCTTCTCAATCACTTCGTTATAAACAGAGCGCAGTTCTGTGCGTCCGTTCTCACTTGCCAAAATCAAAGGTGAGGCATGCGAAATAGCCACATCCTTTTTCAGTTCTGCTATAATTGCTTCTACCTGACCGGCGTTATAGCCTTCCTTTAACTCCAGTGCATACACCACACTACCGTTCGACAAAGTTGGCTGTCCTAATGCTTTAAACTGCCCGTAGCTCGCCACCAGATCCCTTTGTTCAGTACCTGATAGTTTTGCATCAAAAGCTACCAGAATAGCCCCGTTGTAAATGTTTCCAAACCCGTTACTGGAGGCAGCCGGATCAGCAATCTGCATCTGATTCACAACCTTCGGATTTATTCTGACATTACGTATAGGAGTAGCATTGTCCTGCCTGCAAGAAGATAAACTAACAAGTATCATAGCAGACAGTAAGCAGAGAGAGAATATATGCTTCATTGTAAGTACAAGTTAAATATAAACGATAGATACTTGTACGCGAATAATCTCTGAACAGCTACAATAAATGCTATAATTTCTACTGTTTCACGATTGATTTACTACTAGATATTGACTTAGTACAAAATTTAGCTGTATTTCCTCTATTGTTTCTATTTATACTAACTTAAACAAAATAACAAAATTGCTATATAATATAACACAAGATATTGTTTTACAATATCTTACATTTAAAACACCTATACAACAGAAGCTACGTCAAGAGGTATAATCTTGGAAAAATCCTCAACATTGATTTCAGCAGGAATTTCAGCCACAAATATTTCCTTCTCCTCCAGTTCAGGCTGGTATACTTCCATATCTTTCTGCTTGATCTGGCCAACCACAATCGACTCCTCCCCTGTCTCCAGCGCCGACTCGATGATTAACCATGGAAGTTTTACCAGAGCAGCAAGTTTGGCTCGCACATAAATTCTTACAGGGGCTTCTTTATCGAGTGCAGGCGACTGATTTTGCAGCAGTTTAGCATAAGTATAACGATAACCGGTTAAAGCTGCGGCAACATCGGCCCATACCGCAGAACCGGTGGGATGGCTTCCGGCCCCTCGTCCTTTCAGCAATTGTTTCCCGGCAAAAGCAGGCTCTACTTCAACAGCGTTAAACTCTGCATTTACATGATACAGCTCTCGCTGCTGTGGCACAAACGTAGGCAAGACCTGTAATACCAGTTTACCACCCGCACTCCATCTGGCTGTCCCGACTAATTTAATAACGGCACCAACCTCCCCGGCCAGTGCGATGTCATCTTTTGTTATATGCTGAATCCCGAATCGTAGCACCTCATTCGGATGCACGAAAACACCAAAAGCGTGCGCAGCTACAATACATAGTTTGTTCAGCGCATCTATTCCCTGTACGTCAAGCGAAGGATCGGCTTCGGCAAAACCCAGTTCCTGCGCCTGCGCCAGCGCTTCGCCATAACTCAGGCCTCCCGAAGCAAGCTTATGCAGAATGTAATTAGAGGAGCCATTCAATATACCGCTTACTTCCTGTAGCGGCTCCGTACCATAGTAAGCCTCCAGCATCCTGATAATGGGTATACTGCCGCACACAGAAGCCTCGTAAAGCAAAACACCCCCGTGCTCCTGCTGCAGCTTTACCAGTTCAGGAAGGTGTTCGGCTACCATCTTTTTATTTGCTGATACAACTGTTTTACCAGCCAGCAGTGCTTGTTTTACCAGCTCATATGCCTCATCGGCATTGCTGATGAGCTCTACAAGCACATCAATCCGGTTGTCTGTTAAGAGCTCCTGCGGATCGAAAGTAAAAACAGATGCAGGTAAAGCACGTGGCTTTTGCCTGTCTTTCACACATATCTTTACGATTTCCAGGCCAAGTTCTTCACAAGCTTCTACAACATCGTATAAGCCCTGCCCAACACAGCCAAAACCGAAAACACCTATCTTTTTATCAGCAAATCTGCTTTTCATAGTTTAGTACTGCCGCTGTTTCGTGTTTATAAAAGTTTATAATGGCTTGTGATATCTGGTCAGTCTCTACTAAAAATCCGTCGTGCCCGTAGCAGGACTTTACTGCAGCAAAGTCGGAACCTGGCACATGTTCATGCAGAAACCGCTGCTCTTCTATCGGGAACAGCACATCACTTTCCACGCCTATAAACAAGCATCTGGCTTTCAGGTGCGCTAAGGCTTTCTGAATACCACCACGATCACGGCCGACATTATGTGAATCCATGGCTTTAGACAGTAGCCAGTACGTATAGGCGTTAAAGCGTTTTGCCAGCTTTTCGCCCTGGTACACCTGGTAAGTGGCTGCCCTGTAGTTATCGGTAATACTGTTGCCCGGCTCCTGCTGCGTATTCTCGTAGCACACGTAATGCCTGTAGGAAAGCATAGCGATGGCCCGCGCAGTTTTCAATCCTTCCTGTCCGGCAGTCTCGGTGTCGGTGTTCCAGGTCTGGTCCTGGCGAATGGCCATGCGCTGTGTTTCGTTAAAGGCGATGCCCCAGGCAGAGTGGCGTGCATTAGATGCCACATGCACCAGGTGCTGAAAAAGCTCTGGCTTCTGAATAGCCCACTCCAGCGCCTGCTGCCCACCCAGAGAGCCGCCCAACAAAGTATGAATCTGCTCCAGCTCCAGTTCCTGGCGCAGCAGATCAAAGGAATTTACAATATCGCGATTGGTAAGCTGGGGAAAGGTGTGGTAATAAGGTTGCTGCGTTTCCGGGTTAATAGAAAGCGGCCCGGTAGAGCCATAGCAACCACCCAGTGTATTGGCACAGATCACAAACCATTCGGCCGGATCATATACTTTTCCTGCTCCGAACAAGCCTTCCCACCACTCATAAAAATCGGAGTTGCCTGTAAGTGCATGGCATACCCAGATTACATTACTGCGGGTACTGTTAAGGGTTCCAAATGTGGAATAGTTGAGCACGAAGCCCGGAAGCGTAGCTCCGGACTCCAGCACAAACTCTTTGTTATAATGATATGTTAAATTTGTCGGCATTCTATTGTATTAGTCCAGAACAGCTTCTGCCTGTTTATCGAAAACTTTGGCAAAAGCCTGTTGAAAATCTGCTTTTATATCGTCTATGTGTTCTATACCTGCTGAAACGCGCAGCAGGGTTGGATCGACTCCTGCCCCCAACTGCTCTTCTGCCGAAAGCTGCTGGTGTGTGGTAGAGGCCGGATGAATGATCAGCGTTTTTGCGTCGCCTACGTTGGCCAGGTGGCTGATCAGTTCAAGGCTGTTTACAAATTTCTCGGCATGTTCTTTCTCTCCTTTCAGCTTAAACGAAAACACTCCGCCAAAACCACGCTTCAGGTATTTCTGGGCCAGCGCATGGTATTTACTGGAGGGCAAGCCTGGATAATTCACACTTTCCACCTCTTCCTGCTGTTCCAGCCAGGTAGCTAGTTCCAGCGCATTCTGCACGGTTCTGTCAACCCGCAGCGAAAGCGTTTCCAAACCCTGCAGCAGCAGGAATGAGTTAAACGGACTTAGTGCAGGTCCGAAATCGCGTAAACCTTCTACCCTGGCCCTGATGGCAAAGGCGATGTTTCCGAATGGCCCATCAGCTCCGAATACTTCCCAAAAGTTTAACCCATGGTACCCTTCCGCCGGTTCAGAAAACTGCGGAAACTTTCCGTTGCCCCAGTTAAAATTGCCTCCATCCACAATGACACCGCCAATGCTGGTACCGTGGCCGCCAATCCACTTTGTAGCAGATTCCACCACCACATGAGCGCCATGCTCCAAGGGGCGGAACAGGTAACCACCGGCACCGAAGGTGTTGTCTACAATCAGCGGCAGGTCGTATTTATTTGCCAGTGCTGCTACGGCTTCAAAATCCGGAATATTAAATCGCGGATTGCCAATCGTTTCCAAATAAATGGCTTTGGTGTTTTCATCGATCAGCTTTTCGTAGCTCTCGATCTCGTCGTTGGCAGCGAAACGGGCCTCTATGCCCAAACGCTTGAAAGAAACTTTAAACTGGTTGTAGGTACCGCCATACAGAAAGCTGGTCGACACAAAATTATCGCCAGCCTGTAGTATATTATGAAGTGCCAGAAACTGAGCGGCCTGTCCCGAAGCTACGGCAACGGCGGCTGCCCCACCCTCCAAAGCAGCAATGCGCTTTTCGAACACATCGGTTGTCGGGTTCATTATGCGGGTATAGATATTGCCAAACTCCTTCAATGCAAACAGATTGGCTCCGTGTTCTGCATTTTTAAACACATAGGAAGTAGTCTGGTATATAGGCACAGCACGTGACTGTGTGGTGGGGTCTACCTCCTGGCCAGCATGAAGCTGTAATGTTTCGAAACGAAATTCTTTTGACATGATGCTGTTATTTAATGATTTACAAAATTGTTCAGATAAGTTTATGCGTAAGCAGGTAAGGCTAGTATGGCCTGACTGCCGGCTAATTCAAAAAAGAAGCGGTCAGATCGTTATAAACAACAGCAGCAGGTAGAAAAGAAGATGCTGCCGCGCATAGACATCATGTCTGAGGCGTAAAAAAGAGGCTGCGACAAATTCCTTGTCGTTACAGATAATGCGAAATGTACGTGTGTTTGCTTGATTCCCTTTTTCATAAAATAGTATCAATTTATATTCATCCGGCACTTTGCCGGAATCAGGAATTAGCACCTTTACCTCGGTAGTTAGGTTGCTAGAGTTTCACAGAGCCTGTCTCTCCACTCTTCTGTATAAATCAACATCCGTAAGGGATAATTGACTTGATGCTACAATACTAGTTGCTGTTTTTTACAAAAACAAATTTCTTGTCTCTTTTTTGTAAAAACGGCAGTATTTACCTCGATTGGGTACGATGGCTTCATACGGATATGTGTTTGTAAAAGTTTGATTATGGATATAAAACACTTACCCATGCTTTACCTACAAACAAAAAAGGCACAAGGTATATAGTACCCTGTGCCTTCCTGAAATCGTGCTGATGCTATAGCAAAGAACTGATAACAGCTTTCCATTTCTCTGCCAGTTTCAGCTCTTCACCGAAGATCATACTTTCTTCGAGGCTATAGAACGGCAGGGCTTTATCCGGCTGCTTTGGGCTTACAGGAGAAAAGACCAGTTTAACGCTTTCAATAATTTTGCTATCGCCCGAATCCCGGCTGATTTTCTCTACACTGCACTGCCTCACCTCCCTTAGGTCTACGAATATTACCTGATCCTGATTTTCGCTTTTGTGTGTATAAAGCAGTTGCTTCTTCTCTTTATCCAGGCCTATGGCATAAGAAGGGCTCCAGAAGTCATATTCTGTAATTCTGAGTTGTTGTTTTTCTGCCTGCAAGAGTAAATCGTTCAGCAGCTTTCTGGCTTTCTTTTTCTGCGCCAGCTGCATATAAAAAACTGGCACGATGATCAATGCCAGGCATAGGGTGCCTATTATAATTGTTCCTGAATCCATTGTTAAACTGAGTAAATCTTTAAAAAAACGCCATGGCACCAGGTGCTGAAACCAACCCTTGAACTGCATGACTATTGAATTGAAATTTCTTTGTATTGATTGTGAAGCGCAGGATGCTGCCAGAAGGCAGTGCCCTGCTTTTACTGCCCCGGTAAAGCCATTACAAATTTTAAGACCTGACGCAATATTTTAAGGCCAGCAGCCTAAGCGTGCAGCCAGACCATGAACATGCCTGAAATGAAAATGAATTTACCTGCGAAGGCAGCAGGTTGCACAAAGCATTTACCAGAAATAATGGAAAGGAAAAATGATATCGCTGCCCGACAGGCTGAGGCTGAACCGTTTCGATTGAAACAAATACTGCATTGCCTGGCACTGCATCGTGTGCTCAAGTGCATGCGAAAGGTTTAAAAGATAATTTGAATGTCCTTTAGAGACAGGTACAGGCAAATTGTCTCCCGTGCTGACATAGTCCCAACCGGACTTGTGCAGCAACTGCGATTTTGTTTGCTCCCCCTGAAAAACATGCGGATGCCCTTCTTCCTGCTCTAAAGCCAAAGACGCAGCCGGTGTTGCAGGCATGCCCATTCCTTCTCCAATACCCGCAAAGGCGAGCATCAAAGCGAAAAGGAGCAGCACAGCAGATTTTAAAGGGCTATTCATGCTGCAAAAATACAGTTTATAAACCAAAGCAAAGATACCAGCACCCTATATTTTTTTAAAGCCACATGCAAGCTGAATGTTTAGGAAATTATTATTTCCCATTTGAAATGTATGCCCCGTTTGGCTGAAAGACCGTACTACAGCAAAAATGATTATCTTGTAAAAAAGACAGGGCTACTCCGCTTTTTGCTCATTAACTAGGCTTAAAAGCTATATGACAGCATTTTCTACGGAAGACATTTTGCTCGCCTCCTCTATCCTGTTGATGGTTAGCATTATTATCAGCAGAAGCTTAGGGAAATTTGGCATTCCAGCGCTTGTGTTGTTTTTAGGCGTCGGTATACTGGCCGGTTCCGAGGGAATAGGAGGAATTTACTTTAACGACTCTCAGTCAGCGCAATCTCTGGGCACCATTGCCCTTACTATTATCCTTTTTTCAGGTGGTTTGGATACCCGCTGGGAAAGTACACGACCTGTTCTATGGCGTGGTGTAATGCTATCTACGTTTGGGGTGTTTATTACCGCTATACTGGTAGGACTGTTTGCATACTGGTTTCTGAATTTCAGTTTACTGGAAGGGCTTTTACTCGGAGCCATTGTTTCCTCTACCGATGCTGCTGCCGTTTTTTCCATTCTTCGTTCAAAAAACATCGGCCTTAAAAACAACCTTCGCCCCACCTTAGAATTAGAGTCGGGCAGCAACGACCCAATGGCTTATTTCTTAACGGTTAGTTTTACATTTCTTATCGCCAACCCAGGAGCTAGCATTTGGCAGTTGGTTCCGATGTTTTTCATACAGATGGTGCTGGGAGCTTTGATAGGTTTGCTAATGGGCAGGTTTATGACCTTAACCATTAACCGTATCCGGCTGGAGCAGGAGGGGCTATATCCAGCCATGACCCTGGCAATGGTTTTCTTCACCTATGCCTTCACTAATGTGATTGGCGGCAACGGCTTTTTAGCTATATACATTGCTGCAGTTATCTTGGGCAACAGCCGATACCTTCATAAAGGAAGCCTTACACGATTCTACGATGGCCTGGCCTGGCTCATGCAAATCCTGATGTTCTTAACGCTAGGCCTGCTGGTTTTCCCTTCTCAAATTTTACCGGTTATAGGTATTGGCATACTCATCTCTCTGTTCCTGATTTTTGTTGCACGCCCGCTGAGCGTCTTTATCGGCCTGTCGTTCTTCCGCACTACACTTCAGGAAAAGCTTTATGTGTCTTGGGTAGGACTCAGAGGTGCTGTGCCGATTGTTTTTGCAACTTATCCCTTGCTGGCAGGTGTAGAAAGATCAGATATGATTTTTAACATCGTTTTCTTTATTGTTCTAACCTCCGTTATGCTACAGGGGACTACTCTGAGCCTGGTAGCTAAATGGCTGAATTTAGACCAAAAAAGCGAAAGCCTGCGACGCATCCGGCTGGGTGAAGACATGGGCTACGATACTATGAGCACGCTTGTAGAAATAAAACTTGCAGATGGCAGTCCTGCCGCTGGCAAATCGCTGCTTCAGTTGCACCTTCCTAAAGTTTCGCTGGTGGTTTTGATTGATCGGCAGGGGAAATTTATTACTCCAAATGGCTCAACAGTACTGGAAGCAGGAGACAAGCTTATGGTGTTGATGGAACATGAGAAAGAACTTGAAAATGTTCAGCGAGTCTTGAACGGCTAGCGTTATTCATACTTGGAAGCTCTACAATTTTACTCAGTTGCTTTCAGGGCAGTACCAGCAAGGGTATTTCACCCTGATAAACCAGTTCATTTACCAGAAACTTCCTAAAAAGCTGATCAACAAACAGCCTAGAGCCCTTCTGTAAAACTAACAGTTCTTCATTTTTGTTTAAAACCATGGCTCGCATGTCTTCAAAAGCATTTTTATCGTGATAAATAGCATGTTGTGTTGGGCAAATTGCGCTAAACCGCCAGCTAAGCTTTTCCAGTTCTTCCGCTACACTGGCTGTGTCTTCGTTGCCCTTAGCTAAATGAAAGAAAATGATCATATCGACGTGACCAGGGATAAACTGCATTAATTTTTCTAAAGCTGAAATATTCAGAGGATGCTTATCGCTAACGGCGATGAATAGCTTTCTGGGAGAAAAGTAAGGTATATTTTTTGGTATTGCGGCCACAAGGGCATTTGCATTTTCAATAACATCAATGGCAACACTACCCATAAACAGCTGCTTCAGGAGACCTGTACCTTTAAGACTTAGGAATATCAACTGGTCATATGGCTCAGCCACAAGTTTTGCCAAAGTGTACTTTAAATCTGTTTCCACCACTGATAATTGCACCTCCTCGTTGTCAGGAACGTTGGAATGGATAAGAGCTTTTAGCTTTTGAAATGCCCTAGTCCTGGCATGCATGGCAATTGATGCCCTGGTTGTACTGTCGGCCATGGCAGGGGCTACTACAGCAACCTGGTGCAGTAACAGGAGCTTAGCTTCTGCCTGCCTGGACCAATTGTAGGCATAACGTACCATATTATCAGAATAATCAGAAAAATCGATCAATACAATAAATCGCTTGTCCATGTCTTTCCTTTTTAGTTGCCAACATTTATCTTCAATTCTAATGGTTTTAATTCAGTCGAGCCCCGGCCGGATAAACGGCAGCCCCTGACTGCAAAAAATGAGGTATCACGCCAGCTATAACTTCTACCAGCCGCACTTGGTAGCTATCGCCATTAAAAGGCGACAAACGCTACATGCAAAGCACTCAACAACATTCTTCTTAATTACCCTATCATTTAGTCGCCGGCAACTGTTCCAGCATTATAGAAACCAAAATACTCTTTTAACAATATGTAATTGCTATTACTCTTGATTAGCTAGCAACGTTTTAAGATCAGGACACCTTCTGCATCAATCGTTTAAAATTAGCTTTATAAAATATAAAAACCATATTATTTAACATAATAATTACACTATTTAACCGACTACCACATTTGTTATCGGGTATTTATAGGTGGCGTGCATTTGGCGTGCACTCAGAGCCAGTGCCAGAGTGAGCGTACCCACTCTACCCATGTACATCGAAAGCATAATTACACATTTACCCATATCGGAGAGCCCGGCTGTAATTCCTGTGCTTAAGCCCGTAGTTGAAAAGGCTGATACCTGTTCAAACGCCAGCACAAGTACACTAAACTGAGCATCCGTTAATGTTAGAATAAAAATAAAAAAGAAATTAGCTAAAGCAGCGAACGTAAAAACAGAAAAAGCTTTATAAGCAACTACATGAGGAATGGTTCTACGACCGATTTGTATAGTAGGCCTGTTCCGAATAGTAGAGGCTACAGCAAACAAAATAACTACAAAAGTTGTAGTTTTAATACCACCCCCTGTAGAGCCTGGCGAAGCACCTATGAACATCAGAAAAATAAAAAGCATCAGGCAAGGAACTGACAAAGCTGAGATATCTACGGTATTGAAGCCTGATGACCGTGTTGTAACTGACTGGAAAAACGCAGTAGTCAGCCCCCCTACTAAACCATGCCCTGAAAGGGTATTATAATATTCCAGCAAAAAGAATACAATTGTACCAAATACAAGTAACACAGTTGAAGAATAAATTGTAATTCGGGAGAGTGTCTTCCATTTTTTCCAGGGTTTTCGAATACGATCACGTACATTGGCAGGAGAAAACACATCGACAATAGTAGGCACACCAAGCCCGCCTACTATAACCAAACTGGCAACAATCAGGTGAAGCGCGTAAGAATTTTGAACAGGTGGTGTATAAAGTCCTTCCGGGAAAAGAGAAAAGCCGGCATTACAAAAAGCAGTAACTGCATGAAAAACAGAAAAAAAAAGTTTGGAACCGATATTGGGGAAGTATACCTCATCTCCCCAAGTTAAATAAATGAAAACAGCTCCTAGCCCCTCAATTATTAAGGTGAACAAAAGGAGCTTGCGCATCAGGCTACCTGAAGTATAAACAGATTCACCCTCTACCAATTCATGCACAGCTATCTGGTGTTTAATACCAATGCCTTGGCGCATTAAAGATGCAATAAAAGTAGCAAACGTAAGCATACCTAAGCCGCCTAGCTGCACCAGTATCAGAATTACTACCTGTCCTGAAAAAGTGAAATAACTGCCCACGTCAACCACGGCAAGCCCAGTGATGCAGGAGGAGCTAATGGCCATAAATAACGCATCTATAAATCTGATTCCCTCCGGAGAATGACTCATTTTAGGCAACATTAGAAGCGTGGTACCTGCTAGGATCAGCAGAAGGAAACTAAGCAGAAAAGTAGTGGTAGTTCTCAGTTGCACAGCCCGCAGGTAAATCCTTGTTGCCAACAACTCTACAAGCGCCAGAAGCAGCATGTAAAGCGACACCAGCACCCTATACAGTTCTACAGAAAGAGGAATACCAATACCTTCAAATAAAAAGTATAGAATAGGAAAGCGGAAAATATACGTGCAGCATACATGCAGCAGGATGATTCCCATCAACAGTCCTTCAAACCAGGTGCTACGTATAAACTTGCTTCTCTCAAAGCTGTAAAGCATTCTCAGAAAATATATGACGACAAATGCAACCATTATACCGTCTATCAGCTGGTAGATCAAGCTGAGTGCCTCCAGTTTTTTCTCTACGCCATGTGCATACAGCAACAGACCTACTGCCAATAATGTAAGTACATAGGTAGTACGTCTTAAAGTTTTATATACTAGAATTTTACTACCATACAAGGCTCTATTCAAAGATTCTCTGTCCATACACATCCAATTATTCTTTACAAATGCTTCGATCTGTAATATAATACACTGCTCACCCTGCAGATAAAATTCATATTAATCCAACTCCAAATCCCGGATCAGAATTATGCTCTCTCTGTTTCAGGCTTTATAGTCAAGCCTATTGATCTATTCCTAACAACATAGCACAAGCTTCTTGCAAAGGTAAGGTAGTAACAACCCTAAGCTATTTTTTTATAAATGTGAATAGCAGATAGAATACTATTCAACCCATAGCTGGGACATGTTGTATGGCAAAGATGTGATATAAAGCGTGGAATGGCAAATACAAGAGACTACCAGCTACAGCCTTAGTTTGTCCGGCTCCTGCAACAGCCTGCAAAGAATGAACCTCATACCTGCTTATAAGAAGCAACCGTACAAAACGCGAGTATGGGTAATTTATACTGGCACCTTGCGTTTAATACAAAACAAAGTATATACATCAGCGCTTATATTCTGAATAATATGCAAACTATAGGCTCTATAGTATAAAACTAATTTCAACTACCAATGTATATACGCTTATCCTAAGCAGCCTGTAACAGGCAGAAAATAATGTAGTCGGGCTGCCTTAGAAACAAACATTATAAAAATTTCCAGACCTCTAAAATATAACTAACTTTGCTCGCCTATAAACCTGACATATTAATGGAGGCCATAAAAGAAACCAACTTCTCTTTTGCCAATCAAACTGGCTTTTATAGAGGCAAAGTTCGCGACGTATATTATTTTGAGGACAGACTGGCTGTTGTAGCAACAGACCGCATTTCCGCATTTGATGTTGTACTGCCACGCCCTATACCTTATAAAGGACAAGTACTCAACCAGATTGCCAGCCTGTTTTTAACGGCAACCGCCGACATTGTTCCGAATTGGGTGATAGCCACACCAGATCCCAGTGTAACAATAGGGTACCGTTGCGAACCCTTTAAAGTAGAGATGGTAATCAGAGGCTACCTTGCCGGCCATGCGTGGCGCGAGTATAAAGCTGGTAAACGCACTTTGTGTGGTGTAAGCCTGCCCGATGGCTTACGGGAAAACGATAAGCTTCCTGAACCCATTATCACTCCTACCACAAAGGCAGATGAGGGCCATGATGAAGACATCTCCAGAGAAGAAATTTTAGCCAAAAAAATTGTTTCCGAAGAAGATTATCTTAAATTAGAGGATTATACCCGTTCTTTGTTTGCACGCGGTACAGCCCTGGCTAAAGAACAAGGCCTTATTCTGGTAGACACAAAGTATGAGTTTGGCAAGTACAATGGCCAGATTTATCTTATTGATGAAATCCATACACCTGATTCTTCTCGTTATTTCTACAGCGAAGGCTATGCTGAACGACAGGAAAAAGGAGAACCGCAACGACAACTTTCTAAAGAGTTTGTTCGTCAGTGGCTCATTGAAAACGGATTTCAGGGTAAAGAGGGACAAACGGTTCCTGAAATGACAGACGATGTAGTACAACAGATTTCTGAGCGCTATATCGAGCTTTTTGGCATGGTTACAGGCCAGAAATTTGAAAAAATGAATTATAACGAAGTGCTCAAACGCATTGAGCAGAATGTGGAGAAAACAATTTTTAGCCTAAAAGGTTAGACTTATTAGCGTAAAATTTGGTACATTCGCGTTTAAATCCTTAATGGTAGATCTATGAAGTACACGATTGATAAGAAAGAAAATTATACCACTATCACGATAGATGAAAAGAAGTTAGATACTTCTATTGCTCCTGACCTGAAGTCTGAGTTTGTGAAATTGAATGCAGAAGGAATTACTAACCTGATCCTGGATCTTAACAACGTTAAATACACAGATTCTTCTGGCCTAAGCTCTATTCTGATAGCGAACAGGCTTTGCAACTCGTCTAACGGACTTCTGATCCTTACAGGTTTACAGGATCATGTGATGAAACTGGTAACAATATCTAAATTAGAGTCTGTTTTAAACATTCTGCCTACTGTAGAAGAAGCGATTGACCGCGTTTTTCTGCACGAGATTGAGCAGGACTTGACTAAAAAAGAAGACTAAGCTTATTGTTTGCCTGTGGATTTCGAACTCAGGATACTTGGCAGTTCGTCGGCCACACCCTCGGCAAACAGGCATCATACAGCCCAGGTTTTAACCATCGGCAATCAGTACCATCTAATTGATTGCGGAGAAGGCACACAAATGCAGCTGATGCTTTATAAGATAAAGCATCAGCGCATTTGTAATATATACATCAGCCACCTGCACGGCGACCATTACTTTGGCCTGGCCGGATTGCTTTCCACCATGCATTTGCAGGGCAGGCACCTCCCCCTCCACCTTTTCGGCCCACCCGGCCTTTCCGAAATCTTAAGTCTGCAGTTTAAGTACTCCGGCACCAACCTGTGTTTTCAACTCATCTTTCACGAGCTGGATACCACCTGCTACAAAAAGATATTCGAGGATAAACAAATAACCGTGCATACCTTGCCCATGGAGCATCGGGTACCCTGCTGTGGTTTTCTTTTCCGGGAAAAGCAGAAGCCGCGATCCCTCCTGAAAGAAAAACTCCCCCCCTTTCTTACTCCCCCTCAGCTTGTGCGCCTAAAATGGGGAGAAGATGTTCTGGACGAGCAGGGGAACATACTGGTACAGCATAAAGAGGTAACAACCGGGCCCAAACGCAGCCGCAGCTATGCCTATTGCTCAGACAGCCGCTATAAGCCGGACCTGCTCCCTTACCTCAAAAACGTTGACTTGCTTTACCACGAGGCCACTTTTACACACGACCTGCAGGAAAGGGCTACGTTCACCTTTCATAGTACCGCCAGGCAAGCAGCAGAGATGGCCTGTGCCGCCCAGGTGCGCCAGCTCCTGATCGGGCACTTTTCGGTGCGCTACAAAGACCTGACGCCACTTTTAGCCGAAGCCCAGGCTTTATTCCCTAAAACTGACCTGGCCATGGAAGGTAATATTTTCTGTGTCCGCGACTAAGGCTATTCAGAAGCGCCGCCTTCATTTTCAAAATAAAACTATTTTTTTTAGCCATCAATCTTAAATACTAATTAATTTAGCAGTTTGTAAACTTGCCTGCCTTGCATAAAGCAGCCGTTACACAAAATTTAAATTTACCGTAAGGTCCATTACCAGCCTTTGCTGATACTACCGGAAGTGAACTAACATGCTATGTCATTACCAGAACCGAATTCTTTTTTTAAGCAGAAACGCAGCTTCTCTGACGTAAAACAGCATCTTTTAAGCGCTTACTTAGAAACCTGGTTCACCACTTATTTAGCAGAAGCTCCCGAACCCCAGGGAATTCGCTATATTGATTTACAAACAGACGATGCCACTGATGCCCTGAATACGCCTACGGCTTTTGACGCACTGGCCCAATGTCTTGCAAAAAAGGAGAAGCTCCGGGAAATACTAAGCCTGCACCTGCATCACCCCGATCAGGCTGTACTGCAGAAGCAGCTGGAGCTTTTGCAAACTTCACCTGCTTTCCGGTTACTTCACGCTGTTCCTGCTGCCTTGGTAGAAGAAGAAAGCCGGCAGGAATTCTTAAACGCACTGCCCGATGCGCCCGCACTCCTGGTCATGGATCCGTTTCGTAATCCGTTTGCGCTGGAAACTTTGCAGCAGGCCCTGCCTCAGGCTGCAGCAGATATACTGATGCTCTTTTCGCCTGAAAGCATGCACAAAGCATTAAGCGCCAGGAAAAGCAGTCCGGCTCTGGCGGCCCTGTTGGGAACACGACTGCAGAAGATACAGGATTTGTTAAAAAAAGAAAAAAGCAAAGCCAGGAAGCAGGAGTTTATGGCGGAACAACTCAGGCAGGTTATGCAGCATGCAGGCAGGTTTACGCTCCTGCTCCAGGTAAACTTACCCGATGCCAGCCAGGCAGATCATTTCATACTGTTTGCTACGCGGCACAAACAGGCATATAAAAGCTTTAAAGCTATTTTACAGGAGTACAGCGATTACCAGCCAGATGGCGTACTTTCCTTTAAGGCTAACCAGGGCTCGCCACAGCTTGTGCTTTTCCAGGACCAGCATCTGTATTCGCTGCACAACCTGGTAGCCTCGCTGGCACAGGCCGGAGCGCAGTTTAAGTATAAATCGGTGGAAAAGATTTACGAAGAGCATCACCTGGGCACGAACTATACCAAAGAAAATTACCTTGCTGCTTTCGAAGAATTAAGAAGAGCAGATAAAGTAGAGCTGCTCAACCCTAAAACATTACAGGCTATCAGAAAACCCACTTATGCCTCTGTTGTAAAATACAAGCTAATAGCTTCAGGTTAAGCCAACGCTCGCTCAACTAATTTAGCGGGCTAACTAACACTTCCGGAGGGTAGCCGTATAGTTTAGCAAAGTATAGTATGTTTTAACCTAACAACAATAAAACTATGGCTAAGTTAAAGAACCTGGAAGAACTCTTTCATCATGAACTGAAAGATTTATATAGCGCTGAAAAACAATTAATTGAAGCACTACCTAAAATGGCAAAAAAAGCAGCTGATCCGAAATTAAGAGAAGCCTTTGAAAGCCACCTGGAGGAAACGAAAGTACAGAAGGAACGCCTGGAGCAGGTATGTGAAAAACTCGGCATCAGCCCTGGCCGCATGAAGTGCAAGGCAATGGAAGGCCTGATTGCAGAAGGCGAAGAAATGATTGATGAAAATGCCAGTCCTGAAACAAAAGATGCTGGTCTGATCGCCTGCGCACAACGCATCGAGCACTATGAGATATCCGGCTACGGTACTGCAGCTCAGTTTGCCGAAAGCCTGGGCCATAGCGATGCTCACAAACTGCTAAGCGAAACTCTGAAAGAAGAAAAAGACACAGATTCCAAGCTGAACAAGCTGGCTAAAGCCTCTATCAATAAAAAAGCAATGAAGGAAGAGTAAACCTTTTCAATTCTTGCAAAACAGAAGAGCCTTCTCTTAGCCGGAGAAGGCTCTTCTGTTTTAAACCGTTTACAGAAGGTTACCAGGCAAAGGCCGCAAAAGGCTCCGCCTCTTCCGCTTCTTCGCTAGTGGCCTCTCTTGCTTCGGAAGCCGGAAGCGTAAGCAAAGGAAAAGCAGAACTGGCTGTCATCTTCTCTGTCACGCTTTTGTTCAACAACCTGTCCAGCCAGTTATGGCGCTGCGGACTCAGGATAAGCAGATCGGCCTGTTGTTCCTGCACAAAGGCTTGTATTCCCTCCGGCACGTTTTCCTTTTGCTTCAGCACGACCTGATACGCAAGGTCACGCAGTTGCCTGTCCAGCACATCCAGGGCCAGAGATGTCTTTTTAAGCTCTGCCAGCTGGTCTTGGTGCTTGTAAAGGTGCAATACCTGTAGCTTTGGATTATAAGCCCTTACAAAGTCATGCAGCTTACGCAGCACAAACAGATCAGGCTGCCTGCTCAGGTCTGAGGCAAACACAACTGACCTTAACCCTCTGAACCTGGCTCCCTTAGGTATACCCATTACCGGAATCCTGCTGTTGCGCATAACAGAAAGTGTGGTGCTTCCTATCAGTGCCTGGCTCAGGGCATCGTGGCCCTGCATTCCCATTATCACCAGGTCGGCACTATAAGCAGTAGCAGCACTTAAAATCTGCTCAAAGATAGCTCCCATTTTAGCAACACAGGTGATGTTTACTGCCTGCAGGCTAACCGGTTCATGGATTTCTTCGATGGTGTGATAACCGCTTTTACTCACCTGCTGCGAAGGATCTACGGCCAGGTAGCTTCCGCCAGTTGAGTAGTAATCCAACACCACATCGGAAGAAACCGCCTGCTGCACTTCTTTTACATATTCCTCCAGTTCCAAAGCCTTACCCCGTTCCAGTTCAGGTATCAGCGAAGGAATCTCATAAGCTGCCGGTGGAGACATCACAGGAAAGAAAGCGTGGAAAACAATCATTTTCGCAGGAGTTGCCTTTGCCATATCTAAAGCGTACAGCAAGGCGTTGGTGGCATCCTGCGAAAAATCGGTAGGTACAAAAAGAGTTTTCATGGTAACTGTGCTTTAATGTTTCTGAATAGCCGTTTCGGAACTGGCGGCTGGTTAACAAGTCAAAGCTAATTTTTCAAATGCTGAAAAAAGATGACGAACATCCACAGAAAGTATGATATTTGTCAGGATCATATTTTTCTCCTGTGTGACCAATGTCACGGAACAGGTTTGGGCATATCCCTATCTTTGTTGTGCTGATGTCTGATAGCTTGTTTGAGGCTTGCACAGGCATCTTAACCAAAGAAGAGTTAAACGAGTTAGAACATGAAAATAGAACAGTTCGAGGATAAAGGCTTAGCGCATTTTTCCTATGCCATCCTTAGCGAAACCACCCGGCAGATTATACTGGTTGATCCGGCCCGCAACCCAGCACCTTACTTTGCTTTTGCAGACGCTAACCAGGCGACAATAACTGGTGTGATAGAAACGCACCCGCATGCCGATTTTGTGAGTTCTCACCTCGAAATACACCACAGAACCGGAGCCACCCTATACGTCAGCAAATTAGTTGGAGCAGATTACCCGCACCAGCCTTTCGACGATGGCGATGCCATAGAATTGGGAGAGGTAAAACTTAAGTGTTTATTTACACCCGGCCACTCCCCCGATGGCATTAGCATTGTAGCAGCATCAGATGGCAAGGCTGTAGCCGTATTTACCGGAGACACCTTATTTATAGGCGACGTTGGCAGGCCTGATCTGCGGGAAAATGCAGGTAATATGACTGCCAAACGGGAAGAACTGGCCAGGCAGCTGTATAAAAGTACCCGTGAAAAACTTATGACGCTGCAGGATGAGGTGCTGGTGTATCCGGCACACGGAGCAGGCTCTTTGTGCGGTAAAGCACTCAGCCAGGCCAACAGCAGCACTATTGGAGCAGAAAAGCTAGGCAATTACGCCCTGCAGGCGATGCCCGAGGAGGCTTTTGTAAAAATGATTACAGAAGACCAGCCTTTTATTCCGAAATATTTTGCCTACGATGTAGCCCTGAACAAAAATGGAGCACCCGCCTACGCCGCAAGTATTGCAGTTGTAGAAAGGCTTCCCGACAACTTTCAGCCAACCGACACGAATGTTTTGATAGTTGATGCCCGCAACCAGCATAGCTTTAAAAAAGGCCACCTAAAAGGTGCTCTTAATATTCAGAATGGAGCAAAGTTTGAAACCTGGTTAGGGAGCATTATAGGCCCTGAAGAAAACTTTTACCTGTTGGCAGCCGATGAGAAAACTTTAGATGATCTGATTGCCAAAGCAGCTAAGATAGGTTATGAGAGCAAGATAAAAGGAGCCTTTGTGTGGGATGCGGAGGCCGAAGCAAGCAGCCCGCTAATAGACCTCGAAAAATTTAAGGCTGATCCGGCACAGTACACGATCATAGACATCCGGAATGCTCCCGAAGTTGCCGAAGCGTCTTTCTTTAAACAAGCCATGCACATCCCTCTGCCGGAGTTAAGGGAAAGAGCACAGGAAGTCCCCCTGGACAAGCCGATAGTGGTACATTGCGCAGGAGGTTACCGTTCGGCAGCAGGCAGCAGCATACTTGAAAAAGCTTTGCCCAAGGCCACTGTACTGGATTTAAGCGAAGCTGTTACTTCTTTCCAAAACTAGCACTTCCTGTCCGTAGCAAGCCGCCACTGCTTCACTTACTTAAAGTGCAGCAGTGGCGGCTTGCTATAACCTATGGCTTGCATTACAGGCAGGTGTTCCGGTAGTTAAACTATTCTCCTGCGCATAGTGTATGCTTATCAACAGACAACTACGGCATGTTGCTTTTTCTTCACTTTATTTTTTTCATTCTATTACACATCATGACAGGCACTGAACACGCAGCGGCACCACGCCTGCTATGGAGCGACGAGTTTGACTACCGTGGCGCACCTGACAAAAGGCGCTGGACCAACGACCTGGGAGATGGCTGCCCGAAAGTATGCGGCTGGGGAAACGGCGAACTGCAATACTATACTAAAAGCATTCAGAATGTCAGGCTAAAAGACCATAAGCTGATTATTGAGGCCCGGCAGCAGCAAAGAAAAAACAGCCGGTTTACATCAGCCAGACTAAAAACCCAGGGACTTGCCGCCTGGCAATTCGGTTATATAGAGGTCCGGGCCAAATTACCGGCCGGAAGAGGTACATGGCCCGCCATCTGGATGCTGCCCGAAAACTTTAACCACGACTCTCTGCCCGACGGCGAAATCGATATTATGGAACACGTGGGACATGATCCGGGAGTTGTACATGGCACGCTGCATTATGCCGGAGAAAACCTGCAGTCGGGTGGCAGCATACATGTACCTGACTTCGATACCTCCTTTCACCGCTACGGCATTAACTGGACAGCCGACAAAATAGAGTATTACCTCGATGGCGAGCTTTATCATGTATTCGAAAATAATATTCAGGCGGGTACTAATCCTTTTCACCAACGCTACTACCTGCTTCTTAACGTGGCGGTAGGAGGCGGCTGGGGCGGTCGGGAGGGCATCGATCCCGCTGTATGGCCGCAGCGCCTGGAAATAGATTATGTGCGGGTATATGAGCCTTTGGTAACAGCTGCACAGAAACAATATATGTTTGGTAAGTAATCTGAAAGCGTTTTACTAAAAAGACAGCTTCATTGCTTTTAAAGGAGTGTAATTGTCCGTATTTTTGTCAACTTGTTGTTATACCTTCAGAATCCAAATCAAGCGTATGGCTTTCCCTGTTATACCTTTGTATTCAGTGAATAGCAGGTTAAACGGCATTTGATCTGCCATTGCAAATTTCTGCATTTTTCAGTATAAACTCTTAACGTATACTACGTATACGTGGGAGTTATCAGGAGCAGGAGCGGCATGGCAATAAACGATAAGGCTTGTAAAACAAGTTGCTACGCCCGGAATACGTTTCAGAAGATACTATATTACAGGATGCTGCAGGGGTAAACCACAACGTGTTCTGGTTATTACGCGAACATTTAACAGAACATGCAGAACTACAAAAACATCACTGTAGATCTTACTAATTGCGATAAAGAGCCTATCCATATTATAGGCAGAGTGCAGCCACATGGCTTCCTGATGGTCCTCCACAAAACTACCCTCACCATTGAGCAGGTAAGTGAAAACGTAGGGCTTTATTTAGAATCAGACGTAGAAGATCTGCTGGGAAAATCTCTACACGCTATCATTTCGGCAGAAGAAATGCATACCCTCGAAAGGGTTTTCACCAGCCGGATTTATATGAACCCGCTGTTACTTCACCTGAGAGAAAGAGCTTTTTTCGGCTTTATATATGAATCTGCCGATAAATACATCCTGGAATGCGAGCCCTATTCCAGCGATTCCGATAAAGTAAGGTTACAGCAAAACTGTTATTATTCCCATCTTCAAAGCGAGTTGAACAACCTTAGCTCGCAGGAAGAACTCGCTAAATTAATTACAGATTATGTGCAGGCGCTGCTCGATTACGACCGTGTGATGCTGTATATGTTTGATCAGGAGTGGAATGGAGAGGTAATTGCAGAAACGGTTAAACCTGGAGTACATTCCTTTCTGCACCATCATTTCCCGGCCAGCGACATACCTGCTCCGGCCCGGGCACTGTTACTCAGGAAGCATGTTCGCCAGATACCTGATATTAATGCTGCAGCGGTTGATATAGTGCCTTACTTTAACCCCACTTCTGGAAAACCGACTAACATTATACAGTCGGAGTTGCGAAATCCTTCTGAAATACACCTGGAATACCTGCGCAACATGCAGGTTGGAGCCACCCTCTCCGTATCTATCATTGTAAAAGGCAAACTCTGGGGGCTGATCACCTGCCATAACCTCAGCCCGGTGTTTATAGATTCGTGGAAGCGGGAAATGTGCCTTTTAGCAGCAAAGGCATTAGCAAACATGATCCCTTCTATAGAAGAGACAAGAGATTTCAATCAATTTGAAGCGTATAAGGCTACTGAGGCGAAACTGATTGACCAACTCTATAACACCGGTGAAATAACACGAGGCCTTTTTGAAAGTGAAACCAACCTGCTCTCCTTAGCGTCCTGTACTGGGGCCGCTATGTTTTACGCCGGAAAAATCAGTTTGAAAGGAGCTACGCCTACCGCAGAACAGGTACAGGAACTGATCGGCTGGGTTACAGAAAACGCCACTGATTCTATTTTCCATACCCGTGAACTATCCCGCCAGTTCGGGCAGGCCCGGCCTTACAAAGACGTAGCCAGTGGTTTACTTGCACTGGAAATTTCGAAGCCTCACAAAGAGTATATTCTGCTGTTTAAGCCAGAGATAAAAGAAACCAAGATATGGGCGGGCAAGCCGGATAAGGTTTATACAGGTGATGATATGCGTATTCATCCCCGTAAATCATTTGCCAACTGGCAGGAAGTGGTAAAAGGAAAATCACAGCCCTGGAGCCTGAACGAACTGGATATAGCCCAATTGTTCTTAAAAGACTTACAGGCTTTCAGGCTTCATAGCCAGGCCGCATCGCTGCAACGACTCAACACAGAGCTGCAGGAAACCACCGATGACCTGAAGCAAAAGAATGCCCGTTTAGAAGATTTTGCCCAGATTATAGCCCATAACCTGCGTTCCCCGATGAACAACATCCGGGGCTTGTACGAACTCTATCAGATTACTCCGGACGAGGAAACCTGCGGTGAGGTAATGGACCGGGTGAATACAATGGCGGGTAATATGTTGGATACCATCCAGGACTTATACGATATTCTGCATACCACCCTGAATCAGAACCTGGCCCAGGATGAGGTTCTGCTGGAGGAACTGGTTAAGAAGGAAATCCAGAACCTGACGGCTGTTATAGCTGCTACAGAAGCTGATATAAAGCTCGAATTGCAAGCTCCGAAGCTATACATCCCCAAGGTATACATGGAAAGTATTGTGCATAACCTGCTTTCTAATGCACTAAAATATAGTGCTGCTGACAGAAAACCTGTCATACAGGTGAAGTCATCTACTGAGAATGGCCTGTTTATTTTTTCTGTTGAAGATAATGGTTTAGGCCTGGACCTCGAAAAAGTAGGCTCCAAGCTTTTTGGCTTATACAAAACATTCCACGTTAACAAAGACTCTAAAGGCCTGGGCTTATACCTGACCAAACTACAGGTAGAGTCGCTGGGGGGCAGCATTCTAGTAAATAGCACCGTTGATGCAGGAACAAAGTTTACGGTTATACTTGGTACCCCTGCGAATTAATAAATACTTACGACACCAATATAAAATAACGTACTACGCAAAAAGACTGCATAGCCCGTATATCTCTTTGTAGCAGAACAACAAGAGACGATATGGCAACAGCAAAAACGAAAAAACTTTCCGCACAGGATTTACAGAACATAGGTTTCCCGCCAGGAAAACCACTTGGCACAGCCCTGAACATTGTTCATACATATTTTACCGAGCTGGGCAAGAATCACCAGATTGAGCTGCTGCAGGATGTATTAGCTGCTCCGGGCCAATACCAGTTGCATGCTACGCTGGGCCCTCTGGCGCAGGCAATACTGGCACAAAAAGAAGCAGAACCCATCGCCCTGAAGGAGGGGCAGCACCCTTATGCTATCTATGGTGCAGAAGCAATTGAGCAAGGCGCTCTCCGGCAAATGGAGATTGCGATGCGATTACCAGTAGCCAAAGCAGGAGCTTTAATGCCTGATGCGCACCAGGGATACGGCTTGCCTATAGGCGGTGTGCTGGCCACTGACAATGCGGTTATTCCTTATGGCGTGGGTGTTGATATAGGCTGCCGCATGAGCATGAGCATCTTCGATATCCATAAAGGGTATCTTGATAAGAACCGGGAGAAGCTTAAAAAGATGCTGCTGGATAATACCCGCTTCGGCCATGCCTCTTTTAAACGCCCCATTGGGCATGAGGTGATGGACAGAAGCGAGTTTGCTGAAATTCCGGTTGTACGCGAGCTGAAAGACCGGGCTTATTCGCAGCTAGGCACTTCCGGCGGCGGAAACCACTTTGTCGAGTTTGGCACGGTGGAAATACAGGACGCTGGCAATGAGTTTGATCTGCCTGTAGGTACATATCTGGCTATCCTCTCCCACTCCGGTTCCCGTGGCCTTGGCGCCAACATTGCGGGCTACTATACCAAAGTAGCCATGGATGCCTGCCGCCTGCCGCAGGAAGCGAAGCATCTGGCCTGGCTGGATCTGAATACAGAGGCCGGACAGGAGTACTGGCTGGCGATGAACCTGGCAGGGGATTATGCCTCTGCCTGCCATCACCAGATACATGACCGCTTAACCGATGCTTTAGGCGAAAGCGCGATAGCACGCATAGAAAACCACCATAACTTTGCCTGGAAGGAAAAGGATGCCAAAGGCCGGGAGGTGATTGTGCACCGCAAAGGAGCAACTCCGGCAGGTAAAGGTGTGTTAGGCATTATACCTGGTTCTATGGCCACGCCCGGCTTTATTGTCAGAGGAAAAGGCGAGGTTGCTGCTATCAACTCCGCATCGCACGGAGCTGGTCGGGTGATGTCCAGAACCCAGGCCAAGAACACACTTTCGAAGCCACAGGTGCAGAAATACCTGCATAAAGCAGGAATAGAAGTGATCGGCTCCGACCTGGATGAAGCGCCAATGGTATACAAAGACATTCATAGAGTGATGGCCGCCCAGCAGGACCTGGTGGAAGTAATAGGCACCTTTCATCCTAAAATTGTACGGATGAACGGCGATGAGAAGTATATGGAGGTGGATTAAAATCCACCTCTCCTAAACACTAATCGTTCTCCTTCACTAAACCTGCTTCCCAGCCGTCATACTGGCCGTTATACTCTTCGGCCAGTATCCAGAGCTCTATAGAAGCTTCGTTGACAGAGGCTTCGTCTGCTTTGCTTACTTTCGAAAGCAGTAACTGAAATGGCGCGTAAGGTGTGTTTTCCTCTATGATTTTCTCTTCTAAGCTATAGCCGTACCCTTCTGCTTCTTCTAAGAACCTGTCCTGTTGCTCCTCATCGGTAAAATAAAGCACGTGCGTTATTTTTCTGGGGATATGCGATTGGTCTCCCTGTTCCTGCATGTGCCGTATCAGCCTGCCGTTCTGGATGGTTTGCATCACCGTTGGCTCCGGGTACAGAAAGTCGAAGTACAGGCTCCAGTCTTTATCTTCCTGTGTGTTTGCATTAAACTCGTAGCCCGTAAATTGCTGCATTACATTGCCGGCGAAAACCTCTAACAACGCTTCGTGGTTGCTGTAAAAGTAAAAGGTTCGTTTTCCATCATTCAGGGTCTTTCCTACAAATGTGGCTCCGAGGCTACCCACAAGCTGCTGAACCAAAGCATCCTCCATCTCCCCCAATAAATCCCATTCGGCCTCATCTGTCGGGAAGCCATCTTCGTCGGAGGTGCGGCAGCCTACTACCAGTTCAAACACCTGCGGTTTATCCTCCAGTGGTGCCTGCTCCTCCAGTGCCAAGTCTACGCTTATACTGGCAGGCTTTTCATCTAACTCACAAAAATATACTTCCCAATCGGGGGTATGTTCCTTCTTTTCCATTCTATTAAATACAAAAGAGGAGCAGCAGAAGCGTTTCTGCTGCTCCTCTTACCTATACGTTATACTTATTTTACGGCCTGTCTGATTCGGACCAGCTTCTGCAGCAACTCCTCCAGCTGCGCAAGCGGCAGCATATTAGCTCCGTCAGATTTAGCTATACTTGGTGTCGGGTGCGTTTCGATAAACAAACCATCGGCACCAACGGCAATAGCGGCCTTGGCAATTGTTTCGATCAGGGCCGGCTTACCGCCTGTTACACCGGAACTCTGGTTTGGCTGCTGCAGCGAGTGCGTAACGTCCATTACCACAGGTGCTCCTGTTGCCTGCATCTCAGGCAGATTGCGAAAATCCACTACTAAGTCAGAGTAGCCAAAGCTGTTGCCTCTGTCCGTTAAAATTACTTTTTCATTGCCTGACTGGTGGATTTTCTCTACAGCAAACTTCATGGCTGCCCCGGAAAGGAACTGCCCTTTTTTCACATTGATCACTTTACCGGTTTCGGCTGCGGCAATCAGCAGATCGGTCTGGCGGCACAGGAAAGCCGGTATCTGCAACACATCCACGTACTCGGCTGCCATTGCGGCCTCAGTTGTTTCGTGTATATCGGTTACAGTAGGTACCTCAAAGGTTTCACTTACTTTTCTGAGAATACGCAAAGCCTTTTCGTCGCCTATCCCTGTAAAAGAATCGAGGCGTGAACGGTTCGCTTTGCGGTAAGAGCCTTTAAAAATGAGCGGAATCTGCAGCCTATCTGTCAGTTCTTTCAGGTGTTCTGCAATTTGCAGGGCCATCTCCTCTCCTTCTATGGCACAAGGCCCGGCCATCAGGAAAAAGTTGCCAGATGCAGTATGACTAAGTTTTGGAATCTCGAACACGGAATATTTAGTTAGAAATTATGATTCAGAAATTATGAATGGTGGCTCTGGTAGAAGGTCTTGCCTTTTTACTTGCCAGATGTAAAATTACAGAATACTTACTTCTTGTGCTTATTTCTTTTGCAGAAGAATAAACAACTCCCGCCCCTGCCGTGGCTTTATAGAATTATAAGCGCTTTCAAAATGAAGAACGTGAAAATACGGTTCAAAGTAGCCTCTGTACTCTTCCCGGCTGCCACCGAAAGGCGGCCCCTTGTGCTGAAAGGTGGTATCGAATAGCAAGCTTGCCAGTTTACCACCCGGCTTTAGCAGGTCAGCACATTTTTGCGCATAAGTCGGGCGCAAATCAGGAGCTAAAGCACAAAAGAACGTTTGCTCCACAATCAGGTCGAACGCAGGAATGAGCTCAAAAAAATTCTGATGCAGTAAATGCTCCTGCGGAAATTCCGGAACCCGCTTGGCGAAGTCTTGCAGAGGTTTTTTGGCGACATCGGCCACATATACCTGCTCAAAGCCTGCACGAAACAGATACTCTGCTTCATAGGCATTTCCACAGCCCGGAATTAAAATGCGTTGCCCGGTGTTCCGCAATTGATTGAAATAATCTTTAAGAGGTGTCGTTATCTCACCAACATCCCAGCCGGTTTGTTCCTGAAGATAGCGGCTCTGCCAGTAAGCAGCATTAAATTCTTGGTTCATGTTTTGATTTTTGTACAGCAAAAGCTTTATATTTGATACTATGTCAGTTTAATTCGGCTATTACTCTTAAAGTAAAACAAAGTAAATCGGCTTTTAAAACAATTAATTTTTAAGATAAATGTCCACAAACACGCCTGAAAACCGAGGTAACCGCAAGCTGCTTATAGTTGGCCTGATCGTGATTCTGTGCAGTATCAATGGTATACTGCTGTATATGAACTATCAGAAAAAAGAAAAAACCGAGGAACAAGCTGAAGTTATACGTGTTAAAAACAGCGAGCTCGAAAACCAGATAAAAGTTTACGAAGCGCTTAAGGCTGACTTCGAACGCCAAAGCCAGGAACTGCAGGCAATGGGACTTGAAAATGACTCGCTGGAGGCAAAGATCACGTCTATCACCAAAGACCTGAACGAACTGAAGGGCTTCAGAACCAGGAGCTATAGCCTGGAAGACCAGCGTAAATTCCGCGACAGGGCTGCCGCTTTTGAAAAGCAACTGCTTCAGAAAGACAAGGAAATTGCACAGCTAAAGCAAGACAAGGAAACACTGACAACTGAGAACACCACCCTACGGACTACCCAAACACGCCTGAGCGACAGCCTCACAACTGTAAAAACCACCAACGTTGCCCTTACTGAAAAAGTGAAAATAGCTTCGCGCCTTGAGGCACAGGGCATTAACGTAATGATTATTAACCAGCGTGGTAAAGAAAAGGATGATAAAGACAATGAATACCGTGCGAAGCGTGTAGACAAGATCCGAATCCTGTTTAACCTGGCGAAAAATGATGTAGCCGCTAAAGAACCCAAAACCGTTTATATGCGCCTGATAGAACCAGACGGTGCTGCTTTGTATAACCTGGCAACAGGGTCCGGTATGTTCCAGATAGATGGCGAAGATGTATATTATACTGCCAAGCGTGACTTTGTTTTCGATAATACTAACCAGCAGCTCTCTTTCCTGTATGATAAAAATGCCGAGTACAAGCGTGGCGAACATACGATAGAGCTTTTTGCTGATGGTTTTATGATCGGTAAAGCAACTTTTGTTTTGAAGTAAACTTTCTTATTCCTCTGTGAAAAGCCTCTGCATAACCTGCAGGGGCTTTTTTATTTTACAGCCGCTATCCATATGCAAAGTTTAAGCATAGGCAATAACTACATCGTCAGCACTATAAAATTATCTATCAAATTATCAGTTGGTTACACAGCCATTTGTCTTCTTTCAGATTTGAGCCTTCTAACACTGGCACACATATTGTAATTGCTGCCTTACAAGTGTTATCAACTAAAATAAAGTTGTTATGAAAAAGGTAAGTTTAATATTGAGTTTGATTGTGCTGTTTGTTGCTGCCTTTACTATTTCTGCAGTTTCACAGACTAAGAAAGGCTGGAGCCCACAGGCAAAAGGTACTGTTATTGGTGCCGGTACAGGAGCCGCTGCAGGGGCTATTATCCACAAGCGAAACCGTGTGGTAGGTGGCGTTGTGGGTGGTGCCGTAGGTGCAGGAGCCGGCTATGCCATTGGCAAGCATATAGACAATAAACAAAAACAAGCAGAGGCTGCCCGCCAGGAAGAGGCCAGAAGAGTAGCTGCTGCAAACAGGGCTGCCGCAGAAAGAGCCGCCGCTGCAGAAAGAGCTGCTACTACCCAACGACCGGCACCAGCGCAGGTAGCCGTTGCTAAACCAGCTTCGGGTCCGGCTGCAAAACAAGCCATGAGCTACACAGCTGCACCAGCTGCCGTTGCCTACGCCCCCGAAGACAATGGTTTATCTTATTTTGCCAATATGCTTTACCTGCCAAACCAAGACTTCGGCGACCGCACAAAGCCTTATTCCTCTTCTGAGTACAGGAGAAAAAGTTGGTAGAAGTTTACATGGAAGCAGCACCTGAACCCGGTCTGTCAAAGCCTGGGTTCAGGTAAAAAACAAATACAGGCTAGTTCTTACACGTGCAGCCGTTATTATTCATCTAAAGGAAATCTTATGAAAAACTACTTGTATATCCTGTTCTTCTCGGTGCTGTTTATGTCGTGCACACAAAAGCAGGAGGAGGTTAATATACGGGATCTGAACCAGCAATTTATAAGTGCCTGGAATAACCGGGACGCTGACAAGCTAATTGCCATGCTGGCCGATGATGTTGATTTTTTGCAAGGTGACATTCATTTCAAAGGGAAATCGGAAGTA
Organism: Pontibacter sp. SGAir0037; assembly: GCF_005491705.1. Taxonomy (NCBI): domain Bacteria; kingdom Pseudomonadati; phylum Bacteroidota; class Cytophagia; order Cytophagales; family Hymenobacteraceae; genus Pontibacter; species Pontibacter sp. SGAir0037. Next base: position 703,895 of record NZ_CP028092.1, on the reverse strand, counting down.
GCCGATAAGTGGGTAAACGAAACCATTGGCACTATCACTGATCTGAAAACCAATGTTGTAAGCGCAGGCACTGACAGTAACACGGCCTACGAAGCGGGTACCTTTTCGGTAGATGTACTGCCTGCTACTCCTGATCAGCCACATGCCATTGGCGAAGGCAATTTTATGCTGCTCTGGAAGAAAGGCAGCGACGGCGAATGGAAACTGAGCTACGCGCAGTTAGAGGATCACCCGGTTATGGTAAAGAACCAGTAAAACACGCATAACTAAAAAGCGGCTTCTATTTCTAATAGAGCCGCTTTTTAGTATATTGAAAACATGCTTCAAACGTATTTTAAACAAGCTCCTTCAGCAATTCTTCTACTTTTTCTGTTTCTACAACTAAATGGTCATGCTGCCCCTGTGTAGCATTCTGAGCAATTTTCTTTCCGCTTGTCTTGCAAATAATATATTTATAATCGAGGTTAAGCTTGGTTGCAATATCAAAGAAAGGCTCTATAACAAACCCTTCATTAAATATCTCGACAAGCTTTGTACCAGGCTGGCAGAAAAGCATACTGATCAGTCCTGCACCTGTTGGAGAAAGCACTAATTTTGCTTTTGAGAACAGATTTATTTTTTCAGAAATACTCAGGTTGCTCGATAATATTGTCTGGAAGCCATAATTACCAAGCACATTCTGCAGCTCCTCCTCATTCAGCACATTCCTGATGCTGGAATCGCGTCGGCTGATATAGATAAAAGGCCCTTCTGATCCTATTTCCCGACTTTTGAACTCCTGCTGTTCTTTAGGCAAGAAAGCATTGCGCATGTAGTCCAGTAACCAGCTGGGCACTAATGTATGGTTTCCACGGGGTGCAGTAGAGGCGATAATTTTATCTGCCTGAATGTGCGTATAGGTCTCTCCTGTGATTACCTTTTCCAGAGGAATGCCCATCATCTTTAAAGTTTCAGACTGATAGCTGTAACGTGTGCTTGGTACCAAGAACCAATCTACCTGATCGAACATGCCACTTTCCTGCAACAAATGCAAACGAGGCAGTACATCCAAAAACCAATGCCCGATGTTATTGATTCCCGCTCCTCCTGAAAGCATAGAGAAAACCGTACCTTTAAACCGGTCGGGCTTGGTAAAGTATTGCTGCCGAAAAATGCTGTTAAGCCTGGTATCCACCACTTTTCCTTCTCTCAGGCTAAGTGAAACATTCTCTACTACCTGGTTGCCCGATGTAATAACAGCAATACTGATTTCATTGTCCGTGTGAATTCGGCCATTAGGTACCTCTACCACAACATAATCCGTTACTACCTTTCGCTGTGGCTTCCAATACTCAGAGCAGGCTTGGTAAAGCTCCTCCGAAATATCCAGTGTTGTAACGTAGTTTGGATAAATGCTATGAACAACTACATCACCATTGCCAGAAAAACTGCTATCTGCCTGTTGGAGCTGGTAAACCCCTGTTGGTTTAAATTTAGTTTGATGAGGGACCACACGCTTTGTAATTTTCCCCAAGCGTTTCAGCCCCTTCTTGTAAAGTATATTCAGCTTCATAACCATGTATCGATTAAAATGCCCTATGCTCTGCACCTTTTCACAGCTTAGGGATTTAATTCAGAAAATAAGAATTATAACCTTTAAGATAAATCTTAAACAGACTATTTATTTTAACTCTACTGTTTCTTTCGGCTCTGGATTAAATACCTGTATTTCCGGAATACAAGTTACAAACTGGCAACCCCATTCCTGCACATAGGCCAGTTGCTCCATAATCTCATCTTTAAGATTCCATGGCAGAATGATGATATAATCCGGCTTATACTCCGAAATTTTCTTTTCGTTGTAAACAGGAATATGACTGCCAGGCAGAAACTTATCCTGCTTGGCCGGCGAGGCGTCCACTACAAACTGAATCAGATCGTCTCCTTTGATACCTGCATAGTTCAATAGTGTGTTTCCTTTGGCAGCAGCTCCGTATCCGATCACCTTTTTCCCGGCTTTTTTCTGCTCAATCAGGAAATTAAGCAAGTTATATTTTATCTGATCCACCCTCTCCTGAAAGTTCAGGTAGTACTCAGTTGTCGTGATGCCTGCTTCCTCCTCTTTTTGCAACATTGCCTGTACATTAGGAGAAATTTCTTTATCCTTATCTTTCTGATGTTTTGCAAAAATTCGTAGAGAACCTCCGTGCGTTGGCACTTCTTCCACATCAAACATCTCCAGCGCATGCGCCTCAAAAATCTTCTTTACAGTTGTAAAAGAGAGGTAGGAGAAATGTTCGTGATAAATGGTATCGAACTGGCAGTCTTCCACTAAGCGAAGCAGGTGCGGAAACTCCATTGTCACAACGCCTCCTTTTCTTAAAGCAACTTTTAAACCCTCCACAAAATCATCAATATCCGGTACGTGGGCCAATACATTATTACCTATCAAGAGATTTGCCTTTCTTTTTTCGCTGGCAAGCCCATGTGCTGTTTCAGCTCCAAAATATTGTATGAGTGTTGGTATACCTTTTATAATGGCAGCGTTAGCCGTATTATGTGTTGGTTCTATACCTAACACAGGTACATTCTTTTCTTTGAAGTGCTGCAACAGGTAGCCGTCATTAGACGCAATTTCAATTACAAACGATTTCTCGTTGTAGCCAAATCGTTCTATCATGCTTTCTACATACCTTCTGGCGTGTTCTACCCAGCTTTTAGAGTAAGAAGAGAAATAGACATACTCGCTATTGAAAATCTCTTTTGCTTTTTTGTATTCCTCCACCTGTACCAGGTGGCAGTTATGGCAGGCATAAATTGTAAGCGGATAGTAAACTTCCGGCTCATTCAATTGATCGAATGTTAAAAAAGAGTTTGAGGGTGGGCAGTTAATTAAATCTACAAATTTATTATATACAGGTTTTTTACAGAATCGGCAATTCATCTTGTCATCAAAATTATGTTTAAACTTTAATTTATATGCGGGTGCATATGGGCTTGGGAAGGAATTTTAATTTGCTACTATGTTCTGAGACAGTTTAAAACGATGCACTATGACATTAAAATGTACGCTAAACTTCCACAATTTATGTTATGAAAGAAGATCAGCCTGGTTTCATTGGATTCATATGATGCCACGTTTTTGCCTTGGGGAGCAACTGTAATTAACTATCGCAGTAACAAAGCAGTTTTACAAGATGAATTTTGAGTTGATGAAAAAGAAGGTATAGCTTGTAATTGACTTTAAAGTTATAGTCTTCTACATAGAATCTATGTACAATATCTGCCGGTGCAGCTAAAAAGAAATGCAATGGTTCCGGACCAAAAAGAGGAAGGATCAGTTTTTCTTTACCTTCTTCTGAATATTTTTCCAGTACAAGGTCAGACCTTTGTTTTTTACCGGAAGATTTAAGACTCCCCTTTTCAAAATTCAATGCATTGGTTGTAGACACAAAAAACAGCAGTGTTATAAACACTACGGTTAACTGAACCATAAACCTTTTGAAAAAATGCATGAGTCTTTGTATCTGAAGCCTGAAATAAAGGCTGTAAATGGCGTTTTTTATAAACAGGATTTTTTACGCAAGCTTATCTAAAACGTTATATTTACTTACTTAAATTTTAATGAATTTTTAATCTCAACTATTTCCTTCCTACGTCATACTTAACTGTTTACAGAACCCACGCGTTAACCTGTTCATCTTAAAGTTGGTATTCGTGCGCAATTTAGTTAATTTAAAGTTGTACCTGGTGCAAAAACTTTAGCAGGCAGGGAACAATAATAGCGCCAGGTAGCCTTTATGTTAAGAAAGGTTTAAAGAGGAAGACAGCATGACACAGCAATTTTGGAAATATGGATGGGTAATGGTGATACTGGTATTTTCGGTACAACTTTGCAGCCAGCACGCTCCACATGTTACAGAAGAATCAGAAAACGCTTCTTTTGCGGCAAATCAGGTGTATAGCTCTCCTGCGTTGCCCACTACTCTTACCTTTGCCGGTGAGCCGGTTCCGCTTCAGATTCCGGATGTGGCAGAACGCCTCGATCGCGAACTGCTCATTAACTCTTACTTCCACTCCAATACCTTACTGGCTTTAAAGCGTATGCAGCGCTACATGCCCGAAATTGAGCGCCTGTTGCGCGAAAACGACGTACCGGAAGACTTTATATACCTGGCTCTGGCAGAGAGTCTCTTTGGCCAGGTTACCTCTCCTGCAGGTGCTTCAGGTTTCTGGCAACTTATGAGCGACACCGCCAAAGGCTATGGCATGATGGTGAACGAAGAAGTAGATGAACGCTTTCATGTGCAAAAAGCTACCCTCGCTGCCTGCCGCTACTTAAAGTCTGCGAAAGCCAAATTCGGTTCCTGGACAAACGCCGCAGCATCCTACAACCGGGGCATGGGCGGATTGGAGCGTGCTTTAAAGCAACAAGGCGTGAGCTCTTATTACGATCTTTACCTGAACGATGAAACATCGCGTTATATGTTCCGCATTCTGGCCCTGAAAGAAATTTTGGGTAATCCTAAAAGCTATGGCTTCGACCTGAACCAGGATCATGGCTATGCTCCTCTCCCATCGCGCCAGATGATCATCAACACCACCATTCCGGACTTGCCTAAGTTTGCGCTGGAGCAGGGTACCAACTATAAAACACTCCGCCTCTACAACCCCTGGATTAAAAGCTATAGTTTAACCGTACCACCAGGAAAAGAATTTGTGCTGGAACTACCAGTAGAAATGTGAGGATGTGGGAATTTGAAGATTTGAAGATGTAGGAATAGAAGTTTCTTTCCAGTCAGATATAAATTTTCTAACTCTTTAACTTCCTATAGTCTTGCGAAATTGGTCCAGTCTTCTTCTTTGCCATTGAAGGTGTTCCAGTCTACCCAGCCTTCCACGCCATCGAGCGGCTTGTCGTGGGAATGTTGCCAGAAAATCCATCTGTCATTTTCCATGCGGGGCTCTTTACGGAAAGTACAGATCCAGATCAGGCTGGTATCGAAGTGCCCTTCTATGTAGCTTTTGTACGAACTTTCGTTGGTATAAATAATTACGTCCCGGCCTGTCTTCTTCTCCACAAGGTCGATGAAAGCCCGAATTTCCTCTGTTATCTGTGCTGGTTTCTTTTTATGGTTCTTATTGCCCCAGTCTTCCACATCTATCACAGGAGGCAGATCATCCTGCCCAAGCGAAACATGTTTCAGGAAATTTTCAGCCTGCTCTTTGCCGGATTTGTTAAATCTGAAAAAATGATACACGCCGGTTTTAAGACCGCTTTCTTTGGCACCGCTATAGTTCACTTTGTACTTTGGGTCCAGGTAAGATGTTCCTTCTGTGGCTTTTATATAGGCAAAATGGATTTGCTGCTGGCTTACTTTCAGCCAGTCTATTTTACCCGAATGCTTCGACACATCAATTCCCGTAATCGGGTATTTGTTTTTATTGATGTTATACCAGACAGGATTCAGCTTCTTATAAAGCACATAAGAGCCAATTGCCAGCATGGCGAAAAGCATGAGCAACAGATAAGGCCAGCGGCGCCTCTTTTTTATTTTTTTTCGCGGCATATCAAGGGTTCTGTCAGCGTAGGTGTTAATTGCTTCGAGAACCTAAAGATAAGCATTTGCAACATTTGTGACACACGTATCACGTAGCAGGACACAAGATTTAATTCTTCCTATAGTTCATACACTCCCTTAGGAACTTATACATCAAAGGAAAGCATGAACACTAAAGCTATACCTCCGCAATAGTTTTGTGCCCTGCTACGTGATACATACAGCACATAAATAGCACCATCAGTTGTTTATAAAAACGGGGTGTATCATGTTCTCGAAAGAATAGATTTCTTCCCATTTCTCCTGGGTAATAAGTTTGCGCTCCGACACAACTATATCATGAATGGATTTCCCGGTAGCCAGGGCTTCTTTCGCAATAGACGCAGCTGTTTCGTAGCCAAGTATAGGGTTAAGGGCCGTTACAATGCCTATGCTGTTCATCACCATCTGTCGACTTGCCTCCACATTAGCTTTTATACCCACCACACACCTGGTTCTCAGGGTATTGATAGCATTCACCATATAGTTAAGCGAAGTAAACAGACTGAAAGCAATAACAGGTTCCATTACATTCAGCTGTAACTGACCTGCTTCGGCTGCCATAGAAATAGTAACATCGGCACCTACCACGTAAAATGCCGTCTGGTTTACCACTTCCGGTATAACAGGATTTACTTTGCCGGGCATAATAGAAGAACCAGGCTGCATAGGGGGCAGCATAATTTCGTTCAACCCCGTACGCGGACCGGAGGCCAGCAAGCGCAAATCGTTGCAGATTTTAGAAATCTTAACGGCACTTCTTTTTAAGGCACCTGATACCAGCACATAAGTACCCATGTCTGAAGAAGCTTCGATCAGATCGGGGGCCAGTGTAATGGGCAGACCAGTGATTTCAGCCAGGTATGAAGTGCATAGTTCCGGATACTCAGCAGGAGCATTAATGCGTGTGCCAATGGCTGTTCCGCCCATGTTGCACTCACACAACATGGCCTGTGCTTCGCGCAAGCGCTTTATATCTTCGCCTAGAGTAGAGGCAAAAGAATTAAATTCCTGTCCCAGGGTCATGGGTACAGCATCCTGTAGCTGCGTTCTACCCATTTTAAGGTAATCTTTAAACTCTTCTCCTTTCTGAGCAAAGGCATTTTGCAGTTCGGCCAATGCCTCCAGGTAATGCGTCACCTTCAGGTGCAGGGCAATCATCAGGGAGGTTGGGTACACATCGTTGGTTGACTGCGAGCAGTTTACATGATTGTTTGGGTGCAGGTATTCGTACTGCCCCTTCCGGTGCCCCAGGTACTCAAGCCCGATGTTGGCAATTACCTCATTGGCATTCATATTAATAGAGGTACCCGCTCCGCCCTGTATCAGGTCTGTCAGGAACTGGTTGTGGTATTCCCCTTTAATTAGTTTATCGCAGGCATACACAATGGCTTCCGCGATTTTAGCGTCCAATACACCACAATCGCGGTTTGCCAGGGCTGCGGCTTTTTTTACACAGGCAATGGCTTCTATAAACTTAGGTTCCTGTGCGTTGGTAATGCCCGTGATATTGAAGTTTTCTAAAGCACGAAGCGTTTGTATGCCATAATAGGCGTTGTCAGGAATTTTTTTTTCTCCCAGGAAGTCGTGTTCTATTCTGTAGTTAGCGTTCATGTGTTGGTCCGGTTATCAGGATGGTTAACACTTGTAGCATACCGCTCTCAGAGGTGTTTTGTTTACAGCAGGCGCATGCGCCTGCTAGCGTACATCGCCCATCCACTTCCTGATAACAGGCCCAAGCAAAATCAGCAACACACCAATACCGATAGAGTAAAGGCCAATCTGGTTGATTATGTCAGCATAATATGGCAGCGACAGCACCGGTTGGTCTACCACATCTTCGGGAACACTCATAAGCGAACCTATCTTCCCAGCCAGAAACTCACCAATGGCGCTGGCAAAAAACCAGATGCCCATCATCATACCTACAATTTTGGCAGGTGAAAGCTTGGTAACCATCGACAGGCCTATCGGGGAAATGCAGAGCTCGCCACAGATAATGAAAAAGTAACCCGCTGCAAAGGTAAAAAGAGAAATCAAACCAGTATCCGCACTCAGCTGGCAGCCCAGGTAAAATACGTAGAAGCCAATACCCAGAAATACGAAGGAAAGCCCGAACTTCATGGGCGTAGATGGTTCTAAACCTTTCCTGTTGAGGGCAGGCCAGAGCCAGGCAAATACAAAGCTCAACAGAATTACCCAGGCTGGAGGCAGAAAGTTGTTGACCGAAAGCGCCGGCAGTTCCACTCCTGCCACTGTCATATCCACGTTGCGCATGGCAAACAAGTTCAGAGAGCCGGCATTCTGTTCATAAAAGCCCCAGAACAGGGTCGAAAAAATAATCAGAACCAGGGCGGCAAACAATTTGTAGCGGGCCGCCTGCTCCATCTGAAAAGATATAAATAAAATGTAGGCAATAGACAGTGCGCCTAATCCGAACATGATATAATCCATTACTTCATATTGGTTAAACAGGGCCACAATAGCCGGAATAACCAGGAGCGTGGCAACATATATAACCACTTCTGTTGGTATGCCTATAAACAAGGGCTTTTTTAAAACCGCCTGATCAGGGGGCAGCCCGCGGTGCTTCAAAGATTTCTGGCCAAAGTAAAACACCACCAGCCCCAGAATCATAAATATACCTGCCAGCCCAAAGCCATAGTGCCAGCTGATGCGTTGCCCAACATAGCCACACAGCAGGCCACCAAGCGCAGCACCCACATTTATCCCCATGTAAAAAATAGAGAAGCCACTGTCTTTGCGGGGATCGTTATCGTTGTAGAGTGTGCCGACGAGGCTCGAAATATTAGGTTTAAAGAAACCGTTTCCGCAAATGATAAAAGCCATACCATAAAAGAAACTCCAGTCTTCGGGTACGGCCAGCACCAGGTGCCCGATCGACATCAGAATGCCACCAAACAATACTGCTTTGCGATACCCCAGGAAGCGGTCGGCCATGATGCCTCCAAACATAGGCATGGTGTACACCAGGGCAGCATAAGACCCCAGTATAGCGTATCCTTTGGGCTCGTCGAATTTCAGCTCTGTTACCATATAGGCCAGCAACAAAGCCTTCATGCCATAAAAAGAAAACCGTTCCCACATCTCTGCGAAGAACAGCATGTATAACTGCCTGGGGTGTCCTTTAGAAGCAGGTGCCTCAGGAATTTCCGGTTCGGTTAAATCCATGTAAAATGAAGTGCAGCAAAATGAAAGTGTATAGCCAACCCATCAATGCCGGCCAACCCTAAGATACAGCAAATTTTAAATACTTCCCTATAAAAACCAAGTGCTCCTGAAGCAGCGCAAGTAACTTATTCTACCAGGTTCTGCTCCAAAGCTTTTTTAACGAGCTCCACCGCATTTTTAACGCTTAAGCGCTTCATCATACTGGCCCGGTGGTTGTCGATGGTCCGAACGCTCAGGTTCAGCTTTTCGGCTATTTCGCGGCTGTTGCAGCCTTCCACTATAAACCGGAGAATAACTTTTTCCTGCTTCGAGAGCTTGGAGGTTCTTTCCATCACTTTCTCCGGCCCTTTCATCTTGTGCATGTAAGAATCCACGATAATGCCCGATACCGCAGGACTGAAATATTTCTCTCCTTTCGCCACTGTTCTGACCGCCCGCAACATTTCTTCCCGCGAAGTGTCTTTCAGCAGGTAACCGGATGCACCCGCCTCTACCGATTTCAGGATATAGTCTTCGTTGTTGTGCATCGACAGCACCAGCACCTTGGTATGGCCGAACTGCCTGCTAACCTGTTCTGTGGCTTCGATACCCGTCATAACAGGCATGGCGATGTCAATCATCAGTACATTCGGTGTGAGTTCTTTCACTTTAGCAATTGCTTCCTGACCGTTTTCGGCTTCTCCTACAATCACAATATCGTCTACTTCTTCGAGTAAAGACCTGATACCGTTTCTCACAATGGTATGGTCGTCTGCAAGTATTACTTTTATTTTTTGCATGTGAACCTATGTTAGGTTTGGAATTTTTACGTGAATCTGTGTGCCTTCCCCGGGATTTGTTAAAATGTCAATCAGCCCGTTGATCATGTACACCCGCTCTTTCATATTACTGATACCATGCGAAGGTCCTGCATTCAGGACGGCTTCCTCTGAGGCATTGTAGGTAAACCCACGCCCGTTATCGGTTACTTTCAGATGGATATATTTACTTTTCGCCCACAGCTCAACTTCTATAGTTGCTGCCCCGGCATATTTAACGGCATTATGAATTGCCTCCTGCCCCACCCTGTACAGGCCCACTTCAATGTTCCTGGGTAAACGGGTGCCGCCCCAGTTGGTGGCATAGGTTACGTTTATTCCTGTGTTTGCCGCCGCCTGTGCGGTAAGCTGTTTTAAGGCCGAAGACAGGCCGAAATCGCTCAGCACAGCAGGCATCAGGTTAAACGAAATAGTTCTGGCTTCTGCGATGGTCTGGTTTACCAGGGCCTGCAGTTCAGATAGGTTTTTGCGCCCTTTCTCATTATTCTGTAAGGAATCGCCTATCTTCTCAATACCGAATTTAAGTGCTGTTAACATCTGGCCCAGGCCATCGTGAATTTCAAGCGCCACCCGTTTTCTTTCCTCCTCCTGCCCTTCTACCAGGTAAGCCGACCTGATCTTCTGCTCGTTCATCTCCTGCTGGTACTTCTGGTCAATAGCCTGTACGAGTGCTTCCTCCGTTTCTTTCAGCGATTGGTTTGCCTGTACCAGTTCCTGGTTTACCTGCTGGGTCTTCCGCTCCGAATCTACCAGCAATGCAATAGTTTGCTGTATTTGGTGTACGGCTGGTCTGAAAATAAACAGTCCCTCCAGCAACAATACGCCCAGGGTACAAAACAAAAGTATATATTCGATCCGCTGCGAATCATTTACCCGCCTTGCGGCCTCGGCATCATACTGAAATACAATATGATCCATCTCTTTTAAATATGCCTGTTCGTTTTCCAGCACAATCCGGATACTTTTGTCTACCTCAGCAGGAGCCGCGGTGGCATGTCCATGGTGAAAGCGACTTACCAGGCTGGCGTTTGTGTAGATTGCCTGAAAATAAGGGTCGATACCGGCGAACATAGCTTTAATAGTTTCACTGTTCTCTACTGGTGTTGCGATATAGCTCAGGTAACCGCTCATCAGCCCCTGGTGGCATTGCTGCCATAGTTCCAGGGCGCTATCCAGCTCGGCCAGGTATGGTTGCACCTGCAGGCTATCTTGCGCCCGGCCCAGCAGCAGTACCGCTTTACCGATCTTCTGGCTCAGCATACGTTGCCTGCCAGCTATATTGATAACGCGGGAGTCGCTCAATTGGCTTTTAAGCGATTGTTGCACCAGCAGTTGCCCTCCTACCAAAAGCAAGGCCACAGCTGTAAGCGCCAGCAGGTAAAGCCAGGTTATTTTCTTCGATATGTCAGAATCAGCAACCCGGCTCATGCCATGTTAATCAGATAGTGTAAGGAGTAAATAATTTATACCTGGTACAACCAATTACAGTATTACCCGGCAATCAGCGGGTGTAGGCCATGTTTTCTTCTATCCACGAAAGACCTTTCTGATACAGGGCAAAAGCCAGGTTCACCCTTTTATCGAAATCCTGGTTTGTAGTTGCACCTTTGGCAGCAAACTGCCTCACCAGTGCTACATTATCCTGCAGGTGCAGTGCTTCCACAACATCATCCGAATCGGCTCTGAAAGGTGTGAACTCTTCCTGTGTAGCTTCAAACGATTGCGTTATAAAGGTACCGTCTGCTTTTATCAGGGCGCAGGTAATACCGCTTGCTTTGGCAATAGAAGGAGCCAATGTACCTTCCAGGCCCCTTTTCATGACCATAACTCCTTTAAAACCTGCCATGGCAGCCAGTGTGATCATTTTTTCGATGTATGTGAGATGAAACACAGAAACAACGAGTACCTGAGCCTGAAGGGGATTTAACACTTTTTCCAGTGTAGCCAGAAAAGGCCGCTTAAAAAACAGCCGACGCCTGTCTACCCACTTATCCAGGGCAACAGACAGTAGTTGCTGATCCAGCGCCCAACCGAATGCTGGTGGTGTCTGTGCTAGTTCTCCCGCATTCTCTATAAATGAGCAGCCCATATCCTGGTACAGGTCGAGCGTATTTAAAGCCAGCTTTGGACCACCGGACCTGCCCATTGTTACCACAGCCGGATAACCTGCCTGCTGAAAAAACTGCGCCAGTAGAGGAGTAATCAGGTAAGAATGCTCTACCCCATCAAAAGGCTCGGCGAGTTGCACCACCACAGCAGGCCTTGTGCCCGCTGGCCTGGCTCTGTATTGATCGGCATAGGTCGCTTCAGCTGCATTCAGCAATCCTTGGTATTCTTCGTCGGTTTCGTAACGTATGCGCAACATGCTGGCAGCCATACCTCTGAAAGCCTCGCCCGGCTCATCGGAATACATAAATTGGCCTAGCTTTTCTGCCTCTCCTATAGACAGAAATTCTTTGTCGAGTAATTTTAACCCTATTTCTTTCAGTTCAGCCGGTGCATCGGAGCAAAGCAACTGGTAGAGATGCTCTGCAACAGGTATACTTTTATCACCGCCTGAGGCATAAAGCAGTACCTTCTCTTCTTCGGTCGGGCCCTTAGCCATAAGCGCCCCGTAAAAGGTACCTTTCTGAATAGGTACTCCTTCTCCTTCGGCTAAGTAAGTATAAATACTGGTTATCAATTCCTTACTTAAGGGTTTACTACCGTGCTTTCCTATTCCGATTACTTTAATCCCCTGCACCAGTGGGTTATCTGTTTCTGTATATAATGCTTGCATATCCACAGCAGCCACAACTGCATTTATCAGGAATTCAAAATTACTACTAAAATTTTAAATCTATAACAATGTACCCCCTATTTTAAGAGGGGGTATTTCATAAAATCACTTATTTTTTATAAATTTTGATTAAAAATAAAGGGGTTATACCATATATACTATATAGTTTTTTTATAAAGAGACTCAAAACATCCACTTGTTACTTCCTAACAATAAGTACTTCGGAAGCACATCCGTTTACCACACCTGCCCAAACCAGATATACTATACTGCGTATGCTTGGGCTGGATTTGTAAAGCTACAAATCAACAGACAGATTCTTCTAAAACAACTCCGCAAGCATGAAGATTTTACAAGGTGGCGCACCCAAATGTGGTAATTTCTGGCTATATCAGATCATTCAGCAGGTCCTGCAGCAAGCCGGGCGCGACGCAACCAGCTTTATTCAGACGCAGCCCATCTATGAACTGGCAAAAACATGGAACCTGAATTACCCCAGCCAGGCAAGTATAGATGTGCTGGATATTACAGACCTGCAATACAGCTACCGCATCAGCAGCGTGTTCAGAATGCCTATAGTTGATATTAAGAGCTATATTGCTCAAACCAACCATGTCTGGACGCACTCTCCTATCTGCAAACGCAGCGGAGAACTGCTCCACCTCTTCGACAAGAAAATCTATATCATCCGTGACCCGAGAGACCGTGCGCTTTCAGCTGCCAAATACTATACCTCTGAGTACATGCTTACATACTATCCGCAGGAAGAAAAAGATCCGAAGCGTTTCCTGGAAAAGAATTTCGACCAGCTGCTGCAGGAGTGGGTATGGCATGTATATGACCACGTACGGTTAAGCCAGTCCTGTAACATCCACCTGGTTTTCTATGAGCAGTTTCTGAATCATTTCCAGGAAGAGCTAAACAGGCTGTTAACTTACCTGGAGCTGGAGCTTTCTCCCGTACAAAAAGAAGCGATACAGGATGCAGTAAGTTTCACTACCTTAAAGAGCAAGAACCCGAAACACCTCAACAAAGGCCAGGCAGGCTATTGGGCGCAGCATCTCACAGAAGATCAGGTTGCGAAAGCAGATATGATTGCCGGTCCCCTGATCCGCTTTCTGAATTATCATCCGTCGCCTGACGAAACCGGAGCAATTAATCCGGCTGTTACGCATGATGATTTTGAGCAACTGAAGCAGGACATAGTTGCCTCTCAGGCGCAATTGTACGAAAGGGTCTGATCTTTACCAGACCCCCAGCTGCCTCCCTATCGTTTTTAACTGGCCAATATGATACCCGTTATGGTGTAGCGCTGTCATGGCAGCCCAGGAAAGCGTTTTACCATTGCTTTTTACGTGAAAGAGATCTGCTTCAGGATCTTTCACGAGTGCTATCATTTCCTGCAGATCAGACTCAAACTGGTTGATGGCATTGAACCACTCCTGGTCTGTGGCAGGCGAATGATTAGGAGGCCAGGGTGCGTCCGGCCATACGTTTAAATTGTTCTCAGGTTCACGCATAAAGTCCAGCAATACGCGCTGCCTTGCCTGCATATGCCCCAGCAGTACCCAGGCAGAAAAATGTAAGCCGTCCAGCATGATGCCTGCTTTTTTATAGTCGAATTCACGCAGCAATATTACATTTGGGGCAAAGCCTCCAATCAGCAACTCGACCAGTTGCTCCCGAATTAATGCAGCCATTTCCTCGTCTGAAGCCATTTTATTATACTTTTTTTGCTCTGAAACGATACCGGCAGAATAAGGTTAAGCGGCTACAGGTAATTCATAGCTGGTGCTACCGGGCCTCAGCTAAGGAACAGGCATTATAGTTTCCTCTTGCACAAGCCAAACCCATGGCAGTCATGATGCGCCGCCTTATTTTTGAAGTTTTTGAGTAGGAACAATGGCGCCTGTAAACTACCTTTACCCGGTCATAAACACATCTTGCTATGGACGATTTTCTCGCAGCCCGATCCCAGATGGCACTGTCCTTAGGCTTTCACATTATATATGCTTGCATTGGCATGGTGATGCCTTTTTTTATGGCAGTGGCTCATTTCCGCTGGCTCAGAACCAACGAAGCAGCTTACCAGAACCTTACCAAAGCCTGGAGCAAAGGAGTGGCTATCTTTTTTGCTACAGGCGCCGTTTCAGGCACTATGCTATCGTTTGAGCTGGGCCTGCTGTGGCCCCAGTTTATGGAACAGGCCGGTCCGGTTTTCGGCATGCCCTTTTCCCTGGAAGGAACTGCCTTTTTTATCGAAGCCATTGCACTGGGCTTCTTTCTGTACGGCTGGAACCGCTTTAACAAATGGTTTCACTGGTTTACGGGTGTAGTGGTGGGCATAAGCGGCCTTGCTTCGGGTATACTGGTGGTATCGGCCAATGCCTGGATGAACAGCCCCGCCGGATTTGATGTGGAAAACGGAGCATTTGTAAATGTAGACCCAATCGCTGCCATGTTTAATGCAGCCTGGTTTACACAAGCCCTGCACATGACCATTGCTGCCTTCGCAGCCACAGGTTTTGCCGTAGCCGGTGTTCATGCTTTTATGATCATGCGAAAGCAGAATGTAGCTTTTCATGCACGGGCACTTAAAATAGCGGCTTCCTTTGGAGCTGTAGCCGCCCTGCTGCAGCCGCTGAGCGGCGATTTGTCTGCCAAGGATGTGGCGCAACGGCAGCCTGCCAAGTTAGCGGCCATGGAAGCGCACTTTCATTCGCAGGAAGCCGCACCGCTTATTATAGGAGGTATTCCGAACGAAGAAACCAAAGAAGTAGACTATGCCATTGAGATTCCGGGCATGCTCAGTTTTTTAGTGCACGGCAACTTTACCGGACTAGTGGAAGGCCTGGATAAAATCGATCCGGCTCATTTACCTCCTGTTACAGTTACCCATTTTGCTTTCCAGATTATGGTGGGCATAGGCATGTTCCTGGTACTGGTATCTCTACTATATTTCGGCACACTCTGGCGCAAAAAGATATGGCTCAACAACAGGCTCCTGCTGTGGCTTTTTGTACTGGCTACTCCCCTGGGTTTTGTGGCCGTGGAAGCAGGTTGGGTTGTAACAGAAGTAGGCAGGCAGCCCTGGATCATTTATGGCGTAATGCTTACTTCCGATGCAGTTACTCCCATGCCTGGTATAGCCTATTCCTTTTACCTGTTCACCGCTATCTATGTATCGCTGAGTCTGATTGTTATTTTCCTGCTATACCGCCAGATTAAAATGGTACCGCACTTGTACGACACTTCGAAAAAGGAGATTCACTCTTAAATATTCAGGCTATGGCATATGTTGTGATTACCTTTCTTTGCCTTTCTATACTGCTTTACCTGCTACTAGGCGGGGCCGATTTCGGGGCTGGAATTGTGGAGTTGTTTACCTCCTCTAAAAACAGGAGCCGCACCCGCGAAACGATGCACCATACCATTGGCCCGGTTTGGGAAGCGAACCACATGTGGCTGATCATAGCCATTGTGATTCTTTTTGTCGGCTTTCCGAGAATATACAGTGTGATGTCGGTGCACCTGCACATACCGCTGGTTATACTGCTTTTAGGTATAATTGCCCGGGGTACAGCCTTTGTATTCCGGCATTACGATGCGGTGGTGGATGAGATGCAGGTACTCTATAACCGTATTTTTGCTTACTCCAGCTTTGTTACACCTTTGTTTCTGGGCATACTGGCCGGGAGTGTGATTGCTGGCAAAATCGATTTGCAGGCAACAGATTTCTTATCTGCCTACGTGTATAGCTGGCTGCACCTGTTTTCGATAGCTGTTGGCTTTTTTACCGTTGCCCTGTGTGGCTTTCTGGCCTCGGTATACCTGATCGGAGAAGCTGATACTACATCTGATAAAATCCGCTTTACCCGCAAAGCCAAAAGCATGAATATAGCGGCAGTGGCTTGCGGGGCTCTTGTTTTTGTAGCAGCGGCACTGGAAGGCATTCCTCTTGTAAACTGGATGTTTGGCTCAGCCATCAGCTTGGGAGCGGTAATGGCAGCCACCCTTTCGCTGGTGCTGCTCTGGTACTGGCTATCGCAGGGGAAAGCTAAAAAGGTGCGTGTGCTGGCAGGCTTCCAGGTTAGCATGATCCTGCTCGCCATCGGCCATCCTGTTTTCCCGGATTTTGTGCTGCTGGCTAGTGGCGACAATCTTTCGTTGCTGCAACACCAGGCTCCCCACAGCACCATGCAGGCACTCGGACTGGCACTGCTGATTGGTAGTGTGCTCATTCTTCCGTTTCTCTTTTACCTCATTTATAGTTTCCAGAAGAAAGCACCTGGCTACACCCATTAATTACATGTACCGAATAGCCTGAATAGATAAATGGCAGAAGCAGGCTGCCTGTAGAGCAACCTGCTTCTGCAAAGAAATTTATTCTACCAGCACCGTTCTGTCCTGTATCACCTTAAAGTTCTCCACCATCTTCACCGATTCAGATACATCTTCTGTAAAAACGGCAATAAAGGAATTTTCTTCGGCATGTTCCAGTGCATAGGCAATGGCACGCATTTCCTCTGGTATCAGCCTCACCGGTTTATAAGGTGCGGCATCTTCTATGCCGTGCATCAGCGGAATAGTTATTTCGTCAGCTGTCTTGCCCCGTAAATCGCTGTCGAGCCGAACTATAATTTCATCAAAGATCTGCCCTGCCACCTTGCCCAGCTCATAAATGTCTTCGCTTCTTCTATCGCCAACGGCAGCCACAACACCTACTTTCCGGCTTACCTCCAGCTCTTCCATAAATTCGCCAATAGCCTTTAGACCTCCTACATTATGGGCATAATCTACCAGCACCTCGAAATTAGGAAACTTAAACAGGTTCATGCGGCCCGGTGTTTTGGAAGGCGATGGCACAAAGGTGCGCAAGGCGGTTTTGATATCTTCTACATCGAAATGAGATACATACCCTGCCAGCACTGCTGCCAGTACATTCTGAATATTAAATTTCGCCCGGCCACCGAAGGTTAAAGGCACATCTCCTACCCTGTCGATCCTGATCTTGTAGCTGTTTTTGAAGATAGAAATATATCCGTTTTCGAAAACCGCTGCCAGGCCACCTTTGGCAATATGCTTCAGAATGCGTGGATTCTGCTCATCCATGCTAAAGAAGGCAATGTTACAATGCAGCTCTTTGGCCATTTCATACACCAAGTCATCATCTGCATTCAGAATAGCGTAGCCATCTTTGTGCACGCTCTTGGGTATAACCGACTTTACCTGCGCCAGCTCATCAAGTGTGTTTATATCGCGCAGCCCCAAATGATCGGAGCTTACGTTGGTAACAATGCCAATGTCGCACTGGTCGAAGCCAAGGCCCGCACGCAAAAGGCCACCCCGGGCGCATTCCAGCACTGCAAAATTCACTGTCGGATCTTTTAAAACAAATTGCGCGCTATACGAGCCGGTAGTATCTCCTTTCTCCAGCAGCTTATCCTGAATGTAAATGCCATCCGTAGTAGTATAGCCTACCTGGTAACCCTTCGATTTCACCATATGTGCAATCAGGCGGGTGGTGGTGGTTTTGCCGTTGGTACCTGTAACTGCCACTATCGGGATACGACTTGGCGCATTGTGCGGAAACAGCATATTGATAACTGGTTCTGCCACGTTACGAGGCAAACCATAGGTGGGGGCAGTATGCATCCTGAAGCCTGGTGCCGCATTTACCTCCAGCACAGCGCCACCTGCCTCGTTCAGCGGAATAGCAATATCAGAGGTCATTACATCTATGCCGCAAATATCCAGCCCAATTAAACCGGCAATACGCTCGGCCATCAGGATGTTGTAAGGGTCAACCAGATCTGTTACATCTGTGGCCGTACCTCCTGTACTTATATTGGCTGTGCTCTTCAGGTAAAGTATCTCGTTCTCCTTTAAAACGGACATGGTAGTGAGGTTATTCGCTTTCAGAATATCCTTTGTCTGCTTGTCTATTGTTATCTGCGTCAGTACTTTCTCGTGCCCGATACCACGCCGCGGGTCTTTGTTTTCGCGCTCGATCAGCTGCTTTATCGTGGATTTGCCATCACCTGTTATGCAGGCCGGCGTTCGCTTTGCAGCTGCAATAAATTTTCCGTTTACAACAAGCAGCCTGAAATCAGAACCTGTTACATACTGCTCCACTATAACACCGCCGGAATACTTTCTGGCTTCTGTAAATCCTCTTACAGCCTCTTTCCAGTTCGTAATATTAATTGATACCCCTTTGCCGTGGTTGCCATCCAGCGGCTTTACCACAAGCGGGTAATCCAGCCATTGCAGGGCCTTTTTCAGTTCTTCCTGTGAATAAACAGTGGTTCCTTTTGCGACAGGCACACCTGCACCTTGCAGCATTTCCTTGGTGGCGCGTTTGTCTCCGGCAATCTCAACGGCAAAACAGGCTGTGTTACTGGTTAAGGTAGCCTGTATCCGCTTCTGATGCACCCCATAGCCTAACTGAATGAGCGAGTGCGTGTCGAGGCGCAGGTAAGGTATTCCCCTGCTTTCTGCTTCTGAAACTATAGCATAGGTGCTGGGGCCAAAATATTCATCTTCCCGAATCCGGTGAAGGTGCATGAGGTCTTCTGTAATCTTGTATTTTTCGCCTTTTATCAGGGCTTCTGTAATTCTTAGCGCGGCATAGGCGGCATATTCTCCTGCCCTGGCTTCCTGGTAGGAAAAGATAACCTGCAGCACGCCTTCCTGCTGCGTAGGATAGCAGCGCCCGAAGCCACACTCCATCCCGGCCATCGTCTGCAATTCCAGGGCAATGTGCTGCATCAGGTGTCCGAAGGTTGTGCCACCGGCTACTGTCTGAAAGAAGCCGCCTTCCACCCCTTCGGAAGAACGGTGGGCCTGCATACCCGGAAACATTTTCTGCAAACGCGGGAGCAAATCAGGAACTTCGTTGGTGAGCTTGTAGCAAAGCTCATCCAACTCGAGTTTTACAACAATGATTTTGTGATGAGAAACCGACCAGTAATTTGGCCCGCGCATAATGCGCAAATCTAGAAGTTTCATAATCTTGAGGTACGTAAACTAAATGCTGTTCTTTATCATGTTTTTCTTTATGGAAAGCTGATTGTCTGGTCCTTGACTGCATCAGCGGGTGTTTGAATAGAACTTTTTGTGATGGCGGCCACGACAGCCTTTGCTTGGTTTAGTTGTTTTCTTGATTGTTTATGTAGCACATGGTGCGGATTAGTACGGAAAATTGCACCAAAAGGTCATGCTTTCAGAAGTTCATGGTAGTTTAAAATAAAGCAAGGTAGAATATAAGGAACTGTACTTTTATTACATAGCCATGTTCCGCTTATACCTGATTGCTTTTAAAATACTGAACACGATGAACGAGGATGCCAGCACAAGCAGCACATCCACCAGCCAGCGAATTGCCGCCTGCCCTGCTGACGCCACATCACCTGTTACCAGTGCCATTCCGATGAGGGAAGCAGAGGGCACCAGGGCTAAGCCTATCATAACCCCCGAAGTAAAAATCGACCGTTTGGTTGCTATCATGATAGCTCCCGCCAGTCCTGCCGCCGCCGACGCAACCACAGAGGTAGAGGTCAGGGTAGTCCAGTATTTTAGCAGCGGGTTGGTCAGCTCGTAATAATCTGCCTTGCCCGGTAAAGGTTCTGTTCCTGTTGCCTGCAGGAAAAAAGCAGTAAGGGCGGCCGCCGCTATAAGTACACCATAGGCTAAAAACACATCTGTTATACCTCTTATCCAGACAGCCTTACACCCGGAAACGATTCCTAAAGGAATACGCATAATGGGCATAAAGCCAGGAGCAACCAGCATGGCACCGATAACAACATGGATAGCATTTGTAGCAATACCTGTAGCCGCCAGAATACCCGAAGCTATAAGCAGCAGTAAAATCAAAGAATTGGCATTACTATCCTTGCTGATGATCATTTCCATTTCTTCCCAACTGGCTAACGTACCATCGCGGTCAACCAGGTTGGAAAAACCAGGACTTATGAGGCTGTCCGGCTCGCTGGTTGCTAAAGAAAAGCCTGGTTTCTTACCCAAACCGAGGCTATCCATCTGCCGCATAAGTTGCTGCAGCGCCTTTGTAGCAACGGTAGCTTTTACAACATCACCGGGCTCGTTGGCAGAAGCGCTTTTATATACCTGAAGGTTTATCAGGCCCTCCAGTTGATTCAGCGCATCCACTACCTCTTTTGTACTTTCTGCTGGTACTGTTAATTCAACTTTCCTAGGCATATTGTTCCTTTTCAGTGTAAGACTTTTAACGAACACCTCCGGCAATGGATATGGAATAACATACTAATTTTTATCAGGATTTATACTGATGAAAGTCATTCAACCAGTTAAACATAAGATGCATTTTTACCTGCTCAAAGGGAAATGGAGTGTACCCTGCTTGCCGGTTGATGCAGTTATACCAGCAGCTTCAACAGCAGCTAACGCTCTGTCGCACATTAATTTAAGATTAAAATTGCATTATAGCTTATTCCCCCATTGCCCCGTAAGATTAGATAGTTTGTTTGAAGCTAAAAACGAAAAGTACTATGCAGGTAACAGAAGAAAATAAAATTACGCAACATCCTTCGCAAGCAGGCAAGCAGCAGCAATGGCATAGCCTGGAAGCTGAAGAGGTGCTGGATAAGATACAGGTTTCCGCTGCCGACGGCTTAAGCGACCAGGAGGTTAAAAAGCGCCAGGAGCAGTATGGGCTGAACATTATGACCCCCAAAAAACAGCAGAGTGCCTTTATCCGCTTCATGCTCCAGTTCCACCAGCCACTGATCTATATTCTGCTGGCAGCTACAGTGGTAACTATTTTCCTGGAAGAGTATATAGATGCTATTGTCATTTTTGCTGTTGTTTTTATCAATGCTATTATAGGTTTTGTGCAGGAGTCGAAAGCACTGCAGGCTATAGATGCTTTATCGAAGAGCATGACTGCCAGAGCCCAGGTAATCCGCAACGGGAACAAACAGAACATTGATGCCCGAGAGCTGGTACCCGGAGACATTGTGCTGGTACAGTCGGGCGATAAGTTTCCTGCTGATGTAAGGCTGGTACAGGAACGCGACATGAAAGTAGATGAATCTGCCCTTACCGGGGAGTCGGTGGCAGTGGAGAAGAACACAGAACCAGTAGCTGCCGACAATGTGCTGGGAGACCGGCTTTGCATGGGTTTCTCCTCTACGGTAGTTACTTACGGGCAAGGCAAAGGGGTAGTAATTGCCACAGGCGACCATACGGAGGTGGGTAAGATCCAGCAATCCATTGCTACGGCCCAGGACCTGGAAACGCCTCTTACCAAGAAAATAAAAGACTTCAGCCACCTGTTGCTGTGGGTAATTCTGGGGCTTTCGGTTGTGGTGTTTGCCATAGGCCTATGGCGGGGCGAAGGAATTGGCGAAACCTTTATGATGGCTGTTGCCCTTGCTGTAGGAGCCATTCCGGAAGGTTTGCCTGTGGCTGTAACCATTATGTTGGCTCTGGGTGTATCTAAAATGGCATCCCGAAGAGCTATTATCCGCAAGCTGGTAGCCGTAGAAACACTGGGAAGCACCAATGTGATCTGCTCCGACAAAACAGGTACGCTCACCGAAAACCAGATGACAGTACAGCAGCTATGGGCAGGAGGCAAAACTTATAGTGCAAATGGTTTGGGATATCGTCCGGAAGGAGAAATACAGGAAAATGAGCAACAGGTGGACCTTTCAACCAATAAAGCGCTGGCACTCTGCCTGCAGGCAGGTTTACTCTGCAACGACAGCACCTTAAAAGAAAAAGAAGGCAAATGGAGCATAGAAGGCGATCCTACCGAAGGGGCACTTCTTGTTTCTGCTCGTAAAGCCGGTTTCGAAAGTAAGAAACTGGAGCAGGACCACCCGCGGCAGGATACCATTCCTTTTGAATCGGAGTACCAGTACATGGCAACACTGCACAAAGGAGCTCCGGCTCTTATCTTCTTAAAGGGTTCTGTAGAGGCTGTTCTGGAGCGTTGTAACCAGGTGATGCAACCCGACGGAGCGCTGACAGCCGTAGATAAGGAGGCCATTAACCAGCAGGTGGAGCTAATGGCAGGCGATGGTTTGCGTGTGTTAGCTTTTGCAATGGCCGAAGCGCCGGAAGGGATTACCGGCATCGACCATCAGGATACCAGCGCTGACCTTGTGTTCCTGGGGCTGCAGGGAATGATCGACCCACCCAGACAAGAGGCCGTAGAAGCTGTAAAGCTGTGCCAGCAGGCCGGTATAGATGTAAAGATGATCACCGGCGACCATGCTATTACAGCCGCCGCCATTGCCAGCCAGATCGGATTGAACGGGCATCGCGAAAACGGAAAACTTGTGGCTATAACAGGCAAAGAACTACAGCAGATAGAGGACAAACAGCTGGAAGAAGTGGCAGAAAATATATCTGTCTTTGCACGTGTATCGCCGGATCAGAAATTAAGGCTTGTGAAGGCACTCCAGGCCCGCGATAAGATTGTAGCCATGACAGGAGACGGCGTAAACGATGGCCCTGCCCTGAAGCAGGCGAACATAGGCATCGCCATGGGCATTACAGGTACCGATGTTGCCAAAGATGCCTCAGATATGGTACTTACAGACGATAACTTCTCTTCTATAGAAGGCGCTGTGGAGGAAGGCAGAAGTGTTTTCGATAACCTGACTAAATTTATTGTCTGGACGCTTCCTACCAACCTCGGCGAGGGACTGATTATTTTGTTTGCTGTTATTTTAGGCACACAGCTTCCGGTGCTGCCTGTGCAAATCCTTTGGATAAATATGACTACTGCCGTGCTGCTAGGCCTTACACTGGCTTTTGAGCCCAAAGAGCCAGGCATTATGGACAGGCCTCCCCGCCCCGCAGGCGAGCCCATTCTTACCAAAGACCTGGTTATGCGCACATTAATGGTAGGTGCCATTTTACTGATAGCGTCTTTTGGACTATACCTGTATGAAAAGCAACAGGGAGCAACCATAACAGAGGCCCAGACAGTAGCTACTACAGTGCTGGTGGTACTGGAGGCATTTTATCTGCTCAGTTGCCGTTCCCTGGTGAGGCCAGTGAGCGAAATAGGTTTCTTTACCAACATGTGGGTATACTATGGCATTGCAGCTATGCTCTTTTTCCAGGCATTGTTTATCTATACGCCTTTCATGAATACACTCTTTAGCTCCAGTCCGTTAGATGCTATGCAGGTATTACGCATTTTTGGGGCCGGGCTGGTACTATTAATCATCGTGACAGTGGAGAAATACTTCCGGTTTAAGAGTAATGCCAAGCAGCAAAAAGCATAGAGAAGCTCTAAAAAAGAAGGTCCTCCTCGATAACGAGGAGGACCTTCTTTTTATAAGGAGAGGTAACGAGCGGATTCGAACCGCTGTAGCAGCTTTTGCAGAGCTGAGCCTAGCCACTCGGCCACGTTACCGTGATTTGGAGTGCAAACATACACAGAAAACGATAGTTGTCAAACTGAATGCGTATATTTTTTAATCAGAAATAACTATAAAAAGCAAACATCCTTACTGTCTGCGAGTTATTTTTCACTAAACACGCACAATCTATTACTCCCCGGCAACCTGCAGCATCCGAATACTAACTAAACCTCCGATTGCGAAACCTCTGTTAAGGATTTCTGCATACATATGCTATTATCCACACCAGCGTATTGCCCATAGTTTGTAATCTGCCTGTAGCCACTTTTAAAGTATAGATTTATAGCCTCCGGTTGGGCTTTTCCGGTTTCCAGTACCAGATCAGTAAAACCAACTTCCTTTGCCCAAGCCTCCAGCTCCTTTAAAACCTTTGAGGCAATTCCCTGATTTCTGACAGAAGGATGCACAAACATACGCTTTACCTCTGCCGTACTACCCTCAAACTGTTTAAATGCGCCACAGCCGACAGGCTGTTCCTGCTCAAACGCCACCACGGCATGCCTGATCATATCAATCTTGTTGAACTGTGCATAAAAGGTATGATCGTCGCCGTCGCGCTCTTTCAGTTCTTTATCAAGCTGCAAAACCAGCTCCCGAAAAGCTGCATCTTCAGAGTTTGTTCTTACCAACCTGGTCATATTCTTATGAGATAAAGGTTATACAAAAGTGACTAATGAAAGCACCAGAACAGGCACATAAGTTATTCTGTTTATTTAATTTTTTGGATTGTTTATGTGGTCGTATTTTGACTATTGCTTCCAGAAAGCTTATTAAAAACATATGAGAAAATTATGCCAGCTAAAAATACTCCAATTATATATATGTGTAACATTCTCGTATCGAAGCGAATGCCAGTAAGTCTTATGCCATAACTTCTGGAAAATCAGTTGGCAAGAAGGCGAGAACAAGGGTAGTTGATATTAGTGCAAATATAATGGACAAACCGTAAGAAGTCATACGGTTTTTTCACCGTGTATTTTTGAAAGTAAAAACTAATAGTGCGAATATTATGATAAGTTAAATTTTTGCTGCTGGTCCCATTTCATCCCCTATTTCCTAAATAGCACGTAAAGAATTTATAAGCAAGTTGGAATCGTATATTTTATATTCAAAGGGTGCAAGAAGAAAGATAAAGATAGTCGTTAAGAAAGAACTCATGCTCCCTCTTTCATATCTACATATCTAACCTCATAACCTGTACAATTCCATTTGCTCTCATTCAGCCTGTTATAACTAGATAACTCTACCTTCTATATGAGCCTTAATTCGATTCTCTGTTTGACTAAATGAATCGAGGGAAGTAGTGAGGGGGAAGCTGTATCAGGAGAACTGTTTTCATAATTTTATGGAAGCATAAAACTAAATTATAATATGGAGAAGCTATACTATAGGCAAAGTTAGGGTGTGAAATCTTATTCTTTCGTTCTTAATGAATAGTTAATACTAATTTCAAATGATTTGTTATTTTTTAATAAATCAGATTCGATTTCATTTTCAGCTCTATCAAAATAAACGGCATGCAAAATAGTGGTGAAGCCATAGTTGTATCTAATGTCGGCGCTGATCCTTGTGTTTAATCTATAATTGACCCCTGCCCCTATGCTGAAATCAAAATCATTATAATCTTGTATGGATTTAAGATTATCGCTTCTTTCACTGCCTTTATCTTTTGCATAAACTGACGCTAAAATGCCAAACTGCGGACCTAAAAAAGCCGAGATTTTCGGAGTCATATTATAGCCAAACAAAACAGGAAGATTAATATAATTATAGCGTACTGCCGTTTGTTGCGCAGGCGTTGTGTTGCCGCTAACTTTATATCCTTTCGAAGAATAGATTAATTCCGGTCTTACATACACCTGATTATTCATGTCCAGTTGTGCCATTAAGCCGAATTGATAGCCAATTCTGTTTCCTACATTCGAATTAAAGACTTCCAAAAACTCGTCTTCTGTGTTCATACTTGAGAGATTAGCCCCTGCTTTAATAGCAAAATTAGCCTGCCCAAGGCTATAATGAATTGATACAAAGCATATAAATGCAGCCGTTAATAACTTTTTCATATGAGTGAATATCTTATTCATACCATTAAAATTCTTACCTGTAATACTGCAAGCAAAAGCAAGAATCGTGAATAGACTCTGCTGGGGAGCCACTACTGAAGTTTCCTCAAAGCCTCTTCAATGCAGCGGAGGAATTTTACATGGCTATCAGTATTTTGCGCGAGCTTTGCCAGCACCAGTTAAAGTATCAGCCTTGCATAAAGTTAAGGGTAAAGGTAAAATATAGCTCAAGAAATTAATCAGTTTCTAATAGGAAGAATCACAGCTAACAAATTCAAACTATCTTGCGATTAAGACGCAGCCTGCATGATGCAACGCCTTAGCAGTTTATACTCCTTTTTCATTACTTTAGAGCCTGCTGAACGTGCTTTTCAATTCCTGGCTCATCTATTATATAACTTTGCCCTGCTTGTCTATGAGAACCACCACGGGATAAGCATCTATACCATACTCTTCAGCTACTTTTCCTCCATCAAGCACAGTTCTGTAGTTGGGCCTGTTCTTTTGATAGAAGCTATCAACATCTTCCTTTCTGTCATGCAGATTGACTCCCAAAACTATAAAGTCTTTGCGAGGAAATTTCTCCGCCAATGCATTGAGCTTAGGCACAGCTGAGATGCAGTACCCGCAGTTCTTGTTCCAGAACTCAAGCAGCACTACCTTGCCCTTTAACTGACTGAGTCGCATCACCTCACTACTGCCGAACATGGGTAGTTGCCAGTCTGGCGCAACAGAGTTCCTGGCCAGAGGTTCCAATGCTTTTTTATGGGATAGCGCAAAGTCAGGTGTGTAGCTTGAGTAATACCACGAAAGCTCAGACGGGTTCTCTGGATGGGTTATAATATTATTGAAAACCGATCTTGCAAAGTCATTGTTCACGCTGTTGCCCTGTATGATCTGCACAGGCATGAGGGATGATGGATGTAGAACAAAGCTTTCGGAAGTACCCCAGCTACTTCAATAGCTATTGCCACCAGCGGCAGAAACAAGTATGTCCAAATCGGATATTTGAATTTGGTGTTAACATTCTGCCACACTTCATTCCAAATTACTTCCATCTTACTCTTGTAGTGCCATAGAATCAAAAAGTCCAACAGGATATAAAATGATAATCGCCATGCGAAGGCATTAGCCATAGTTGGGGGCATAAAAGTGAGGTCAATAAGCAGTACAGTAGTTACTATCGGAAGGAACAAGAACGCTCCAAGCAGGGCAGTTCTGTTTATGATGATTAGACCACCACAAAGCAATTGTGAAATGCCAATAAATGCCTTGAAAGGCTGGTGGTCGAACATGTACCATGAGACACGAAACAAGCTCAAATCCTTTAATGGTGCTGCCAATTCTGAGTCACTTACTCCAAACTGACCATCCACCATTTTGCTGTAGCCATACCTAAGAAAAGTCCAACTAATAAGAAATCTTGCTGCAAGTATAAAATAGTCCCAGTACTTTTCTTTAGGTACTTTGTTTAATAGCTTCATCAATCAATTATTTGCTAACGGTTTTGCTATAAGATGGCGTAGCTAACTTATAGGTTTGGTTGGCGTTTCGATTTTTTTAATAGCTCTCTTCTAACTCCCACAGTTCTTTAAAGTCGGTTGTCCATTTCTTTAAAGCGGTTTGCCTGTCATTCAATTTTTTAACTTCAAAATCTTTAGCTATCACGTTTTTATTATAGTCATTGAGCGTATCAACTCTTTCTATGATGGTCGCCTGAGAATTTCTAAAGTCAAAGATTCTCTCGGTCAATGCATACTTCCAGTTACCGTCCGGTTGAAGGAGCGACTCAGATTTTTTCAAGTAAACGGCTTGTATAGTTTTCTTGGAGTCCAACAGATAGTGTGTGTATGTATAGCCGTATTCACCACATGACATTGAGTCAATTCCCAAACCCATACTTTTCTGTGAGTAATAGGTAACTTTACCAAAACAATCTCCAGCGCCATATTCATTTGTGCTGTCTTTAGTTACGCCTGATGTGTTGAACTTTCCCAGAGTTAAATTTTCAAGTTCAGAATCTAAGGTATAAGCTCTGTCTTTAACTTCTTGTTCTACTGGTGGTTGTACCGTTTGCGCAGCTCTATCTTCTTGGTCTAGTGATGCAGTCTTAGACTCGTGAATGGGATTACACGCAGCGGCAAAAGTCCTGAAAGCAAAAAGGATAATTTTATACTTCATTCAGTTAATTAATTGCACGCCAACTACTGTATAGTAGGAGTACTACTCCTACTATCCGCACTATGTGTAGAGTGGTATTGGCTTGTTTTGATTTTTAATTTTAAACATAGCGCGCCTATATCCACATTAAATATATCGAAGAGCTAATATAATATTATTCTACATATTATCAAGCGGAATCATCCTTTTATCCAACGCAAAGCCCGTTGCGTGTGTAGACTTCTTATATTTATGATGCTCCTTAACTTAAGCAGGGCCAGGATGTGTAGCGCAGGTTAGGGCCTCGCTCATAAATTTATATCATATACAAGCCGCTCGGATTACTCATCCGCCTTAGCAAATGCATGGATGCGTTTATGAACGTAACTGAACGTTCAAAAGAAGAATGGTTTTATGAAGGACGAAAAACAGTGCCCGCAGTGCGGCAACCCATTGAGGGGAAGCTCAGACAAGCGTTTCTGCTCCAGCCGGTGAAGAGTGCGCAACCGGACCAGGCAGGGCAGCGCCTTCTCCTCTGGCAGCTGTTTATGAGGAAGTAAAATTGGCTATACAAAAAAAGCCCCGGCTTGCGCCGGGGCTTTTTACTATGAAATCAGCTTAAATTAAGCGTTTTCTTCTTCTGAAGATTCGCCAGAAGCATCCTGCGCTTTTTTAGCAGCGGCAGCTTCTAACTTCTTAACACCAGCTTCTTTCTCGTTTTCCATCATTTGCTCTCTCAGGGCAGAAAGGGCGTCCAGGTCACCAAGCGTAGACTTGTTCTCTGTTTCTTTCGCAGCCTTCGGAGCTTTAGGAGCAGCTTTCTCTGCGCCTGCAGCAGCCGGAGCTTTCTTAGTAGCCTTCGCTACACGTGCATTGTCAGCCTCTGCTGTTGTAGCAGCTGTATGAGAAAGAATAATTTTACGGTCATCTTTAGAGAATTCAGTTACACGGAAGTCTAAGCTTTCGCCAGCTTCTACCTGTGTACCGTCTTCTTTGGTTAAGCCTTTAGGGAAAGCAAAACCTTCGATACCGTAAGGCAGTTCTAACACAGCACCTCTGTCTGATTTCTCAAGTACAGTAGCTTTGTGTACAGACCCGATGTTGAATACAGTTTCGAAAGTATCCCAAGGGTTCTCTTCCAGTTGCTTGTGTCCTAATGCAAGTCTTCTGTTTGGAACGTCCAGCTCCAGAACAATTACATCCAGGTTTTCACCAACTTTCACAAACTCAGAAGGATGCTTGATTTTCTTAGTCCAGCTCAGGTCAGAAACGTGTACAAGACCGTCTACACCTTCTTCCAGTTCTAAGAACAGACCGAAGTTAGTCAGGTTACGAACAACACCAGTATGCTTTGTACCTACGGCGTATTTCGTTAACACATCTTCTTTTGTCCAAGGATCTTCTGTTAATTGCTTGATACCAAGAGACATTTTACGCTCATCACGGTCAAGCGTCAGTACAACCGCTTCTACCTCGTCGCCTTGCTTAATGAAGTCTTGCGGGTTGCGCAGGTGCTGAGACCATGACATTTCAGAAACGTGGATCAGACCTTCAACTCCTGGCATTAACTCAAGGAATGCACCATAGTCAGCCACGTTAACGATCTTACCTTTAACTCTTGAACCAACTTCAACCTCAGCAGGAAGGGCATCCCAAGGGTGAGGAGTCAATTGTTTCATACCAAGGGAAATACGTTTCTTGTCATCATCGAAGTCAAGAACCACAACATTAACTTTCTGGTCAAGCTGCAATACTTCTTCCGGATGGTTGATACGTCCCCATGAAATATCTGTGATGTGAAGCAGACCGTCTACACCACCAAGATCGATGAACACACCGAAGTTTGTCATGTTCTTGATAACACCTTCCAGAACCTGACCTTTTTCCAGGTTGTTCAGGATAGCGGCACGTTGCTGCTCCAGGTCTTTCTCAATCAGTACTTTGTGAGAAACTACCACGTTGTCGAAAGCGGCGTTGATTTTCACAACTTTCACTTCCATTTTCTTACCTACAAATACATCGAAGTCACGGATTGGCTTCACGTCGATTTGTGAACCTGGTAAGAAAGCTTCTACACCGTGGATATCAGTGATAAGACCACCTTTCGTTCTTCTCTTCACAACGCCCTCCAGAACCTTGTCGTTCTCAAGTGCATCGTAAATTTTAGCCCAGGCGCTAACGATTTTCGCTTTCTTACGGGATAAGATAAGCTGACCGTTTGGATCTTCCTGGTCTTCGATAAATACTTCTACTTCGTCACCTACTTTCAGTTCAGGCATATCTCTGAATTCTGAAACCGGTACCAAGCCGTCAGATTTGAAACCGATGTTCAGGATCACGTCACGATCAGTGATACCTACAACAGTTCCGGTAACAACCTCCTGCTCCTGTACAGTAGTCAGGGTGTCATCATACATTTTTTCCATTTCGGCTTTCTCTGCTTTGCTGTAGCCACCGCCGAAACCTTGAGACTCAAATTTGTCCCAATCAAAATTATCTGGAGAATTACTCATAAAATTCTTGCTCTGGTGAAGCCACCGACTTAGAGCAATGGGCCGGTTTGGTTTAATTTTACATTCCCTGTTTCAGTAAAACAGGATCATTCACCCGAATGAGGGGCAAAAGTAATAAAATTTCTACTAATATGCTAGCTATCACACCATAAGTTATACTTAAAACTTTCATTACCAGATTAATTACATACCCGTCTACCCATGCATCAGGCTTTATCTGTTCTTCCTGGCTTTCTGGTGTTATCAATAGGAAAAGGAGGACCTGATAGCCCTCCTTTTCCTATTGCTGTTTATGTAGCTCTGCTTACTGATTTGCCAGCAGAATGGCGGCTACAATATTTACACCAAGGCCAATTCCCCAGTTCTTCCATACTTTCCGTGACTTGATTCTTTTGGCATCAGAAGTATAGCCTCTATTGTAATCTGCGTTGTTCATCAATTCCTGACTTGGATAGCTCAGGTTTTGTTCCTTTGGTTTGGTAGTAGAACAAATAACGGCTGGCACCAGACCAACAAGTGGCGATAACAAACTGGCAACCAACGTACCGGTTCCTGCACCTGTATACCCAGTATAGTAATGATGAGCATCTGTCTGCCCTTGAATAAACAGTTCCTGGGCCGACTTAGAAACGGCCGGTGCCGGAGTGGTAGTTGTAATGGCACCCGATGTTCTACTTACTGTTAAAGCATTGGCTTCGGTTTCAGGAGAAGAAAACACCTCAGTGGTCTTGTTGGCATATTGCACCAGCAGAATGTCTGTTTTAGGCAAGCTGTAAACCGGACCATCCAGATTCTCTTCTTTCTTAAACTTTACTTCTGTTGGTGTAATTTCCAGTATCTTAACTTTTAATTCATCACCTGTTTTTTTGGTGATTACATCCTGTGCAAAGGAAAAGCTTATGCATAAGGTGCAGAGAAGGGCTGTTAGTAAATATTTTTTCACTGTGTAATAAAAAGGTTGTGTTCACGCTTACTCTGTAGGCTTTTCAGCTTTCGCCCCATACTCTAAAGGTTTTCTGGAAGACCTGTACAATTGTTTTCAGGAGATTTAATATGGCAGAAAACCTCTCAGAAATAGTAGATTAAGGATAATATATTATTGCACAAATATACACTTACAACTATAATTACCAACAAAAAAGCCTGCAAAAATTCTATGCACTTTCAAAAGCATAAATCTTTCTTCGGCATGCATCACCTTATGTTATTATACAGTTCTGGCAGAAGCAGCTGTTCCTATTTTTCAATTCCGAGGTATGTGCCCCATTCTTGGTTGGAGGTATCAAGTTGTAGTTGCAGAAATGTCTTCAGAGAAGGTTTGATAGGCTTACGGACTAATTTCAATCCGGCTTCTTCTGGTGTACGGTCGCCTTTGCGGGTATTACAGCGCATGCAGGCTGTTACCAGGTTCAGCCAGTTGGTTGCCCCACCGCGGGAGCGCGGTGTTAAATGGTCGAGGGTCAGGTTTTTGCTGGTTCCGCAGTACTGGCAGGAAAAGTTATCGCGCCGCAGTACATTCTGCCGTGTAAGCGCTATGCCATAAAACGGGATGCGCACGTACCGCTGTAACCTGATAACGGAAGGCACCGGGTAGCTCTGGCTAACAGTATGCAGAAATGAATTGTTTACTTTGGCTACAAGCTCAGCTTTTTCGAGGTAAACAAGTAAAAAAGCCTTTGGTATGGTACAAACAGCTATAGCACTAAAATCCTGATTGAGTATGAGCACTTTATCTTTCATGGCTGTTCCTGATTTTACGCTTTAGCTTGTACGATAAAATTTAACAGGCATCCAGCGCAAAAGCAGAGAAAACAGCTTTCTTATGAAAAAATACGCTTGATTATCCGCAATTTATGAGAATATCGTTTCCTGTCGGCCTGGTAAATGCCATTATGGTCTAAGGTGTCCACTCTTACTTCGCCGTGAGCATGTATAATTTGCTGCCCTTCCAGCATTAAACCCACATGTATAATACGGCCTTCTTCATTAGAGAAAAAGGCAAGATCGCCGGGCAGGGTTTGTGTAGCAAAGTGCACTTCTTCTCCGTGCGCCACCTGCTGATAGGCATCGCGGGGCAACTGATAGCCGCAGATCCCAAAAACCTGCTGCACAAATCCTGAGCAATCGAGGCCGAAGATAGATTTACCGCCCCACTGGTAAGGAGCCTTTAAAAAGTTAAACGCAACTTTTGTGACCTGTATTGTGGTGGCAGGAAGGGCTGCGTTAGTTGCCCGACCATTATACAGGTACACGTCGTCGTTTATGCGGATGTTCATGCCATCGAAAAACGGCAGATAACTTCCAATGCCTACAGGTATACGCAGCTGCGCATTACTTACCACCTGAACCAGGTCCATTGCCCTCGGATGCTTCGCCTCCACCCATTCCTGGTAATACTGCGCCGAAACAGGCGTATGCTGTTTATAATCTATCCAGCCTTTATACCCATCTGAAGCCAGCTGCACGCACAGCCAGTTCCCCTGCTGGTTTACAACTTCGTAGCACTCCCCAAACAGTACCTGAGTTACCTGTTCCGATCTGTCGGAAGTATCGGCACGCATTGGCACCAGGCTGAGCAAACAAATACCGTAGTTCACGTTTTTATAATTTGAAGATGAGAAGATTTGGAGATGTGTAAATTTAAAGATTTGGAGATACGAAACCTAAGAAAGGCATGACTGCGTCGTACTTAATCATGTAATCTATTATTTTTATACTCAGTTTCAGATAAAGATAATGATAAAATCATTCCCCCATTTTCTAATTTTCAAATTCCCAAATTTTCAAATCTAATACCCACTTCTGTCCATTTCCCGTTTTACATCGCGGGCTTTGATATCTTCCCGTTTATCATACAGTTTTTTACCCCGGGCCAGGGCTATTTCAACTTTAGCAAAGCCTCTATCGCTGATAAAAACCCGGATCGGGATAATGGTTACCCCCTGCTCCTGCGCCTTATTCTCCAGTTTACGCAGCTCTTTTTTATTGAGCAGCAGCTTGCGCACGCGCATGGGCTCGTGGTTATAGTGGGTGCCTTCGGTGTAGGTGGATATGTGCATGTTGTGCAGATACAGTTCTCCGTTTTGAAAAACACAGTACCCATCCTGCATATTCACTTTTCCTTCCCGAATAGATTTTATCTCGGTACCACGTAGCATCACACCTGCTGTATATTTTTCCAGAAACGCATATTCAAAAGAAGCTCTGCGGTTTACAATATTTACATGCTTCTTTATCCTTTCTTTCTCTTTTGCCATTTAAATTACTTTAGAAGCCAAAACTTTGGCTAGTTTCTCTTTTTTCAAAATTTTCTGACCAGTTTCTCCTTCAGCTACCAGCCTATCTCCCACCCTTGCCTCAAACTGGCAAATTATCTCATTTCCCTCCAGGCTCTTTAATTTAGCTTCAAAAGCTATCTTTTCTCCCTCCAAAGCCGGGGCTTTGTGCTGAATGCTTACAAATGTGCCTATCCCTTCTTCATCCACCTCCTTCATCTCCAGGACAAACAGCCTTCCTACCCACTCTGCTGCCTGAGCCAAAGCAAAGGTAGAGCATACCTGATGCACCAGCCCATCTTCAAAACGGGCAAAGTCTGCTTCTGTCACCACCTTCTGGTAATTTCTGGTATCACCTATGTGGAAAGTGCTTTTCATCTCGTTGTGATGCGATGGCTATTTGTTGCTTGTTAAGGTATAACTGGAACGGTTATAACCTGTTCACGCAAATTTTACTCTTTTATTTCGGGTAGTTCGCGACCTGTCTCTACGAAATCATCGACAAAATTTCTAACTCCCAAACTCTTAAAACTTCATTCTTGGTTCTGGGCTCACATATTGTGTGGCAAAATCGCCTTTCAGGTACTGGTAATGCGCAGTAATGGCAATCATGGCGGCATTATCGGTACAATACTGAAATGCCGGAATATATACGTTCCACTTATACTTTTTGGCATACTCCTGCAGGGTCTGGCGCAGGCCGGAGTTGGCCGATACGCCACCGGCAATGGCTACTTCTTTTATACCCAGATCTTTGGTTGCCTGCACCAGCTTTTTAAGCAGCGTTGCAATAAGCGTTTTCTGTATGCTGGCACAGATATCAGCTAAATTTTCCTGTACGAAGTTCGGGTTTTCTTTCGTTCTTTCCTTCAGGAAGTAAAGCACAGAGGTTTTAATGCCGCTGAAAGAATAGTCGTAGTTAGGCATGTTACCTACCGGAAAAGCAAAAGCATCCGGATTACCAGTAGCAGCCGTGCGGTCGAGCATAGGTCCACCCGGATAGGGCAGGCCGAGCATTTTGGCTGTTTTATCGAACGCCTCTCCCACGGCATCGTCAGTTGTCTGGCCAATGATTTCCATTTCCAGGTGATCTTTCACCAGCACAATCTGGGTATGTCCACCGCTAACCGTCAGGCAAAGGAAAGGGAAGCTGGGCTTGGGGTCTTCGATAAAATGTGCCAGTATATGCGCCTGCATGTGGTTTACTTCGATAATGGGTATATCCAGGCCGAGGGCAAACGATTTGGCAAAAGAGCAACCCACCAGAAGGGCTCCTAAAAGTCCGGGACCGCGGGTAAAAGCCACCGCATTTAGCTCACTTTTTGTTACATTTGCGGTGGCTAGCGCCTGGGCTACAACAGGTATGATATTCTGTTGATGCGCTCTTGAAGCAAGCTCAGGCACAACACCGCCGTATTTTTCGTGTA
The DNA here is from genome assembly GCF_005491705.1 of Pontibacter sp. SGAir0037. NCBI lineage: Bacteria > Pseudomonadati > Bacteroidota > Cytophagia > Cytophagales > Hymenobacteraceae > Pontibacter > Pontibacter sp. SGAir0037. The sequence goes on along the minus strand of NZ_CP028092.1, from coordinate 668,666 downwards.
CGGCCTGGGTGGCTATAATATTCGATAAGACCTTACCGCCTTTAATTACGGCAGCGGAAGTCTCGTCGCAAGAAGATTCGATTGCTAATATAGTTGGTTCAGTCATCCTTTGGAAAAAGAACAGTCGTCAATAAATTACGTCAAAGTTACAGGAAAAGCCCTTCTAAAAATAGTGTTAGGCTTAATCCTGTTTCTTTTGCTGCTGTTTGTAGCTGCTTTTATAGCTATACGCATTCCATCGGTACAAACAAAAGTAGTACAGAAAGCAGCTGCGTATATATCACGAACCATTGAGCACGAGGTTACCATTGGCCGCGTAGATATCGCTTTCTTTAAAAGTGTGGTGCTGGAAGAGGTGCAGGTGCTTGATCGGCGCCACAATGAGATGTTCTACATTGGCAAAACGGAAGCCGATATCAGTGTTTTTTCTATTTTTGACCCCAATACCTTACACATTGCCAGCCTGGAACTGGTAGAGCCGCACGCTAACCTGGTAAAATATGCCGGAACCGATTCGTTGAACCTCTCTTCTTTTATAGCCTCACTTGGCAAGTTAGTAGCCAGCGATACAACTAAAACATCAAAGCCATTCGATTTTTCGATTGAAGAGCTGGTTATAAAAAACGGGAAGTTTACCTACGACGATTTTAACGATCCGCGCACGGCGTATGGCATGGATTATTTTCACCTTAACTTCGAAAATATTTCCGGGCGGTTTAGTGAAATACAACTGGACGATACGCTGAAGGTAAGCATACACGGACTTACCACGCACGAAGTTAATTCCGATGCGAAGCTCCATAACCTGGACACACGTATGACCTACGCCTCCACTTTCTGGGAGTTTGACAACCTGGACCTTCGCCTCAACCAGAGCAACCTGCAGGACTACGTTCGCTTCGACTATAACAGGTTCGGAAACTTTTCGCAGTTTATCGATAGCGTGGCTATGACCGTGAACCTGGAAAACTCTACCGTTTACTCTAAAGATGTAGCGGTTTTTGCACCTCAGCTCAGAGAGTATGAGGAAATGGCAAAAGTTAATTCAGGCTCCTTTAAAGGTACTGTGAGCAAGTTTACTGCCCGAAACGTAGATATTAACTATGGAAAAAATACTCACCTCGTAGGCAGGGTAAGTGCCGACGGATTACCTAACTTTAAAGAAATGTTTGCCAATCTGCGGTTAGGGCCTTCAGTAATCAATGCCGAAGACATAAAACATTTTTTGCCTAAAGATGCCTACACCATTGCTGCCAGGCTGGGCAATGTAGAACTGGAAGGCCGCTTCTTAGGCTTTTACAACGACTTTGTGGCTAACGGCACTTTTAATACGCAGCTGGGCAGCCTGGTTTCGGACATCAACCTGAAAATAGATGACAATGCCCGCACCTCTTCCTACAGAGGCTATGTAAAAACAGACAGGTTTGATGTTGGCCGTTTGCTCGATATTTCAGATGTCATAAAAACGATATCCATAGATGGTCGCCTGGCTGGCTCGGGTTTTACACTGGAGAATGCCCGTGTTAACCTGAATGCCACAATTAACCAGTTGCACATCCTGGACTATAACTATAGAAACATTAAAGCAAACGGCACCCTCAGCCGCCAGAACTTTATTGGAAAGGTTGCTATAAACGACCCGAACCTGGTCTTTAACGCCGATGGCGAAATTGCCCTTGCCCGCAGCAGCCAGGCGTTTAACATGATCGGCACACTGCAACATGCCAACCTGCAGGCGCTGAGGCTGTCAGATGTGCCCTTTACCATCAGTACCCAGGCCAATTTAAATTTCAGTGGCCTGCAGTTAGACAGTTTTTCCGGGCAGGCAAAGCTCGAAAACACCCGCTTTACCTACAACGGCACCCCTATAGCCCTCGACTCGATTACCATTGATTCCAAAATATTTGAGAACCAGCGGAGCCTTACCTTAAATTCTGACCTGCTGGCCCTTTACCTGCAGGGCGACTTCGACTACACCACCCTCATCGGTGATATGAAACAGCTGGTAGAGGAGTATAAGCTTAATTTTGAAAGTTACGATCCTGCCATTCAGGCGTACTATAATCGTAAATCTGCCACAGCCATCCGGGAGTACAGCCTCGATTATAATTTGCACCTGCGGCATGCCAACCCGCTTATCAAGCTTTTTATACCCGAACTCAGCATTGCCAACTATACCGACGTAGAAGGCTCATTCCGCTATGGCAACACAGCCATTTTTAACCTGTACACCAACATTGATACCATTGCCTACAACGATCACCTGTTCTTCCAGAACACGATAGAGCTAAATACATCCAAGCTGCAGCTAAGCCCGGATGTGCTTTCCAGCCTGCTGTTTACCTCTGCCAGGCAACAACTACTGGAAAGCAACGAAACCCAGGATTTTTACCTGGAAGGCATCTGGAACGAACGTAATATTGATTTTTCCACCAGCATCAGGCAGGCCGGGGCAAACAACCGGGCTACCATTACAGGCGACCTGAACTTCCTCGAAAACCAGGTACAGATCGTATTCGACAGGTCTAACATTACACTGCAGGAGAACCCCTGGGTTTTTACTCCTGAAAATACCATCTACATCAGTAACCGGGGCAAAACCATCGAGTTTGAGAACTTCCTCATCTCAAACCTTAACCAGACGATTTCCATACAAGGTGTTTTATCGGATGCCCCTGACAGCAGGCTGAACGTGCAGGTACAAGACTTCGATATGGCTAACCTGAACCCGCTGATCTCTATGAAACTGGCTGGCAGGCTGAATGCGGAGGTAATGTTGCAGGGCATCTACAACAACACTGTTGCCAATGCCTCTATAAACCTGGATTCCCTTTACATGGATAACATACTGGTTGGCAGTATTGTAGGTCGCACCGAATGGAACGGCACGCAGCAGCTGATGAACGTAGATGTGGGCGTTCATTACAACAACGCGAAGGTGCTTTCGGTAACGGGCAACTACAGGCCGAACGATGAAGTTAACCAGCTGGACCTGCTGGCTGTATCAGAAAATGCACAGCTTAAGCTGGTTGAACCTTTACTTACTCCCATCCTCTCCCACCTGGAAGGCACCATGGAGGGGCGGATTCGCGTACTGGGTACCCTGGCAGCTCCGCAGCTTTCCGGCTCAGTTATGGTAAACAACGGGCAGTTTCTCTTCGACTACCTGGGCACCACCTACCGTTTCTCCGACAGGGTATACCTGGCGCCGAACAGCATCAGTTTCCGGAATGCCCGGGTGCAGGATATATATGGCAACACGGCTACTGTTAATGGCGGCATTTCGCATGAAGGCTTTGAGAACATGCAACTGGATATGGAAGCCCGGTACAGAAACTTTATGGTGCTGAACACAACCCAGGAGCAGAACGAGCTTTATTACGGAACTGCCTTTGGCACCGGTACAGCTTCTGTAACAGGTCCGGCTGACGACCTGACCGTAAGAGTTAGAGCCAGAAGCGATGCTAATACGCGTATTGTATTGCCCCTGGATAACCAGACCGAGGTAACACGCAGGAAGTTTATCCGCTTTGTAAACACAACAGCTACTGATACCACAGGGGTCGCCACAGCTACAGATAACCCTGAAATAGACCTTTCAGGCATCAACCTGGATTTCGACCTGGATGTAACCAACAATGCTTACTTCGAAATAATCATAGACCGGCAGACTGGCGACATCATCAGGGGCTCAGGCCAGGGGCAGGTCAGGATGACGATTGATACACGCGGCGACTTTAATATGTATGGCGGCTTCGAGATTCTGAATGGAGCCTACAACCTGAACCTGCTCGAAGGGGTAGTCAGCCGGGAATTTAAGGTTGTGCCCGGTGGCACTTTGTCCTGGAACGGCGATCCGCTTACTGGTTTAATGGACCTGAGAGCAACCTACTCACAAACTACTTCCCTACGCGATATTGCCCCGGATATACAGGGCAGATATCCGGTAACAGCTGTAATCGACCTGAAGGGAGAGCTGCTGACGCCAAACATTAACCTGGGCCTGAGCTTTGAGGAATTGCCACAGGACATTGAATCGTCGGCTTCTATTCAGGCTTTTAAAAGCAATGTAAACAACGACCCGAACGAGCTGAACCGGCAGGTATTCAGTTTGCTGGTGCTGCGCAGGCTTTCGCAGCCGGGCACGTTCGCCTTTAACGAGGCAGCCGGTGCGGCAGGTAGTTTGGGAAACCTGTTATCTGCCCAGCTAAGCAGCTTCCTGAACAACCTGGACAACAACCTGGAAATAGACATTGGCCTGGACGGACTGGATCAGAATGCGCTCACCAACCTGAATGTGAGGCTCAGCTATACCTTTTTTGAAGGCAGGTTGCGGGTGACCAGCCAGTCAGGTTTTGCCAACAGCGCCACAGCCGGTACGGCAGGCGCCACCGGGGCAGCACCGGGCTACCAGGGCGACTGGTCGCTGGAATACTACATCACCCCATCCGGAGAACTAAGAGGCAGGCTGGAATATAACACACAGCCCCGCTCCTTCGCCAATAGGGTTGTAAACCGGCAAAGCCTTAGTATACTACATACCAAACGCTTTAACAGGTTTGGAGAACTCTTCCGTATCGAAAGGCGCAATCGGCGGGACAGGGCAAGAGACCGGGAGCCAATCATTCTCGATTCGGACCCCAGGCTGAACCTTTAGCTTTGATCACAGATAAACCGTAATGCCTCTGTTCTTCATGCATAAACCTTATCTGTTCCGGCAACGGCGCAGCACTTTAAAAATTTTTACTACACCTTGTTTATGTAGCTATACCTCCTTTATTAAAATAATCTTTCTATTTTTGTGAGGAAGCGTTATTATGGCAAAGTATAATTTAAAATCTGTTAAGAAAAAAAAGCTGGGTAGTTATCCGCACACCATGGTGGTACTTACTATTTCCCTGGCTCTTTTTGTAATTGGTCTGTTCGGAATCCTCCTTATCCACGCCGGAAAATTATCCGACATTGTTAAGGAAAGTATCGAAATGCAGGTATACCTGGATCAGAACCTGAGCGAGGTACAACTGGTAAGGCTTCAGAAAACTTTCGCCGCTAAAGAGTATGTGGCTTATAAGCAGGACACGGCACAGGTTCGCTATATTTCCAAAGAAGAGGGAGCCAAAGCCTTTTTAGACGAAACCGGTGAAGATTTCATGGAATTTCTGGGCGAGAACCCACTACGCGATGCTTATGTAGTGCGTGTAGCCGCAGACCACTCAGGAAATGAAGAGCTTAGAAAAATTAAAGCAGATCTGGAGGCAGTGAACGGGGTGTACGAAGTGCAGTACGTGGCAAGCCTGATCGAATCCATTAACAGTAACCTTCAAAAAATAACCCTGGTATTATTAGGCTTTGCGGTCATTCTTATCGTAGTAGTGATCATTTTGATCAACAATACTGTAAAGTTGGCTCTATACTCGCAACGCTTCCTGATTCGCAGTATGCAATTGGTTGGCGCTACTTCTTTTTTTATACAGCGGCCCTTTCTGAACAGAGCTGCCTGGCAGGGTGTCGTAAGTGGTATTGTCGCTTCTGCTTTGCTGTTCATCCTGATGCAGTATGCGTATTACGAAATCAACGAACTCAGGCTGCTTCGCGACGATGAGCAGATTTACATGCTGATGATCGCCCTGATGGTGATCGGTTGCATTATCGGATTTATGAGCTCTTACAGAGCCGTAAAGAAATACCTGGGTATGTCGCTCGATGAACTATATTAATCTGGATCCAAAACACATCAACTACAGTAGTTTACACAAATTCAATTTAGCTACGCACAAACATTCAAACAGATATGGAAGATAACAAAAACAAGCTTGCCTTTGGCAAACGCAATTACATCATTATGCTGGTGGGCATTGTGGTAATTGCCATCGGTTTTATCATCATGACCATGGATGATGAACAGTATGGCCTTGGCTTTATGGGTATAACGCTTGGACCTATTGTGGTGGTGCTTGGTTTCATCATCGAGTTTTTTGCAATCTTAGTTAAGGACAAAACAAACGAGTAGATGAACGAATGGCAGGCTATTATTTTAGCCATAGTTGAAGGACTTACAGAATACCTGCCGGTTTCCTCTACCGGCCATATGATTATCGCTTCCAGCCTGATGGGCATAAACGAGTTGCCTATCACAAAGATATTTGAAGTAAATATTCAGTTTGGAGCCATTTTATCGGTGGTAGCGCTTTACTGGAAGCGTTTCTTTAACACATTTGCGTTTTATAAAAAGCTTCTGGTAGCTTTTTTACCTGCTGCCGTTATCGGGTTTGCATTAAACGATATCATAGATGAGATGCTCGAAAGTGTTTTACTTACGGCTGTTATGCTTGTGCTGGGTGGCATTGTGCTCATCTATGTAGATAAATGGTTTAAAAACGCCGTTGACGACAAAATTACCTATAAAAACGCCATCGTAATAGGTTTCTTCCAGTGCCTTGCCATGATGCCGGGTGTTTCCAGGTCGGCGGCCTCTATTATAGGAGGCTTAACCCAGGGTGTAAACCGTAAGGCAGCTGCGGAATTCTCTTTCTTCCTGGCCGTGCCTACTATGCTGGCAGCGGCTACCTATAAGTTTATTACCGACCTCCTGGGACTAAAGCTATCCGACCTTTTCAAGTTCGACCTGGTAAAGATCGGCAACAGCTTTGAAGTACTATCCGGTCATGACCTGAAACTGCTGCTTATTGGTAACGTTGTTGCCTTTATTGTGGCCATGTTTGCTATCAGGTTCTTTATTAGTTTCCTGACCAAATACGGTTTCAGGATGTTTGGCTACTATCGAATTGCTATCGGTATCGCCATTCTGGCTTTACTGGCAATGGGCGTTGATTTAAGAGTATAACTATGGATTATAATTTTGCTGAAGGCGAAATATTACTGATTGACAAACCCCTCACCTGGACCTCTTTCGATGTTGTAAAGAAGATCCGAAACATTCTGCGCATTAAAAAAATCGGCCATGCCGGCACATTGGACCCGCTGGCCTCTGGTTTACTGATTCTTTGCACAGGTAAATTTACCAAGCGTATCGATGAGATACAGGCCCAGGAAAAAGAGTACACCGGCACTATTACCATTGGCCAGACCACCCCTTCTTACGATTTGGAAACTCCTGTTAGCGAAGCGTGTGATACCAGCCATTTAACAGAGGCAAATTTAAAAGAAGCCGCAGCAACTTTTGTAGGTACCATTGAGCAGGTACCCCCTATTTACTCCGCTGTATGGGTAGATGGCAAGAGAGCCTACGACCTGGCCCGTGGTGGCAAGACAGCCGAAATGAAACCCCGCACAATCACCATTAAAGCTTTTGACCTGACAGCCATCGAAGGTAATGTGGTATCGTTTAAAGTGGTGTGCACAAAAGGCACTTATATACGCAGCCTGGCCCACGATTTTGGCCAGAAATTAGGTTGTGGTGCTCATTTGTCTTCTCTTGTTCGTACCCGTATCGGACAGTATAAGTTAGAAGATGCGCTTACAATAGAACATGTTCAGGAAATCAGAAAAGCACAGCTAGAGGCAGAGGCGAATGGAAGTAATTCATGATATAGCAGCATTTCCCAACCTAAAACATGCCGTTGTAACGAGTGGCACTTTTGATGGTGTGCACATTGGCCACCAGAAAATTCTGCGGCGTGTTACAGAGCGTGCCAGGATTTCCGGCGGACAGAGTGTGGTTATTACCTTCTGGCCTCACCCGCGCCTGGTGCTGTTTCCGGAAGACAATAACCTGCAATTGCTTTCTACCATTGAAGAGCGGATAGAGCAGCTTCGGGCCTTTGGTATAGATTATCTGCTTATAATCCCTTTCACAAAAGAATTCTCCCGCCTAAGCTCCCGTACCTTTATTTCGGATGTCCTGGTTAAAACGATCAGAACCAAAGTGCTTATTATAGGCTACGACCACCGCTTTGGCAAAAACCGCGAAGGCAGTTTTGAGCACCTGAAATCCCGCTCGCAGCAGTACGGCTTCGAAGTAGAAGAAATCCCGCGCCAGGACATCGATGATGTGGGCGTGAGCTCTACCAAAATACGCACTGCCCTTGAATCAGGAAACATTCCTACAGCCAACCAATACCTGGGCCGCCCTTACGCCTTTACGTCTGTGGTGGAAGAAGGCAATAAACTGGGCCGCACCATCGGCTACCCTACTGCTAACCTGGCTTTGCCTACTGCGCATAAATTAATACCTGCTAACGGAGTGTATGTGGTATGGGTAAAACTGCAGGAGGAACGCTTTGCCGGCATGATGAATATCGGCACCCGCCCTACCGTAGACGGCACCAAGCTAACGCTGGAGGTGCATATCCTGAACTTCAGCCGCGACATTTATGGCCAGTCTTTAACCATAGAATTTGTAGAGCAACTGCGCCTGGAGCAGAAATTTAACGGCCTGGATGCCTTAAAGGCACAGCTAGCCAAAGATAAAGAAGAAACAAGCAGGGTTTTGGGCTTTAGTTAGCCTGAAATTAGTTAAGCTCCGCTTCCTTCTCTGCCTCATTCATCATATTTATAGCACAAATAACACACATACAATAACCAATTATCGGGTTAGCAGTACATAGATTGTTTTGATCGGGACGACAACCGCAGCCTGAGCTTTTAGCTCTGTAGAAAGCCTTGCCTCCACGATCAAAGCTTTGGGCCAGGATTTTTGTGTGTAAAATGAGGAAAGACATTGTGCTGATTTATGATCAGCTGGAAGAAGAAACTGTAAAGAATAAGATTGTACCAGAGTTTGGTGCAAGTGTAAAGGAGCTGATATCCTTTAAACAGGATGACACAGATTGTAGCCTTATTGAAGATGAAAGCTTTGTTGTTACCTATTTAAACGACCAGCGCATTGCAGAAATCATCGCCACTGCTTCCCTGAAAAAGTGGACTCTGGCATTCCTTCCTCATCCGGGAATGATAGAGGTAAGAACAGGGTATGGCATATCCGGAAGTTTGTATGAGGCCATTGAGGATATCAGAAACGCTGAAAAAACAATAAAAGCAGACCTGTTGCTCTGCAATGGAAGGCCGGTTTTTAACAAAGTGGTGGTTGGTAACAGCCTGAGTCTGATGGCAGGAAGTGTGTCAAAGAACTTCTTCTTATCCAGGCTCGAGAAAATAAAGAGCTTCTTCAAAAGCTTTCAATCGCACATCCCAAGGGAATTCACCATTACCGCCGAAAACAAGCCGCCCCTTCACACGGCCGCACTGGGTATAGTGGTGGTTTCACACGGTAAGAGTTCTATCTTTTCCAGAAGGATACTAAAAGGATCATTTATAAATGATGGCAGGCTGCATAGCCTCATTCTGGCACCCAACAGCCTAGTAGATATTCTTAGCTACTACATGAGTAGTATTTTCGAGAGGGGCAACGGAAGGTTACCATCCTTTATAGGGCATATCAAATCTAGCCAGATTACGATTTCCAGCCCCGCTCCTATGGACTTTTCGCATGACAACCAGCTGTTAAGCGCAAAGGAAATTGAGCTGCTGGTAAGCAGTGAAAAGCTTATGATTGTGCCGGGCAGGTATCTTTCGGTAGATAAAGAAGCAGGAGAAGCCAAAGATAAATTCAGGGTAGATACGCTTCCCAAAGGCGATGCCTACATCAGGGACCTGACGACACAGCCGCTCTCGTGGGTAAGCCACGCCTCCACCGAAGAGTTTAAGGAGCTCTTTCTGATACTGCGGGAAAATGCCAGGGCCACCAGCTCTTACCTGATGCTGATGGTCTTATCAACCCTGTTGGCAAGCTTTGGTTTGTACGCAGATTCATCGCCGGTTATTATCGGCGCTATGATCCTGGCTCCGCTTATGTCTCCTATTATATCGCTTTCGATGGGTGTGGTTCGCCAAGATAAAAAACTTATTTTCCGAAGCGGGAAAACAATTGCTTTTAGCTTAGTAGTAGGCTACCTGGCCGCTATACTGGTTACCCTGCTAACCCCGTTCCAGCACCTGAATGCAGAAATATCAGCCCGTATCAGGCCAAACCTCCTGGATTTAGGAGTTGCCATTGTTTCGGGTATAGCCGGAGCTTATGCACACGCACGGGAAGAAGTAGCTAAAACGCTTGCCGGAGTAGCCATTGCTGTTGCACTGGTACCACCTTTGGCTGTATCAGGTATAGGACTGGGATGGGGCGACCTGGAAGTTTTTGTAGGAGCCTTGCTTTTATTTCTCACCAACCTGGCAGGTATTGTGTTGGCTGGTATTATAACCTTTTTATTCTTAGGCTTTAGTCCCTTTCACCTTGCCAGAAAAGGACTTATGATAGCACTCCTTATTGTGGGTTTAGTAAGTTTACCGCTAGGATACGGCTCCCTGGCAATGGTCAGGAGCTATAATGTTATTCGTTCCCTTAACAACCACCAGGTTGATGATATCCTGATCAAAAACGTTTCCGTTATCAGAAACAGTAATCCCCTCACCCTTAGTGTCACGCTTTTATCTGATAACCCTGTTACCCCGCAAGATTTGGAGAAAGTGAAAAAGTCCATTGCCGACCAAGTTGAACAGGAGGTGGTGCTGGAGGTTTTAATCAGCCAGAAATTGTAAAGCAGCCACCGGAACAAAATTACGTTAAACACAACCTATTGAAGGGTAATTTCGAAAAGCCATATATTCCATATGGCTTTTTTTATATATAAATTACTTCAATGAATCCGATAGATCAGAAGCAATATCTATTATTTAACATAATAATTACACTATTAACTAAAATTATCTTCTAGACATCCTATGATCAATAAAACAGTAAAAAACGTGCAGGAGGCACTGCAAGGAATTCAGGATAGCATGACCTTGATGCTGGGTGGCTTTGGTTTATGCGGCATTCCGGAGAACAGCATACAGGAACTGCTCCGCCTGGGTGTAAAGAACCTGACCTGTATCTCCAACAATGCAGGCGTGGATGATTTTGGCATCGGATTACTCCTGCAAAAGCGCCAGGTGAAAAAGATGATCTCCAGCTATGTAGGCGAAAATGCCGAGTTTGAGCGCCAGTTGCTTTCCGGTGAATTGGAGGTAGAACTTATTCCGCAAGGTACCCTTGCCGAACGCATCCGGGCAGGTGGTGCGGGTATACCTGCCTTTTACACACCGGCAGGTTATGGCACCGAAGTAGGCGAAGGCAAAGAAAGTCGTGCGTTTAACGGTAAAATGTACTTGCTGGAATCCTGGCTTAAGGCTGATTTTTCCTTTGTTAAAGCCTGGAAAGGCGACACAGCAGGCAATTTGATGTACAAAGGCACCGCCCGCAATTTTAACCCGATGATGGCCGCAGCCGGAAAAATTACAGTAGCCGAAGTAGAAGAACTCGTACCAGCAGGCGAACTAGACCCCAACCTCATCCACACCCCCGGCATTTACGTGCAACGCATTTTCCAGGGAGAGCACTACGAGAAACGCATTGAGCAGAGAACAGTGGCTTCCGCTTAATGTGCTAATTTTTTAATATGCTAATGTGCTTTTTAAAATATGGATAGAATGAAACAGTTGAGAATTGAAGAGAATCCTATAGTGAACAAGGCATTTAAGTTTGCTTTGGAAATTATTCAGT